>NC_006348.1:1404059-2106088 GCF_000011705.1 Burkholderia mallei ATCC 23344 | reverse complement strand
TCATGCGGAGCGTTTCGCCGCCGCGGCGGCGTCAAGCCGCGAAGCGCGCGTTGCGGCCGCCGACGTGGGTCTCCTCCTGAACGAACTGCTCGCGGCGCTGGAAGGCGACGGCGCATCCGTCGACGAGGCGCGCGGCAACGCATATGGCGAACTCGCGCGCACGCCGCCCAAACGGCTGCTTGCCGCCGTCGACCGTTACCTGCCCGGTTCGAAGGCCGTGTTTGACGGCGCGCATGGCGTTGCCGACGTACTTGGCTATGACGATGCCGAACTCGGCTGGGCCGCGCTCGATTCGATCGAGCTTGGCATCGGGCGCGCGCTCGCGAGCGACGGCAAAGCCGCGGACGATGCGATGCGCGGCATCGCCGCCTTCGAAGGGCCGGCGGCGGGGCGGGTGATCGACCGCGCGATCGGGCGCATGTGGGGCGCGGACGAAAAGCGCGCCGACGCGTTGAGCGCGCTGGCGGCATTTTCGGCCACGCTTGCGATGAATGCGCCGATCACGCTCGACGCCTACGGCGGCGAGCACAACGGCGTCGCCGCCGCGATTCTTCGCGAGCGCGGGGATCTCGCCTCGGCGCCGGGGCTGCTCGCCGCGCTCGCCGTTTGCAGGCTCGACCGTCTGACGGGCGCGGGCAGCTTCTGGGCGTATTACCTGCTAGCGGGCGTGATGATCGCGGCGCCGCAGGCCGTGGCATCGATCGCCGCGCGGTTTCACCGCGACGCGCTGAGCGCTTGGCTCGACATGCTGCTCGCCGTGCCCGCGCGCAGCCCGATCGGCGACGCCGGCGAGGCTGCATTGGCGCGATTGGCCGCGTCGATGAGCTTCACGTCGCGGCACAATCCGATCGTTCACACGAGGCACAGGTCGATGGGCTGAGCGGCGGCCGGCGCAAGCCGCGCTCAGATCGACAGGCAGATCTTGCCGAAGTGCTTGCCGGCCGCTTGATGGGCGAACGCGTCGGCGATGTCGTCGAGCGCGAACGTGCGATCGACGACCGGCTTGATGCCGGTTGCGTCGATCGCACGCACCATGTCGATCTGATGCCGGCGACTGCCGACGATCAGGCCTTGCAGGTTCTGCTGGCGCGCCATCAGCGCGACGGTCGGCACCGGGCCGGCAATCCCCGTCAGCACGCCGATCAGTGCGATATGGCCGCCGATCCGGCATGCCTGGATCGATTGCGGGAGCGTGTCGGGGCCGCCGACCTCGATCACGTGGTCGACGCCGCGCCCGTTCGTCAGCGCGAGCACCTTCGCCGCCCAGTTCGCGTCGCGACGATAGTTGACGACGTGATCGGCGCCGAGCGCGCGTGCGCGTTCCAGCTTTTCGTCCGACGACGACGTGGCGATCACGGTCGCGCCCATTCGCTTCGCGAACTGCAGCGCGAAGATCGATACGCCGCCCGTGCCGAGCACGAGCACGCTGTCGCCCGCCTTCAGGCCGCCGTCGACGACGAGCGCGCGCCATGCGGTGAGGCCCGCCGTCGTCAGCGTCGCGGCTTGCTCGTGCGTGTAGCCCTGCGGCGCATGCGTGAACCAGTGCGCGGGGCGCACGACCGACTCGCGCGCGTAGCCGTCGACACCGTCGCCCGGGACCGTCGCGAAGTCCGCGACGGTCGGCCCGCCGTCGAGCCAGTACGGAAAAAAGGTCGACACGACCGCGTCGCCGGGCGCGAACTCCGTGACGCCTTCGCCGATCGCTTCGACGACACCTGCGCCGTCGGACATTGGAATGCGCTTGTCGGCGGGGTTCAGCCTGCCGGTGACGACGCCGAGATCGTGATAGTTGAGCGAACTCGCGTGAATGCGCACGCGGATTTCGCCGGCGGCCGGTGCACCGGGATCGGCGAGCGTGACGCGTTCGAGATGCTCGAGGCCGGCGGGTTGACGCAACATGATGGCTTTCATCGATTCGACTCCTGTGAGTGGTGAGCGAGCGCATCGCTCGGTGTGCGGCCGATGCGCCCGCAATGGCGGGCGGGGAGATCGGCGCGCGTATCGTGTGCCGTTCGCCGTACGTGCCGCACGCGTGCGCATGCGGCGCGCATTCGGCCGCCCCGGCCGATGGCGGATGTGCGAATTGTCCGCACCTGCTTCTTTCGGCGCAAGAACGTACAATTAACGCAGGTACTATCAATTCTGTAGGTACGTGCACGATGCGACCGAAGCGTTTCGACAGCAAGAGCGGGTGTTCCGTCGAGGTGACCCTTTCGGTCATCGGCGGACTGTGGAAGCCAGTGATCCTGTTTCATCTCCTGAAGGAGAAAAAGCGTTTCATGGAGCTCACGCGGCTGATGCCGAACACCACCCAGCGAATGTTGACGCTGCAATTGCGCGAACTGGAGGCGGACGGCATCGTCGCGCGGCATGTCTATCCGCAGGTGCCGCCGAAGGTCGAATACGAACTGACGCCGTTCGGCAAGACGCTCGCCCCGGTGCTGATCAGCCTGCGGGAGTGGGGCGATGCGTATCGGACACACCAACTGGGAGCCGGTTCGGCCAGTTCAGCCGAGCCGGCCCGTGGCGCGGCGTCGTGCGACGCGCCGGCTCGGCCGCGAAGTCGTGCGGCCGGCGCGATGAAGGCGGCGTAGCGCGCCGGCTGACAGACGTACCGGCCGGGTGCGCGTCCGCTCGGATCGAGAGGGCAATCCTGGCGGCTTGCGCGCGGGCGCGTCGGCGGCTTCACGTGGTGCGCCCTTGGCCCGCGCGTTGCGGACGCCGAGCCACTTCCTTTTTCATCCCGTAGCGAAATCGACGTCCGCGACAAGCACGCTGCGGGCGCCTCGGACGCCCCTCGAGATCGTCAATGCGGGCTTTTCCCTTCTCGTCTTCGGAGGCGATCTCACCCGATCGCCTGGCCCGATCTTCGCGGCTCGATACCGATAAAGATGTCCGTTTCATGAAAGGCCGGGCACTCGTTTGAAATTTCCTGCGCGATCTCATGATTGGAAACGCTTTTTGGGTGAAATTTCTGATCCATTTGAAACGGATTTTTGTGAAATCAATTAGGAGGCGAGTGAAAGGATTTTTACATTATTTATTTGAAAATGAAGGGTAATGAAGAATGTTGTCTGGCATCGCCATGTCCGCACCGCGATTGCGTCGACGCTTCCTCGCGTGCGGTGGCATGCTCCGACGTTTGCGGTTGTTGCAGGGCGCGCGCCCAGGCAGGTTTTCAAGTCTGATGAAATCCGATTGGGTCCCGCCGGGCGCCATTTCTAGTGCCATGGTTTGGCGACTGTTCTGGAACGATCTTCGCGATGCGCGGGCCGGCGGCGAACATTGCTTCGGCTTCGCAGGGGGCGATGGCCTTGGCGGGAAGATGGGTTGCGGGAAGAATATGGATTCGATTTTTTATTGAATTTTCATTTGATTTTTATGTGATTGATGTGCGTTTTTTAGAGGGCAAATGGTTTGGGATGTGAATGTAACGGAATGGAATGCGCTGTTACGTTACGACATCCGTAACGGCAATGTAGATGGCGGTCAACTATTCTGTTTGTGCGATGAATTTGGCAAATAAATTCATCAAGCGTTTGCTTTTTCGGAGAAAACGGTGCGCGATCGATTGGGTGCGCGTGCTGGCATGTTCCGTGCGGAGACCTCGGCGCCGTAACGACGGCGGTACCCATCCACACGAGGTCACTTATGAAACAAAACTTCAAGTTGACGAGCATTGCATTGTCCGCAGCGGTTGCGTTCGGAGTCGCGGCTGCGACGCCGGCCGTCGCAGCCGGATTGGATACGCTTCCGGTTTCCGCTTCGGTGACTGACCTCGGCGGCGCCGGGTCGGGGAGCGCCATGCTGGCGCTCGCCGGCGGGACGCAACATGGCTCGATCCATGCGAGCGCGCTCGGTTCGGCCGACGCATCGATCAGCAACGTCGCACTCGACAACTTGACGGGTACGCTTGCGAACGCGGCGAGCACGCTGCAAAACGCGGCGGCGAACAACCCGCTGTCGGGTGTCGCGAGCAATGCAGTCGGCACGCTGACGAATCTGGCGAACAATAATCCGCGGCCGGGTGCACTGAGCAACGTGGCTGGCGCATTGGCCGGCGCCGCGAGCAATGGCTCGGGAGCACTGACGGGCGCCGCCGGCAACGTGACGGGCGCGCTCGCCGGCGCGGGCAGCACCGCGGCCGGCGCGATCTCGGGGGCGATGAGCAACAACCCGTTGCCGGGCGTCGTGAACAACGTGGTCGGCACGCTCGCGAACGCGATCGGCAGCAATCCGATCACGCCCATCACGAGCGTCGCGAGCGGTCTCGCGAACGCGCTTTCCGTTGCCAATCCCGCCGCGCTGACCGCGGCCGCAAACACCGTCGCGGGCACGCTCGCGCGCGCGGCGAACGGCACCCCGGTCGCGGGCGCGATCGGCGGCCTCGTGGCCGCGCTGCCCGTCGCTAATCCGGCCGGCGCGCTGACGAGCGCGGCAAACAACGCAGCAAGCACGATCGCGACGGTGGCGGGCACCAACCCGGCTGCCGCGATCGGCGGCGTCGCGGGCGCATTGACGGGGGCGGCCGGCACCGGCGTGGCGACGGCCTCGCAACTCGGAAGCGTCGGCTCGGCGCTGATGGGTTCGGGCGCGGCCTCGGCTGGCAAGGTTTTGACGTCGGGCAGCGCCGCATTCGGCAGCGCGGCCGCGTCGGCCGGCTCGCTGCTGACGACGGGAGCGGCCGCCACGAGCTCGGTCGTCAATTCGCTGGGCTCGTCGGTCGGCGCAGTGGTGGCGTCGCTGCCGAACCTGAGCGTGTCGTCGTCGAAGTCGACGGCTGCGGCGTCGAATCCGCTGGCACCCGTCTCGTCGACGGTCGCGACGCTCGTCGGCGCGCTGCCGAAGTAATGGCGCGGCGCGTTTCGGTCGGATAGCGGAACGCGCCCCTGGTGGAGAGTAGTCAGCCGGAAGGCGAAGCGGGGCGGCATGGCGGTGACGTCATGCGGCCTCGTCGTTTCCGCCTCGTCCCGCCGGCCGGCCGACGACGCGCCGCCGCGCCGGCTCGCGAACGTCGATTCGGACGCATCGCGGGGAGGCGAGCCGGCCAATGGTCGGACTTGGACGTAAGGATGATGTATGCGATGATCGTCCGCTCGGCATCGGGCCGCTTCGGGTGTCGAATCGGCTTCGGCCTCGCTGCAAAAACGGTGCGCGTTCGTTCGCCCAGTGTTCGCCGGGATCGCGTGCAATCTATGTAAGTCATTGTTTTTGTTGAGTTATTTTTGGCCTGACATGGATTCGTCTCGGCCGTTTTCCGCTTGCTGCGCGGCGCCGAAATTTTCCCGAATTGCATGCGTCAGCACTTCTTGAATTTGTCAAAACCCGTCCATATAATTAGCACTCGCTGCACGAGAGTGCTAACAATTCCTGCCGGTCGGCGAGCCGTCCGGTAGTTTCCCTCAGCGTTCTTCAGTCTCAATCAAAGAGAGGAGTGAATATGAACCTTCGTCCGTTGCACGATCGCGTGATCGTCAAGCGCCTGGATCAGGAAACCAAGACCGCCTCGGGCATCGTCATTCCCGACGCAGCCGCTGAGAAGCCGGATCAAGGCGAAGTCCTGGCCATCGGCCCGGGCAAGCGCGATGACAAGGGCGCTCCGATCGCACTCGACGTGAAGGTCGGCGATCGTGTTCTGTTTGGCAAGTACGCTGGCCAAACCGTCAAGGTCGACGGCCAGGAACTGCTCGTGATGCGCGAAGAAGACATCATGGCCGTGGTCAACGCTAAGTAAGCGTTCGCCAACGGATCACAATCTCAGAGAATTCAAGGAGTTAGAAGATGGCAGCTAAAGACGTCGTATTCGGCGATTCCGCACGCGCGAAGATGGTCGAAGGCGTGAACATTCTCGCCAACGCTGTGAAGGTCACGCTGGGTCCGAAGGGCCGCAACGTGGTGCTCGAGCGCAGCTTCGGCGGCCCGACGGTCACGAAGGACGGTGTGTCGGTCGCGAAGGAAATCGAGCTGAAGGACAAGCTCCAGAACATGGGCGCGCAGATGGTCAAGGAAGTCGCTTCCAAGACCAGCGACAACGCCGGCGACGGCACGACGACGGCCACCGTCCTCGCGCAATCGATCGTCCGCGAAGGCATGAAGTACGTCGCATCGGGCATGAACCCGATGGACCTGAAGCGCGGCATCGACAAGGCAGTCGCCGCGGCAGTCGAAGAGCTGAAGAAGATCAGCAAGCCGTGCACGACGAACAAGGAAATCGCGCAAGTCGGCGCGATCTCGGCGAACAGCGATTCGTCGATCGGCGATCGCATCGCTGAAGCGATGGACAAGGTCGGCAAGGAAGGCGTGATCACCGTCGAAGACGGCAAGTCGCTCGCCGACGAGCTCGACGTCGTCGAAGGCATGCAGTTCGACCGCGGCTACCTGTCGCCGTACTTCATCAACAACCCGGACAAGCAAGTCGCCGTCCTCGAGAACCCGTTCGTGCTGCTGCACGACAAGAAGGTGTCGAACATCCGCGACCTGCTGCCGGTGCTCGAGCAAGTCGCGAAGGCTGGCCGTCCGCTGCTGATCATCGCCGAAGACGTCGAAGGCGAAGCGCTCGCAACGCTGGTCGTCAACAACATCCGCGGCATCCTGAAGACCGTTGCGGTCAAGGCACCGGGCTTCGGCGATCGTCGCAAGGCGATGCTGGAAGACATCGCGATCCTGACGGGCGGCCAGGTCATCGCGGAAGAAACCGGCCTCACGCTCGAGAAGGCAACGCTGGCAGAACTGGGCCAGGCGAAGCGCATCGAAGTGGGCAAGGAAAACACGACGATCATCGACGGCGCGGGCGAAGCCGTGAACATCGAAGCGCGCGTCAAGCAAATCCGCACGCAAATCGAAGAAGCGACGTCGGACTACGACCGTGAAAAGCTGCAAGAGCGCGTGGCCAAGCTGGCAGGCGGCGTGGCGGTGATCAAGGTCGGCGCTGCGACCGAAGTCGAAATGAAGGAAAAGAAGGCACGTGTCGAGGACGCGCTGCACGCCACCCGCGCTGCCGTTGAAGAAGGCATCGTCCCGGGCGGCGGCGTCGCGCTGATCCGCGCACGCACCGCGATCGCGAGCCTGACCGGCGTGAACGCCGACCAGAACGCCGGCATCAAGATCGTGCTGCGCGCGATGGAAGAGCCGCTGCGCCAGATCGTCACGAACGGCGGCGAAGAAGCGAGCGTCGTGGTGGCGGCAGTTGCTGCGGGCAAGGGCAACTACGGCTACAACGCGGCGACGGGCGAGTACGTCGACATGGTCGAAGCCGGCGTCGTCGATCCGACGAAGGTCACCCGTACCGCGCTGCAGAACGCGGCTTCGGTCGCCGGCCTGCTGCTGACGACGGACGCAGCCGTTGCCGAACTGCCGAAGGAAGACGCTCCGATGCCGGGCGGCATGCCGGGCGGCATGGGCGGCATGGGCATGGGCATGGGCATGGACATGTAATTGGCTTGACGCCGATTGCATCGAAGGACGCGCGGCAACGCGCGTTCTCCCAAACGAAAACACCCGCAGCGATGCGGGTGTTTTCGTTTGGGGCGGCGGAATCGAAAGCGGCGGCACGGCGGGGATGACCGGCAGCCGGGCGCTCGAAGCAGGGGCCAGCGGATATCGGGAAGTCGTCTGCGTTTTGCGCGCAGCGACAAGCCGCAACCGGCAAAGCCGGTTTTCGATAATTTGCTGAACCGCCGAACCGCCGAACCGCCGAACCGCCGAACCGCCGAACCGCCGAACCGCCGAACCGCCGAACCGCCGAACCGCCGAACCGCCGAACCGCCGAACCGCCGAACCGCCGAACCGCCACCGGACTCGCCCGCCACTGCCCAGGGCTGTCCCGGCGCCGCCCGAGCCGCCGCCCGGGCGGGCGTATCGCGCGTCAGTTCGTCCGCTTGGCGATTCCGGCCGGCGCCGGCGATTCGTCTTCGTTGCTGCGGGCCCAGAAGAAGCGATCCGGCAAGTAGGCGCCCATCCCGGGGCGAAATGCGTCGCGCGCCGCCTGGTATAGATACTCCTGCGCCTCGCGCACCGCCTCCGGCGGCTCCTGGCCGTTCGCGAGCAGTGCGGCGATCGCCGCGCCGAGCGTGTCGGTGATGCCCATCAACCGGTGCGGCGTGCGCTCCCACAAGTCCTGCCGGATCTGGCCTTCCTCGCCGTACAGCGTATTGACGAGGCGGTGCGAGCCGGTCTCGGTCGCCAGAATGTACTCGCAGCCCTGGCCGAGCAGATGCGAGAGCGCGGCGTCGAGGTTCGGCGCCTCGGCGTCGCCGTCGGGCTGTGCGAGCGCGATGAGCGTCGCGTGGTCGGCGACGAGAAGCGTCGTCTGCGGCGCGAGCAGATCGGCGATCGACTCGCGCAGATCGTCGGCGGCGAGCACGTGCTCGTCGTCGAGCGTGAAATCCGGCGCGAGGACGAGCGGCACGCCGTCGTAGTCGGCGACCACTTCGGCGATCGCACTCACGACTTCCGCCCGCGTCGCCGCGCCGATCTTGAACGCCGCGACGGGCATGTCTTCGAGCAGCATGCGCGCCTGCGCGGCGACGGTGTCGGGATCGAGACCGGTGACTTCGTCGCAGGCGGCGGAGTCGCGCACCGTGTAGCCCGTCAGTACGGATACGCCATGGCAGCCCATGCTCGCCAGAGTCATCAGGTCGGCCTGCAGGCCGGAGCCGCCCGTCGGATCGGACAGGCCGAAAGTGAGGACGATCGGAGGGGTGTTGCTGGACATGAAAATGGGGAATGAGGAAACAAACAGGCTGATTGGCGGGGTGCACCAGCCCAGTGCGCCCGCGCAGTCAATTATGCGGCGGATTCGGGCGGGCCGAAGCGTTTTTTTATCGCGTTGCAGCGAGCAAACGCGACTAGAGGCCGATTGCTAGGCAGTGCGCCGCCGACACGGTACCATCATGGCTCTCAAATCAACGGACTTTCCTTTACGCGGCTTAAGATGGAATATAAAAGCTGGATGTGCCTGATCTGCGGCTGGATTTACGATGAAGAAGCTGGGTTGCCGGAGGAGGGCATCGCCCCAGGCACACGCTGGGAAGACGTTCCCATCAACTGGACATGCCCCGAGTGCGGCGCGCGCAAGGAAGATTTCGAGATGGTTCAGATCTGACCGTCTCGCGTCGGCGGTTCGGCATCGAGCGAACCGGCGGCGTTGGCGCGGCGGCATCGACGGGTTGAGGCGCCGCTTGCGGCGCGGCTTCGTTTCTGGTGCTGACGCTCGTGCCCATTACCTCTGACATCGCGACGGTTCCGGTTCTCGACGCGTTGCCCAATCCGCGAGGCGGCGCAGTGCCCGCGGCCGAGGCGGCGCTGCGCACCGCGCAACAAGCCTTCGAGCGGCGCGCCGATCCGGCCGAACCGCTCGCCGCCGCCGCGGCGGCGCTGCGGGAGGCAGGGTGGCTCGCCGCGCAACGCTTTGTCGTTGCGCTGGCTCATGCCGCGCCGCTTGCCGCGACCGAACTCCAACCGATTGCATTCGAGGCCGCGCTGCGGGATTTCCGCGCGGCGCTCGAGCGGCACAATTTGCGCGAACTCGCCTGCTCGCCGTTGCTCTTCGAGCATTACCGCGCGCTGTGCGCACTGACCGCGAGCGACTTGCGCGCGGATACGTCGCAGGGTGCGCTCGCGCTTGCCGGCCGCCCGGTGCCGCCCGCGACACTGTATGCGCTGTCGCCGCATGCGCTCGCGCACTTGCGCGCGCGCTACGAGCAGGCGCTTCTCGGCGCGCTGCGCGCATCCGGCACGGCGGCCGACAAGGCGCTCGACGGGCTCGCCGATTGCACGGCCGAACTGGTCGGGCCGTTTCCCTATGACTTTTGGCGTCTTGCGGGGGCGTGCATGCGTGTGCTGCGGGTGCGCGGCGGTGTCGAGCTCAAGCGTTTTCTCGCGCGCTGCAATCTGCTGCTCGGCGAGCAGGCGCGCGGATTGCGCATTGCGCCCGCCGCGCTCGTCGGCGAGGCGCTTGCGCTTTTCTGGCGCGACTACGCGCTGTACGGCGCGGCGGCGGAGGACGTCGCCGATGTCGAGCTGCTGCACGACTACGGGCTGACCGTCGCGTGGCATGTCGCGGGCACGCAGGCGTCCGAGGCCCTGTGGGAGGCCGACGCCGCGCGCGCCGAAGCGGACGCGGTGCGCGGCGCGGCGACGCGCGAGCTCGGCGTCGTCACCGTCAACGCCCAGGCGTATGAGGATTTCCTGCAGACGGCCGACGCGTCGATGACCGAGCTGGCGCTCGATCCGCGCGCGGCCGATGCGGGCGCCGCGTTGCAGGCGGCGCAGGCCGCGTATCGCGTCGGCTCGGCCGCATGCGCGCTCGGTCTCGGGCACACGGCGCTCGTTGCCGATGCGCTCGGTCTCGCATGGCGCCGCCGTGCGCATCTCGGCGCGACGGACGACGCATGCGCCAGCGCGTGCCGGCAGGCGGCCGAAGCATTGCGCGCCGCGTTGCACCGGATCGCGGCGGGCATGGCGCCGCCCGATCTGTCCGACGCGCGCGCGGCGCTTGCGGGCGCGTTGTCGGGGGCCGGCCGCGGCGCATGACGGCGCATCGCGCGGCGCGTGGCGACGCGCGCCGCAAGGCCGGATTCTTGCTTTCGGCCGATGCGGCGCAATCGCGCGCGGCGCGCGTGCCGATTGGTCGCGAACGCGTGATAGAGTGAGCGTATGTCGTGTCGACCCGCGCGGCTTACGAGGCCGCGACACGCGGCGTCATTCGCGCCGCGGGGTCTTTGCTAAAATTCAAACCATGTCAAAGAGTTCCGATCGCATCAACCTCACCAACCAGTTCCTGATCGCCATGCCGAACATGGCGGACCCGACGTTCTCGGGAACGGTGGTCTATCTTTGCGATCACAGCGAGCGCGGCGCGCTCGGCCTCGTCATCAATCGTCCGACCGACATCGATCTCGAGTCGCTGTTCAATCGCATCGACCTGAAGCTCGAGATCGAGCCGCTGCTGCACATTCCCGTGTACTTCGGCGGCCCGGTGCAGACCGAGCGCGGCTTCGTGCTGCACGAGCCCGTCGAGGGCAGCGCGTACAACTCGTCGATGACGGTCGAAGGCGGGCTCGAGATGACGACGTCGAAGGACGTGCTCGAGGCGGTCGCGACGGGCACGGGCCCGAAGCGTTTCCTGCTGACGCTCGGCCATGCCGGCTGGGGCGCGGGCCAGCTCGAGGAAGAGATTTCGAAGAACGGCTGGCTCACGGTCGCGGCCGATCCGCGGATCGTGTTCGATACGCCCGCCGAGGAGCGCTTCGAGGCGGCGCTCGGCCTGCTCGGCGTGAGCTCGTCGATGCTTTCCGGCGAGGCAGGGCACGCATGAGCGCGGCGCTTTCGCGCGACGCAACGCTCCTCGCGTTCGATTACGGCGAAAAACGCATTGGCGTGGCGGTCGGCAATCTGCTGACGCGCACGGCCCGTGCGCTCGTCATCGTTCGCAATCTGAACCGCGAGCATCGCTTCAAGGCGGTCGGCGAGTTGATCGCCGAATGGAAGCCTGACGCGCTCGTCGTCGGCCTGCCGCTGCATCCGGACGGCGCGCCGCACGAGATGACGCAGCGGGCGATGCGCTTCGGCAATCAGCTGAACGGCCGCTTCAACCTGCCGGTGAGCTGGGTCGACGAACGCTATTCGTCGGTCGAGGCGCGCGCGGGCCTGCGCGCGCGCGGCGACGCGGCGGATCGCGTCGATGCGGAAGCCGCCCGCGTCATCCTTCAACAATACCTCGACGGACTGCCCGATCATCATGAGTTCAATTGACGCCGAGGCGCTTTACCGCGTCCTGCTTGACCAGATTCGCGCGGCCTATGGCGACGCCGCGTTCGCGCAAGCCGGCGGCCCCGTGCTCGCGGGCATCCACAGCGGCGGCGCGTGGCTCGCCGAGCGCCTCGCGCGCGACCTCGGCGCGCCGGGCTTCGGCGTCGTCAACGTCGCGCTGCACCGCGACGATTACGCGAAGAAGGGGCTGCACAGCCAGGCGAGCCCGACGTCGCTGCCGTTCGAAGTCGAAGGGCGGCGCATCGTGCTCGTCGACGACGTACTGTACACCGGGCGCACGGTGCGCGCGGCGCTCAACGAGCTATACGACTACGGGCGGCCCGCGGCCGTCGAACTCGCGGTGCTCGCCGATCGCGGCGGGCGCGAGCTGCCGGTCGCGGCGCGCTTCGTCGGCGGCGCGCTCGCCGTCGACGCGGACGCGACGCTCGTGCTCGAGCGCGCGGACGCGGGACGCTTCACGCTTCGCACCGAGGCGCGCGCGGGCTGAACGCGCGCGACGCATTCCGGCCGCCCGTGCGCGTCGCGCATCCGGGCGCCGTTTGGCAACACGTTGGAATCACGCACATCATGACGACCGACACCTCCGGCCGCACCGGCAATCCCGCCGCGGCCGCGCCCGCCGAGCGCTTTCGCTATGGCTTTCTGAAGGGCAACCCGCAGCTCACGAAGAACGGCGAGCTCAAGCATCTGTTGACGATCGAGGGCCTGCCGCGCGCGATCCTCAATCAGATTCTCGACACCGCCGAGCAGTTCGTCAGCGTGACCGACCGCGAAGTGAAGAAGGTGCCGCTCTTGCGCGGCAAATCGGTATTCAACCTGTTCTTCGAGAATTCGACGCGCACGCGCACGACGTTCGAGATCGCCGCGAAGCGGCTGTCCGCCGACGTGATCAACCTGAACATCAACGCGTCGTCGACGAGCAAGGGCGAGTCGCTCCTCGACACGATCAACAATCTGTCGGCGATGCACGCCGATCTCTTCGTCGTGCGCCACGCATCGAGCGGCGCGCCGTACCTGATCGCCGAGCACTGCGCGCCGCACGTGCACGTGATCAACGCGGGCGACGGCCGTCACGCGCACCCGACGCAGGGCCTTCTCGACATGTACACGATCCGCCACTACAAGCGCGACTTCACGAAGCTGCGCGTCGCGATCGTCGGCGACATTCTCCATTCGCGCGTCGCGCGCTCGGACATTCACGCGCTGACGACGCTCGGCGTGCCCGAGGTGCGCGCGATCGGCCCGCGCACGCTGCTGCCGGGCGGGCTCGAGCAGATGGGCGTGCGCGTGTTCCACAATCTCGACGAAGGCCTGAGGGACGTCGACGTGATCATCATGCTGCGCCTGCAGAACGAGCGGATGAGCGGCGCGCTGCTGCCGTCCGCGCAGGAATATTTCAAGAGCTGGGGCTTGACGCCCGAGCGCCTTGCGCTCGCCGCGCCCGACGCGATCGTGATGCACCCGGGGCCGATGAACCGCGGCGTCGAGATCGATTCGCAAGTGGCCGACGGCCCGCAATCGGTGATCCTGAACCAGGTGACGTTCGGCATCGCGGTGCGCATGGCCGTGATGGGCATCGTCGCGGGCACGAGCGACTGACGGGGCGCGGGCATCGCGGGCAACGCGGCGGGCCCGCACCGCGCGCCGGCTTCGCCGAAATCAACGCATTCAACGCATCAACAGACAGCGCATGAAGATTCATATCAAAGGCGGCACGCTCATCGATCCGGCGGCCGGCACGCAGCGGCAGGCCGACGTGTTCGTCGCGGCCGGCAAGGTGGCCGCGATCGGCGCGGCGCCGGCCGATTTCAACGCGGCGAAGACGATCGACGCGACGGGGCTGATCGTCGCGCCGGGCTTCGTCGATTTGTCGGCGCGGCTGCGCGAGCCCGGCTACGAGCATAAGGCGACGCTCGAATCCGAGATGGCGGCGGCGGTCGCGGGCGGCGTGACGAGCCTCGTGTGCCCGCCCGACACCGATCCGGTGCTCGACGAGCCGGGCCTCGTCGAAATGCTGAAGTTTCGCGCCCGCAACCGGAATCAGGCGCACGTGTATCCGCTCGGCGCGCTGACGGTCGGCCTGAAAGGGCAGGTCATCACCGAGATGGTCGAGCTGACCGAGGCGGGCTGCATCGGCTTCACGCAGGCGAACGTGCCCGTCACCGATACGCAGGTGCTGCTGCGCGCGCTGCAGTACGCGAGCACCTACGGCTACACGGTGTGGCTGCGCCCGCTCGACGCGTTTCTCGCGAAGGGCGGCGTCGCGGCGAGCGGGCCCGTCGCGTCGCGGCTCGGCCTGTCGGGCGTGCCGGTCGCGGCCGAGACGATCGCGCTGCATACGCTGTTCGAGCTGATGCGGGTGACGGGCGCGCGCGTGCACGTCGCGCGGCTGTCGTCGGCGGCCGGCGTCGCGCTCGTGCGCGCCGCGAAGGCCGAGGGCCTGCCCGTGACCTGCGATGTCGGCGCGAACCACCTGCATCTGATCGATGTCGACATCGGCTACTTCGACGCGCAGTTCCGGCTCGATCCGCCGCTGCGCGCCGAGCGCGACCGCGAGGCGATTCGCGCGGCGCTCGCCGACGGCACGATCGATGCGATCTGCTCGGATCACACGCCCGTCGATGACGACGAGAAGCTGCTGCCGTTCGCCGAGGCGACGCCCGGCGCGACGGGCCTCGAGCTGCTGCTGTCGCTGACCGTGAAGTGGGCGCGCGAAGCGGGCGTGCCGCTCGCGCGGGCGCTCGCGGCGATCACCTCGGCGCCCGCCGATGTGCTGAAGCTGCCCGCCGGCCGTATCGGCGAAGGCGCGCCGGCCGACCTGTGCGTGTTCGATCCGAATGCGCACTGGCGCGTCGAGCCCCGCGCGCTGAAGAGCCAGGGCCACAACACGCCGTTCCTCGGCTATGAGCTGCCGGCGCGAGTGTGCGCGACGCTCGTCGCGGGGCAGGTGGCGTTCGAGCGTCGCTGAACGAGGGCCGCATCATGAGAGCCCTACGCAAGGCGCGCCTCGTCCTGCATCTGCTGCGCGGCATGGCGACCGTCGCGCTGCGCTTCGAGCGCGCGACGCCCGAGCGCCGCCGGGACCTCACGCGGCGCTGGACACTGAAGATGCTGCAGCTCTGCGGGATGCGGCTCGTCGTGCACAACGATGCGGCGCGGCTCGACGCGCGCGCGCTCGTCGTCGGCAATCACGTGTCGTGGCTCGACATCTACGTGATCAACGCGTGGCGGCCGACGCCGTTCGTGTCGAAGGCCGAGGTGCGCGCGTGGCCCGTCGTCGGCTGGCTCGCCGAGCGCCTCGGGACCGTGTTCATCCAGCGCGAGAAGCGCAGCGAGGCGAAGCGGATCATGCACGAGCTGTCCGAGCGCCTCGGCAACGGCGAGCTGATGTGCGTGTTTCCGGAGGGCACGACATCCGACGGCCTGGGGCTGCTGCCGTTTCATTCGAACCTGTTCCAGGCGGTGGTGTCGGCGGACTGCTCGGTGCAGCCGATCTGCCTGATGTACGAGGACGCGCGCGGGCGGCAGTCGGTCGCGCCGGCCTATGTCGGCGATCTGCCGCTCGGCAAGTCGCTCGACATGGTATTGGCGAACGGGCCGCTCACCGCGCATCTCTACGTGTGCGAGCCGATCGCCGCGACGGGCGACCGGCGCGAGATGGCCGCGCTCGCGCGCGCATCGGTTGCCGATGCGCTCGCGCGGATGCAGGCAGGCGTCGAGCGTCCGCTCGACGCCGATCTCGCACGGCTCGCGGCCGCCGCATACCCGACGCCCGCGGAGCCCGCCGGCGAACCCGTTGCCGTGGCCGAGCCCGAAGTCGGGGCCGACGCGATTTCGCGCCGCGAAGGGTAGGCGCGGCGCACGCCGGCATATCGGCCGACGCGCGATGCGCAGGTCGAATGCGGGGCGTTCAACCGTGCGCGGGGACGGGCGGCGGCAAGCCTGCCGCCCGTATCGGCACCCGCATCGGCATCCGCGCGGCTATTCGTCCGCTGCGCCGCAGCGCTCGCATGCGACCTGCGTGACCACGCGCGCGGCCGGATCGTCGGCGAGCCGCACGGCGGACAGGCGGTTGCCCCACACGCATCCCGAATCCAGCGCGACCAGATTCTCGCGCAGCATCAGCCCCAACGCGGCCCAGTGGCCGAACACGACCGTCACGTCGGCGGTTTTCCGTCCGGGCGCGTCGAACCAGGGCAGGTAGCCGGCGGGCGCGGCCGCCGGGCCGCCGTTCGCCCGAAACTCCATCGCGCCTTCCGGCGTGCAGAAGCGAATGCGCGTGAACGCGTTGAATGCGACTCGCAGCCGGTCCGCGTGCTTCAGATCCGGGCTCCAACAATTGGGGTCGTTGCCGTACAGGCTGCGCAGCGTGTCGCGCCAGTTCGACGCGCGCAACGCGCGCTGAAGTTCGTCGGCGAGTTCGAGCGCGAGCGCCGCGTCCCATTGCGGCAGCAGGCCCGCGTGCACCATCAGCATGCCGCGCTCGAAGTGCGCGAACGGCCGGTGGCGCACCCATTCGATCAGATCGTCGGCGTCGGGCGCGTCGAGAATCTCGCCGATCGTGTCGCCCGGCTTCAGCGTGCGGATCCCGGCCGCGACCGCGAGCAGGTGCAGATCATGATTGCCGAGCACCGCGATCGCGCGCTCGCCGAGCGCGGCGATCTCGCGCAGCGTCGCGAGCGAGGCCGGGCCGCGGTTGACGAGGTCGCCCGCGAACCAGAGCGGGGTGTCGGCCGCCGGCGCGAGCGTGTCGAAGAGCTGCCGATAGGCGGCGTGGCAGCCCTGGAGGTCGCCGAAAGCGATCGGCGGGCTGCTGGAGAAATTTGTCATTCCTTTGCAATCGTGACGAAACCGAGTTCACGGTATCACAAGAAGGCACTTCGGTCCGAGTGGAACGGCGACGGAGAAAATCCGGCCTGGCATCGGTCTCCATAGTGGAAACGTTCTCGAAAATGCCGGCTTGCTAGCAAACTTATCGAGCTGTATCAAGATGTTAGAGGGATGTTTTTTCACTTCCTTGCCCGTATAATTGCGGCCTTGTGGGGCAGTAGCTGTGCACTGCCGACTTGGGCGCATGGCTTCGATCGAGCCACGCGGCCGCAACCGGGCGGTGTCATTCGAGCGACCAACGGCATGCTTCCGAGCGTGCCGGCCATGCTGCGCACGCCGGTTGTTTGACCGGCTCCCAATTTCAGCAAAGGAATCCCATGATCTTGGTAACGGGCGGCGCCGGTTTCATCGGCGCCAACTTCGTGCTTGACTGGCTGGCTCAATCCGACGAGGCGGTGCTGAACGTCGATAAGCTGACGTACGCGGGCAACCTCGGCACGTTGAAGTCGTTGCAGGGGAATCCGAAGCATGTATTCGCCCGCGTCGACATCTGCGATCGCGCCGCAATCGACGCGCTGCTGGCGCAGCACAAGCCGCGCGCGATCGTGCACTTCGCGGCCGAGAGCCACGTCGACCGTTCGATTCACGGTCCGGCCGATTTCGTGCAGACGAACGTCGTCGGCACCTTCACGCTGCTCGAAGCCGCGCGCCAATACTGGAGCGCGCTCGGCACCGACGCGAAGGCGGCGTTCCGCTTCCTGCACGTATCGACGGACGAAGTGTTCGGCTCGCTGTCGCCGGCCGATCCGCAGTTCTCCGAAACCACGCCGTACGCGCCGAACAGCCCGTACTCGGCGACGAAGGCGGGCTCCGACCACCTCGTACGCGCGTATCACCACACGTACGGGTTGCCGGTGCTCACGACGAACTGCTCGAACAACTACGGCCCGTATCAGTTCCCCGAGAAGCTGATTCCGCTGATGATCGCGAACGCGCTCGGCGGCAAGCCGCTGCCCGTCTACGGCGACGGCCAGAACGTGCGGGACTGGCTGTACGTCGGCGATCACTGCAGCGCGATTCGCGAGGTGCTCGCGCGCGGCGTGCCGGGCGAGACGTACAACGTCGGCGGCTGGAACGAAAAGAAGAATCTCGATGTCGTGCACACGCTGTGCGATCTGCTCGACGAGGCCCGGCCGAAGGCGGGCGGCTCGTACCGCGATCAGATCACGTACGTGACCGATCGCCCCGGCCACGATCGCCGCTATGCGATCGATGCGCGCAAGCTCGAGCGCGAGCTCGGCTGGAAGCCGGCCGAGACGTTCGAGACCGGACTTGCGAAGACCGTGCGCTGGTATCTCGACCATCAGGAGTGGGTCGACGAAGTGGTGTCGGGCGATTACCGCAAGTGGGTCGAAACGAACTACGCGCAACGCGCGTAAAGGTTGAACCGATGGCGCGCAAGGGCATTATTCTGGCCGGCGGTTCCGGCACGCGGCTGTATCCGATCACGCATGCGGTGTCGAAGCAGCTGTTGCCGGTCTACGACAAGCCGATGATCTATTACCCGCTGTCGACGCTGATGGTGGCGGACATTCGCGATGTGCTGATCATCTCGACGCTGCAGGACACGCCGCGCTTCGAGGCGATGCTGGGTGACGGCAGCCAGTGGGGGATGAACATCCGCTACGCGGTGCAGCCGTCGCCGGACGGGCTCGCGCAGGCGTTCGTGATCGGCCGGGAATTCGTCGGCCGCGATCCGTCGACGCTGATTCTCGGCGACAACATCTTCTATGGCCACGATCTCGCGAAGCAACTCGATCGGGCATCGGCGCGGCAGGCGGGTGCGACGGTGTTCGCATACCACGTGCACGATCCGGAGCGCTACGGCGTCGTCGAGTTCGACGGCGAATTCCGCGCGCTGTCGATCGAGGAGAAGCCCGCGAAGCCGCGCTCGAACTACGCGGTGACGGGGCTGTACTTCTACGACAACCAGGTGTGCGACATCGCGGCGGACATCAAGCCGTCCGCGCGCGGCGAGCTGGAGATCACGGACGTGAATTCCCGCTATCTCGCCGCGGGTTTGCTCGACGTCGAGATCATGGGCCGCGGCTACGCGTGGCTCGATACCGGCACGCACGATTCGCTGATCGAGGCGGCGACGTTCATCGCGACGCTGCAAAAGCGCCAGGGGCTCGTCGTCGCGTGTCCGGAGGAGATCGCGTATCGGCGGCAGTGGATCGACGCGGAACAACTGCTCAAGCTCGCACAGCCTTTGTCGAAAAATGGCTATGGCCAGTACCTGAAAAACATTCTTACGGATCAAGTCGCATGGCCATCCAAGTAACTGCTACCGCTTTGCCGGAAGTCAAGATTATCGAACCGAAGGTATTCGGCGATGCTCGCGGATTCTTCTTCGAGAGCTTCAATGCTCGAGAATTTACAGAACTCGTTGAGCCGGGCATCGAATTCGTTCAGGACAATCACTCCCGATCCGCCCGTGGCGTGCTTCGCGGCCTGCACTATCAAATTCAGCACGCGCAAGGGAAACTCGTGCGTGTAGTCGACGGCGAAGTGTTCGACGTCGCGGTCGATGTCCGGAGGAGTTCGCCCAATTTCGGTAAGTGGGTTGGCGTACGGCTGTCTGCGGAGAACAAGCGGCAGCTTTGGGTGCCGGCGGGCTTCGCGCATGGCTTCGTTGTACTGAGCGAATCAGCGGATTTTCTGTACAAGACGACCGACTATTGGTATCCGGAGTTTGAGCGGAGCATCCTTTGGAGCGACAAGCAAATCGGTATCGAATGGCCGATTGATCGGGAGCCGCTTGTTGCTGCAAAGGATGCCGCGGGCAAGGCGATTAGCGAAGCCGAGGTCTATGCATGAAGATTTTGGTGACGGGGGCAAACGGCCAAGTGGGCTGGGAACTCGCTCGGAGTCTGGCGGTATTGGGGCAAGTTGTCCCGCTCACGCGTGAGCAGGCCGATCTCGGCCGCCCCGAAACGCTTGCTCGAATTGTTGAGGACGCGAAGCCGGATGTCGTCGTCAATGCTGCGGCATATACGGCGGTCGATGCTGCGGAAACCGATGGTGCTGCAGCGAATGTGATCAACGGTGAGGCGGTAGGTGTGCTGGCCGCCGCGACGAAGCGTGTCGGCGGCTTGTTCGTTCATTACTCGACGGACTACGTTTTTGACGGCACCAAGCCGTCGCCATACATCGAGACGGATCCGACGTGTCCCGTCAATGCCTACGGCGCCAGCAAGTTGCTGGGAGAGTTGGCGGTTGCGGAGACCGGCGGCGACTGGCTGACGTTTCGCACCACGTGGGTGTTCGCCGCACGCGGCAAGAACTTCCTGCGAACGATGCTTCGTCTTGCCAAGGAGCGCGAAGAGATGAAGATCGTGGCCGATCAGTTCGGCGCGCCGACCTGGGCGCGATCGATTGCTGACGGCACGGCCCACGCGCTCACGACCGCGATGCGTGAACGCGCGGCAGGCGCGTTCACGTCCGGCGTCTATCACATGACATCCGCGGGGCAGACTTCATGGCACGGTTTCGCGGACGCGATCATCGCATCCTGGCGAGCGGCTCCGGGGGCGGCACCGCTCGCCGTCAGCCGGATCGTGCCGATTCCGGCGAGCGCCTATCCCGTGCCGGCACAGCGCCCGGCAAACTCGGTACTGTCGAACAAGGCGCTGAAAGAGCGTTTCGGTATCGAACTGCCTGATTGGCGGTATGCAGTAGGGCTGTGCGTCAACGATCTGCTTTCCCAATGAGATAAGAGAAGCAACGGCTTCACGCGATGTCGATAATTAGTGTTTTTACCTCTGCTCCGGGAGATCTCGTAAGCTCGGTCGCGCGGAACGCTTCGCTCATCTGGCAGATGACGAAGCGGGAAGTCGTCGGCCGCTATCGCGGGTCCGTACTCGGCTTGGCTTGGTCCTTCTTCAATCCGCTGCTGATGCTTGCGGTGTATTCGTTCGTCTTTTCCTTTGTCTTCAAGTCGAGATGGGGAGGGGGCGCGGAGGATCAGGGGCGTGCGCAATTTGCGATGATGCTGTTCGTCGGCATGACGATTCATGGATTGTTCGCCGAATGTGTCAATCGAGCGCCGAGTCTGATCCTGAACAATCCGAGCTATGTGAAGAAGATCGTGTTTCCGCTGGAAATACTGCCTATCGTCGCGCTTCTGTCCGCCTTCTTCCATACCCTCGTCAGTCTTGCGGTGCTGCTGCTGGGTTTCGCCCTGTTCAAGCATTTCGTTTTCGCAAGTGCGTTGTTTTTGCCGATTGTCCTGTTGCCACTGATGCTGATGTCGCTCGGCGTGGCTTGGTTTCTGGCCGCCACCGGCGTGTTCGTGAGGGATGTCGGGCAGATTACGGGCTTGTTCACGATGGTGCTGATGTTCCTGTCACCGGTGTTTTATCCGGCATCCGCGTTGCCGGAAAAGTATCGTTTCTGGCTGGAGCTCAATCCGCTGACGCTATTCATCGAGCAGTCACGCGGGATACTTCTCGAAGGCAGAGTGCCGGATTTCCATCCGCTCGGCCTCGCGTTTTTGGGGGGCGTGGCCGTTGCGTGCGCGGGCTTCAAGTATTTTCAGTTAATGCGCAAGGGGTTTGCCGATGTCCTCTGAATTGCCGGCAATCAGCGTCCAAGACGTCAGCAAGCGCTTTCGCGTATTTGCCAAGCCGGCAGACCGTCTGAAGGCCGCAGTTCGGCATCGCATCGGCGGTCTCGCGAAGTTGGTGCCCGCTCGTTTGCTCGGAACGGAAGGTGCAAGCGAGTTTCATGCGCTGCAGCATGTGTCGTTTCACGTACAAAAGGGCGAGACGATCGGAATCATCGGCCGCAACGGCTCGGGAAAGTCGACGTTGTTGCAGATCATCTGCGGGACGCTCACGCCGTCGGGTGGCCGGGTTGCGATCAACGGGCGCGTCGCCGCGCTGCTCGAACTCGGAGCGGGCTTCAATCCGGAGTTCACTGGCCGCGAAAACGTATACATGAACGCGGCGTTGCTGGGCCTCTCGAAAGCCCAGATCGAGGAGCGGCTCGACGCCATCTTCGCTTTTGCCGATATTGGCGGCTTCGTGGATCAACCGGTGAAGACCTATTCGAGCGGCATGTACGTGCGGCTTGCTTTTGCCGTCATTGCGCACGTCGACGCCGACGTGCTCGTGATCGACGAAGCGTTGGCCGTCGGGGACGCATTCTTCACGCAAAAGTGCATGCGTTTTCTGCGCGCGTTCATGGAGCGGGGCACCGTTTTATTTGTCAGCCACGATACGAACGCGGTGGTCAATCTCTGTACCCGCGTCGTATGGCTTGACAAGGGGCGCGTTCGCGAAATCGGTCCGGCAAAGGACGTTTGCGACTCGTATCTTGAGGCTTTCTACGAGGAGCAGCATTGCGCATCGGGGCGAAGCGTTCGCGCGCTTGAGCGCAGCAGTGTCGTGCGCGCAATAGCCGAAGGCGATATGCGCGACCAGCGCGCATTGCTCATCAACGCGTCGAAGCTGCGCAACGACGTGGAGTTGTTCCAGTTCACTGCCGACGCGAAGAATTTCGGTCTTGGCGGCGCATCGATTGAGCATGTCGGCATCGAGGATGGCACGGGGGCGCCGCTGAATTGGGTAGTGGGAGGCGAGATCGTTTGCATCCGCATCGCCGTCAAAGCCCTGCAGAACCTGGAGCGTGCCATCGTCGGATTCATTGTCCGGGATCGGCTCGGGCAAAATCTGTTTGGCGACAACACGTATCTCACGACCCTCAACGAGCCGTTCGCTGTCGCGGCGGGCGAAAGTTTTTCGGTCCGATTCGGGTTCAGAATGCCGGTCTTGCCGGTAGGCGATTATTCGGTGACGGTTGCAGTCGCCGACGGTTCACAAAGCGACCACGTGATCCACCAATGGCTGCACGATGCGGTGTTGTTGAAGTCGCATTCGACGAGTGTCAGTACAGGATTAATAGGTATTCCAATGCATGAGATCGTGCTTGAGCGGGATACGCTGAACGAAGTTGGGGCGGCGCAATGAAATCTGAAATACCTGTCACAGTTCCGGATCGATTCGATGCCGCCGACGTGCTGGGGGCGCCACAGTCCGCCCGCGTCGCGGATCCGTCGACACTTGCGAATCCCGCCGACCGGCTTTCGACCCACGACAACGGCTTCGGGCTGCTTCGCCTGCTGTTCGCGACGATGGTGCTTTGGGACCATGCGTTTCCTCTTGGCGGCTTCGGTGCCGACCCGATGTGGCGCCTGACGCTCAATCAGGATTCGATGGGGGGAATCTGCGTCTCCGGCTTCTTCGCGATCAGTGGATTTCTCATTGCGAAGAGCGGCATGCGAGCGGATGCGTTGCAGTTTGCGTGGCGCCGATGCGTGCGGATCTTTCCGGCGTACTGGGCGGTGCTGATCGTCACCGCGCTCTGTGTCGGGCCGATCATTCACTACGTGCAGGCGGGAACGCTGCATGGATATTGGAATGCAGCGCTTGGCGGTCCGCTGGGCTATATCACGAACAACTGGCGGCTCACGATCGGACAATATGGAATCAACGATCTGCTGCGAGACACGACACCCTATGGGCATTCGATTTCGGAGAGCGTGTTCAACGGCTCGATTTGGACATTGATATACGAGGCGAAATGCTATGTGATGGTCGGTCTTTTTGCGATGTTCGGACTTCTTACGGCGCACCGCAGGGTGTTGCTTGCCGTGACGGTTGTCGCATGGTTCGTACTCGCGATCCAGACTATCAATCCGGCATTCTCCGCTCAACTCCTCCCGTGGGCGGGAGATCGCCATCTCGTTCAATACGGAACGATTTTCCTGATTGGATCGAGTGCCGCAGCGTATTCGAAGAGTCTGCCGATTTCAGACAAACTGGGAGCGTTTGCTGTCGTCGTTTATCTGATTTCGTTGTTTAAGGGTGGATATCTGCTGCTTGGCTATCCGGCGATGGTATACGCGATCCTCTGGCTTGCTTGCCGTCTACCGCGCTGGGCGCGCCGGATCGGTTCCAGGAACGACTACTCGTATGGAATCTACGTGTTCGGTTTCCTGGTTCAGCAGGTTTTGGCGTACGTGGGGGCATACAAGTACGGTTTTGTTTTTTATCTTGCCGCCTCGGTGTTCTTTACCTTCATCTGCGCATGGTTCAGTTGGCATCTGATCGAGAAACGCGCCCTGGCGCTGAAGGATTGGGGGCCCGGACAAGGATGGAAGTACTGTTTGGCTAGATTGACTATGAAGAAAGAGGGAGTGTGATGAGCGACGTGAATGCAAGCTTGGTTGACGGGAAAAAGATCCTCGTGACCGGTGGGGCTGGCTTTATCGGCTGCGCGATATCGGAGCGACTCGCAGCGCGTGCAAGCCGCTACGTCGTAATGGACAACTTGCATCCGCAGATCCATGCGAGCGCGGTTCGTCCTGGCGCGCTTCACGAGAAAGCGGAACTCGTCGTTGCCGACGTCACGGACGCCGGTGCATGGGATGCGCTGCTGAGCGATTTTCAACCGGAAATCATCATACATCTGGCCGCCGAAACGGGCACGGGCCAATCGCTGACGGAAGCGAGTCGGCATGCGCTCGTCAACGTCGTCGGCACCACGCGGCTGACGGACGCGCTCGTCAAGCACGGCATCGTGGTCGAGCACATTCTGCTGACGAGCAGCCGCGCGGTCTATGGCGAAGGGGCATGGCAGAAGGACGATGGCACGATCGTTTATCCCGGCCAACGCGGGCGCGCCCAGCTCGAGGCTGCGCAATGGGATTTCCCGGGGATGACGATGCTGCCTTCGCGTGCGGACCGTACCGAGCCGCGGCCGACGAGCGTCTATGGTGCAACGAAGCTCGCGCAGGAACACGTACTGCGTGCATGGTCGCTCGCAACGAAAACGCCGCTGTCGATTTTGCGTCTGCAGAACGTTTATGGCCCGGGTCAATCGTTGACTAACTCCTATACCGGCATCGTCGCGCTTTTCTCTCGGCTTGCTCGCGAAAAGAAGGTGATTCCGCTCTATGAAGACGGCAATGTGACGCGCGATTTTGTCAGTATCGACGATGTGGCGGACGCCATTGTCGCGACGTTGGTGCGCACGCCGGAAGCACTTTCCCTTTTCGATATCGGCTCCGGACAGGCGACGAGCATTCTCGATATGGCTCGAATCATCGCGGCGCATTACGGCGCTCCCGAGCCGCAGATCAACGGTGCATTCCGCGACGGAGATGTACGACACGCGGCGTGCGACTTGAGCGAATCGTTGGCGAACCTTGGATGGAAGCCGCAGTGGTCGCTCAAACGCGGGATCGGCGAATTGCAGACCTGGATCGCGCAAGAGCTTGATCGCAAGAACTAGTCATACATCAGAGGTTACAAGTGCCACTGCACGATACGACAATCACCGGTCCCGCGTCCTTGCGGATTCAGTCGGTCCTGTATAACAACAGTCAGCAGCACATCGATACGGCTCTCGAGAGCATCGGCCGTGCCGCCGATCTGGCGATTGCGTCCGATGCGTTGTCATCGGTGGAAATCGCGTTGGGGGATTGCTCGCCGGAGCCGGTCTTTACGTCCGAAGAGATCGAGACGCGCGCCGCCAAACTGCGTCCGCAAGGCGTGACGCGGATTCAGTATACGTTCTTCGACGCGAATCTCGGGTCAGCCGCCGGACAGAATCGCCTGCTTGCCGATTTGCAGACCGATCTCGTGTTGATTCTGAACCCGGACACGGTGGTGGCGCCCAATATCTTCGGCGAACTGGTGCGGCCGATGCGCAAGCCAGGGGTGGGCATCGTCGAGGCAAGGCAGGTACCTATCGAGCACCCGAAGGATTACGATCCAGTCACGGGCGAGACGAGTTGGGCGGCGACTGCGTGTGCCCTCGTCTCATCAGCGGTCGCAAAGGAAGTTGATGGCTTTGATTCGGAAGCATTCTTCCTGTACTGCGATGACGTGGACTTTTCGTGGCGAGTAAGGCTTGCCGGTTACAAGGTGGTGTTTCAGCCGTCGGCGGCGCTGTTTCACGACAAACGCCTTTCGACGGCGGGCAAATGGATTGTCGGTGGAGCCGAGGAGTACTACTCGGCAGAGGCCGCGCTCATTCTCGCGCACAAATACTCGAATAGCGCATTGGCCGATCGTATCGAGCGCCAGCTCCTCGCCCAAGGCAGCGAAGTCGAAAAAAAGGCCGCCAGGAAGTATCGGGATCTCAAGGACGCCGGGAAACTGCCCGCCCAGATCGATCCCGGGCATCGCGTGGCGCAATTCATCGATGGCTTCTACGCGAAACACCGCTTCTAAACTATGAATTCTGCAACTTACCAGTTCCACTATCACGAGTATTCGGTGTACAGCAATGTCGTTGGGCTGATCACGGAGTTCGGCGCGCGCGATGGCGTGCATTTGGACATCGGCTGTGGATATGGCGCGATCGCGGAACCCGTTCGCGACCTCGGGCTCACGTACATCGGTTTCGATGCCGACGAGGATTCGCTGCGGGATTTGCGATCGCGAGGCTTCGAGGCGAAGCGAATCGACCTGCACCGTCTGGACGAGGTGTTCGCGGAGATTGCGGCCACGGTCAACGGTCGCAATGTGGCGTCGATTTCAATTATCGATACGCTGGAGCATATTACAAATGGGCCGGCGTTGCTCGACCGTCTGCGCGAGTTCGCCGAGCAGCGTTCGATTCTGCTCGTGGTCAGCGTGCCGAACGGCGGGCATCGCGATCTCGGTGCAAAGTTGCTCGCCGGGCATTGGGATTATACGGAGGTTGGCCTTCTCGATCACACGCACGTCATTCACCATACCGACCGCTTGCTGGCGGCAATGGCCAAGCGTGCCGGCTGGCACGAAGTGGGCGCGCGCGACTATGAGCTCGAATCCAGTGATCAGGCGTTTCCGCCGGCTCATCCGCTGTTGACCGGAAACACGGCGGCGTCACGCTATTTGCAGCAAATCCGTCGTGCTTCGGATGCTTTCGGAACAGTGAACGAACTGGTGCGGGCGTACTTGCCGGGCGCGCGTCATGACGTTCCCCTGCTCGCCGATCCGAAAGAGGCGCGGCCGTTTCTGTCAATCGTCACGCGTACGCAAGCCAAGCGGCTTGGCAATCTGCGCGATGTCCTGCTTTGTCTCACCGCCCAGACTTGTCAGGACTTCGAAATCCTCGTCGTGACGCACAAGGTGGATGGGGAGCCGTACTATGCCGTCAGGCGGATCGTCGAAGATCTGCCGGAGTCGATTCGTAATCGTGCGCGTGTGCTTCGCTGCGATCGGGGTGGACGTACCGCGCCGCTGAATGACGGTTTTGCCGCGGCGAGAGGGCATTACGTTGCGATTCTGGACGACGATGAACTGGTTTTCGCGCACTGGGTCGAGACGTTCAAGAAGTTGAGCGAGAAGGCGGCCGGCTGTGTGTTGCGCGCGACGGTTGCCGAGCAAGACATCGTGTCGACGGGAGCCCGGCCGGATGGCGCGCTCGGATATCGGACCGTTTCGGCGATCACGACGCCGTATCCGGCGCACTTCGACCTTTTCGAACATCTGTCACAGAATTATTCGCCGCCTGTATCGCTCGCATTTCCGCGCGTCGCTTTTCAAGAGCTGGGCATTCGATTCGACGAATCGCTGGATACGGCGGAGGACTGGGACTTCGAGATGCGCACGGCCTTCGTCTGTGGCGTCGAAAGCAGCCCGGAAATTACCGGTATCTACCGAAAGTGGCGTTCCGGCGAATCGTCGTTTTCGATCCATTCGCAGGACGAATGGCGACGCGATTACGAAAAGATCGTGGCGAAGCACAACGATCAGTATCACGTGTTTCCTCCGGGCACGATCAAGCTCATCGTTGATCAGCGCAACTGGATCAAGAAGCTCGAGCACGATATCGCCGTGCTGCAGGGCGCGGCAAAACTCGATCCGTTGCGCCGGTTCTTTGTCAGGCATCCGCGTCTGTACCGGATCGTGCGGATGACCTACGACAATTCGAAGATCGTCGCTCGGAGAATCGTTCGGCGCTTGGGGTGATTCGTCGATGCCGGCGGATGCGTGTCGTGTGTCACGAAGGCAGGAATAGAGATGCGGTTTGATATATCCGTCGTGGTGTATCGAGAGACGGAGGAAACCCTCGACGATCTTCTCGACAGCCTCGCCGCTCAAGCATCATGCCCGGATACGGTGGTTCGTGTCTGGTTGCGCAACAACGATCCCGCCGATGCCGATCGGTGGGATCGGTTCGTGCACGATCGGTCATGGTATCCATTCGAAATTTCGATCTCGCATTCTCCGCAGAACGTGGGCTTCGGGCGCGCGCACAATGCGACGTTCGAAATGGCCGACGCCCCGTTTTTCTTTGTCTTGAATCCGGATACTCGACTGCATTCGACTGCCGTCTCGGCATTGCGGAAGGCGATAGACACGTCTGCCGGCGACGTGGGCGCCTGGGAGTTGCGGCAACTGCCGTACGAGCATCCGAAACTGTACGATCCCGTTTCGCTCAGCACGGACTGGGTGACAGGTGCCGCCGTCGTGTTCCGGCGTGCCGCGTTTGCGCAGGTGCGCGGTTTCGAGCCGCGTATCTTCATGTATGGGGAAGATGTCGACCTATCGTGGCGAATGCGCGCCGCGGGCTGGGTATTGCATTATGTGCCGCATGCTGTCGTCGTACACCCCACGTATTCGAAACCGATGGAGGCCAAACCGCTCCAGATCGCAGGCGGCGTGGTCGCATCGTTGCAATTGCGTACGAGGTTCGGGTCCTGGCTCGATATCGCTCGCGGTCTAGGTTGCTGGGTTGCCGAACTCGCGAGGCCGGCGCGCTTCCCGCATGCGCGGCGCACGCATCTGATGGCACTGGCTCGATATCTTCGGAGCGCAGCCTACTTCAGGCGCACGGGGGCACGGTATCGCAAAGGCGGTTTTCGCCCCGGTTTTCGTTTTTGGGGATATGGTGACCGACGCGACGGCGCATTTTTTGCCTTCGCGGTCGAGGAACTCGACGCGCGCACGGTGCCGCTTGTCTCGATCATCGTGCGAACGCATCGCCGACCGGCATTGTTGCGGGAGGCGCTGATGTCGCTGTCGCATCAAACCTATCCGCGTGTCGAAGTCATTGTCGTCGAGGACGGCGAGCCGAATAGCCGCGCGATGATCGAGCGCGAATTTGCAGGGCGCCTTGATATCCGCTATGAGGCGACGGGCATGCCGGTAGGCAGGAGTGCCGCCGGGAATCTGGGGCTTTCGCTCGCCGCCGGGGAATGGCTGGGATTTCTTGACGACGACGACCAGTTCTACGCAGACCACGTCGAGGCAATAATGCAGGTCGCGCGAAGCGGTACGAACCGGGCAGTCTATGGTGCGTCGCACGAGATTCCGACCGAATTTGCACAATTGACGGACGAGGCCGCGACATATCGCGAAGAGCCCGCGTCGCTCAAGTATCGGCCATATTCCCGCCTGGCGATGTGGCAGGAGAACCTTGCGCCGATTCAAGCAGTCCTCTTCCATCGAAGCTTGTATGACGAATTGGGCGGATTTGACGAGGACCTCGATCAACTCGAAGACTGGGTGCTGTGGGTACGCTATTCGTGTGCGACTGACTTCTCTTCGTTCCTGCGGGTGACATCACGCTACCGGGTGCCCATGGCGGCCAAGGTTGCCGTTGAGCGTCAGGCCAAGCTGCATGAAGCCTATGCCGTCGCCCTGGAGCGACAGCGAGCGATGCGAGTGACGCTTAGCCCGTTCGACGTTGTCGCCATGGCGGAAGAGCAGGCCCGTCGGCATGCTATCGTCCACGTTTCGAGGCAAACCGCGCGAAAGCTGATCGTGCGAGTGCCGTTCATGCGAACGTTGTTATCGAGCCAGGCGGGATGGCGACGGCGCATGAGAGCGCTATATCGTCGAATGTCGCCGCGCTCCTGATGCATTGGATGGCTGGCTGCCAGTCCGTCCGCTCAAAACAAGCGATATCGTTAGTTCTGCAGGGTTGTCTGCGGGTGCCTCATTCCGAACCGAAATTTCTGACTGTGTCGATCGTCGTCTATAGGCCGGACGTGCGACAACTGACACGCACGCTTTCCAGTCTGCTCGTCGCGCTCGAGAAGCTCGACGGCAGCCGGCCGGGCGCGCAGACGGCCCTCTATCTTGTCGACAATGGTGGCGCGCCGGGATCGTTGCCTGCGTTTGACGAGATGCTTGCTCGCGGCATTGATTGCACCGTCATTAACGGCCACGGTAATGTGGGTTACGGACGCGGCCACAACCATGCCATCGAGCGAGTCGCGAGCCGCTACCACTTGATTTTGAACCCTGATGTCGACCTGGACGAGAATGCGCTCGTGACCGCAATCGATTTTTTCGACGCTCATTTGGACGTCGGCCTCGTCGCACCGCGCGTCGACGACGAGCAGGGGCATACGCAATATTTGTGCAGACGTTACCCGACATTATTTGACCTCTTCGTGAGAGGATTCATGCCCGCTGGCATTCGGAACGCATTCTCTCGGCGCCTGGCACGCTACGAGATGCGAGATGTCATCAATGCGACCGATGTCGTCTGGGATCCGGCAATCGTCAGCGGTTGTTTCATGCTGTTTCGAACGGACGTATTGAAAGCGCTGGGCGGATTCGATGCGCGTTACTTCTTGTATTTCGAGGATTATGACCTGAGTTTGCGCACGCACGACGTCGCGCGGGTTGCATATGTCCCCAGGGTCCTGATTCGCCACTATGGCGGTGGCGCGGCCCGTAAAGGGATGCGTCATGTTCGCCTGTTCGCGATATCGGCATACCACTTCTTCAACCGCTTCGGCTGGAAGTGGCTATGAGCAGGGTCATCGTTACGGGCGCGAACGGGTTCGTCGGGCGCGCGCTCTGCCGCGCGCTGCTCGCGGCCGGGCACGAGGTTACGGGGCTCGTGCGCCGCCGGGGTGTTTGCGCCGAAGGCGTGTCGGAGTGGGTGCACGAGGCTGATGATTTCGATGGTGTCGCCGACCGTTGGCCTGCGGGTCTGCAGGTGGATGCCGTCGTGCATCTCGCCGCCCGCGTTCATATGATGCGTGACCGCTCGCCCGATCCGGACGCTGCGTTTCGTGCATCGAACGTTGCGGCGACGATGCGCGTGGCTCGTGCTGCACAGCAGCAAGGCGCAAGACGGTTCGTGTTTCTGAGCAGCGTCAAAGCGATTGCTGAATCCGACGGCGGCACGCCGCTGTGCGAGAATTCGACGCCGGCGCCGCAGGACGCTTACGGACGCTCGAAGCTCGAAGCCGAACGTGCGCTTGAACAATTGCGCGACGAACTGAGCTTCGACACGGTCATCGTCAGGCCGCCGCTCGTGTATGGCCCGGGGGTTCGCGCCAATTTCCTGAGCCTGATGCGTGCGGTATCACGAGGCGTGCCGCTGCCGCTGGGAGCGGTGCGCGCGCGACGCAGTATGGTGTACGTCGACAATCTCGCCGACGCGGTGATGCGCTGCGTGACGGAACCAGCGGCCACGAACGGGTGCTTTCATGTCGCGGATAGTGATATGCCGCCGACCATTGCCGAATTGCTCGATGACATCGGGCATCATCTTGGACGCCCCGCACGTCTGTTGCCCGTGCCGGAGCGTTTGCTGCGCGTCGCGGGGGCGTTGACGGGGCGCGCGGCGCAGATCGATCGTCTGACGAGCGACCTGCGGCTCGACACGACGCACATTCGCACGGTGCTCGACTGGCGTCCGCCGCGCTCGAGCGAAGAGGGGCTCGCCGAAACGGCGTGCTGGTTCAAGTCGCTGGGCCGACGCTAGTCGCCGGAAGAGGCACGATGTTCCAACTGAATTTGACCATCTTGTCCGCGATGGCGTTCGCATCGATCGCTGCGATCGTCACCGCGCTTATTCTCAAATGGCTTCTCGCGAGCGGATGGGCATGGCGGCTGGCGACTGATGTGCCGAACGCTCGCTCGATGCACACACGGCCGACGCCGCGTATGGGCGGCTGGGGGATCGTGCCGGTTGGCGCGGTGGCCATTGGGATTGCCGCGCCACATCTATGGGGAATTGTCGCGGCGATGCTGTTTCTGGCGATCGTCTCTCATATCGACGACCGTCGGGGGCTACCCGCGCGGGTTCGATTCGCTGCCCACCTCATCGCGTCCGCGGCGATTGCCGCGTTGTATTCGGGGGGCTTGGCATGGTTCTGGATCCCCATCGTCGCCGTCGGGCTCGCGTGGCTGATCAACCTGTATAACTTCATGGACGGCGCAGATGGCCTTGCCGGGGGAATGACCGTCTTCGGTTTCGGCAGCTATGCGTTTGCAGCACTCGCAGGACCCCATCCATCTGTCGGATTGGGTTGGGCGTGTGCGGCGATTGCGGGTGCGGCGGCGGGATTCCTGCTCCTCAACTTCCATCCGGCCAAGCTTTTCCTGGGCGATGCGGGTTCGATTTCGCTCGGTTTGCTCGCCGGGGCGTTCGGCTATTGGGGATGGCGTCATGCGGTCTGGCCGCTGTGGTTTCCGCTCGTTGTCTTTGCACCGTTTATTGCCGATGCATCTGTAACATTGTTGCGACGTTTGTTACGAAGGGAAAAGTTCTGGGAAGCACATCGAGAGCATTATTATCAGCGCATGGTGCGCTTGGGCGTCGGGCACGCGCGGACAGCGCTCTGCTGGTACGCGACCATGCTGGTCGGCGCCGTCGTGTCGCTTTCGGTATTGGCATGTTCTACCGCGGTCCAGTGGATGACTATCGCCGCTTGGGGTTCGATCCTGTTTCTCTTGGGCGTAGCCATCGATGTGTGCTGGAGTCGCTTCCAAATACTTACATCAAAATAACGCAACATGACGCGAGCATTTTGCCCGAAGGCTTCGTGGCTTTCCCTGGGCGCCTTTCTGTTCGATCTGATGGCGGTCGTATGCGCGTGGCTGATCGCGTATGTGGTCCGGTTCAATGGTGCGATGCCGCCTGAATTCCTGAAAGGCGCCTTCGTCGCGCTCGCATGGGTGGTGCCGTTGTATGGCCTGCTGTTTCATGTTTTCGGGTTGTATCGCGGTCTCTGGGTATTTGCGAGCCTGCCGGATCTGCTGCGTATCTCGAAGGCCGTGGTGGGCGGCGGCTTGATCGTGATGATCGGCGCGGTGATGCTGCAGCCGGTTCCGATCATTCCGCGTTCGGTTCTCGTGCTGTCGCCGATGCTGCTGTTTCTTGCGATGGGTGGTGCACGTGCGCTCTATCGGGCGACGAAGGAGTTCTATCTGTACGGCGGACTGATCGGGCAGGGCAAGCCCGTGCTGATTCTCGGCGCCGGCAGTGCCGGCGCGAGCCTCGCCCGTGAACTGTCGCGCTCCGGTGAGTGGCGTCTTGCCGGTCTGCTCGATGACGATCCCGCGAAACACGGGCGCGAAGTCTACGGCTATAAGGTACTGGGTTCGATCGGCGAAGTCGCAGACTGGGCCGAGGCCGCGAAAGCCGAATACGCGATCATCGCGATTCCATCCGCATCGGTCGAAGCGCAACGTCGCTTCGCCACCCTCTGCGTGCGCGCCGGCGTCAGGGCCATGGTGCTGCCGTCGCTGACCGCATTGATGCCGGGCCAGGGCATTCTGTCGCAGATCCGCCAGATCGATCTCGAAGACCTGCTCGGCCGCGAGGCCGTGACGATCGACACGCCGCACGTCGAGGCGCTGCTGCGCGGCCGCGTCGTGATGGTGACGGGCGCGGGCGGCTCGATCGGCTCGGAGCTGTGCCGCCAGATCCTGAAGTTCCAGCCCGCGCAACTGATCGCGTTCGATCTGTCCGAATATGCGATGTACCGGCTCACGGAAGAGTTGCGCGAGCGCTTCCCCGATCTGCCCGTCGTGCCGATCATCGGCGATGCGAAGGATTCGCTGCTGCTCGATCAGGTGATGTCGCGCTATGCGCCGCACATCGTGTTCCATGCGGCCGCGTACAAGCACGTGCCGTTGATGGAGGAGCTCAACGCATGGCAGGCGCTGCGCAACAACGTGCTCGGCACGTATCGCGTCGCGCGCGCGGCGATTCGCCACGACGTCAGGCACTTCGTGCTGATCTCGACCGACAAGGCCGTGAACCCGACGAACGTGATGGGCGCGAGCAAGCGCCTGGCCGAGATGGCTTGCCAGGCGCTGCAGCAGACGAGCGCGCGCACGCAGTTCGAGACGGTGCGCTTCGGCAACGTGCTCGGCAGCGCCGGCAGCGTGATTCCGAAATTTCAGCAGCAGATCGCCAAGGGCGGCCCGGTGACCGTCACGCATCCGGAAATCACGCGCTTCTTCATGACGATTCCCGAGGCGTCGCAACTCGTGCTGCAGGCGTCGAGCATGGGGCAGGGCGGCGAGATCTTCATTCTCGACATGGGCGAGCCGGTGAAGATCGTCGATCTCGCGCGCGATCTGATTCGCCTGTACGGCTTCACCGAGGAGCAGATCCGCATCGAGTTCAGCGGGCTGCGCCCGGGCGAGAAGCTCTATGAGGAACTGCTCGCCGACGACGAGACCACCACCCGCACGCCACACCCGAAGCTGCGCACCGCGAAGGCGCGCGAGGTGCCCGATCATCTGCTCGACGAACTGCTGCCGTGGCTGATGCAGCACCGCGTGCTGAGCGACGATGAAGTGCGGCGCGACTTGCGGCGCTGGGTGCCCGAGTATCAGCCGGCCGTCGGCCCGACGCTGCAGAGCGTGCCGACCGGCAACGGGCTCGTCGCCGGCATCGGGCGCGAGGCGGGGCGCTGAAGAGCGGGGCGGCGCGCCAAGCCTGCGCGAGGGGCCGCGCGCGCCACGCGTCGGGCGCGAATGCGCCCGTCCTGACCTGCCCCCTTCGATAGGGCCAATGGGCTTCTAGCAAAGTCCCTTTAAACCAACTCCTGGAAAGCGGCAGGAGCGTCCGCGGTTGCCCGATGTTTCGCCGCAAACTCTGACGGCGCAAGGTAGTTCAGTGCGCTGTGCGGCCTTTGCTCGTTGTAGTCCTGACGCCATGCCGCGATGACTGCCCGAGCGTGCGCGAGCGTCGTGAACCAGTGCTCGTTAAGGCATTCGTCGCGGAACTTGCCGTTGAACGATTCGATGTACGCATTCTGCGTGGGCTTGCCCGCCTGAATCAACTTCAGCGTGACGCCGTTCGCATACGCCCACTGGTCAAGCGCGCGGCTCGTAAATTCGGGTCCCTGGTCTGTTCGCACCGCCTTGGGATAGCCACGGAAGCGAGCTGCACGGTCCAATGCCCGAGCGACATACAAACCTGAGATGCCATGGTCGACGACGATGTCGACAGCCTCTTTCGTGAAATCGTCGACGACGGTCAGGCACTTCACGCGCCGGCCGTTGGAAAGCGCATCCATCACGAAATCGATTGACCATACCTCGTTGGGTGCGCCCGGCAATGCCAGTTGCTCGCGCTCAATCATGACGCCGTGGCGCTTGCGACGGCGCCGCACAGCCAGCCCTGCCTCACGGTACAGGCGATAGATGCGCTTGTGATTGGCGTGCGTGCCTTCGCGTTCCACCAGGGCGTGCAGTCGGCGGTAGCCGAATCGACGACGTTCGTGCGCCAACTTCACCAGACGCGCCGCGAGCACCTCATTCTCGTGGTCCGGCTTCGCGTCGTAATGCAGCACGCTGCGAGAAAGCCCGACAAGCCGGCAGGCGCGGCGCTCGGAGATGTTGACCTTCTCCCGAATCGCCAACACTGCTTCGCGTTTGGCTTGCGGGCTCAGGGCTTTCCCTTGACGACAACCTTCAACGCTTCCATATCGAGCATTGCTTCGGCCAGCAGTTTCTTCAGTCGGGCATTCTCCACCTCGAGGCCCTTGAGCCGGCGGGCTTCCGAGACTTCCATGCCGCCGAACTTCGCGCGCCAGGTGTAGAACGACGCGTCACTGAACCCATGCTTCCTGCACAGTTCCTTGACCGGCATACCGGCCTCGGCTTCCTTCAGAAACCCGATGATTTGCTGTTCCGTAAAGCGCTTCTTCATGTTCGTCTTCTTCTCCGAAAACGAACTTTACTAGACTCCGGCTGGCCCTGTTTGTAGGGGGCAGGTCAAAGGAGCTTTAAATGGATATTTTCGTCCAGCAGATCCTCAACGGACTGGTGCTCGGCAGTGTCTACGCCATCATCGCGTTGGGCTACACGATGGTGTACGGCATTCTCGGCATCATCAACTTCGCGCACGGCGACGTGCTGATGGTGGGCGCGATGGTCGCGCTTTCCGCGATCACGGTGCTGCAGAACCACTTTCCCGAGCTCGGCCACGTCGCCACGCTGACGATCGGACTCGTGATCGCCGCGGTGGTGTGCGCATGCGTCGGCTTCACGATCGAGCGCGTCGCGTACCGGCCGCTGCGCCGCGCGCCGCGCCTCGCGCCGCTCATCACCGCGATCGGCGTGTCGATCCTGCTGCAGACGGCCGCGATGATGATCTGGTCGCGCAATCCGCTGCCGTTCCCGCAACTGCTGCCGACCGATCCGATCAACGTGATCAAGGCGGGCGAGAACAATCCGGGCGCGGTGATTTCGATGACCGAGATCACGATCATCATCGTCGCGTTCCTCGTGATGGCGGGGTTGCTGCTGCTCGTGCACAAGACGAAGCTCGGCCGCGCGATGCGCGCGATCGCCGAGAACCCGAACACGGCGAGCCTGATGGGCGTGAACCCCAACTTCGTGATCTCCGCGACCTTCATGATCGGCTCGGCGCTCGCGGCGCTCGCGGGCGTGATGATTGCTTCCGAATACGGCAACGTCCACTTCTACATGGGCTTCATTCCCGGCATGAAGGCGTTCACGGCCGCGGTGCTCGGCGGGATCGGCAACCTCGGCGGCGCAATGGTGGGCGGCGTGCTGCTCGGCCTCATCGAGCAGTTGGGGGCGGGCTACATCAGCAATCTGACGGGTGGGGTGTTCGGCAGCAATTACCAGGACGTGTTCGCGTTCGTCGTGCTCATCATCGTGCTCGTGTTCCGGCCGTCGGGCCTGCTGGGCGAACGTGTCGCCGACCGCGCGTAAGGAGAACAACATGACATCCATTCAACCGATCGAAACATCGGCTTCGCTCGTCGAGGAACGCCACCCCGCGAAGACCGCCACCGTCGGCATCCTGATCGCGGCGTTCGTGATCGCCGCGCCGCTCGTCATCGGCGCGGCGGGCGGCAACTACTGGGTCCGCGTGCTCGACTTCGCGATGCTGTACGTGATGCTCGCGCTCGGCCTGAACGTGGTGGTCGGCTTCGCCGGCCTGCTCGATCTCGGCTACATCGCGTTCTACGCGGTGGGCGCCTATACCGCGGCGCTGTTGAGCTCGCCGCACCTGACGTCGCACTTCGACTGGATCGCGCAGATGGTGCCGGGCGGCCTGCACGTGCCGTTCCTGCTGATCGTGCCGATCGCGATGGCGCTCGCGGCGATCTTCGGCATCCTGCTCGGCGCGCCGACGCTGCGCCTGCGCGGCGATTACCTCGCGATCGTCACGCTCGGCTTCGGCGAGATCGTCCGGATCTTCATGAACAACCTCGACCGCCCGGTCAACGTGACGAACGGGCCGCAAGGGATCACCGGCATCGATCCCGTCCAGGTCGCGGGCTTCAACCTGTCGCAGACGCACGAGATCTTCGGCTTCTCGCTGCCGTCCGTGTACATGTACTACTACCTGTTCGTGCTCTGCGCGCTGCTCGTCATCTGGGTCTGCACGCGCCTGCAGCACTCGCGGATCGGCCGCGCATGGGCCGCGATTCGCGAAGACGAGATCGCCGCGAAGGCGATGGGCATCAACACCCGCAACGTGAAGCTGCTCGCGTTCGCGATGGGCGCGTCGTTCGGCGGCCTGTCGGGCGCGATGTTCGGCGCGTTCCAGGGCTTCGTGTCGCCGGAATCGTTCACGTTCTGGGAATCGGTCGTCGTGCTCGCGTGCGTCGTGCTGGGCGGCATGGGCCACATCCCGGGCGTGATCCTCGGCGCGGTCCTGCTCGCCGTGTTCCCCGAATTCCTGCGCTCGACGATGAGCCCGCTGCAGCACATGCTGTTCGGCCACGACATCGTCGATACCGAAGTGATTCGCCAGGCTCTCTACGGCCTCGCGATGGTGGTCATCATGCTGTATCGCTCGGAAGGCCTGTGGCCCGCGCCGAAGCACGAGGACCGGATCGCGAAACTGGCGAAGCGCGGCGGCAAGAAGCCGGTGCGCGCGTAAAGGACGTGGGACCGGCGCTGCGCGCGCGAGCGCGAGCGCCGGTCGACCCAGGAGAAAAGGTAATGAGCGAACAAATTCGACTGTCCGTCAAAGGCGTGAACAAGCGCTTCGGCGGCCTGCAGGCGCTGTCCGACGTCGGCCTCGAGATCCGCGAGGGGCAGATCTACGGCCTGATCGGCCCGAACGGCGCGGGCAAGACCACGTTCTTCAACGTGATCACGGGGCTCTACACGCCGGATTCCGGCGAGTTCAAGCTCGACGGCACGGAATACACGCCGACCGCCGTGCACCAGGTCGCGAAGGCGGGCATCGCGCGCACGTTCCAGAACATTCGCCTGTTCGGCGGGATGACCGCGCTCGAGAACGTGATGGTCGGCCGCCACGTGCGCACGAAGCACGGCCTGTTGGGCGCCGTGTTCCAGACGCCCGCCGAGCGCCGGGAAGAACGCGAGATCAAGGAGCGCGCGATCGAGCTGCTCGATTACGTCGGCGTGCTGCAGTACGCGGATTACACCGCGCGCAATCTGTCGTATGGCCACCAGCGGCGCCTGGAGATCGCGCGCGCGCTCGCGACCGATCCGAAGCTGCTCGCGCTCGACGAGCCGGCGGCCGGGATGAACGCGACCGAGAAGGTCGAGCTCACGCGTTTGCTCGACAAGATCCGTTCGGACGGCAGGACGATTCTCCTGATCGAGCATGACGTGAAGCTCGTGATGGGGCTGTGCAACCGGATGACGGTGCTCGATTACGGCAAGGTGATCGCCGAGGGTCTGCCGCAGGACGTGCAGAAGAATCCGAAGGTGATTGAGGCATATCTCGGCGCAGGGGTGCACTGATGGCAGCGGCAATGTTGAAGATCAAGGGCTTGCAGGTCAACTACGGCGGCATCCAGGCCGTCAAGGGCGTTGACATGGAAGTCCGTCAGGGCGAGCTCGTCACGCTGATCGGCGCGAACGGCGCGGGCAAGACCACGACGATGAAGGCGATCACGGGCCTGAAGCCGTACTCGGCGGGCGACATCGAGTACGACGGCCAGTCGATCAAGGGCGTGCCGCCGCACGAGCTGCTCAAGCGCGGCCTCGCGATGGTGCCGGAAGGCCGCGGGATCTTCGCGCGGATGTCGATCATCGAGAACATGCAGATGGGCGCGTATCTGCGCAACGACAACGAGCAGATCAAGAAGGACGTCGAGCGGATGTTCGGCTTCTTCCCGCGCTTGAAGGAGCGGGCGACGCAGCTCGCGGGCACGCTGTCGGGCGGCGAGCAGCAGATGCTCGCGATGTCGCGTGCGATTCTGTCGAAGCCGAAGCTGCTGCTGCTCGACGAGCCGTCGATGGGCCTGTCGCCGATCATGGTCGAGAAGATTTTCGAAGTGGTGCGCGAGATCTCGAAGGAGGGGATCACGGTGCTGCTCGTCGAGCAGAACGCACGCCTCGCGCTGCAGGCGGCCGACCGCGGCTACGTGATGGATTCGGGCACGGTCACGATGGAAGGCGACGCGAAGCAGATGCTCGACGATCCGAAGGTGCGCGCCGCGTACCTCGGCGAGTAAGCGCCGAGCGGCGCCCGCCGCGCGGCTCGCGCGGTGCGGCGTTCATGAAGCCGTCGCGGTGGTTCGCCGTGGCGGCTTTTAGTTTTTTGACGGGCGGCGTCGCTCGCTTTTCCGGCGAAGGCGGCGGGGCGAAGGCGGCGGCGGTGGCTACTGCCGCCGGGCGTGCGGCGCGACTGTCGCCGACGCTTGGTGGTGCGCGAGGCGACGTGCGACAGACCGCGTTCGCCGATCGGCCGATCGAAAACCGACACGCAGCTCGGGCACAATGTGCGCGTCACCCTCGAACGGAGACGCACATGAGCCTCGACTACGGTTTCGTGAAAGCGAAAATCAAAGCGGTTGCGGGTCTGAAAGCGGCGGCGCGCGCGAACGAGACGCAGTATCACGTTCATCTGACGCTCGCCTTGCCGAACGGCGACTGGGACGTCGCGATCAACGTCGGCACCAACGACGCGGACGACTTGCTCAAGTACAAGCTCGTCTACGACTTCCATCATCCGGTTACGCAGGCGCTCGCCGCGGCGGCGGAGGGCTACACCGACCTGACGGGCGGCGATGCGCTGCCGGCGCTCGACTACGTGCGCAGCGACGTGCTGAACGAAACGGGCGGGTGGCGCATGAGCGACGTGATGGACGGCACCGAGCATCCGGAGCCGATTCCGTCGGTGCTGCGGCTCGTCGACGCCGCGCATCAGCAGAACCTCGATCTGTACGTGTTCGGGCGCACGTATGTCGAAGGCAATGGCATTCACGACACGCACATGAACCAGGGATCGTCCGGGCCGCACTTCCTGCATCGGCCGGGTGTCGATACGAACGACCACAACGACGTGTGGCAGGACGGCGCGCTCCTGGTCGATCTCGGCGGCCCGCAATGGGCTGCGTACTTCGCGGCATTCGAGCAGCAGGCGGTGCCGACCGACGGTCTCGGCAATCCGCTGCCGGGCGCCGGGCCGATTTCGTAGGCGGGCGCGGCGGGCCGCACGCCGCGCGCGCGGCCCGCCGCGTGCGCGGTTTGCGAGCCGGCACGCCGTGCGGACCGGTCCGCTCGCGCGCCCCCGTTATGCGCGGCGATCGGGATGCGGCGACGCGAGCCGCGCAAAGCGGCGCTGCGCCGCGTTCGGGCGCGGCGCGGCGTCAATCCGTCGCGAGCCGCTTGCCGAACGAGATGCGCGCTTCCTCGCGGTAGCCGAGCGCTTCGTAGAAGCGGCACGCGTCGTCGTTGCCCGGCAGCACCTGCAGGTTCACCTTCGGGCAGCCGCGCTCGGCGAGCGCGGCCTCCGCGTGCGCGAGCAGCGCGCGGCCGATGCCGAGCCGCCGCGCGCCGCGTTCGACCGCGAGCGAATACAGCCAGCCGCGATGACCGTCGTAGCCGGCCATCACGGTTCCGACGACGCGCCCGCCGGCGGTCGCGACGAAGAACAGCTCGGGCTGCGTCGCGAGCTTGAGCTCGATCGCGCGCCGCGGATCGCGGTGCGGCGTGCTCGCGTCCGAATACGACGGGAACGCGTCGCGCCACACGGCGAGTGCGGCGTCGGTGTCGGCGCGCGCGAACGGGCGGATCGCGATGTCGTCCGAGACGATCGCCGTCGACATGCCGGCGGACATGCGATCAGAGCGAATCGAGCACCGAACGCAGCATCGCCATCATCTGGTCGATCTCGTCGTTCGTCACGTTCAGCGCCGGCATGAAGCGTAGCAGGTTCGGGCGCGCGGCGTTCAGCAGCAGGCCGTCCGGCTGCATGTCGCGCGCCTTCTCGACGATCTGCGGGCCGATGTCCTTGCCGAGCAGGAGCGCGCGCAACAGGCCTTCGCCGCGCTCGCCCTCGAAGCCGCGCTCCTCCGATAGTTCGAGCAGCTTGTGCTTCAGGTACTCGCCGCGCGCGCGCACGCCCTCCAGGAAGCCCGGCGCGACGAGTTGCGAGATCACCGCGTGCCCCGCCGCGCTCATCAGCGGGTTGCCGTTGTAGGTGCCGCCCTGGTCGCCCGCCTCGAACACCGCGACGTCGGCCTTCGACAGCAGCGCCGCGAGCGGCACGCCGCCGCCGATGCCCTTGCCGAGCGTCATGATGTCCGGCTCGACGCCGGCGAGCTCGTACGCGAACAGCGTGCCGGCGCGACCGCAGCCGCTTTGCACTTCGTCGACGATGAGCAGCAGGTCGTGCTGCTTCGTCAGTGCGCGCAACTGCTGCATGAATTCGCGCGTCGCCGGGATCACGCCGCCTTCGCCCTGGATCGGCTCGAGCATCACGGCAACGGTCTTGTCGTTGATCAGCCGCTCGACCGAATTGATATCGTTGATCTCGGCCTTCGGGAAGCCCGGCACCTGCGGCGCGTAGATCGTGTCCCAGCCGGCCTTGCCGCTCGCCGACATCGTCGCGAGCGTGCGGCCGTGGAAGCTGTGGTCGAACGTGATGATCTCGTACGCGCCGTTCCTGAACTTGCGCCCCCATTTGCGCGCGAGCTTGATCGCGCCTTCATTCGCTTCCGCGCCGCTGTTCGCGAAGAACACCTTGTCGAACACGCTGTGCTGCGTGAGGACGCCGGCGAGCTTCGCCATCGGCTCGTTGTAGAACGCGGGCGACGGGTTCAGCAGCTTCTCGGCCTGCGCCTGCAGCGCCTGGACGAGGCCTTCGTTGCAGTGGCCGAGGCAGTTGACCGCCCAGCCCTGGATGAAATCCAGGTAGCGCTTGCCGGTGTGGTCGTAGAGCCATGAGCCCTTGCCGTGCGTGAACACGATGTCGGGGCGGTTCGTGATGTACATCAGCGAGTCGATCGGGTAGTCGTTCAGCGGCATAGCGGCAGGCTCCAGCGGGCGGTCGGCGAAAGGACAATAAAAAAAGCCACGGGGCGCCGTGGCTTGATGGTTCGAACAGCTTTTGCGTAACGGGGAAGCGGTTACGCGCGAGTCCGTGACGAGCCGGCGGCATCCGTGCGGAGCGGCGAGCGGCGACGTCGGAGAGCGGACTGGAAGCGGTTCATGTGCGCAAGCATAAGGCATCACGCGGCCTCAAGTAAACCGCCGCGGCGCGACAATTCCGTGTCGCGGCGGTTTTTCCGGGCCGAGCGGCGCTCAGACCGTATGCGCGAGGTCCGCGGCGCTCGTGAACGAATCCGCGTAGAACTCGTCGGCGGGCAGGCGGTGGTGCTGCGTGAAGTCGCGCTGCGCGGATTCGACCATCACCGGCGCGCCGCACGCGTACACCTGATGGCCGGACAGGTCGGGCAGATCCTCGATCACCGCGCGGTGCACGAAGCCCGTGCGGCCTGTCCACGCGTCGCTCGCGTCGGGCTCGGAAAGCACCGGTACGAACTTGAAGTTCGGGATCTCCTTCGCCCATTGCTCGGCGGCGTCGAGCAGATACAGATCTTTCTTGCGGCGCGCGCCCCAGTAGAGCGTCATCGGGCGCTCGAGCTTCACGTGGTGCGCGTGCTCGATGATCGCCTTGATCGGCGCGAAGCCCGTGCCGGAGGCGAGCAGCACGATCGGCTTGTCCGAATCCTCGCGCAGGAAGAACGTGCCGAGCGGGCCTTCGAAGCGCAGGATGTCGCGCTCCTTCATCGGGCCGAACACGTGGTCGGTGAACTTGCCGCCCGGCATGTGGCGGATGTGCAGCTCGATCGGACCTTCCTCGTGCGGCGCGGTCGCCATCGAGTAGCTGCGGCGCGCGCCGTCCTTCAGGATGAACTCGATGTACTGGCCGGCCAGATACTGCAGGCGCTCGTTCGCGGGCAACTGCAGCTTCAGCACGATCACGTCGTCCGCGCGGCGCTCGAGCGCCGCGACGCGACACGGCAGCTTCTTCACCTGAACGCCGTCGACGCCCGCGATCTCGCGCACGTCGACCTCGAGATCGCTCTGCGGCTTCGAGCAGCACAGCAGCGCGAGGCCGCGCGTGCGCTCGTCGTTCGACAGCGCCGACGCGGAATGCGGTCCCTGCTCGAACTGGCCTTGCACGATCGTGCCCTTGCACGAGCCGCACGCGCCGTTCTTGCAGCCGTAGGGCAGATGGACGTTCTGACGCAGCGCCGCCGCGAGCACGGTTTCGTCGGCCTCGACCTGGAACTGCCGGCCGCTTTGCTTGAGGGTTACGTTAAAAGCCATAAGTCGTTGAGAACAAAAAGTGGGGACCGTGCAATGCGCGCACGGCGGCTACAATGCATTCCTACGGATCAACCGATACATCATGATTGCGACACGAATCCTGCGCCGGCCGCGCGTATTGATCGTCGGTTGCGGCGATGTCGGCATGCGCTGCGCCGCGCAACTGCGCGCGCGGCGCGAGAACCTGCGCATCCTCGCGCTGACGAGCCGGCGCTCGCGCTGCGTCGAGCTTCGGGCGGCGGGCGTCGTGCCCGTCGTCGGCGATCTGGATGCGCGCGCGACGCTTAAGCGGATCGCGCGCGTCGCGCCCGTCGTGCTGCATCTCGCGCCGCCGCAGGCCACGGGCGACGTCGATCGCCGCACGCAGGCGCTCGTCGCCGCGCTCGCGTCGCCGCGGCGGCCGTCGCGTCAACTCGCGCCGGCATACGGCAGGCTGCGCGCGTGGCGGACCGCCGCCAGATCGGCTCGGCCGCCTTTTCAGGCATCGGCTATTGTACCCGACGCCCTGCCGCGCCCCGTCGTCGTCTATGCGAGCACGAGCGGCGTCTATGGCGATTGCGGCGGCGCGCGGGTTGACGAAACGCGTGCGGTGCGGCCCGCGAATCCGCGCGCGCGGCGGCGCGTGTCGGCCGAGCGCCAGTTGCGCCGCGCGACCGCGCGCGGCGCGCTGTCCGCGCGCATCGTGCGGATCCCCGGCATCTACGCGGCGAACCGGCTGCCGCTCGCGCGGCTCGAGAAGGGGACGCCGGCCCTCGTCGAGGCCGACGACGTCTATACGAACCATATCCATGCCGACGATCTCGCGTCGATTCTGTTGCGCGCCGCCGTGCGCGGCAAGCCCGCGCGGGTCGTTCATGCGAGCGACGACACCGAGCTGAAGATGGGAGATTACTTCGAGCGGGTGGCGCGCGCGTTCGGCCTGCGCCGCCCGCCGCGCATCGCGCGCGCCGAGGCGGAGCGGCAGCTCGAGCCGATGCTGCTGTCGTTCATGCGCGAATCGCGGCGGCTCGCGAACGCGAGAATGAAGCGCGAATTGCGCATCGCGCTGCGTTACCCGAGCGTCGACGACTTTCTGCGCACCGTATCCGCGCCGCGTCCGCTCAAGTGATCGCCGGCAGCGCCTCGATCAGCAGAAAGCACAGCAGTGCGCCGATCAGCGCGCCGATCAGGTTCGGATGATATTTGCGCTTCAGATGCATCGCGGTGAGCAGCCCGCCGATGATGATCGCGCCGAGCGCCGCGAACGCCAGCATCACGGATGAAATTTCGATCGGATTGTCGATGGTCATCATGTCCCCCCAAACCTGGAACGTATTGTGGTTTGGTTCGAGTATAGCGGGGCTTGATGACGCTGCCATGCTGCGCGGCAGCATGGCTCGGCGCGCCGAACGGCGGCCCTCCGAGCTTACCCTGACAGGGTTTCCGCCGTGTCGCGCAAGGCGGCGAGATCGCGTTCGTCGAGCCAGCGCCACGCGCCTTCGGCGAGATCCTCGGGCAGCGCGAAGCCGCCGATGCGCGAGCGGTGCAACGCCTCGACGCGGTTGCTCGCGGCGGCGACCATGCGCTTCACCTGGTGGTATTTTCCTTCGGCGATCGTCATTTCGAGGAGTCGTTCTCCTCGGGCAACGGCGGCGAGCGCGGCGACCGGTTTCGGCTCGCCGTGCAGCAGCACGCCCGCGCGCAGCGCGTCGAGCTGCGCGTCGTCGAGCGGGTGGCGCACCGTCGCGACATAGGTTTTCGGCACCTTGCGTTTCGGCGACGTGTACGCGTGGACGAACTGGCCGTCGTCGGACAGGAGCAGCAGGCCCGTCGTGTCCTGGTCGAGGCGGCCGACGCACTGGACGCCACGCTCGGCGAACTGCGGCGGCAGCAGCGCGAACACGCTCGAATGATGCTGCGGCTCGCGCGAGCATTCGTAGCCGGCCGGCTTGTTGAGCGCGACGTAAGCGCGCGCGCGGTACGGCCAGGCGACGCCGTCGACTTCGAACACGAGCTGCGTGGTGTCGAACGATGCGTGCGCGTCGGCGCACGTCGCGCCGCCGACGGCGACGTGTCCCGCTTCGACGAGCGCGCGGCACTGGCGGCGCGAACCGAAGCCTTGGGTGAACAGAATGCTTTCGAGATCCATGGCGCGCGCATTGTACCAAGCGCATCAAGCGCGGCTCGGGCAAGCGGCGCGCCCGAGCGCAGGCGCGCGCGGGCTGTTAAGCTCGGGGCCCCGCGGTCGTGCTCTCGCGACCGCTCATTGCCCGTTCGGAAGAAAGCCACGATGACCATGACGATCACTTCCCGCGCGCGGCGCGGCCTTGCCGCCGCGCTCGCACTCGCGCTGTCGAGCGCCGCGTTCGCGCACGCGAAACCCGAAAAGAGCGATCCGCCCGCGAATGCCGCGGTGGCCGCGCCGCAGGCCGTGTCGATCGACTTCACCGAGACGCTCGAGCCGGCGTTCAGCTCGATCGTCGTCGTCGACGCAGCGGGCGCGCCGGCGCAGGCCGCGAAGGCGGTCGTCGACGCGAGCGATCGCAAGCGCATGTCGGTCGCGCTCAAGCCGCTGCAAGCCGGCGTGTATACGGTCAAGTGGGTGGCGCTCGCCACCGACGGCCACCGCACGCAGGGCCGCTATACGTTCACCGTGAAATAGGCGCGACGCGCTCAGCGCAGCCGCGTGACGAACGCGCGCGCGCCGAGCGCCGATGCCTCGCCGCGCTCGCCGGCGACGCGCGGGCCGATGCGTATGCGCTCCTTCAGGAAATCGAGCAGCGCGTGCACGCGCATCGGCAGATGCTCGCTCGGCCCGACGAACACCGCGTTGATCTCTTCTTCGTCGCCCGGATTGAACGCTTCGAGCACCGGCACGAGGCGCCCCGCGTCGAGGTCCGCGTCGACGTGAAAGCGCGCGAGCCCGAGCCCGGAGACGGCTGCTTCGCGGATGCTCTCGTTGTCGCCGAGCAGCAGGTTGCCGGCCGACGGCAGCAGACGCTGGCCTTCCTCCGCGACGAACGGCCAAGCCTTCGCGTTGCCGCTCAGGCCGATGCAGTTGTGGCGGTCGAGGTCGTCGGGCGTTGCCGGCACGCCGTTGCGCTCGAGATACGCCGGCGCGCCGACGACGACCATCCGGCTGCCGCCGAGTTTGCGCATCACGAGCCGCGAATCGTCGAGTGCGCCCGAGCGGATCGCGATGTCGCTGCGCTCGTCGAGCGGATCGACGAGCGAATCCGACAGCACGATGTCGAGCGTGATGTCCGGATAGCGGCGCTGGAACTCCGGCAAGAGCGGCATCAGATGATGCTTGCCGAACGGCACGTGCGAATTGATCCGCACGCGCCCCTGCGGAGTCGCGCCGTGCGTCGCTTCGCGCTCGGCGTCGGCGATGTCCTCGAGAATGCGCACGCAGCGCTCGTAAAACGCGGCGCCTTCGGGCGTGAGCTGCAGCTTGCGCGTCGTGCGATTCAACAGGCGCACGCCGAGCCGCGTCTCGAGCCGTTGAACGAACTTGCTGATCGCCGACGGCGTCATGTCGAGCCGTCGTCCCGCCGCCGAGAATCCGCACGACTCGATCACCTGAACGAAGACGGCCATCTCGGAGAAACGATTGACCTCGCGCATGGGCGTTTTGACGAGATTTGGAATGGGGTGAATCCTAGTATATCCGCGACTTGTTTTCGAACTCGCGGGATTTTCCGATTCCCGCATTCAGCAATTTTCATCGCTGCGTCGCCGATCGTTTATCGCGCTTCGAGGCAGCCGTATTGGCGATTCGTTGCGAGACGAACGTCTCGAACGAGCGCGCCCGGCCGCGCCTGCGCGTCATGGCTTCGGCGCGAAGCCGCGGCGGCGTCCGGTTTCGCGCACCGCGTCGATGAGCGCGGTGCCGGCGGGCGTCGGCCGATGCGGGAATGCGTAGAAGCGCGCGGCGGGCAACGCGGGCAGCGCGTCGTCGGGGCCGCATTCGCGCAGGCCGTGGCGCAATTGGCTGCGCGCGACGACGGTGAGCGCGAACCCCGCGAGCGCCGCCGATATGCAGCCCGCCATGCTGCCGCTTTCGAACGCGATCCGAAACGGCCGCAGCGCGCCGTTCAGCGCGGCGAGCGCCGCCTCGCGATACACGCACGGCTGCGGAAAGAGCGCGAGCGGCAGCGCGTCGTTTGCGTCGAGCACGGCGTCGGACGCGAACGCCCACACGAGCGGTTCTTCCCACAGCAGCTCGCCGGCTTCGTCGTCGAGGCGGCTGCAGTGCTTGCCGAACACGACGTCGAGCCGGCCCGAGGCCTGCTGCCGCAGCAATTCCGCGGTGATGCCAACCTTCAGTTCGATCGTCGCGCGCGGATGCAGCCGGCCGAACGTGTGCAGCACCTGCGGCAACCACGCGCCGGCGAAATCCTCCGACGCGCCGATGCGCAGCCGGCCATGCAGCGGCGAGCCGCGCAGCCGCGCACGCGCCTCGCGCTCCATCTCGACGATGTTGCGCGCGTACGCATAGAGCGTCTCGCCCGCCTGCGTGAGTTCGACGCGCCGCGTCGTGCGGGCGAGCAGCACCGCGCCCGTCGCCTGCTCGAGCCGCTTGATGTGCCCGCTGACGGCCGACGGCGTGAGCGCGAGCCGTTCGGCGGCGGGCGCGAAGCCGCGGCGGTCGGCGACTTCGAGAAAGGTGCGCAGCAGCACGATGTCGAGCGACATCGCCGCCGAATCCGGCGCGGCGTTCATGCGGGTCCCCAATTCGACGAGATATTCGAATAATAAATGATGATTCTTTGAGAATCGTGCTGAGAGATCGGACTACGATCGACGTGAAATGTGAATGATCCGACGCTCGACGGAGGCCCCGATGCCCGATTACCTGTTTGCGACGACGCCGCTGCTGGACGTCGCCTATCTCGAATGGAACCCGGAAGGCGCGCGCACCGCCGTGCTGCTGCACGGCTGGCCGGACAGCCCGGCGTGCTGGAGCGCGGTCGCGCCCGCGCTCGCCGACGCCGGCTATCGCGTGCTCGCGCCCGCGCTGCGCGGTTTTGCGCCGACCCGCTTTCGCTGCGCGGCGACGCCGCGCAGCGGGCAGCTCGCGGCGCTGGGGCGCGACCTGCTCGATTTCGTCGACGCGCTGCGGCTCGAGAGCCCGGTGCTCGTCGGGCACGACTGGGGCGCGCGGGCCGCCGCGAACGCGTGCGGATTGCGCGAGCGGGCGGCGTCGCATCTCGCGATGCTGTCGGTCGGCTATGGCACGAACGATCCGAATCAGCCGCTGTCGCTGCTGCAGGCGCGCAATTACTGGTATCACTGGTTCATGGCGACGCCGCGCGGCGAGCGGGCGGTGCGCGACGATCGCCGCGCGTTCGCGCGAACGATGTGGGATACGTGGGCGCCGGCGGGCTGGTATGCGCCGCAGGATTTCGACGAAGCGGCCAACGCGTTCGACGGGCCCGACTGGGCGGACGTCGTGCTGCATTCGTACCGGCACCGCTGGGGCTTCGCGAGCGGCGACGCCTCCTATGCGGACGACGAAGCGCGTCTGAATCCCGCGCCCGTCCTGTCCGTGCCGACGCTCGTGCTGCACGGCGGCGCGGACACCTGCAATCATCCGGACAGCTCCGCGTCGCGCGAGCGCTTCTTTGCCGGGCGCTACGAGCGCGTCGTGCTCGACGGCGTCGGCCATTTTCCGCAGCGCGAGGCGGCCGCGCGCGTCGCCGGCGCGATCGTCGCGTTCTGCTCGGACGCGGATGCGTGAGCGCGGGCGCGCGGCGAGGCTGCGGGGCCGGGGCGGGATGGCAAGACGGCGGGATGGCGGGATGGCGAAATAACGAAACGACGCGGTGACGACGCGTCGGGGCGACGACGCGTCAAGACATCAAGACAACAAGACATCCAGACAACGGGAGCGGCGATCCACCGCCGATTGGCCGGCGTTCGCCGCTCCATGCGCGTTCACGTCATCCGTCGAGCCGCTTCGTCCAGTCCTCGACCGCGCCCGCCTTCAGCCGCCGCTCGAACAACTGGCGCCATGACGGCGGCAGCGCGTCGATGCGCGATAGCGCTTCGAGCGCGCCGACGTCGAGCGTGCGACGGTACAGCACGTCGAGCACGTTCGACAGCGGCCATTGCGGATACGGCCGCTCGCGCAACGCGAGCTCGGCGTCGGGCTCCACCCAGCCTTCGTCGAGCACGCGGTAGTACCAGCCGGTTCGCCCGCTCTGCTGCACGCGCGCGGACATCTTCGGCAATCCGAAGCGTGCGTTGAGCTTCCAGCACGGCTGCCGGGATTGCGACACCTGCAGCGTCGCGCCGCCGAGCGTGAAGACATCGCCGACGCACACGTCGCGTTCGGTGATGCCGCGCGTCGACAGGTTCTCGCCGAATGCGCCGGGCCGGGCCAGCACGTCGCGCGGACCGATCTCGGCGATCCACTGCGGATAGTGATCGAACGCATAGTGATGGACCGCCTTGTCCGGGCCGCCGTGATGCTTGCGATCGGCCTGCTCGTCGCCGGCGAAGCCGGTGCGGGCGAGCCATGAGCGCTCGCGCACCGGCTGCTTGTCGATCGCGCTCGTGCGTGCCGTGCCCGCGAGCGGCCGTATCGCACCGGTCAGCAGCGCATCGAGTTTCGCGGTTGTCGGATGCATGCGCGCCGCTCCGTTCACGCGTGCGCGGTGTCGCGCAGCGCGTCGAGAATCGCGGCGAGCTCGCGCGTGCGCGCTTCGTCGAGCGGGCGCAGCGGCTTGCGCGGCTCGCCCGCGTCGAAGCCCGCGAGCCGCAGCCCGGCCTTCACCGTGACGGGCAGCCCGCCCGAGACGATGAACTGCAACAGCGGCAACTGCCGATGAAAGACGGCGCGCGCCGTGTCGAGATCGCTTGCGCGCATCGCGTCGTATAACGCGAGCGGCAGGCGCGCGTTCAGGTTCGGCGCGGCGGTGCACCAGCCGGCCGCGCCGGCAGCGAGCGCGGCGAGCGCCATCGGATTGCTGCCGTTGTAGAACGGGATCGCGCCGTCGCCCAGTTGCGCGAGCCGGTGCATGCGCTTGATGTCGCCCGTGCTCTCCTTGACCATCGTCACGTTGTCGACCGTGCGGAAGATGCGCGCGATCAGCTCGGGCGACATGTCGATGCCGCTCGTCGCCGGGTTGTTGTACAGCATGATCGGAATGCCGATCGCGTCGCCGATCGCGCGGTAGTGGCCGACGATCGCTTCGTCGTCGAGCCGCCAGTACGACACGGGCAGCACCATGACCGCGTCCGCGCCCGCCTGTTCGGCGAATTTCGCGCGGCGCACCGCGTTCGCGGTGGTGAGATCGGAAATGCCGACGACGGTCGGCACGCGGCGCTCGACCGCGCGAATCGAGGCCGACGCGGCGGCTTCCCATTCGGCGTCGGACAGATAGGCGCTTTCGCCGGTGCTGCCGAGCGGCGCGATGCCGTGCACGCCGCTCGCGATCAGGCGTTCGATGAGCGCGCCGAGCGCGGCCGTGTCGAGCCGGCCGTCCGGCGAGAAGGGCGTGACGGGGTAGGCGATGATGCCTTGCAAGAGGTTGGACATGAGTTGGGGTGCTCCGGAATGTTCGATGTTTTCGGGTGTCGTCGGCTCGCCGCCGGTGCGACGCGTGGGCGATTCGGCGGATCAGTCGAGGCAGTCGGGGTGGCGGCGTAGCGCGCGGCGCGCGTAGTACGCGAAGGTCACCGCGTCGCGCTTGGGCGTCGAGATCCAGTCGTGCGCGTCGGCCGCGAGCGCGGGCGGAATCGGCGCGATCGCGCCGGCCGCTATCGCGAGCAGTTGCAGCCGCGCCGCGCGCTCGATCAGGATCGCGAGCATGCACGCCTCTTCGATCGTCTTGCCGACGACGAGCTGGCCGTGATGCGACAGCAGGATCGCGCGCTTGTCGCCGAGCGCGTTCGAGATGATCTCGCCTTCCTCGTTGCCGACGGGCACGCCCGGCCAATCCTTCAGGAACGCGCAGTCGCCGTGAAGCGGACAGGTGTCCATGTGCGACACGACGAGCGGCGTCTCGAGCATCGACAGCGCGGCGACGTGCGTCGGGTGCGTGTGGATGATGCAGTTGACGTCGGGGCGCGCGCGATAAATCCACGTGTGAAAGCGGTTCGCGGGATTCGGAATGCCCTGGCCGCCGATGACCTCGAGATCCTGATCGACCTGCAGCAGGTTCGATTCGGCGATCTCGTCGAAGCCGAGCCCGAGGCGCTGCGTGTAGTACGTGTGCGGCGCGTCGGCGCGGCACGTGATCTGCCCGGCGAGGCCGGAGTCGTGCCCGTCGTCGAACAGGATCCGGCAGGTGAGCGCGAGCTTCTCGCGCGCGCTCCACCCGCTGTCCTTGATCTCGTTGTCGAGCCGCCGCTGCGCGAGCGCGACGAGCTCGGCCTTGCCCATCTTCAATGTGTCGACCATACCGCCTCCATGACGTGAACGAATGTACGGTGTTCTTGGTGCGTCGCTGCGACACATCAAGAACACGAAGTCTATTATAGGACACAAAGTGTCATGAGATACAATCGGTTTTTCAAAAGACATGTGCCGTCATGACGATCCGGCTGAAGCTGCTGAGGAAGCAGAAAGAGTGGACGCTCGACGTGCTGGCCGAAGCGACCGGCCTCACGAAGAGCTATTTGTCGAAGGTCGAGCGCGGCCTGAGCGTGCCGTCGATCGCGGTTGCGCTGAAGCTGTCGAAGGCGCTGCAGGTCGACGTCGAGCAACTGTTCTCGGAGGGCCGTGACCGCGAGCTGATCACGGTCACGCGCGCGTCGGAACGCACGTCGATGGGCCGCGCGTCGAGCGAGCGCGTGCGTACATACGAGAGCATCGCCGCGGGCGTCGCGCCGAAGAAGCTATTGCCGTTCATCGTGCATCCGCCGCGCGATTACGTGAGCTCGGCGTTTCGCGAGCACGAAGGCGAAGAGATGCTGTTCGTCCACAGGGGCAGCGTCGAGATCGAATTTCCGAACGAGACGATCAAGCTGAAAACGGGCGATTCGGTCTATTTCAATGCGCTGATTCCGCACCGGATGCGCAGCGTCGGCGCGACGCCGGCGGAGGTACTCGTCGTCGTGAGCAACGACGAGGGCGTGCAGGAAGACGCGCAATAGCGGTGGGCCGCATCGGCCGTATCGCGCGCGTTCGTCCGTGTGTGCGGCATGCGCGGCGCGGCGGATGGCCGGAAGGCGGCGATGATGGGCGGCGGGCGGTGGCGCGCGCGGCACGGCGCGCGGGCTCGCGTATGTCTCGTGCCGGGCGGCGCGCGTGCGAATGGTCGGTTGGCGTTGCCGACCTTCACGAAGAGGAAATCAAGCGGATCGGGTATGCGCGGCCGTCGATCGCGACGAGGCCGCCCAATCCGATGCCGCCCGATCCCGGCAGCGCGCGCTTCGGTGAGCGTGCGTTTTGAACGGATAGAACCCGGAACTCGCGTCTATTGGTATTTTGCGTACGTTGGTAGACGGGTAATCGTCATATTTATGACGATGCGTCGGTCACGAACGTTTGCCTATTGCGAAAACCTTGGGCGGCCGGGCAGACGGTTTCGTTGGAAGGAAACGGTTGGAGTCGCGAGCGGCGTTCGATATGCGTCTTCCCACGGGGGGCGGAAACGTGCGCCGCGTAGCGGCGGGCGCATATGAAAAAGCCCCGCGCTGAAGCGTCAGGCGGGGCTCGATTGCAGCGGGCCGGCAAAGCGGAGCGGGGCCGGTGGCCGGCGTCGCGGTGAGCATCGGCGGTGTAACCGCGATGCTTCGATGTCTGCTGGTGCCAGGGCCGGAATGAAAAAAATCGCGCTTTCCCTTACTGAGGGCCAATCTATGGTGTCAACGCCGTTCCAAATACCACCAAAAATACCACCGAATGGAGGGGGATGTTCGCGTTGCCACTTCTGACCTGCCCCCTTCGATAGGGCCAATGGGCTTCTAGCAAAGTCCCTTTAAACCAACTCCTGGAAAGCGGCAGGAGCGTCCGCGGTTGCCCGATGTTTCGCCGCAAACTCTGACGGCGCAAGGTAGTTCAGTGCGCTGTGCGGCCTTTGCTCGTTGTAGTCCTGACGCCATGCCGCGATGACTGCCCGAGCGTGCGCGAGCGTCGTGAACCAGTGCTCGTTAAGGCATTCGTCGCGGAACTTGCCGTTGAACGATTCGATGTACGCATTCTGCGTGGGCTTGCCCGCCTGAATCAACTTCAGCGTGACGCCGTTCGCATACGCCCACTGGTCAAGCGCGCGGCTCGTAAATTCGGGTCCCTGGTCTGTTCGCACCGCCTTGGGATAGCCACGGAAGCGAGCTGCACGGTCCAATGCCCGAGCGACATACAAACCTGAGATGCCATGGTCGACGACGATGTCGACAGCCTCTTTCGTGAAATCGTCGACGACGGTCAGGCACTTCACGCGCCGGCCGTTGGAAAGCGCATCCATCACGAAATCGATTGACCATACCTCGTTGGGTGCGCCCGGCAATGCCAGTTGCTCGCGCTCAATCATGACGCCGTGGCGCTTGCGACGGCGCCGCACAGCCAGCCCTGCCTCACGGTACAGGCGATAGATGCGCTTGTGATTGGCGTGCGTGCCTTCGCGTTCCACCAGGGCGTGCAGTCGGCGGTAGCCGAATCGACGACGTTCGTGCGCCAACTTCACCAGACGCGCCGCGAGCACCTCATTCTCGTGGTCCGGCTTCGCGTCGTAATGCAGCACGCTGCGAGAAAGCCCGACAAGCCGGCAGGCGCGGCGCTCGGAGATGTTGACCTTCTCCCGAATCGCCAACACTGCTTCGCGTTTGGCTTGCGGGCTCAGGGCTTTCCCTTGACGACAACCTTCAACGCTTCCATATCGAGCATTGCTTCGGCCAGCAGTTTCTTCAGTCGGGCATTCTCCACCTCGAGGCCCTTGAGCCGGCGGGCTTCCGAGACTTCCATGCCGCCGAACTTCGCGCGCCAGGTGTAGAACGACGCGTCACTGAACCCATGCTTCCTGCACAGTTCCTTGACCGGCATACCGGCCTCGGCTTCCTTCAGAAACCCGATGATTTGCTGTTCCGTAAAGCGCTTCTTCATGTTCGTCTTCTTCTCCGAAAACGAACTTTACTAGACTCCGGCTGGCCCTGTTTGTAGGGGGCAGGTCATCACAGGCGCTCGCGCAACAGCTTGCCGAGCCGCGCGACGCCTTCCTCGATCTTCTCCGGCGGCACGGTGACGAACGACAGCCGCAGCGTGTTCTTCTGCGCGTCGTTCGCGAAGAACGGCGCGCCCGGCACGAACGCGACGTTGTTCGCGACCGCCGTCTCGAGGAGCTGCATGCTGTCGATCTGCGCGGGCAGCGTCACCCAGATGAACATCCCGCCTTCCGGGCGGTTCCAGCTCACGCCTTGCGGCATGTGCCGCGCGAGCGATGCGAGCATCGCTTCGCACTGCGCGCCGTAGAGCTTGCGGATCGTCGGGATGTGCGCATCGAGGAAGCCGTCCTGGATGACTTCGTGGGCGATGCGCTGCGTGAGCGACGGCGTGTGCAGGTCGGTCGCCTGCTTGGCCTGCACGAGCTTGAAGTGCAGCTCCTCGGGCGCAATGATATAGCCGATCCGCAGGCCGGGCGCGAGCACCTTCGAGAACGTGCCGAGATGGACGATGTGATCGGGCGCCATCGACAGCATCGTCGGCAGCGGCTCGCCCGCGTAGTTCAGCGCGCCGTACGGATCGTCCTCGAGCACCGGGAACGGGCTCGTCCGCGCGAAGGCGGCGAGCGCGCGGCGGCGCTCGACGCTCAGGCGGCGGCCCGTCGGGTTCTGGAAGTTCGGTTGCGCATACAACAATCGCGCGTCCTTCGTCAGCTCGGGCGTGAGCGCCTCGGGCAGCAGGCCCGCGTCGTCGGTCGGCACCTGCGCGTAGATCGGCTCGTACAGCGAGAACGACTGCAGCGCGCCGAGGTAGGTCGGCGTCTCCACGAGCACGCGGCTCGCCGGGTCGATCAGCACCTTGCCGAGCAGATCGAGCGCCTGCTGCGAGCCCGTCGTGACGAGCACCTGCGTCGTGCGCACGCGGTAGCGCTCGGCAATCCACTCGCGCAGCGGCAGGAAGCCTTCCGTCGCGCTGTATTGCAGCGCGGCGGCGGGCGAATCGCGCAGCACGCGCTCCGCGGCCTCGCGCATGCGCTCGGCGGGGAACGTCGCGGGCGAGGGCAGGCCGCCCGCGAACGAGATCACCTCGGGGCGCTCGGTCACTTTCAGGATTTCGCGGATCGCCGAGCTCGTGAGCTTGCGTGCGCGTTCGGACAGGGCCCAGTGGGGCGGCTTGAGATCGCTCGGATTCATGGTCTCCTCGGTCGGTGTCATGGGGCGTGCGGATGAAAGCGTCGATTATCGCTCGTCAAATCAGGCGGCGCGAGCCGGTTGCGGCGCGGCGCCCACGGCGGCGCGGCGGCCGAGCACGACGGTCGCGATCACGGCGGCGGCGAACAGCCACGTCGACGGCGCGACCGTTTCGCCGAAAAACAGCGCCGAGAACGCGATCGTGAAGAAGATCTGCAGCAACTGCACCTGGCCGACGCGCGCGATGCCGCCGACCGCGAGGCCCGCGTACCACGCGAAAAAGCCGATGAACTGCGAGAACAGCGTCACGTAGCCGAACGCGAGCCACACGCGGGGCGACACGGGGCCGGGGTGCGCGGCGTGATGCGCCCACGCGAGCCAGCCGACGGGCAGCACGAGAAACGGCGCGGACACGACGAGCGCCCAGCAGATCACCTGCCAGCCGCCGATCTCGCGCGCGAGGCGCGCGCCTTGCGCATAGCCGAGCGCGCCGATGCCGACCGCGACGAGCATCAGCAGGTCGCCCGGCTGCAGCGCGCCGCCGCCGTCGCGCAGCGCGAACGCGATCACGAGCGCGCTGCCGAGCACGGCGCTCGCCCAGAACGCCCTCGACGGCCGCTCGCGCGCGAGCCACGCCGCGTACAGCGCGACGAGGAGCGGCTGCAGGCCGTTGACGACCGCGCCGTGCGCGGCGGGCACGGTCTTCATCGCCCAGGCGGAGAACACCGGAAACGCGACGATCACGCCCGCCGACACGACGGCGAGGCTCTTCAGCTGCGCGCGGGTCGGCAGCCGCTCGCGGCGCAGCCACAGCAGCAGCCCGGCCGGCACCGACGCGGCGAGCGCGCGCCCGAGGCCGTTGAGCAGCGGGTGGAGCTCGGTGACGACGACGCGCGTCATCGGCAGCGTGAGACTGAAGATCACCACGCCGATCAGGCCGAGCAGCATGCCGCGGGTTTCGCGCGAATCCATTGAAATTTCTCCATCGATATCGGGTTGCCGGCCGGGCCCGCTTCGGAGCGGTCGAGCCGGAGCCGTGAGCCGCGAGCCGGAACGGGGCCGGATCGCCGCGCTAGCGCAGCGTGCGCGCGCCTCTCGGCGTGTCGAATTCGGCCACGAGCGCGGGCGTTTCGCCCGCGTCCAGCTCGAGCAGGTGCGCGGCGTTCAGCCAGACGAGCTGCTCGCGCACCGTGTCCGCGCGCGGATGCGCGGCCTTCAGCGCCGTCAACGCGACGTCGCCGTGCGGCAGCGCGTCGCACGGATGGCGTGCGTCGCTCCACTGGATCAGCGACGGCAGCACGCCGTCGCCCGCGCCTTGCCACGCGGGCAGCGCGCCGTCGTCGGGCACCGTCAGCCGCCAGCCGAAGTCGCCGCGCGTCATCGGCACGACGCGCGCGATGCGCGCCGGATACTGGCGTTGCCACAGCCCGAGTTCGCGCGGGCGATCGACGCGCGCGACCCAATGCGCGAGGTACGGGCCCTGCTCGAGCCGCGCGTGCGTGGCCGGATCGTCGAGGCCGAACAGGCGCGGCCTCGGCCGGCCGTCGGCGGGCGCCGGCGCGTCGGGGTCGGCGGCGATCACTTCGAGATACGCGCGGCCCCACAAGCCGAACAGGCGATTGTGCGTGCGCATCGACGGATGCGCGCCGCCGCCCGCGGGTTCGATGCCGAGCGTGTCGGCGACGTACGCGACGCCTTCTTCGAGCGTGCGCGCGGCGACGACGAGATGATCGAGTGTCAGTGAATGGGCAGCCATCGGACGAAATGCGAGGGAAATCGGAACCGGTTTGCAACGCGCGCGGCGCCCCCGCGCCGCATCGCCGTCGAAAAAACTGTAATCGCGGCGACCGGCACAGTAACGGTACAATCGCTGCGATACTCTTCGGTACAGTTGGAGGCCTCCCCGATGTCCACCGTCCCGCTTGCGCAGATCCCCGCGCCGCACGATACCGCGACGCTCACGCTCGTCGATCAGCTCGTGCAATGGGCGCGCCGCCGGATCGACGAGCGCGTGTTCCGGCCCGGCATGCGGATGCCGTCGATCCGCAAGCTCGCGCTCGACAAGAGCGTGTCGCGCTTCACGGTCGTCGAGGCGTACGAGCGGCTCGTCGCGCAGGGCTATCTCGATTCGCGGCGCGGCTCCGGCTTCTACGTGCGCGAGCGCGCGCCCGGGCAGCAGCCGGTGGGCGCATCGGGCGGCGCGCGCGCGCAGCCCGTGCACAACACGATCGACGTCGTCTGGCTGCTGCGCAACATGCTGCACACGGTCAGCCCGGAAAAGGGGCCGGGGCTCGGCTATCTGCCGAGCCGCTGGCTCGACGGCGAACTGATCACGAGCGCGTTGCGCGCGCTCGGCCGGCAATCGGGCGCGCAGATGCTCGGCTTCGGCAGCGCGCAGGGCTTCCTGCCGCTGCGGCAGCAACTGCAGACGCGCCTCGCCGAATTCGAGATCGGCGCGACGCCCGATCAGCTCGTGCTCGTGTCCGGCATCACGCAGGCGATCGATCTGATCGCGCGCCACTGCGTGCGCCCGGGCGACGCGGTGATCGTCGGCGATCCGGCCTGGTTCCAGATGTTCGGGCGCTTCGCGTCGCAGGGCGCGCAGCTCGTCGGGATGCCGTACACGCCGGACGGCCCCGATCTCGACGCGCTCGAGAACCTCGTGCAGATGTGGCGCCCGAAGATGCTCGTGATCAACTCGGTGCTGCACAATCCGACGGGCACGTCGCTGTCGGCCGCGCAGGCGTTCCGGATCCTGAAGCTCGCGGAGGCGTACGATTTCCTCGTCGTCGAGGACGACGTCTACGGCGACCTGTGCCCGCCGAGCTATCCGGCGACGCGCCTGGCGAGCCTCGACCAGTTAAGGCGCGTGATCTTCCTCGGCAGCTTCTCGAAGACGCTCGCCGCGAACCTGCGGGTCGGCTACATCGCGTGCGCGCCGGAACTCGCGAAGGCGCTGACGGATCAGAAAATGCTCGTCGGGATGACGACGCCCGAGCTCAACGAGCGCGTGCTGTACAAGGTGCTCACGGAAGGGCACTACCGGCGCCACGTCGAGCGGTTGCGCGCGCGGCTCGACGGCGTGCGCGACAAGACCGCGCGGATGCTCGAGCGCACCGGCATGCGGCTCTTCACGATGCCGGCGGCGGGGATGTTCCTGTGGGCCGACACGGGCGTCGATTCGGACGCGCTCGCCGCGGCCGCGCACGAGGAAGGTTTCCTGCTCACGCCGGGGAGCCTCTTCTCGCCGCAGCAGTCGCCTTCGACGTGGACGCGCTTTAACGTCGCGAACTGCGGCGATCCGGCGCTGCCCGCGTTCCTCGGCCGCTATCTCGACAGCGTGAACCGCCGCGCCTCTTGAAATGCCCGCATGCGCCCCAACATGGGGCGCGGTCGAGCGTTGCGGCGGGCGGCACGCCGCCGTCGCGCGCCGGCTCCGATGGGGTCGTGAATCGAAACTGTCCGTCGTATTGACGCAATCAACAGGTAAATCAAGATGACTCAGCAAACCATGAGCTTTCAGGCAGAGGTGAAGCAGCTCCTCCACCTGATGATTCATTCGCTTTACAGCAACAAGGAAATCTTCCTGCGCGAACTCGTGTCCAACGCGTCCGACGCCGCTGACAAGCTCCGTTTCGAGGCTCTGGAAAACAACGCGCTGTACGAGAGCGATCCGAATCTGCGCATTCGCCTGTCGTTCGACAAGGCCGCGCGTACGATCACGATCGACGACAACGGCATCGGCATGAGCCGTGACGAGGCGATCGCGAACCTCGGCACGATCGCGCGCTCGGGCACGAAGGAATTCTTCTCGAAGCTCTCCGGCGACCAGCAGAAGGACGCGGCGCTCATCGGCCAGTTCGGCGTGGGCTTCTATTCGGGTTTCATCGTCGCGGACAGGATCACCGTCGAGACGCGCCGCGCGGGCCTGCCGGCGTCCGAGGGCGTGCGCTGGGAAAGCGCGGGCGAAGGGGATTTCCAGGTCGACACGATCGAGCGCGCCGCGCGCGGCACGACGATCACGCTGCATCTGCGCGAAGGCGAGGACGAGCTGCTGTCGTCGTACCGGCTGAAATCGATCGTCCAGAAGTATTCGGACCACGTCGCGCTGCCGATCCTGATGAAGAAGGAGGAGTGGGATCAGGAAAAGGGCGAGATGGTCGAGAAGGACGAGGACGAGACCATCAACCAGGCGAGCGCGCTGTGGACGCGCGCGAAGAGCGAGGTCACCGACGAGCAGTACAAGCAGTTCTACCAGCACGTCGCGCACGATCACCAGGATCCGCTCGCGTGGACCCACAACCGCGTCGAGGGCCGCAGCGAATACACGCAGTTGCTGTTCGTGCCGTCGCACGCGCCGTTCGATCTGTGGAACCGCGACTATCGCGGCGGCCTCAAGCTGTACGTGAAGCGCGTGTTCATCATGGACGACGCCGAGCAGTTGCTGCCGCAGTACCTGCGCTTCATCAAGGGCGTCGTCGATTCGTCGGATCTGCCGCTGAACGTGTCGCGCGAGATCCTGCAGGAAAGCCGCGACGTGAAGGCGATCCGCGAGGGCGTGACCAAGCGCGCGCTGTCGATGCTCGAGGAGCTCGCGAACGCCGAGGACGATGCGGGCAAGGAGAAGTACAAGACGTTCTGGAGCGCGTTCGGCCAGGTGCTGAAGGAAGGCGTCGGCGAGGATCACGCGAACCGCGAGCGCGTCGCGAAGCTGCTGCGCTTCGCGTCGACGCACGGCGACACCGACGCGCAGGACGTGGCGCTCGCCGACTACGTCGCGCGGATGAAGCCCGAGCAAACGAAGATCTACTACGTGACGGCCGATACGTGGCAGGCCGCGAAGAACAGCCCGCATCTCGAGGTGTTCCGCAAGAAGGGCGTCGAGGTGCTGCTGCTCACCGATCGCGTCGACGAATGGATGCTGTCGTTCCTGCACGAGTTCGACGGCAAGCCGCTCGCGAGCGTCGCGCGTGGCGATCTCGATCTCGGCGCGCTGAACGACGACGAGAAGAAGGCGCAGGAAGAGACGGGCGAGGCGATGAAGCCCGTCGTCGACAAGATGAAGGAGACGCTCGGCGAGAAGGTGAAGGACGTGCGCGTCACGTTCCGGCTGACCGATTCGCCGTCGTGCCTCGTCGCCGACGACAACGACATGAGCGGCTACCTGCAGCGGATGCTGAAGGCGGCGGGCCAGAGCGCGCCGTCGTTCCAGCCGATTCTCGAGATCAATCCGGAGCATCCGCTCGTCAAGGCGCTGAAGGCAGACGGCGCGGATTTCGGCGACTGGTGCCACCTGCTGTTCGATCAGGCGCTGCTCGCCGAAGGCGGCGCGCTCGAGGATCCGGCGAGCTTCGTGAAGCGGACCAACGCGCTGCTGCTGTCGCGCGCGGCGTGATGGCGCGGATGCGTTTCGACGCCGCCGATGCGCACTGGCGCGAGACGCCGCGCCCCGGCGCGTCGAGCGCGCAGAAGGACTGGCTCACGCGCGGCGGCTCGCTCACCGCGCACCTCGCGCGGCTCGGCCGCGTGACGGTGCGCGTGACGCGCGAGACGGTCGCGGCGCCGTGGGCCGACGAGCACCGCGCGCTTTCCTGCGCGTCGCGCGCGCCGGTGTGGGTGCGCGAGGTCGTGCTCGCGGTCGACGGCGCGCCGTTCGTCGCCGCGCACAGCATCGCGCCGCTCGCCGCGAGCAAGGGCGTGTGGCAGGCGATGCGGCGGCTGCGCACGCGCCCGCTCGCCGAGCTGCTCTATAGCGATCCGGAAGTGACGCGCTCGGCGCTCGTGAGCCGGCGCGTGCTCGCCGGGCATCCGTTGTTCTCGCTCGCATCGCTCGCGCTCGCGCGCGCGTATGCGACGGAGCACGCGTTCGCCGCCCGCCGCTCGGTGTTCGAGCGGCGCGGCACGCCGCTGATGGTGACCGAATGCATGCTGCCCGCGCTGTGGCGGCATCTCGACGCACACGGCGAGCGCCGCGCGCGCGGCCTCGAGCAGACGTGATGCTGCGCGGCTTTCCTCCCGTCGCGTCGCCCGGCACGCACACGCTGATTCTCGGCAGTTTTCCCGGCGAGGCGTCGCTCGCGGCCGCGCAGTACTACGCGCATCCGCGCAATCAGTTCTGGCGGCTCTTGGGGGCCGTGCTCGGCGAGCCGCAGCTGCACGCGCTGCCGTACGACGCGCGGCTGGCGCGCGTGCTCGCGCACGGCTTCGGCATCTGGGACGTGCTCGCCGCATGCCATCGCGAGGGCAGCCTCGATGCGGCGATTCGTCATGCGCAGCCGAACGATTTCGCGTCGCTGCGCGAAGTCGCGCCGAAGCTGACGAAGGTGTGCTTCAACGGCAAGACGGCGGGACGCTTCGAGCCGACGATACGCGCGGCGGGGTTCGATACGCTCGTGCTGCCGTCGTCGAGCCCGGCGAATGCGATGCTGTCGTTCGAGCAGAAGCTGGTTTTCTGGCAGCGTATCGTCGGTTGACGCATGCGCGCGCCGCGTGCGCGGCGCGGTTCAGGCTCGGGCGTTTCCCGTTCGTTTTCGCGCCGGTCCACGCGAATTCGCGCCCGTTCGCGCCCGTTCGCGTCGCCGCGCATCGTTTCGTCCTGCTTCGCATCGCGCCACGCAACGCGGCCCGATGAAGCGGGCCAGCCGGCGGATTCGCCGGCGCGCGGCCCCGCGGGTGCTATCCTCTCGTTCGCTCAAACAGCCCCATTCAGCAAGAGACTCATCCATGACCCGACTCATCAAGCGCGCGTCCGCCGAAGCGCGTGCGTTCCGGCGCGCGAAGCCGTCTCCGTTCAACGGCTCGGAGAAGCTCAAGCCGCCGCGCGCGAAGCGCGCCCGCGCCCAGTTCGACGACGACTTCGACCTGGGCGGCGTCGCCGTCCTCGACGAGCCGCGCAAGCCGCGCTTCGCGCCCGTCACGTTCTCCGAAGAGCGCGGTGTGCGCTATCTGCATTTCGGCACCGAGTGGGTGCAGGGCGCGATGCGCCTGTCGAAGCCGTATCACATCGAGCTCGAGTACGCGCAGCAGATGATGGCATGGCTGCTCTTTCTCGAAACGCCGAAGCGCGTCGTCCAGCTCGGGCTCGGCACGGGCGCGCTGACGAAATTCGCGCACCGCTTCCTGCCGCGCGCGCATGTCGAGGCGGTGGAGCTGAATCCGGCCGTGATCGTCGCCGCGCGCTCGATGTTCGAGCTGCCGCCCGACGACGCGCGCCTGAGCATCCACGAAGCGGACGCGTGGGATTTCGTCAATGATCCGAAGAATCGCGGCGCGATCGGCGCGCTGCAGATCGACCTGTACGACGCGACCGCGCGCGGCCCGGTGCTCGACAGCGTCGCGTTCTATCGCGCGGTGCGCGCTTGCCTCGCCGACGCGGGCATCGCGACGATCAACCTGTTCGGCGACCATCCGAGCTTCGTGCGCAACATGAAGCATCTGAACGCGGCGTTCGACCAGCGCGTGATCGCGCTGCCCGAGGTACACGACGGCAACCGGATCGCACTCGCGTTCTCCGGTCCGCCGCTGTCGATCTCGTTCGCCCAGTTGACCGAACGCGCGAAGCTGATCGAAGCTAAGCTGAGTCTGCCCGCGCGTTCGTGGGTGAAAGGTTTGAAAGCGTCGTTCGGCGAGCGCGCCGGCGTCTTCACGATCTGACACGCGAGCGCGGGGGCCGCCGGGGCCCCCCGCGCGACGCTCCGGGTTCGCCCTCGTTTGCCGCCGTTTTTTCGGCTCCTATACTGGCCGACGCCAGGGGAGTCGCAACAATATACCCGTCGTGTCGTTCCTCTCGCACCGCCGTACCCGTTCAGAACATATCAATAACCGGGATGTGAAGAGGAGACGTCATGGCTCACGATGCCGACGCCAACCGAGCCGCGAAACGCTGGCTCTGGCTGCTGGTGCTGCCGCTCGTTGCGATGGTCTGGGTGCCGTCGTACAACCGGACCGAGCCGCAATGGTTCGGATTCCCGTTTTTCTACTGGTATCAACTGCTGTGGGTGTTCGTTAGCGCGGTGATCACCGCGTTCGTCTATCAGAAGACGAAGCACTGCTGGAAGGGCGTCCCGCGGGGAGACGGCAAATGAATCTGACCGCGACCTTCGTCTTCGTGCTGTTCTTCGTCGGCGTGACGATCATGGGTTTTCTCGCCGCGAACTGGCGGCGCGGCAACCTCGCGCATCTCGACGAATGGGGGCTCGGCGGCCGGCGCTTCGGCACGGTCGTCACGTGGTTCCTGCTCGGCGGCGATCTCTACACCGCGTACACGTTCGTCGCCGTGCCGGCGCTCGTGTTCGGCGCGGGCGCGATGGGCTTCTTCGCGCTGCCGTACACGATCCTCATCTATCCGTTCGCGTTCGTCGTATTCCCGAAGCTCTGGAGCATCGCGAAGCGTCACGGCTACGTGACGGCCGCCGATTTCGTCAGCGCGCGCTACGGCAGCCGCTCGCTCGCGCTCGCCGTCGCGGTGACGGGCATCGTCGCGACGATGCCGTACATCGCGCTGCAGCTCGTCGGCATCGAGGTGGTGATCGGCGGGCTCGGCTTCGATACCAAGGGCTTCATCGGCGATCTGCCGCTCATCATCGCGTTCGCGATCCTCGCCGCTTACACGTACACGTCGGGGCTGCGCGCGCCCGCGATGATCGCGATCGTCAAGGACATCCTGATCTACATCACGATCGCCGCGGCCGTGATCGTGATTCCGGCGAAGCTGGGCGGCTTCGGGCACATCTTCGGCGCGGTGCCGCCCGCGAAGCTGCTGTTGAAAGCGCCCGACGCGGCGAGCCTGAACGGCTTCAGCGCGTACACGACGCTCGCGATCGGCTCGGCGCTCGCGCTGTTCCTGTATCCACACTCGGTGACGGCGATCCTGTCGTCGTCGTCGGGCAACACGATCCGCCGCAACATGGCGATGCTGCCCGCGTACTCGTTCGTGCTCGGCCTGCTGGCGCTGCTCGGCTACATGGCGCTCGCATCGGGCGTGAAGGACATGCCGGAATACGCGCCGTACTTCAAGGCGTTCGGCCCGAATTTCGCGGTGCCGGCGTTGTTCCTGCATTTCTTCCCGTCGTGGTTCGTCGGCGTCGCGTTCGCCGCGATCGGGATCGGCGCGCTCGTGCCGGCGGCGATCATGTCGATCGCGGCCGCGAACCTGTACACGCGCAACATTCATCGCGAGTTCGTCAACCGCAACATGACGCACGATCAGGAAACGCACGTCGCGAAGCTCGTGTCGCTGATCGTGAAGGTCGGCGCGGTCGCGTTCATTCTCGGGCTGCCGCTCACCTACGCGATCCAGCTGCAACTGCTCGGCGGGATCTGGATCATCCAGACGCTGCCCGCGATCGTGCTCGGCCTCTATACGCGCGTGCTCGACTATCGCGGGCTGCTCGCCGGCTGGGCGGCGGGGCTCGTCTGCGGCACGTGGATGGCGATCTCGCTGAAGCTCGCGAGCTCGATCTTCACGATCCATCTGTTCGGCCATGCGATTCCGGGCTACGCGGCCGTTTGGGCGCTGGCCGTGAATCTCGTCGTGTCGATCGTGGTCAGCGTGCTGGTTCGCGCGTTCGGGATCGCGCACGCGGAAGATCGCACGCGGCCGGAGGATTATCTCGACGTCGTCGAGAGTTGACGGGCGATTTCGGGTCGATTTCGGGCCGGCCGGGCGTGCACGTGAAAACGCCCGCGGCGCGTCGCGCCGCGGGCGTCGTAACGGTGCTTCATGAGCCGGCCCGAACGCTTCGGCTTCCGAAGCGTTTACTTCTTCATGTCCGGATCTTCGACGTTGATCATCCAGTGCACGCCGAACTTGTCGCGCAGCATGCCGAAGCCGAGCGCCCAGAAGGTCTTCTCGAACGGCATCGTCACCGCGCCGCCGTCGGCGAGCAGCGCGTCGAACATCCGCTTGCCGTCCTCGACGGTCTTCGGATCGAGCGACAGCGAATAGCCGTCGTGCGCCTGCTGCCTGCCCGAGGCGCAGTCGCCGTCCGAGCACATCAGCACCGAATTGCCGATCTGGAAATTCGCGTGCATCACCTTGTCGGCCATCTCGGGCGGCGTCGGCCGCTCGGGGTTCGGCGGCGCATCCCGATAGCGCGCGAGAAAGTTCACTCTTGCGCCGAGCGCGTTGCCGTAGAATTTCAGCGCCTCGTCGCAACGGCCGCCGAAAAACAGATACGGTTGTACTTGCATCGTCGTCTCCTTGATTCCAGGGCGGGAATAGGGCGCGGCCGCGCCCGTGCGAACGATTGTAGTGCGTTTGAGTGACAGTGACGGGGATCGTGAGAAGCGGTGTAACGATCGAGCCCGAAATGCGCGGGGACGGATCGCGTTCGAGATCGAACGCCCGATGCGATGCATGCGGGCAGCGTGGGCAGGCGCAGTGGGGCGGCGAGCGGCGATGGCACGCGACACCGGCGGGCGGCGCGGGCGACGCTTCGCGAGACGTGTCGCCCGCCGAATCCTGCTTCGAGAAAAAAGAAGTCGGTCCCGCAGCGCGGAATGAACGGACGCGATGCGGCTCGCCGCGAGCCGTAAGCATGCGGCGAGCCCGCGCGTCAGCGCAGCGCCTCGATCATCTTCTCGAGCTTCACCGCATCCGCCGAGAAGAGGCGAATGCCTTCGGCGAGCTTTTCGGTCGCCATCGCGTCGTCGTTCAGCTGGAAGCGGAACGACGATTCGTCGATCGCGACGCGCTCGAGCCTCGCATCCCTCGCTTCGTCCGGAGACAGCTTGCGCGCGACCGCCTCGGTGCTGTCGTGAAGCTTCTGCAGCAGCTCGGGGCTGATCGTCAGCAGGTCGCAGCCGGCGAGCTCGGTGATCTGGCTCGTCGTGCGGAAGCTCGCGCCCATCACTTCGGTCCGGTAGCCGAAGTGCTTGTAGTACGTGTAGATGCGGCGCACCGACTGCACGCCCGGATCGTTCGCGCCGCCGTCCTGCGCCTCGTCCCAGTCGGCGCCTTTCTGCTTCCTGTACCAATCGTAGATCCGGCCGACGAACGGCGAGATCAGTTGCGCGCCCGCTTCCGCGCATGCGGCGGCCTGCACGAGCGAGAACAGCAGCGTCATGTTGCAGCGGATGCCTTCGCGCTGCAGCACCTCGGCCGCGCGGATGCCTTCCCACGTCGACGCGAGCTTGATCAGCACGCGCTCGCGGCCGACGCCGGCTGCTTCGTAGAGCTTGATGATTTCGCGGCCCTTGTCGATCGAGCGCTGCGTGTCGAACGACAGGCGCGCGTCGACCTCGGTCGATACGCGGCCCGGGATCAGCTTCAGGATCTCGGTGCCGAATGCGATCAGCAGGCGATCGATGATGAAGCCGACCGATTCGCCCGCATGGTCGCGGACCGTTTTCTCGAGGATCGGCCGATACGCGTCCTTCTGGACGGCCTTCAGGATCAGCGACGGATTCGTCGTCGCATCCTGCGGCTTGTATTGCGCGAGTTGCTGGAAGTCGCCCGTGTCGGCGACGACGGTCGTGTACTGCTTGAGCTGGTCGAGTGCGGTAGTCATGACGAGTCGAAAGCGAGGCGCGGCGCGCCGGTTCGGTGAGGACGACCGCGCGGCGGGGCGCGGGGCGATGCGGGGCGACGCGCTGGGCGCGCGTCGCCGGACCCTCCATTTTAGGCCCGAAACCGGAACCGATGCCGAACGCGCGTGCGGCGGCGGGGCGCCGCACGCGCGGCGCGGGCCCGACACGCGCGGCGAGCGCGGTTCTCGGGGCGCGCGTCGGGCCGCATATCGGGCGCGCGAATCCGGCTGCAAATCAGGTTGCAGACCGGACTGCAGATCAAGCCGCGCACCGGACCCGAATCGAACGGCCGCCTACCGCGTGCGCGGCGCGGCGGCCCATGCGAAACATGCGGATCGCGCACGAACCGTGCCCGATCCGGCCGCGCGTGCCGCGACCGGCGTCAAGCGGTGCGGCGCGCGTTGAGGATCGCTTGCGTGAGCACGCCCGCCACGAGCCCCCAGAATGCCGAGCCGATCGACAGCAGCGTGAGGCCGGAGGCGGTCACCATGAACGTGACGAGCGCGGCTTCGCGCTGGCGCGCGTCCTGCATCGCGTTGGTGAGGCCGCTCATGATCGAGCCGAACAGCGCGAGCGCGGCCACCGATACGACGAGCGCCTTCGGCAACGCGCCGAAGAGCGCGGCGATCGTCGCGCCGAACACACCCGCGACGAGATAGAACGTGCCGCACCAGACGGCCGCCGTGTAGCGCTTCGCGCGATCGTCGTGCGCCTCGGGGCCGGTGCAGATCGCGGCCGTGATCGCGGCGAGGTTGATTCCGTGCGAGCCGAACGGCGCGAGCACGACGGACGCGATGCCCGTCGTCGCGATGAGCGGCGACGACGGCGTGGCGTAGCCGTCCGCGCGCAGCACCGCGATGCCGGGCACGTTCTGCGACGCCATCGCGACGACGAACAGCGGAATGCCGATGCTCACGATCGCCGGGATCGAGAACGACGGCGCCGTGAACACGGGCCGCGCGAGCGCGACGTGAAAGCGGCCGAAGTCGAGCAGGCCGAGCGCGCCCGCGGCCGCGACGCCCGCGGCGAGCGTCGCGACGATCGCATAGCGCGGCGCCGCGCGCTTGACGATCAGGTACGTGAAGAACATCGCGAGCACGAGCGCGGTCTGGAACTGCGCGGCGCGGAAGATCTCGATGCCGATCTCGAACAGGATGCCGGCGAGGAGGGCAGCGGCGATGCCGGACGGAATCCGGCGCATCAGCGTGTCGAACAGGCCGCTCGCGCCGACGGCGGCGAGCAGCAGCGCGCAGACGACGAACGCGCCGATCGCGTCCGAATACGCGACGCCGGGCAGCGACGCGACGAGGAGCGCCGCGCCGGGCGTCGACCACGCGACGACGATCGGCGCGCGATACCGCAGCGACAACCCGATCGTCGTCACGGCCATGCCGATCGACAGCGCCCAGATCCACGACGAGATCTGCGCGTCGCTCAGGTGCGCGGCGCGGCCGGCCTGGAACATCAGCACGAGCGAGCTCGTATAGCCCGTCATCATCGCGACGAAGCCCGCGACGAGCGCGGACGGCGACGTGTCGGTGAAAAAATTCGCTCGCGCGGCGGCGCGCGGCAGGTTGGAGGAGGGCGGCTGGCTGCTCATCGGTGAAACGTCGGGTCCGGGGTGGTGAAGGTGAGGCGTTGAAAAACGGCGGAATCGGCGGGGCGACGCGCGCGGCGGGCGCGTCACTTGCTCAGCGTGCGCATCGCGGATTCGAGGCCCGCGAGCGTGAGCGGATACATCCGGTCGCCGAGCACGTCGCGGATGATCGCGATCGACTGCCGGTATTCCCAGAGCCGCTCGGGCTCCGGATTGAGCCACGCGTAGTGCGGGAACTGATCGGCGAGACGGCGCAGCCACACGGCGCCCGCCTCCGGATTGTTGTATTCGACCGAGCCGCCCGGCTGCAGCACCTCGTACGGGCTCATCGTTGCGTCGCCGACGAAGATCAGCTTGTAATCGGGCGTGAACTTGTGCAGTACGTCCCAGGTCGGCGTGCGCTCCGCGTGACGGCGGCGGTTGTTCTTCCACAGATGGTCGTATACGCAGTTGTGGAAGTAATAGAACTCGAGGTGCTTGAACTCGGCCTTCGCGGCGGAGAAGAGCTCCTCGGTGCGCTTGATGTGGTCGTCCATCGAGCCGCCGACGTCTAGCAGCATCAGCACCTTCACGTTGTTGTGGCGCTCGGGCACCATCCGCAGATCGAGCCAGCCGGCGTTCGCGGCGGTGCTGCGGATCGTGCCGGGCAGATCGAGCTCCTCGGCCGCGCCTTCGCGCGCGAAGCGGCGCAGCCGCCGCAGCGCGACCTTGATGTTGCGCGTGCCGATTTCGACCGAATCGTCGTAATCGCGATACGCGCGCGCTTCCCATACCTTGACCGCGGTGCGGTTGCCGTTCGACGGCCCGCCGATCCGGACGCCCTCCGGGTTGTAGCCGCCGTGCCCGAACGGCGACGTGCCGCCCGTGCCGATCCACTTGTTGCCGCCTTCGTGGCGCGCCTTCTGCTCGTCGAGCAGTTGCTTCAGGCGCTCCATCAGCTTGTCGGGGCCGCCGAGCGCCTGGATCTGCGCCTTCTCCTCGGGCGTGAGCTCGCGTTGCAAGCGCTTTTCGAGCCAGTCGAGCGGGATGTCGAACGCGTCCGCGGGCAGCGCGGACACGCCGTGGAAGTACGCGCCGAACGCCTTGTCGAACTTGTCGAAGTACTGCTCGTCCTTCACGAGCGTCAGGCGCGCGAGAAAGTAGAACGCGTCGAGCGACGGCTCGATCACCTGCGCCTTCAGCGCTTCGAGCAGCGTCAGGTATTCCTTGACCGACACCGGCAGCTTCGCCGCGCGCAGCGAATAGAAAAAATCGATCAGCATCGGCGGGCCCTCGGATCGTCGCGGCGAGCCGGGCGGCCAAGCGGCGGCGCACCGGCGTGCCGCAAGCCGCCGGCGGGCCGCGGCGCGCCCGCGTCGGGCGCCGAAGCGCGCGGCGATCGCGCGGCGCGTCGCGTCGCGCGACGATCGCCCGCTCGCATGGCGGCTGAATGGCGGCGGCTCATTTCGCGTGTCTCCTCGCGGTTGCCGTGCGTCTAGCGGTTGTGGCGGTTCATGTAGACGAGCCGCTCGAACAGGCTCACGTCCTGCTCGTTCTTGAGCAGCGCGCCGGCAAGCGGCGGCACGATCTGCTTCTGGTCCTTCGAGCGCAGCGCATCGGGCGGGATGTCCTCGGCGAGCAGCAGCTTCAGCCAGTCGAGCAGCTCGGACGTCGACGGCTTCTTCTTCAGCCCCGATACGCCGCGCAGCTCGAAGAAGCTCTCGAGCGCCGCGCGCAGCAGGTCCTGCTTGATGCCGGGGTAGTGGACCTCGACGATCTTCTGCATCGTCGACGGATCGGGGAACCGGATGTAGTGGAAGAAACAGCGGCGCAGGAACGCGTCGGGCAGCTCCTTCTCGTTGTTCGACGTGATGATGACGAGCGGGCGGTGCCGCGCGCGCACGGTTTCGCGCGTCTCGTACACGTGGAACTCCATCCGGTCGAGCTCGCGCAGCAGATCGTTCGGGAATTCGATGTCGGCCTTGTCGATCTCGTCGATGAGCAGCACGCTCGGGTGCTGCGCTTCGAACGCCTGCCACAGCACGCCCTTCACGATGTAGTTCGCGATGTCCTTCACGCGCTCGTCGCCGAGCTGCGAGTCGCGCAGGCGCGACACCGCATCGTATTCGTAGAGCCCCTGCTGCGCCTTCGTCGTCGATTTGATGTGCCATTGCAGCAGCGGCATGCCGAGCGCCGCCGCGACTTCCTCGGCGAGCATGGTCTTGCCCGTGCCGGGCTCGCCCTTGATGAGGAGCGGGCGCTCGAGCGTGAGCGCGGCGTTGACGGCGAGCTTCAGATCGTCTGTCGCAACGTAGTGCGAGGAACCTTCGAAACGCATGGCGGCGAGCTTCCGGCGAAAAAATCCCAGTATAAGGCAGAAGCGCCGCCGGCCTCGCACGGCGGGTGTATCGTGCGGGGCGTGCTCGGCAGGGCCGCATGGTGGACGCATTCCCCGACGACGCGGTACAATCTGGCCGTTTTTTTGGCCTGCGTGGCGGCCTCACAAGTAAAACGGCGCCGGCCGTTGCCTTTGCGGGCGCCAGTTTCCCCTCAAGCTAGGTTACAAGAGCTATGAATAAATTCGGCAAACATGTCGTTGTCGCAGCAGCGCTCGCGGCGCTCGCCGCCGGCGCGCAGGCGGCCGGTGTGGTCGGCAACCCGAAGGACGGGGCGAGCAAGGCCGCGATGTGCATCGGCTGTCACGGCATCGACGGCTACCGCGTGGCCTACCCGGAGGTCTACCGGGTGCCGCTCCTCGGCGGCCAGAACCAGGTTTATCTCGAGAATGCGCTGAAGGCCTACCGGAAGAAGGATCGCCATTTCCCGTCGATGAACGCGATCGCCGAATCGCTGACGGATCAGGACATCGCCGATCTCGCGTCCTACTACGCCGCGCAAAAGCCCGATTCGAAGAACAATCCCTACAAGTAAGCTCGCGCTTGCTGACCTCAGCACCGGGATAGGAGCATCCATGAAGAAGCCTCAGACGGCACTCAAGACGGCGGCGGCGCTCGCGCTCGCAGCCGGCTTCGCGATCGGCACCGCGCATGCGGCGAACGTCGCGAAGGGCAAGGAACTCGTCGAGTCGCACAACTGCGCGGCCTGCCACGGCGCGAAGCTCGACAATCCGATCAACGCCGAATATCCGCGCCTCGCGGGCCAGCACGCCGACTATCTGGTCTGGGCGATGCGCCAGTATCAGATGGGCCTGACGAACCCGCTCCTCGGCCGCAACAACGCGATCATGCAGGCGCAGGTGCAGAGCCTGTCCATCGCCGACATGAAGGACATCGCCGCGTACCTCGAATCGCTGCAGGGCAGCCTCGTGTTCAAGAAGTAACGCCGGTACGCAGGCGTCGCGCGCGCGTTCTCGCCGCGCGGCCGGAAGAATGCCCCGCCTCGTGCGGGGTATTTTTTTGGTTCATCGCGGAATCCCGGGGAACGCGGCGCGGATCTTGAGGAAGAAGTATTGCTCGTCGCGGTACCCGTAAGCGCGGCGCTTGATGACCTTGATCGTGTTGTTGATACCTTCGACGACGCTGGTATTGAGCGGATGGCGGCAGCGGGCCACGATTCCGTGCCAGTAACCCTGCAAGCGCTGGGCGAACTTTTGCAAGGCGGCGATCCCGCTTTGCTGAGCCTGTTCGAACCATTGCCCCCAAGCCTTTTCCGCGCAGGCCGGCTTGCGGTAGAACCAGAGCCGTTTGAGCTCGTCGCGCAGCACATAGACGCATAACAGCGACTGATTGGCCGCCAGCAGTTCCTTCAGATGCACGGCCTGCTCTGGCTTCAGGTTATGACGGTTGCGCAGCAGCAACCAGCGACTGGACTTCAGAACCTTACGGGCCGGCTTGTCATGTCGCAGTTGGTTGGCCTGATCCACCCGTACCCGATCGATCACCTCGCGACCGTACTTGGCCACGACGTGGTACAGGTCAAAGACGATTTCCGCCTGTGGGCACTGTTCCTTGATCTCCAGCTCATAGGCCGTGGTCATGTCGATTGCGACCGCTTCGATGCGCTCGGCCCCGCCTTCGGGGAGTTGTTCGAAGAAGGCGCGCGCCGTCTCGCGTGACCGTCCGGGCCCAACCCAGAGGACCTGTCGGCCGATCGGATCAACCACCACCGTGGCGTAGCGATGGCCTTTATGGAGCGCGAACTCGTCCATCGCCAGATAACGGATCGTCGACCAGTCCGGTTCGGCCACGCGCGCGCGCAAGCGCATCTTGTCGATCGATTTGACCGTGTGCCAGCCCAGATCGTAGAAGGCCGCCACGGCCTGTACGCTGGCGGCCTGCAGCAACTTCTCGCAGGCCTTGGCAAACCGCTGCGTCACCCGCTGGTAGCGGCCCAGCCAGTCCAGCTTCTCCAGCCGCGCTGCGCCGCAGCGTTCGCACCAGACTCGGCGTCGAGGCACGTGCAGCACCACCCGGTACTCGAACAACGGCAGATCACGTACCCGCCGTACGGTCGTTTCATGAATCTGCTGGCAACGCGCACCGCATTGCTCGCAGTACATGATCTGACTGACCGGCTTCAGGTAGAGCGACAGCGTGCGGCTATCGCCCTGCGGCCACTCCACCCGCTCCAGCCGATAGCCTGTCCAGCAACCTAGTGCCTGAAGTGCCTTGCGATCGAGCAATTCCGCCTCCTGACATCCATAAAATCAGGCGTCAGGTTACGCAATCGTTCTCCAAGTCTCCACGGTTTTCTGCGATGAACCATTTTTTTGCCCGGCGTATTTGCCCGGTGCATGTCCGGTGCGCGCACGAGCGGCGGGCCGGCGCGCGGCGTCTTCGCATGGACTGCATGGAAGCGCGTGGTTGCGGCAAGCGCGGGGGCGGCGAGGGCGGGCGCGACGAGCGCGGCGCGATCGCGGCGCTCCGGAAGTTGGCGTGATGCGACACGCGTGATGTGCGTCGCGCCGGCATGTTCGCGAACGTGCCCGGCATGGCGAGGACGCAGGCGTCCGTTCGATTGCCGCGCGCGCCGACGTTCAATGCCGCATGGACGAGCTCGTCTCCGGCGTTTTCGTCACCGCGGCGCAGACCCGGTCGCGCACCGAGGCGGCGAGCCGACCGAGCGATGCGGGGGGGGGCGGGAACCGGTGCGCATTCGTCGACGAAGCGACGCGCGCCGCCGCGTCAGCCGCGCGACGCGCGCCGCAGGATGCGCTGCAGATAGGCGTCGGAATCGGGCGGCGTGTGCGTGCGCTGCGCTTCCCAGATCGTTTCGCCGAGACATTCCATGATCGCGTGCTGTGCATCGTGCGCGGAATCGCAGCGAGCCGCGAGCTTCTCGTGCGCGGCGCGGATGCCGGGTGGCTGGTCGATCGACAACTGCTCGCTGATCGCGAGATGCATCGACAGATGCAGGAACGGATTCGTGCGTCCCTCGTCGGGCGTGTAGTCGTGCGCGGCCGAGCGCCCGGCGTCCTCGAGTTCCGCGTGATATTCGGGATGCTCGACGATCCAGTCGGCCGCCATCGCTTCGAGCGGCGTGAGGATTTCGCCCGAACGCTGCTTGCGCCAGGTGTCGATGAAGAAGCGACGCACGTCGTCGCGGCTCGGATTGAACATGATGTAACGCAGGGCGTGTGACGGGCCGCAGCGGCCCGCGAGCGCGTATTTTACGCCGCCCGCGGCGGGGCTGCCGAAAGCGCGCCGCAGCGATCGCGCGACGAAGCGGCGAGGCAAGCGCGCGACGGCATGCGGTGGCGCGGTTTGCTTGCGGGGTGTGTTGGGGCGTCGGCGCGTTGGGGCGACCGGATGCGCGGCGCGCCCGGCGTCGGGGCGGCGGCGCGCACGCGCGCATGCGAGGCCCGCGCGCGGAGGTGTTGGCTTGCGAACGCGCTCCGACGCGGGGGCGCTGCGGGCATCATCTGCCGGCACAACGGCACAACGGCACAACGGCACAACGGCACAACGGTACAACGGTACAACGGCACGGCGGCACGGCGGCACGGCGGCGCGATTTTGGGCGCCGCGTCGCCCGACTTCCCGCGAACGCGGCACGTTCGCGATGAGGCCCGTCGCGGTGCGCCGCGCGGGCCGCAACGGGTTCGGCATAAATACCGCTTATGCGGCCATTCGAAGCTCGTTAGAATCGAGCGCTTTCACTACTCGCGCGAGCCATGCCGTTCATCGCCGATTCCTCTCGCGCCGCGTTGCGCGGCGTGCTGTACGTTGCGTTGTCGGCTGTCGCGTTCGGCGCGATGGCGATCTTCGGCCGCTACGCGTACGCGGGCGGCGCCGACGTGCTCGGCCTCCTGATCGTTCGCTTTTCGATCGCGGGGGCGCTGCTCGTCGCCGTCGCGCGCCGCCGCCGCGTGCGCTGGCCGCGCGGCCGCGCGCTCGCCGCGATCGTCGGCATGGGCGCGCTCGGCTATGTCGGCCAGTCGCTGTGCTATTTCAGCGCACTGCAACACGCGCAGGCGAGTCTCGTCGCGCTGCTGCTCTATCTGTACCCGGCGTTCGTCACGCTGCTTGCCGCCTGGTGGCTCGGCGAGCGGCTCACGCGCGCGAAGGCCGTTGCGCTCGCGCTGTGCGTCGCCGGTTCGGCGCTGATGGTGGGCGGCGGCCGCGGCGAGCCGCTCGGCATCGCGCTCGCGCTCGGCGCGGCCGTCGTCTACTCACTGTATATCGTCGTCGGCGCGAAGGCGGCGCGCGGCGTCGATCCGCTCGCGACCGTCGCGGTCATTTGTTGCGCCGCGGCCGCGATGCTCGCCATGCTCGCGCTCGCGCGGGCAGCGGCGTTCGACGCGCCGCCGCATTGGCCGCGCGCGGCGGCCGGCTGGGCGGCGCTCGTCGCGATCGCGCTCGTGTCGACCGTCGCCGCGATGCTCGCGTTCTTCGCCGGTCTCGCGCGGCTTGGCGCGGCCCGCACGTCGATGCTCTCGACGCTCGAGCCCGTCGTGACAGTCGCGCTTGCCGCCGAGCTGTTCGGCGAGACGCTGACGCCGCTGCAATGGGCGGGCGGCGTCGCGATCCTGGCGGCGGTATTGTGGCTCGTGCGCGCGGGCGACGCAGCCGATTCGCGCGGAGCCGGCGACGATCGCGAGCGTCGCCGGCTCGGGCGGCGAGATGACGAGCCGAGTGCGCCGGGCGGGAGCGGGGCCGGCGGCGGGCTGGCCGGCTTCGTCGATCCGAACGAATGCGGAATTCGGCGCGTACGGAGCGCGGACGAGAACGCGCGACCGATGTGAACGAACGCGCGATGAGCGCGCAACGGTCGTGCGGCTTTGCAGCAAACGCCGCTGCGGCCCGGCGGCGAACGCTCGGGCGTGCCGGGCGGCCGCTACCGCCCGTACGACACATCGCGCGCGGCGGGGCCTGCGTCACTGCATGGGCGCGGGCGTCTTCGGCCTGTACTCGCAAAGCGGCTCGATCGCGCAATGCCAGCATTCGGGCTTGCGCGCCTTGCACACGTAGCGTCCGTGCAGGATCAGCCAATGATGCGCGTCGTGCAGGAATTCCTTCGGCGTGAGCTTCTCGAGCGCCGCCTCGACCGCGCGCACGTCCTTGCCGGGCGCGAGCCCCGTGCGGTTCGCGACGCGGAAGATGTGCGTGTCGACGGCGATCGTCGGCTGGCCGAACGCGGTGTTCAGCACGACGTTCGCGGTCTTGCGGCCGACCCCCGGCAGGCTCTCGAGCGCCTCGCGCTCGGCGGGGACTTCGCCGCCGTATTGCTCGAGCAGGATACGGCTCGCCGCGACGACGTTCTTTGCCTTCGTCCGGTAGAGGCCGATCGTCTTGATGTAGTCGGCGACGCCTTCCTCGCCGAGCGCGACGATCTTCTTCGGCGTGTTGGCCACCGGGAACATCTTGCGCATCGCCTTGTTGACCGATACGTCGGTTGCCTGCGCCGACAGCATCACCGCGATCAACAGCTCGAACGGCGTCGTGTATTCGAGTTCCGTGGTCGGATGCGGGTTGAGGCTCTGCAGCGTTTCGAAGATCGCGCGTCGTTTGGTGGCGTTCATGCGGTCACTGTTTCGTTTTCGAGGGCGGCGACGCGTCGTCGCCCGCGGCGTTCGCGTCGTCCGGGCGGCCGGGTTCGCCGGCTGCGTCGCGTTGCTCGGCGAGACGGCGCCGCCGCGCTTCGGCCGCGTCGATCTGCGCCTGCACCGCGGCGCTCACGCCTTCGGTGTTCTTCGGCCCCGCGCCTTGTGCGGCGAGCGCCTCCTTCTTCTTGCGCGCGCGTTCGAGCGCCGCCGCGATGATCGCACGCTTCTTCGCATCCGCGTCGTCGGCGGCTGGCGCGGCGGGGGCGGCCGCCGACGACGCGGGCGCGTGAGCGGCCGCGGCGCTTGCCGCGCGGCGCGCCGCCGCGCGCGCCTCGGCCGCTTCGCGCTCGCGCTTCAGGCGCGCCGCGCGCGCATCGTGCCGCGCGCGCGCGGCATCGGCCTGCTGCTGCGACCACGCGTCCCAGCCGGTGCGCTCGCCCGTCACGGGTATCATCGCGATGCAGTCGACCGGGCATGGCGGCACGCACAGGTCGCAGCCGGTGCAGAGCTCGGCGACGATCGTATGCATTTGCTTCGGTGCCCCGACGATCGCGTCGACGGGGCACGCCTGCATGCATAGCGTGCAGCCGATGCAAAGCTGCTCGTCGATGAACGCGACGGGGCGCGCACGCTCGACGCCGTGCGCCTGATTGAGCGGGATCACCGGCTTGCCGAGCAGCTTCGCGAGCCGCGCGACGCCTTCGGCGCCGCCCGGCGGGCACTGATCATAGCCGGCGGTGCCGGCCGCGATCGCCTCCGCGTAAGGACGGCAGCCGTCGTAGCCGCACTTCGTGCATTGCGTCTGGGGAAGCAGATCTTCGATGCGATCCGCGAGGGTCTTGGAATCGGTCACTGTGACTACGTGGGCTGGCGCGTGGGCGCGGCGCGGCGGCCGGGCGTCCGTACGCGGCCGGGATATCTCTCGAAACAACAATTATCGCCGATTTTTCGCATTGCGCTTAACAACGCATGTGCCATAATCAAAACGCTTTTTCGCGTGACTATAGCAGGGTGTCCCTTAACGATGGCGCGCCCGTTCACGCCGCCGGCGATCGACGCGGGGCTTGCGGCGCGAGCCGGATTACGCGGCTCACATAGCAAAACGCCACTATGAATCAGCCAAAAATCAAAAGAGACCCAGAGGGAACCCGGCGCCGGATCCTGCTCGCGGCGGCCGAAGAGTTCGCGACAGGGGGGCTGTTCGGTGCGCGAGTCGACCAGATCGCGCGCCGCGCCGAGACCAACGAGCGGATGCTCTATTACTACTTCGGCAGCAAGGAGCAATTGTTTACCGCGGTGCTCGAATACGCGTTTTCCGCGCTGATGGAGGCCGAGCGGGCGATCGATCTCGAAGGCGTCGCGCCCGTCGAGGCGATCACGCGGCTCGCGCATTTCGTGTGGGACTACTATCGCGATCATCCCGATTTGCTGCGCCTGCTCAACAACGAGAATCTGCACGAGGCGCGCTATTTGCAGAAATCGACGCGCATCCGCGAGATGATCTCGCCGATCGTCAAGACGCTCGACGGCGTGCTCGAGCGCGGCCAGAAGGCGGGGCTCTTTCGCACGGACATCGATTCGCTGCGGTTCTACGTGACGCTGTCGGGGCTCGGCTACTACATGGTGTCGAACCGCTTCACGCTCGCCGCGATCTTCGGCCGCGATTTCAGCGCGCAGCACGAGCGCGCCGAGATGGTCAAGATGAACACCGAGTTGCTGCTCGCGTTTCTGTTGAGGCGCTGAGCCGGGCGGGCGTACGGCCGACGTCGACCGATCGCGGCGGCGGCCGCTTCGCGCCGCGCCGCTCCAAGAAAACACGCGCCGTTCGCGCCCGGTTGCGCGAAGCGGCGCGCGGCGCGGCGGCGCGCGAGACCGCGGGCGCGCGTCAGGCGGCCTTGCGCGTGCGGGGCGCGGCGAGCTTGATTGCGCCGCGCTTGGCGGCGGGCGGCTTCGCCGCACGGGTTTTGGCGGCGGTGCGCTTCGCGCTCAGCTTGAGCGCGGCCGCTTTCGCGGGCGCTGCGCTCGCCGTTTCGCTGCCCGATGCCGATCGGCTCGGCGTGGAAGGCGAGTTGGGCGTGGAACCGGCCTGCGGCGTCGGCTTCTTCGGCTGCGACGCGTGCTCGCGGATGAAGTCGCGCAGTTGCGGATAGATGATCGTGCGCCAGCGGCGGCCCGAGAAAATGCCGTAGTGGCCGCACTTCTCGGCGGTGAGGCTGCGGCGGTGCGCCTGTTCGATGCCCGTGCACAGCTCGTGCGCGACGTGCGTCTGGCCGCTGCCCGAGATGTCGTCGAGTTCGCCCTCGATCGTCATCAGCGCGGTCGAATGGATATCGGCCGGCTTCACGCGCTCGCCGTGGATGTCCCACGTGCCCTCGGCGAGGCGGAACTCCTGGAACACGATGCGGATCGTGTCCAGATAGTATTCGGCCGCCATGTCGAGCACCGCGTTGTATTCGTCGTAGAAGCGGCGGTGTGCCTCGGCGTCTTCCTCGTCGCCGCGCAGCAGGCTCTGGTAGAAGTCCCAGTGCGATTGCGCGTGGCGCTCCGGGTTCATCGCGACGAAGCCCGTGTGCTGCAGGAAGCCCGGATAGACCTTGCGACCCTCGCCCGGATAGTTCGCCGGCACCGTGTGGATCACGTTGTTCTCGAACCACGAGTGCGAGCGGTTGGTCGCGAGCGAATTCACCGACGTCGGGCTCTTGCGCGCGTCGATCGGCCCGCCCATCATCGTCATCGTGAGCGGCGTGTCCTCGCCGCGGCTCGCCATCAGCGAGATCGCCGCGAGCACGGGCACGGTCGGCTGACATACCGAGATCACGTGCAGGTTGCGCGCGCCGATATGCCGGATGAATTCCTGGATGTAGCCGACGTAGTCGTCGAGATGAAACGAGCCGACTTCGGCGGGCACCATCCGCGCGTCGATCCAGTCGGTGATGTAGACCTTGTGGTCCTGCAGCAGCGTGCGGACCGTGTCGCGCAGCAGCGTGGCGTGGTGGCCCGACAGCGGCGCGCACACGAGCACGATGGGCTCGTCCTTCAGTTGCCCGACGGCGCCCGAATCGTCCGCGTAGCGCTTGAAGCGCAGCAGCCGGCAGAACGGCTTTTCGATGATCGTCTGCTCGACGATCGGAATGTTGTGTCCGTCCTTGACGATCTGGTGAATCCCGAACTCCGGCTTTTCGTAATCCTTGCCGAGCCGGTACAGCAGTTCGTAGCCCGCCGCGAGGCGCGTCGCGCCCGGTACGAGCGAAAGCGGACTCGACGGGTTCGCGAACGATTTGGACGCGGCTTGTGCCCAGGCGGTCAGCGGGCTCAGCATCGCCCGCTGGAATTCGTGAAATTGGTAAAGCATGCGAGCTCCCGATGGGAGAACGGTGCGCGAAGGCGGCGCGGGGCGTCGCGGCGTGCCGTATGAGTCAGCAATTGGGCCGATTCGGGGGGTGAAATCGAATCAGTCGCGACCGATCATATCGGACATTCCGGGGTGTCGCAATGCAGCAAACCCGCATTTCCGGGCGTCGCATCGACATCTGACCTTGTCTTACGTTTGCCGTGCAAACGTGCACGGGCCCTAGCGCCCGGCGACGGCGTCCGCCGCGGCAGGCTGGCCGGCCGCGCGCAGCATTTCCTCTTCGTGATGCATCAGGTTGAACGCGGTGTGCACGAGCCCGACATGCGAGAACGCCTGCGGGAAATTCCCTACCTGGCGGCGCGTCACGGGATCGTATTCCTCGGCGAGCAAGCCGAGATCGTTCGTGAGCGACAGCAGGCGGCGAAAGAGCGCGTGCGCGTCGTCGATGCGGCCGAGCAGCGCGAGATTGTCGACGAGCCAGAAGCTGCACGCGAGGAACGTGCCTTCGCCGGGCGGCAGGCCGTCGTCGTATTCGGTCGTGTGGTAGCGCAGCACGAGGCCGTCGCGCATCAGGCCGCGCTCGATCGCCTCGACGGTGTCCGCGATGCGCGGATCGTCGGGCGGCAGGAAACCGACGAGCGGCAGCATCAGCACGCTCGCGTCGAGCGCGTCGCTGCCATAGCTCTGCGTGAATGCGCGCACCCGCGGGTTCCAGCCGTTCGCGCAAACGTCCGCGTGGATCTCGTCGCGGATCGCGCGCCAGCGCTCGAGCGGCGCGGACAGGCGGAACATCTCGGCCGACTTGATCGCGCGGTCGAACGCGACCCACGCCATCACTTTCGAGAACGTGAAATGCCGGCGGCCGCCGCGCGTCTCCCAGATGCCTTCGTCCGGCTCGCGCCAGATCTTCTCGAGGTGCGCGAGCAGCGTCGTCTGGACCGACCACACCGTGTCGTCCGCCTGCAGCCCGCCCACGCGCGCGATGTGCAGCGCGGACATCACCTCGCCGAACACGTCGAGCTGCAACTGGTTCGCCGCGTTGTTGCCGATGCGCACCGGCCGCGAATCCTGGTAGCCCGGCAGCCAGTCGAGCTCCATTTCGGGCAGGCGCCGCTCGCCCGCGATCCCGTACATGATCTGAATCTGCTCGGGCGAGCCCGCCATCACGCGGCCGAGCCACGTACGCCACGCGCGCGCCTCGTCGTAGTAGCCGCCGCGCATCAACGCGAGCAGCGTGATCGTCGCGTCGCGCAGCCAGCAATAGCGGTAGTCCCAGTTGCGGGTGCCGCCCAACTGCTCGGGCAGCGAGGTCGTCGGCGCGGCGACGATGCCGCCCGTCGGCTCGTACGCGAGCGCCTTCAGCGTGATCAGCGAGCGTCGCACGGCGCTCGCGTAGCGGCCGCGCAGCGGGCATCGCGCCGACCATTCGAGCCAGTAGTTCTCGGTGCGCGCGAGCATCGACAGCGGCTCGCGCGCGGGCGGCAGCCGCAGATGCGACGGCGCGTACGACAGCGAGAACGGCACGCGCTCCTCCGCCTTCACCGTGAATTCGGCCACCGTATGCAGGTTCTCGCCCGAAAGCGGCACGGGCGTGCGCAGCACGACCGTGTCCGGGCCGGCGATCGCCTTCACGCCCGCCTCGCGCGGCAGCCGCGTGACCCACGGCACCGAGAAGCCGTAGTCGAAGCGCAACACGAGCTGCATCTGCATGCGCATCTCGCCGCGCCGGCCGACGACGATGCGCACGAGCTCGGACCAGCCGCTGCCGGGCGGCATGAAATCGATCACGGTGACGGCGCCTTCGTCGCACTCGTAGTCGGTTTCGAGGATCAGCGTGTCGCCGCGGTAGCGGCGCGACGTCGCGCTCACGCGCACGTCGTCCGCGGGCGCGACGAGCCAGCGGCCGTGCTCGGGCGTGCCGACGAGCGCGGCGAAGCACGCGCCCGAATCGAAACGGGGCCAGCACAGCCAGTCGACCGAGCCGTCGCGGGAAATCAGCGCGGCCGTGTGGCCGTCGCCGACGAGAGCGTAGTCTTCGATGAGGGCGGGCATGGGCGACGATCCTCCAGCAATCCTTGTCGTTCACGATCTGGACACGTTCGCGCCGCGCTGTACGGCGGCAAGCACGGGCCCGTATACTCGGCGGACGGCGTGACGCGGGCGGTCGAGGCGGCCCGCGCCTTCACAACATCACAACACTTGAGACGGATCGATGCAAGGAGGTTCCGATGACCCGACGCGCTCACGCGCCTTCGCCGTTCGCTTTCCCGCTCAGGCTGAGCCACTGGATGAAAGGTTTTGCGCTCGCGCTGCCGCTTTTCGGCAATCCCGCCTTCGCGCAGGACGCAAGCGCCGGCCCCGCGGGCGGCGTGTACAACCTGCTCGTCGGCACCTACACGGGCTCGGGCAGCGACGGCATCTACGTGTATCGCTTCGATACCGACTCGGGCCAGGTGAGCCCCGTGTCGTCGGCGAAGGCCGAGAACCCGTCGTACCTCGTCGCGAGCCGCGACGGCCGCCACGTGTATGCGGTCAACGAACTGCCGGGTGACGCGGGCCCGGCGAGCGTGCGCGGCGGCGTCAGCGCGTTCGATTTCGACGCGAAGACGGGCGCGCTCAAGTTCGTCAACCGCGTATCGGCGCAAGGGAACGATCCGTGTTACCTGAGCCTGTCGCCGGACGGGCGGTATCTCGTCGTGGCGAATTACTCGGTCGCGTCCGATCCGGGCGGCAGCTTCTCGGTGTTCCCGGTCGAGGCGACGGGCGCGCTCGGCGCCGCGGTGCTGAACGTGCATCACGAGGGCACGGGCCCGGTGAAGGGGCGGCAGGACGGCGCGCACGTCCATTCGACCGTGTTCTCGCCGGACGGCAAGTACCTGTTCGTGCAGGATCTCGGCGCGGACAAGCTCTATTCGTACCGCTACACGCCGGACGGCAGCCGCGGCCTCATCGGCCCGACCGAGTCGCGCTACACGCTCGCGAAGGCGGGCTCGGGCCCGCGCCATCTGGTGTTCGGCGCAAACGGGCGGTTCGCGTACGTGACCAACGAGCTGAACGCGTCGGTCGACGTGTATCGCTACGACGACGGCCGGCTCGCGCACATCGAGACCGTGCCGATGACGGCGCCGGGCTTCGCGGGCAAGGTGGGCGGCGGCGCGCTGCATCTGTCGCCGGACGGGCGCTTCCTGTACGCGACCAATCGCGGCGACGCGAACGACATCGTGATCTACGCGGTGAACGCGGCCGACGGCAAGCTGACGCTCGTCGGCCGGCAGTCGAGCCTCGGCAAGACGCCGCGCGAGTTCGCGATCGACCCGAGCGGCAAGTGGCTCATCGTCGGCAACCAGGACAGCGACAGCGTGTTCGTGTTCCGGCGCGACATCGCGAGCGGCCGGCTCGAGCCGAATCCGGCGCGGATCAGGATCGACAAGCCGGTCGATTTCAAATTCGTGCCGGTGCAGTGACGCCGGGCGGCGTGCGGCGCGCGTGAGCAACGATGCGCGGCCGGCACGGCCGATCGGCGCGGGCAAGGACGAGGGCGAGGGCGAGGGCGAGGGCGAGGGCGAGGGCGAGGGCGAGGGCGCGGGCGAGGGCGAGGGCGCGGGCGCGGGCGCGGGCGAGGACGAGGACGAGGTGCCCGGCAATGCCGGCGCCGCGCCCGCTTCGAGCGGTTGATCCCCTGTTTCGGTCGGTTCTTCAGGCGATCGATCGATAAAAAAACCTCGCCCCGCATTACGCACGCGGGCGAGGGGTTTTTCTCTCGCCGCGATGCATCGCGCGGCGCGGCCGGCGGCGGCAGCGAAGCCGCCGCCCGCTCCGCTCACTCGGGCAGCGGCGGCGCGAGCACTTCGCGGCTGCCGTTGATGCCCATCGGCGACACCAGGCCGGCCGCCTCCATCTGCTCGACGAGCCGCGCCGCGCGGTTGTAGCCGATGCGCAACTGCCGCTGCACCGACGAGATCGACGCGCGCCGCGTGCGCACGACGAACGCGACCGCCTCGTCGTAGAGCGGATCGGCTTCCGCATCCGGCGCTTCGCCGAACAGATCCTGCGTGCCGCCTTCCGCGCTCGGGCCGTCCAGAATGCCTTCCTCGTACTGCGGCTCGCCGAACTGCTTCAGGTATTCGACGATCCGGTGCACTTCCTCGTCGGCGACGAACGCGCCGTGCACGCGCTGCGGATAACCGGTGCCGGGCGGCAGGAACAGCATGTCGCCCTGGCCGAGCAGCGATTCGGCGCCCATCTGGTCGAGAATCGTGCGCGAATCGATCTTCGACGACACCTGGAACGCGACGCGCGTCGGGATGTTCGCCTTGATGAGGCCCGTGATCACGTCGACGGACGGGCGCTGCGTCGCGAGGATCAGGTGAATGCCCGCGGCGCGCGCCTTCTGCGCGAGCCGCGCGATCAGCTCCTCGATCTTCTTGCCGGCGACCATCATCAGATCGGCCAGCTCGTCGATCACGACGACGATGAGGGGCAGCGTCGACAGCGGCTCGGGGTCTTCCGGCGTGAGCGAGAACGGGTTGCCGAGCTTCTTTTCCTTCGCGGCGGCGTCGCGGATCTTCTGGTTGAAGCTCGCGAGATTGCGCACGCCGAGCGCGGACATCAGCCGGTAGCGTTTCTCCATCTCGCCGACGCACCAGTTGAGCGCGTTCGCGGCGAGCTTCATGTCGGTGACGACGGGCGCGAGCAGATGCGGGATGCCCTCGTAGACCGACAGCTCGAGCATCTTCGGATCGATCATGATGAGCCGCACGTCCTCGGGCGTCGCCTTGTACAACAGCGACAGGATCATCGCGTTGATCGCGACCGACTTGCCCGAGCCCGTCGTGCCGGCGACGAGCATGTGCGGCGCCTTCGCGAGATCGGTGACGACCGGGTTGCCGGTGATGTCCTTGCCCATCGCGATCGTGAGTTGCGACGCGGAATGCTGGTACTGGCGCGACGCGAGGATTTCCGACAGGCGGATCATCTGGCGCTTCGCGTTCGGCAGCTCGAGGCCCATGCAGGTCTTGCCGGGGATCGTCTCGACGACGCGGATCGACGTGAGGCCGAGGCCGCGCGACAGATCCTTCATCAGGCCGACGATCTGGCTGCCGCGCACGCCGAGCGCGGGCTCGATCTCGAAGCGCGTGATCACCGGGCCCGCCGACGCGCCGACGACCGTCACCGGCACCTTGAACTCCTGCAGGCGCTGCTCGATGATCTGGCCGGTTTGCGCGAGGTGCTCGTCGGAGATCGCCTCGATCGTGTCGGACGCGGGCTCGAGCAGGTCGAGCGTCGGCAGCTCCACGTTCGACGCGGCGGGCGCGTGGAACTCGAACGCGTTCGGCGCGGGCGGGCGGCTCGGGCGGACCGGCTCGGCGGCGGGGGCGGCGCTCGCCGGGTCGGCCGCGGCGGGGGCCGCCGGCATCGCGGGAACGGGCGACGGAGCGAAGGCTTGCGGTGCGCCCGGCGCTTCGGTGCCGTTTGCCGTGAGCGCAACGCTTGGCGCCGTGGCGGGCGACTCGGGGATCGCGCCCGGTGCGGGAGCGCTCGGATTGCCGAAGGGGTGGGCGACAGCCTCCGGTGTCGCGGCGAAGCCTGCCCCGGCCGGCGGATTCGGGGCGAGGCCGGGCGGGGGCGCGGTGGGTGTCGCGGTGGCGGCCGGCGTCTCGGCGGCGGGCGGGAGTGGGCCGGGCGTTGGGCTGGTGGGCGTGACGAAGCCCGCCCCGGCCGGCGGATTCGGCACGCGACCGGGCGGGGCCTCGGCGGCGGCGGGGGCGTTGTCGGCGGGAGCCGTCGCGGCTGGCGCAAATTGGCCAGGCGCTGCGCTGGTCGTCGGTGCGACAAAGCTCGACGCGGCTACCGGATTCGGGGCGAGACCGGCCGGGGCGGCGGTGGGGGCGGTGGTGGTGGCCCGCCTCTCGGCGTTCGACGTGACGGTCGACGGCGGCAGCGACGACGGAATGGACGGCGCGGGCGCTGCCGCGCCCGTCGAAGCGACCATCGGCGCATTCACGTGGCGGGCGGCGGACGATGCGCCGGCGGGCGGCACGCTCGCGTTCGCCCCGACTGCCGGTGCGGGCACAACGTTCGGTGAAACGTCGCTTGCCGGGGCGGCGGCCGGTGCGACATCCGTCGAGGCGGCGTTCGGCGTAATCGCGCCGGGCGCGACGGCCGACGCGCCGGCGGGCGATGCGATCCGGCCCGGTGCGGCGGGAAGCGCGGTGGCCGCGTTCGTCACGATGACGCCGGGCGCGGCCATACCGATCGAAGCGACGCCCGGCACGGCGGCCGCTGCGCGGGGGAGCGGGGGATGCGCGTCCGGCACGGCGGCCGATGCCGGTGCCGAGGCCATGCGTGGCGCGGCAGCCGATGCGCTAGCGGGCGACATGCCCGCGTTCGACGCGATTGCTGACGCGGGAGCGACCGCGTTTGGCATGGCGCTATCCATCGCGGCAATGACCGGAGTCGCGGCGTCTGGCGCGGCGCTCGTCGGCGCATCCTCGTGTGCCGTGATGGCCGATGCGTCCGGCAACGGCGCGATCGGGTTCGCCACGGCGGCGCTCGGGGCGGCTCCGTCTGGCCTGGCGCCTGCGGGCGACACCTGCGTCGTCTCGCGCGAGTCGCCGGCGGCCGCTGCTCTCGCGACGCCTTGGGCGGCCTCGGCGCTCTCGCTCGCCAGCGCCTGACGTTGCACGGCGCTCGCGTTCGTCGGCACGGCCGCAGCGGCAGGCGGCAATACCGGCGTGACGGCGTCTGGCGCGGCATGGGGCCGCCGCCCGAGCTCGTTCGAGACGGCGGCATGCGTCGAATGTCCTGTCGACGGCGGCTGGCCGGTATCGTCGATGGCCGATGCACGCTGCGCGGCGATGGTTGACGGTTGAGGGCCGGCAGTGCCGCTCGCCTTCATCGTGCCGAGAGCCCCGGACGTTGCAATCGACGCCGGCGCCGCCGTGGCAACGGGTTGCGGGGCTGCGCGATCGCTCGAGGCGGCCGATGCCGCGACAGGGGCGGGGGGGCCGCTCGTCGATGCGGCAGGCGACGCGGTGTCGGCGCGTTGCGCCGATCCGTTGACGGCCGCGGCGCCGTGCGCGGTGGCGGCGGTGTTTCCGACGAGGGCGCGAGCGGCGACATCGAGCGCGTGTGGCGCGTCGACATGAGGCGTTGCTTCGGCCGGGCTTGGCGCGGTCGGCGCTGTCTGAGCGGTGCGGTCCGCTTCGCGGCTGGGTGCGATGTGCGTGTCCGCGCCGATGGGGGAAGCGGTCTCGGCGGTCGAAGCAGCCGCGCCGGCTTCGGCATGGGCGATCGCGCCGGCGCCGATGGCGGCGGAATCCGAGGTGCACGCCGGTTCGACGGCGGCGATCACGTGCTCGCCGGCAGGGCAGATGTCGGCGGCGATGGGCGGCGCGGCTTGAGTGATGCCTGCGGGCGCGGCGACAGCGGATGTTTCTACGGTCGCCGACACGTGGCCGTTCGGCGCGGTCGCTTCCGTGATCGTCGACGCATGGCCGTCCGGCGCGGCCGTTTCCGCGCTCGTCGGCGCGTGGCTGTCCGGCGCGACCGTTTCCGCGCTCGTCGACGCATGGTCGTTCGGCGCGGCCGTTTCCGCGCTCGTCGGCACGTGGCCGTCCGGCGCGGCCGTTTCCGCGCTCGTCGGCACGTGGCCGTCCGGCGCGACCGTTTCCGCGCTCGTCGGCGCGTGGCCGTCCGGTGCGGCCGTTTCCGCGCTCGTCGGCGCGCGACCATCCCGCGCGGCCGATGCGGCCGCACCGCCCGACGGCGCAGCCGGCGCCGCTATCGATTCGCGCGCCGTCACCGGCGTTGCGGCGGTGCTCGTTGCGCCCGCGAGCGCCGTCCATTGCGCGGCGCTGGCCTCGATCGAGCGCAGCGTCTCATGCACGCTCGCCGCGGGCGCGATGCGTTCCGCGGGCTTCTCGTGCCACGCATAGAGCGGCGCGCGCGCCGGGTTTGCCGGCGCTCGCTTGCGTGCGGTCTCGGCGGTCGGCGCGGCCGTCTGCGCGGGGGGCGCCGGCTGTGGGGGCGTCGCGCCGGTTGTCTGTCGCGACGGCGTGAAAGTCATCGGTCGATTGCGCGCCGCCGACACGGCGGCCTGCGTCGCCGGGCGGCGCGGCGCGAAGCGCGGATCGGGCGCGGTCGGACGCGCTTGCGCGCGTTTGCCGAGCGCCGCGACCGCGGCGGTCGAGCCGATCGGCTTCGCGATGCCGATGGCGGCCGGCGCGAACGCGGCGGGCGACGTCACGGCCGCCGCGGCGCCGGCGGCCTTCGCGAACCCGGCTGTCGACGCGCCGGCGGCCGCCGCACCCGTCGCCATCGCGGCGGCCGGCTGCGCGCCCCGCGGCTGCGCGCCCGGCTTGAGCCAGCCCGCAGGCGCGGTCGGTTCGGCGGCGGCCCGCGCCGCGCCGCCCGCCGACGCGCTGCGTCGCTCGCCGCGCTGCGCGTCGTTCGGCTTCCAGAGCGTCGGCCGCGCATAACGGCCGTTCTGCCGCGGCGCCATCGAGTTGACCGTGTGCGCGGTCGTCGGCTGCACGTCGGCCGCGCGGCGCACACGCCGGTCGTCGTCGCGGTGCAGCGCGGCACGCGGCAGGTCCGCGACGCCGCGCGGCTCCTCGTCGCCGCGTTCGCGTGCGAAGCGAATCCCGAACGACGCGTCGAGCCATGCGTTCACCTGCCGCCAGCGTACGCCGACGAGCCACGGCAGCCCGACGACGAACAGCGCGATCATCGCGAACGGCGTGCCGACGTGGCCGAACACGTGCTCGAAGCCGCGCGCGAGCGCGTGGCCGAGCGCATTCGTCGTGGCGTCGCCCGTCAGCGCGGTCGCGAGCGTGCAACTCGCCGTCAGCACGCCCACAAAGCCGAGCCAGAGCCGGATCGAGCCGGGGCCCGCGAGGCCGCCGCCGCCCGGCAGCGCCGCCTTGACGAGCCGCCAGAAAAGAGGAATGAACCAGACGGCCGAGAAGCCGAACCAGCCGAGAACTACCGTTTGCATGCTCAGAAACAGGAGGAGGACGGGGGCGCGACGCGCGACGCCGTCGAGTTTAACCGGTCGACGAAGATGTTTTCGGGAACGGCGCGCATTCTCGTGCCGTCCTCGCGCGCGGCCCGGCGGATGGCGCCCGCCGTCCGGTTCGCCGGCAGGGCCGTCCGCCGCGCGCCGCGCTTACTTGCCGTCGCGTCGCGCGAACGTGAGCGTCGCGTCGGCGTCGGTGATGATGACCAGTTGCTGCGGCGCGCGCATCTGTACGCCGGCCTTCGAGATGTGGCCGAGCGCGGCGAGGTAGTCGCGCTCGAGCGCGGCGCGCGCGGGCGACACGCACGCCATTCGCGTGCCGGCGAGCGGGCCGAACGCGAGCACGCCGTTCTTCACGTCGTAGGTGCCCATGTAGCGGTTGCAACCCGAGAAGCCGGCCGCGCGCCGCACGCCCGTTTGCGTCGACAGCGCGAGCTTGATCGGCTCGCCGTTGTCGCCGTGCGGGATGTCGCGCGCCGAGCCGTCGGCGTTGCGCCAGCCGACGAGTTCCCAGCTCGTGTCGTCGATCAACTGGATCGTCGCGGGGTTGAACGGATCGGGGGCGGGGGCGCCCGAATCGGGGTGGGTCGGCATCGTGCAGGCGGCGAGAAGCGCGGCGACGGTCAGCGCGCCGAGCGGCGCGCGCAGCGAGCGGGCGATGCGAAGGCGCATGCGCGCGGCTGCGGATGAATTGAACATGACCTCGTTCCTCTTCGAATCTTCAATGTTGCGGGCGAAGCCGTAAGGGTAACGCACTCGCGTCGTCGGACGCGAGCGGACAGTCGCCGCGCGCGTTCGTTCATGCGTTTTGCGGCGGCGACGCACGGCGTTTCTTGCATGATTCGGCGGCAATGCGGGGCGCCGCGCACGATTGACGCGGGCGGGTTGCGAGATGCGGTGCGGGATGGGAGGGATGGCTCGCGTTTCGCGGCGTTCGCCGCTTTCGACGAGATCGTCGAGATCGTCGAGATCGTCGCGTCCGACGCGTTCGCCGCAGACGCAGACATGACGCTCGTCGCGGGCATCGTCGACATGCCGGGCTCGCGCCTTGCTCGGCGAGACGGACGGCTTCGGGGCCGTCGTGCGGCGAGATGCGCCGCCGGCGGCGCGCCGGCCGACGGTTCGCGGCGAGTGCGCTCAAGGCCGTGGAGGTCGCGGCGGCCGTCGGCCTCGTGAAAGCGCGGCCGATGCGGGCCAATGCGGGCTGATGTGGGATCGACGCGCGCGGCTCCCAAGCCTCGCCACCCGGGAGGCGCCGGCGGTGCGGGCCGGCGGTTTCGAGTCGCGGCGCGATGCCGGATCGCATGGCGATCGTGCCTTCGCCGCCGGCTCGCGCCTTGCCGCGCGCGCCGGCGCGCGCCCAATCGGCCGGCGGCGCGCGGGCCCTGCGTGTTAGCATCGCAGGTCGTTTTCGCCATCCATCATTCAGCGGGAAATCTCATGCAGATCGGTCAGCGGCTCGGCACGCCGCTTTCGCCGTCCGCCACGCGCGTCATGCTGCTCGGCGCGGGCGAGTTGGGCAAGGAAGTCATCATCGCGTTGCAGCGGCTCGGCGTCGAAGTGATCGCCGTCGACCGCTATCCGAACGCACCCGGCCATCAGGTCGCGCATCGCGCGCACGTGATCGACATGACGGACCCGGACGCGTTGCGCGCGCTCGTCGACGCGGAGCGTCCGCATCTCGTCGTGCCCGAAATCGAGGCGATCGCGACCGACGCGCTCGCCGCGATCGAAGCGGCCGGCGTTTGCGAGGTGATCCCGACCGCGCGCGCGACGCAGCTCACGATGAATCGCGAGGGCATTCGCCGGCTCGCGGCCGAGGAGCTCGGGCTGCCGACGTCGCCGTACGCGTTCGCGCAGTCGTTCGACGAATTCGCGGCGGCCGTCGCGCGGATCGGCTTTCCGTGCGTCGTGAAGCCCGTGATGTCGTCGTCGGGCAAGGGGCAGTCGGTCTTGAGAAGCGAGGCCGACATCGAGCCCGCGTGGCGCTACGCGATGGCGGGCGGCCGCGTGAATCACGGCCGCGTGATCGTCGAGGGCTTCATCCGGTTCGATTACGAGATCACGCAGCTCACGGTGCGCGCGATCGATCCGGCGAGCGGGCAGACGCGCACCTCCTTCTGCGCGCCGATCGGGCACCTGCAGGTGGCGGGCGACTACGTCGAATCGTGGCAGCCGCAGCCGATGAGCGCGAAGGCGCTCGAGCGCTCGCGCGACATCGCGCATCGCGTGACGAGCGCGCTCGGCGGCCGCGGGATCTTCGGCGTCGAGCTGTTCGTGCGCGGTGACGATGTCTGGTTCTCCGAGGTGAGCCCGCGCCCGCACGACACGGGGCTCGTGACGCTCGCGTCGCAGCGCCAGTCGGAGTTCGAGCTGCATGCGCGCGCGATCCTCGGCCTGCCGGTCGAGCCCGCGCTCGCGACGCCCGCCGCGTCGGCCGTGATCTACGGCGGGCTCGACGAAGCGGGCATCGCGTTCGAGGGCGTGCGCGACGCGCTCGCGGTGCCGGGCGCCGATCTGCGGCTGTTCGGCAAGCCCGAGAGCTTCGCGAAGCGCCGGATGGGCGTCGCGCTCGCGACGGGCGCGAACGTCGACGAAGCGCGCGAGCGCGCGAAGCGGGCCGCCGCCGCTGTGCGTCCGGTGTCCGCGCGTTGACGAGTGCTGACGTGTGGCGCGCATCGCGCGCCTGCGCATGCCGGGGCGGGGCGCGCCGGCCGCGACTGGCCGCCGCGGTCGCGGCAATCGTATTGGGTGGTTTCCGGCCGATGCGCTCGCGCGCGGCGCAGCCGGGGAAGGAGGGTGTCATGAAGTGGATGTTGATCGTTGCATTGTGTGCGTCGACGGCGGGCTGCGGGCTTGCCGCCGCGCCGTGCCGGGTGGCGTCGGCGGGGCTGAAGATCGTGCCGCTCGTCGGCCACGTCGCGGCCGCGCCGACCGACGCGTGCGCGGGCGTCATCGATCCGGACTGATGGCGCGGCGCGCGGTTTGCGCGCGGCTCGCCGCCATTGCTTGACGAGGAAGAAGAACATGAACAGGAAAACGCGGGCGGCGATCGGCGTCGCCGCTCTGTGCGCAGCCGCCGGCGCCGCGCACGCGGCGCGGCTCACCGTCGAGGAGATCGACGCGGACGCGCGCGAAACCGTCGCCTATCGGTGCGCGAACGCGCCGAAGCCGGTGCGGGTGTCGTACTGGCGCGCGGGCAACGGCCAGAGCTTCGCGCTCGTGCCGGTCAACGGCGTGCGACTGCTGTTCGTCGACACGGTGTCGGCGTCGGGCGCGCGCTATCAGGCGGGCCGCTACGTGTGGTGGACGAAGGGGCGCGACGCGAACCTGTACGACGAAATCGCGGGCGAGCGCGCGCCGCCCGTGCTCGCCGACTGCAGCGAGGTTCGCAAGCCGCGCGGAAAGGGTTGAGCGCCGAGGGCGCGCGGGCGTGAAGCGGCGGCGCGCCTTTTCGGGCGCTGACCGGGGGCGGCTTCGGCGCCGGACGGCGGAATCGGGGCGAGCCGCGCATTGGCGGCGCATCGACGCGGGCGTGCGCGGGCCGAAACGCCACGGCGCGAAGCATCGCGATGGCGGCGAAGCGTTGCGGTGAATCATTGCAGCGAAGCGTAGCGGCGAAGAGGAGCGAAGAAGGGCGGAGGGAAGCGGAGAGGGGCGGAGAGGGGGCGCGATCGGGCGCCGCTGTCGGATCGGCGATGCGCCGCATTGGCCGCCGCGCGGACATCGCGGGCGGCGCGCACGCAGCATCGCGCGGCGGCCGCCGCGCGGATGGCCGGCTTCGGCGGCCCGGCGGCGCGGATCGCCGATGCCCGGCCGTTGGCCGAACCGTTTCGCGAGGGATGCTACAATATCGCCCTTTCTGCCGGCGCTCCTGCCGGACGAAGCCTCGCGCGCGGCCCGGATGGCCTCAAGCGCCGGCGGCGCCCTGCGGCGCGCCGCGGCTTCATGTTCATTCCGAAGTGGGTTGCGCCGTCTGTCTCGCGAGCGAGCAGGCCGTGCTGGATGTCCCGCCGCGCCTTTTGAGCGAAACGCCACCATGTCCGATTCTGTTGCCAAGCCTGTCGACGCGACGTTCGATCAATTCGGCCTTGCCGCCGAGATCCTGAAGGCGATTGCCGAGCAGGGCTATACGACGCCGACGCCGATCCAGGCGAAGGCGATTCCCGTCGTGCTGTCCGGCCGCGACGTGATGGGCGCCGCGCAGACCGGCACCGGCAAGACCGCGAGTTTCTCGCTGCCGATCATCCAGCGGCTGCTGCCGCAGGCGAACACGAGCGCGTCGCCCGCGCGCCACCCGGTGCGCGCGCTGATCCTCACGCCGACCCGCGAGCTTGCCGATCAGGTCGCCGCGAACGTGCACGCGTATGCGAAGCACACGCCGCTGCGCAGCGCGGTCGTGTTCGGCGGCGTCGACATGAACCCGCAAATGGCCGAGCTGCGCCGCGGCGTCGAGATCCTGATCGCGACGCCCGGGCGCTTGCTCGATCACGTCCAGCAGAAGACCGCGAATCTCGGCCAGGTGCAGATCCTCGTGCTCGACGAGGCCGACCGGATGCTCGACATGGGCTTCCTCCCCGATCTGCAGCGCATCCTGAACCTGCTGCCGAAGGAGCGTCAGACGCTGCTTTTCTCGGCGACGTTCTCGCCCGAGATCAAGAAGCTCGCGTCGACCTACCTGCGCAATCCGCAGACGATCGAGGTCGCGCGCAGCAACGCGGCCGCGTCGACCGTCACGCAGATCGTCTACGACGTCGCCGAAGGCGACAAGCAGGCGGCCGTCGTCAAGCTGATCCGCGACCGCTCGCTCAAGCAGGTGATCGTGTTCTGCAACAGCAAGATCGGCGCGAGCCGCCTTGCGCGCCAGATCGAGCGCGACGGCATCATCGCGGCCGCGATTCACGGCGACCGCTCGCAGAGCGAGCGGATGCAGGCGCTCGACGCGTTCAAGCGCGGCGAGATCGAAGCGCTCGTTGCGACCGACGTCGCCGCGCGCGGCCTCGACATCGCCGAATTGCCGGCCGTCATCAATTTCGACCTGCCGTTCAACGCGGAAGACTACGTGCACCGGATCGGCCGCACGGGGCGTGCGGGCGCGTCGGGCGACGCGCTGTCGCTGTGCAGCCCGAACGAGCGCAAGCAGCTCGCCGACATCGAGAAACTGATCAAGCGGACGCTGTCGCTCGAAACGCTCGCGCTCGATCTGCCGCGCCATCGCCACGACGATCGGGGCGGCCGCCGCGAGCGCGACCGCGACGAGCGCCGCGGCGCGCCGGCCGGCCGCCGTTCGGCGGGCGGCGAGCGCACGCATCATCCGCGCCGCGAAGCGCCGATCGACGATTTTTTCCTGAAGCCGTACGTGCCGTCGCCGTCCGCGAACCAGCCGGACGAGGCGAAGCCCGTGCAGCCGGAGAAGAAGGCGCCGAAGCAGCCGCTCGCCGCGCTCCTGGGCGGATTCGGGATGCCGCGCAAGACGTCGTCGTCGTGATGAGGCAATGAATATCGCGCTTGCTCGAAGCGGCGCCGGATCGGTGGGAAGAAGGGGCGCACGCGCGAGCGTGCGCCCCTTCTTTTTGGCGCGGCGCCCGAAGCGGCAAGGGCGGCGGGCCGGCATCGAAACGCGGCCTTGCTCGCGGCAGGGGGCGGGCGGAATGTTCCGGAATGGCCCGGAACGGCCTGGTTCGGTCAGCTTGGACCGGGAGACGGCGCCGCGACGCGATGTGGGGGGATCGGCGTACCGACCGCTCGGGAAATCGGCGATCTGTGGATCGGCGGGGGCGTTGATCGTTGAGTCGATCAATCGGCGGGGCGATCAATCGATGAATCGGTGAGTCGGTGAGTCGGTGAGTCGGTGAATCAGTGAATCAGTGAATCGGTGAATCAGTGAATCAGTGAATCGGTGAATCGGTGAATCAGTGAATCGCCGGCTCGGCGATCGCCGACGGTGCGCCGGCGTAGCGGCGCGACGGCCGCAACGACGGTCGAAGCGACCAGGCCGCATCATCCGGCCGGTGTCTTCAGCCGCGCGCGTTCGGCCCGAAGCGCGCGTCCCACGCGGCGATCGCGGCCGCCTGGAACGCGTCGAGCGACGCGCACGCCGCGCCGTCGAGCGCGAGCCCCAGGTGCCGCGCGGCGGCGGCGAGCGCCGGCAGCGGCGCGGCGGGATCGAGCGCCGCCGCGCCCGTTTGCTTGCTGAGCTTCTCGCCGTTCGCGTCGAGGACGACAGGCACGTGCAGATAGCGCGGCGTCGGCAGCCCGAGGCAGCGCTGCAGGTAGATCTGGCGAGCGGTCGAGTCGAGCAGATCGGCGCCGCGCACGACGTGCGTGATGTTCGCATCGCCGTCGTCGACGACGACGGCGAGTTGATACGCCCATTGTCCGTCCGCGCGCTTCAGCACGAAATCGCCGACTTCGGTCGCGAGATTCTGCGTTTGCGCGCGCTGCCAGCGGTCGTCGAACGCGACGACGGCCGCGGCGCCGTCCGGCACGCGCAAGCGCCATGCGCGCGCGGGCTTGCCGTGCAGGCCCGTGCGGCACGTGCCGGGATACGCGAGCGTCGTGTGCCGCTCGTGCGCGGCGCGCAGCGAATCGGCGATCTCCTTGCGCGAGCAGCCGCACGGATAGACGAGCCCCGCGGCGGTGAGCCGCGCGAGCGCCGCTTCGTAGTGCGCGACGCGCGCGCTTTGCCAGACGGGCGGCTCGTCGGCGATGAAGCCGAAGCCGCGCAGCGTCGCGAGCATGTCTTCGGCCGCGCCGGGCACCGTGCGCGGGCCGTCGATATCCTCGATTCGCACGAGCCACGCGCCGCCCCACGCGCGCGCGTCGAGCCAGCTCGCGAGCGCGCCGACGAGCGAGCCGAAGTGCAGGGGGCCGGTGGGCGACGGCGCGAAGCGCCCGCGATAGCGTGTCATTCGATGCGGCGCGCGGCGACGCGGAGCAATGGGCGGCGCGGGCTCACACGGCGCGCGCCGGTTCGGCGCCCGGCTCCGCGCGCCGGCCCGGCGTGCCGGAATCGCCCGGATGGCACGCGGGGCAGCACTTGCCGGGCACGTAGAGCGGCGACTGTTGCGCATCGGCCGGCACGACCGCGCGGCACGCGAAGCACGTGACGTCGGCTGTCGGCGCGAGCTGCGGGTTGAGCGCGGTACGGTAATCGAACACGAAGCAGTCGCCGTGGTAATGGGCACCGCCGACTTCCTCGAAATACTTGAGGATCCCGCCCTCGAGCTGATAGACGTTCTCGATGCCGACGTCCTTCATGTGGATCGCCGCCTTCTCGCAGCGGATGCCGCCCGTGCAGAACGACACGATCGTCTTGCCCTCGAGGTCCGCGCGGTTCGCCTCGATCACGGCGGGAAACTCGCTGAATTTGTCGATCCGGTAATCGAGCGCGCGATCGAACGTCCCCACGTCGACTTCGAACGCATTGCGCGTGTCGAGCATCACGACGGGGCGGCCCGCGTCGTCGTGCCCCTGGTCGAGCCACGCTTTGAGCGTGCGCGCGTCGACGGACGGCGCGCGGCCGAGCTCCGGCTTGATCGCCGGCTTCTTCATCGTGATGATCTCGCGCTTCAGGCGCACGAGCATCCGGCGAAACGGCTGCGAATCGGACAGGCTCTCCTTGAACGGCAGGTCCGCGAACTTGCCCTCGAAGAGCGGATCGTGGCGGATGTAATCGACGAACGCGTCGGTCGCCTCGCGTGGGCCCGCGATGAACAGATTGATGCCTTCGGGCGCGAGCAGGATCGTGCCGCGCAGCCCGAGCGTGTTGCAGCGCGCGGCGACGAGCGGCCGCCATTGCTCGATCGAATCGAGCGAGACGAAACGGTAGGCGGCGAGATTGACGGTGGTCATGAGGTTCGGACGGTAAGGCGGCTGCGGCCCGGCGGCGAAGCCGCGCGGCTCGGGGGCGGCGCGCGCGGCGAGCGCCTGGGCGCAAGCGGACGAAAACGGGAAAAACGTGGAAAAGCCGTATTATCCCGCAAACCGCGCGGCTTTTTCGCAGTCGGCCGAACGGCCGACGTGTTCGGCGCGCGCCGCGGCGCCGTCGCAAGCGCGCCGGCGCGCCGGCGTGTCGCGGCCGGGCCCGGAGCCGGGGAGTCTCGCGCCGCGCGGTTGCGAAGGCGCGGTCGTCGGCGTGTCGAACGGCGAGCCCACCGACGTGTCGTTCGCCGCGTGGCCGATGCGTTCGCGGCCGCCGGCCACGCCATCCCGAAAAGGGGCGAAACGAGGGCGCGAAGCACGGACGCGGACGTTGCCGCGTCGCCGCGAACGGGGCGCCGGCGGCCGGAACCCGTGATCGAACCCGACGATCCGAATCCGCGATCGGAGCCGGCCACGCGCGCCGCGGCGAACTGCCGTCGTGCGCGGCTTCGCGGCCCGCCGCCCGCGCCGGCCTTGGCCCGACGGCCAACGCGGCGATTTTTTGCCCGCAGCGAACGGTATCGGGTTCCCGGGCCGGCTACAATAGCGCCCATGTCAGATCCCCGTTTCGTTCACCTCCGCGTCCACTCCGAATTCTCGATTGCCGACGGCATCGTGCGTCTCGACGATATCGTCAAGTCGGCGGCCGAAGACGGTCAGGGCGCGCTTGCACTGACCGACCTCGGCAACGCGTTCGGTCTCGTCCGTTTCTACAAGGAAGCCCGCGATGCGGGCATCAAGCCGATCGCCGGCTGCGATGTCTGGATCACCAACCACGACGATCGCGACAAGCCGTCGCGGCTGCTGCTGCTCGTCAAGGACAAGCGCGGCTACCTGAACCTCTGCGAGCTGCTGTCGAAGGCGTGGCTCACGAACCAATACCGCGGCCGCGCGGAGCTCGACGCGAGCTGGCTCGAAGGCGAGCTCGCCGAAGGGCTGCTCGCGCTGTCAGGCGCGCAGCAGGGCGACATCGGCCTCGCGCTCGCGGCGGGCAACGAGGCGGCCGCGCGCCGCCACGCGCAGCGCTGGGCGCGGGTGTTCCCGGGCGGTTTCTATATCGAATTGCAGCGCTACGGCCAGCCGGGCGCGGAAGCGTACATCCAGCAGGCGGTGACGATCGCGGCGGAGCTGAAGCTGCCCGTCGTCGCGACACATCCGCTGCAGTACATGACGGCCGACGATTTCACCGCGCACGAGGCGCGCGTGTGCATCTCGGAAGGCGACATCCTCGCGAATCCGCGCCGCCAGAAACGCTTCACGACCGAGCAGTTCTTCCGCACGCAGGGCGACATGGCCGCGCTGTTCGCCGATCTGCCCTCGGCGCTCGCGAACACGGTCGAGATCGCCAAGCGCTGCAACCTGACGCTCGAGCTCGGCAAGCCGAAGCTGCCGCGGTTCCCGACGCCCGACGGCATGTCGCTCGACGACTACCTCGTGCAGTTGTCGCAGGAAGGGCTCGACAAACGCCTCGTGCAGCTCTACCCGGACGAGGCCGAGCGCGAAGCGCAACGCGGGAAGTACAACCAGCGTCTCGATTTCGAGTGCGGCACGATCAAGAAGATGGGCTTTCCGGGCTACTTCCTGATCGTCGCGGACTTCATCAACTGGGCGAAGAACAACGGCGTGCCGGTGGGCCCCGGGCGGGGCTCGGGCGCGGGCTCGCTCGTCGCGTATTCGCTCGGCATCACCGACCTCGATCCGCTGCGCTACAACCTGCTGTTCGAGCGCTTCCTGAACCCGGAGCGGGTGTCGATGCCCGACTTCGACATCGACTTCTGCCAGCACGGCCGCGACCGCGTGATCCAGTACGTGAAGGAGAAGTACGGCGCGGACGCGGTGTCGCAGATCGCCACCTTCGGCACGATGGCCGCGAAGGCGGCCGTGCGGGATATCGGCCGGGTGCTCGATCTCGGCTACATGTTCACCGACGGCGTCGCGAAGCTGATCCCGTTCAAGCCGGGCAAGCACGTGACGATCGCCGACGCGATGAAGGAAGAGCCGCTCCTGCAGGAGCGCTACGACAACGAGGACGAAGTCCATCAGTTGCTCGATCTCGCGCAGCGCGTGGAGGGCCTCACGCGCAACGTCGGGATGCACGCGGGCGGCGTGCTGATCGCGCCCGGCAAGCTGACCGATTTCTGCCCCCTCTACACGCAGGGCGACGAAGGCGGCGTCGTCAGCCAGTACGACAAGGACGACGTCGAAGCCGTCGGCCTCGTGAAGTTCGACTTTCTCGGCCTCACGACGCTCACGATTCTCGACTGGGCCGAGCGCTACATTCGCCGTCTCGATCCGAGCAAGGAGAACTGGTCGCTCGCGCAGGTGCCGCTCGACGATCCGACGTCGTTCCAGATCCTCAAGAAGGCCAACACGGTCGCCGTGTTCCAGCTGGAAAGCCGCGGCATGCAGGGGATGCTGAAGGACGCGCAGCCCGACCGCTTCGAGGACATCATCGCGCTCGTGTCGTTGTACCGGCCGGGCCCGATGGACCTGATTCCGAGCTTCTGCGCGCGCAAGCACGGGCGCGAGAAGGTCGACTATCCGGATCCGCGCGTCGAGCCTGTCCTGAAAGAGACCTACGGGATCATGGTCTATCAGGAGCAGGTGATGCAGATGGCGCAGATCATCGGCGGCTATTCGCTCGGCGGCGCGGACTTGCTGCGTCGCGCGATGGGCAAGAAGAAGCCCGAGGAGATGGCCAAGCATCGCGAGATCTTCGCCGAGGGCGCCGCGAAGAACGGCCTCACGCGCGAGAAGTCCGACGAGATCTTCGACCTGATGGAGAAGTTCGCGGGCTACGGCTTCAACAAGTCGCACGCGGCCGCGTACGCGCTGCTCGCGTATTACACCGCGTGGCTGAAGGCGCACCATCCGGCCGAATTCATGGCGGCCAACATGACGCTCGCGATGGACGACACCGACAAGGTGAAGATCCTGTTCGACGATTGCCTCGTCAACGGCCTCGCCGTGCTGCCGCCCGACATCAACCGTTCGAACGATCGCTTCGAGCCCGTCGCCGAGGCCGACGGCAAACGCTCGCGCACGATCCGCTACGGCCTCGGCGCGATCAAGGGCAGCGGCCAGAACGCGATCGAGGAGATCCTGCGCGCACGCGAGGAAAAGCCGTTCGCCGATCTGTTCGATTTTTGCGAGCGGATCGACCGCCGCGTCGTGAACCGCCGCACGATCGAAGCGATGATTCGCGCGGGCGCATTCGATTCGCTGCACGAGAATCGCGCGCAGTTGCTCGCATCGGTGCCGCTCGCGATGGAGGCCGCCGAGCAGGCGGCCGCGAACGCGCTGCAGGCGGGCCTGTTCGACATCGGCGGCGTGCCCGCGCACCAGCATGCGCTCGTCGACGAGCCGGCGTGGGACGACAAGCGTCGCCTGCAGGAAGAGAAGGGCGCGCTCGGCTTCTACCTGTCCGGCCACCTGTTCGACGCGTATCGCGACGAGGTGCGCCGTTTCGTGCGCCAGAAGCTCGGCGAGCTGAAGGAAGGGCGCGACAAGGTGGTGGCCGGCGTGATCGCGTCGTTGCGCACGCAGATGACGCAGCGCGGCAAGATGGTGATCGCGTTGCTCGACGACGGCACCGGCCAGTGCGAAGTCACCGTGTTCAACGAGCAGTTCGACGCGAACCGCGCGCTCTTCAAGGAGGACGAGCTGCTGATCGTCCAGGGGCAGGCGCGCAACGACGCGTTCACGGGCGGAATTCGCTTCACCGCCGAGTCGGTGATGGACCTCGAGCGTGCGCGCAGCCGCTACGCGCAGGCGGTGCGGATGACGATGAACGGCAACGCGGACGCGGCGGCGCTGCGCCGCGTGCTGGAAGCGCACGTCGCGAAACCCGACGAGACGCCGCCCGCCGCGGCGCCGGCGCCGCGCGGCGGTCGCGACGGCGGGCGGCGGGCGCAGGCGGCGATACCGAATGGTCTCGCCGTGCGGATCGCATACAGCAACGCGCGTGCGCAAGGCGAGATGCGCCTGGGCGACGCATGGCGCGTGAAGCCGAGCGACGCGTTGCTCGCCGATCTGCGCGCGGCGTTCGGCGGCAGCGTCGTCGAGATCGTCTACTGATCCTCCAGTACGTTTTTTGCGGATTCTCTTGAGGGCATTTTGAGCGTCAAGCCTACTCTAAGTAAACCGATCGGCGGCCAGGACGCGTCGTCGCCTGCCGTCGTGATGCGCCGCCTCTGGCCGTATGTGAAACCGCTGGTATGGGTGCTCGTCGCAGGCGTGCTCGCGATGGCGGCGGTCGCCGCGACGGAAGCCGGAATTCCCGCGCTGCTCAAGCCGCTTCTCGACCATGGCTTCGGCTCGAAGGGAGACATGACGACGAAGCTGTACGTGCCTGCGGCGGTCGTCGGTCTCGCGCTCGCGCGCGCGATCGCGCAATATGCGTCCGGCTATCTGCTGCAGTACGTGTCGAACCGCATCCTGCTCGATCTGCGGATCCAGATGTTCGAGCGGATGATTCACACCGGCGTGTCGTTCTTCCAGCGCGAGACGGCAAGCACGGTGATCAACGCGGTCGTGTTCGAAGTGAACCAGGTGCTGAGCGTGCTGATGGGCGTGACGATCACGCTCGTGCGCGATTCGCTGACGGTCGTCTTCCTGCTCGGCTATCTGTTCTATCTGAACTGGCGCCTGACGCTCATCGTCGCGATTCTGTTGCCGTGCATCGGCTGGCTCGTCGGCAAGATCAACCGTCGGCTGCGCCGGCTGAACCGCGAGCATCAGACGCTCACGAACCAGCTCGCGTACATCGTCGAGGAGACCGTCGGCGGCTACAAGGTCGTCAAGGTTCATAACGGCGAACCATACGAGATCGGGCGCTTCAACGAGCTGAGCCGCAAGCTGCGCGGCTATTCGATGCGCATGACGGTATCGGGCGGGCTTGCCCAGCCGCTCACGCAGTTCCTCGCATCGATCGCGCTCGCTGTCGTGCTGACGATTGCGGTCGTTCAGTCGGCGAACGATCAGACGACGGTCGGCGGCTTCGTCGCGTTCGTGACCGCGATGCTGCTCATCATTTCGCCGCTCAAGCATCTGATGGACGTGAATCAGCCGCTGCAGCGCGGGATGACCGCGGCCGAGCTGATCTTCGGGCTGATCGACGAGCCGCGTGAGCCCGAAGGCGGCGGCAAGCCGCTCGCACGCGCGTCGGGGGCGATCGAGTTCAGCCATGTGTCTTTCTCTTACGGCATGTCGCGCGACGGCCGGCAAACGCTCGACGACGTATCGTTTACCGTCGCGCCGGGCGAGATGGTCGCGCTCGCGGGCCCGTCCGGCAGCGGCAAGACGACGCTCGTGAATCTGCTGCCGCGCTTCTTCGATCCTTCGTCGGGCTCGGTGCGTGTCGATGGCGTCGCGCTCCCCGAGTACAGCCTGCGCGACCTGCGCAATCAGATTGCGATGGTGAGCCAGGACGTCGTGCTCTTCAACGATACGATCGCCGCGAACGTCGCGTACGGCCAGGCGCCCGAACGCGACCGCGTGGAGGCGGCACTGCGTGCGGCGAACCTATGGGAAACCGTCACCGCGATGCCCGACGGCATCGATACACTCGTCGGCGACAACGGAATGCGGCTGTCGGGCGGCCAGCGCCAGCGGCTCGCGATCGCCCGTGCGATCTACAAGGATGCGCCGATCCTGATTCTCGACGAGGCGACGTCCGCGCTCGATTCCGAATCGGAGCGGCACGTGCAGGCGGCGCTCGAGACGCTGATGAAGGGGCGCACGACGCTCGTGATCGCGCACCGCCTGTCGACGATCGAGCGCGCCGACCGGATCCTTGTGCTCGAAGGCGGCAAGATCGTCGAAAGCGGCAGCCACCGCGAATTGCTCGAGCAGGGCGGGCTCTACGCGCACCTGCACCGCATCCAGTTCCAGCAGGACGCGGGATGAGCGGCGCACGCCCGGCCGAGCGAGCGCCCACGGAGCGCGAGGATCGCCGCCCGATGAAAATCGGCCTGTCGTGCAACGCGCTCAAGTACGGCGGCGGGCTCGAGCGCTACGCGATCGACCTCGCGCGTGGGCTGGCCGACGCCGGCATCCGGCCGTCGGTCTTCGCGCGATCGTTCGATTCGTCGGTGCCGGAATACCGGCGCGTCGAATCGCACCGGATCAACGTCTCGTTCCTGCCCGGCAAGTGTCGCGACGCATGGTTCTCGTGGCGCCTGCGCGCGGCCCGCCGCGCGTCGCCGGTCGACGTGCTGATCGGCTGCAACCGTGTCGATTCGTCGGAAATCGCGATCTGCGGCGGCACGCATCTCGGCTTTCTCGATGCGATCGGCCGCGTCCCGACGTTTGCCGATCGCCGCCAGATCGCGCTCGAACGCCGTCAATACGCGCACGCGCGTTTTGTCATCGCGCATTCGATGCTGATGCGCGACGAATTGCTTCATTTCTACGGGCTGGGCGACGATAAGGTCCGCGTGCTGTTCCCGCCCGTCGACGCCGCACGCTTCACGCCCGTTCACGCCGTGCGCCGCGCCGAGTTGCGCATGCGCTTCGGCTTTGCCGACGACGAGATCGTGCTGCTGTTCCCGTCGAGCAGCCACGAGCGCAAGGGGCTGCCGCTCATCGAAGCGGTGTTGCGAGACGCGGGGCCCGGCATCGTCGTCGCGGTTGCCGGCCGGCCGCCCGAGCGGACGTCGGAGCGGCTGCGCTATATCGGCTACGTGAAGGATATCGAGGACGGCTACCGTGCCGCCGATTTCACGATCCTCGCTTCGAAATACGAGCCGTTCGGGCTCGTCGGCGTCGAGTCGGTGATGTGCGGCACGCCCGTCATCCTGCCGTCGAACATCGGCTGTTGCGACGCGATCGCGCCGTCGGCGAAGCTCGTGTTCGCGCCCGGCGATACGGCCGGGCTGCGCGCGGCGCTCGACGAAGCCGTGCGGCGGACGAAGGCGGGTGCGGCGCGCATCGGCTCCGGCGCGGCGGCGCATGCGGCGATCCGGTACGATCCGAGCATCGCGCGCCATGTCGCGCAATTGCTCGACCTGGCCGTCGAGGCTGCGGGCGACGGCCCGCGATGATGCGCATTCGCGCGCGCGGTCTTTCGTCGGAATGTTGGCTCCGGAAGCGTATGGGCCGAATGGTATACTCCGTAAGTTGCGCTCGGCCTGCGCGCGCTTGCGAGGCGTCGCAGGGGCGCGCCGCGTATTTGAGCCCGGTGACGAGGAATGCGCGTCGGCGTGCTACGGGCGGTCCCTGCAATATGAATCGTGGAAATTCTGCATGACGAAACGGCTTTCGGCCGGCCTCCGGCGCATCGCATCTCAAAGTGACGGAATCGATCGGCCGTTGATCTAATCGAATGAGCAGACTCCACGGCCGGATCCACATCTTCTCGCGAGCGCTGCCGAGGCTTGTCCTCAAGCCGTTGCGGCGCAAGCCCGCGCACCTGCGGCGCATTCTGATCGCGCATCACCTGCTGCTCGGCGATACGTTGCTGCTGACGCCGCTCGTCGCGAAGCTGCGCGAGCAGCATCCGGATGCGCAGATCGTGCTGGCGTGCCCGAAGGCGATTGCGCCGCTCTACGCGAAGCGTCCGTTCGGCGTCGATGCGTTGGCGTTCGACCCGCGCGACGGCGTATCGGTCAGGCGTCTGCTCGCGTCGGGGCCGTATGATCTCGGCATCGTCGCGGGCGACAACCGCCACAGCTGGCTTGCGCTTGGCGCGGGCTGCCGCTGGATCGTCGCACATGCGGGGGATGCGCCCGGATGGAAGAACTGGCCGGTCGACGAACTGGTGCCGTATCCGGAGGCGCCCGCCGCTTGGGCCGATTTCGCCGCGGCGCTCGTCGACGGGCCCGCGCCGCGCCTGTATCGCCCGTCCGACTGGCCGGCGCCGCAGGCAAGCGCACCGCTGCCCGCCGCGTTGCGCGAGCGCCCCTACGTGGTGTTGCATCCGGGCGCGAGCACGGCAGTCAAGCGCTGGCCGTCCGAACGCTGGCGCGAGCTCGCGAGCCTCATCGAGGCGCAAGGCTATCAGCCCGTCTGGAGCGGCGGGCCGAGCGAAGTCGAGTTCGTCGCGCAGATCGGTCCCGATTCCGCGCAGCCGAATCTCGCCGGCCGGCTCGGGCTCGCCGATCTGTGGCACGTGCTTGCCGGTGCACGGGCGGTCGTGTGTCCGGATACCGGCATCGCGCATCTCGCGCGTCTCGTCGGCGTGCCCACCGTCGCGCTGTTCGGCCCCGGCAATGCCGGCATTCACGGCGCGGGGCGCTATTGGCGGGATGCGCCGTTCATCGCGCTGACGATCGCGGACATGCCGTGCCGCGACCAGCCGTCCATGTTCCGGCGCCATGTCGCATGGGTACGGCGCTGCGACCGGAGTGCGCAGACGTGCGTCGCGTGGCGCGGCGATCATGCGGACTGCATGGGGCGTCTTTCAGTGGATGCGGTGCATCGTGCGCTGCAAAACGTTTTGGCGCTTGCGCCGTCAAGTTCAAGCCGATGACGATAACGACATCGCGCGTCGAGCGCGTGCTTTGGATCGCCTGTCCCACGCTGATGTTCGGCGTGATGTTCGGGCACATGAACGGCGTGGTCAACACGACGCTCGCGTTGATCGGCGTCGGCACGCTTGCCGGCATCCTGTCCGCGAGCCGGCCGCCGTTCCGGCAATGGCCCCTCGTTTTGCCGATCGTCGTATGGGCTGCGTGGAGTCTCGCGTCGGTCGGCTGGTCGCTGTATCCGCGTATCAGCCTGCGTGCGTGGTTCGACGAAGTGCTGTATCCGCTCGTCACGTTCTGGGGCTTCTGGCTGTTCGGCTCGCGCGTGAAGCGTCCCGAATGGCCGGTGCTCGTCGTGTGGGCCGCCTGCGTGCTGCTCGCGCTCCTGAGCGCGTTTTACTGGGGGCACTTGCAGCCGCCGACGCCGAATACTTTCCCGATTCGCTTCTATAACCGCGTGGGCCATACGAGTACGCTCGTGGTGTTCGCGATGCCGCTTTTCGCCACGCTGCTGCTGCGCGCCCGCTGGCGCGCGATCGGCGCGGTCGGGCTCGTCGCGTGCGGCTTCGTCGGGCTCGCGAGCCTGAACCGCTTTTTCTGGCCGGCGGCGGGTGCGACTCTCGTCGTCGCGTTCTACCCGCTCTATCGGCGCCGGCTCGGCGTGAGCATCGTCGCGATCGCGATCCTCGGCGCCACCGCGCTCGGGCTGCTCGAGTACAGCGCGCGCGAGCGCGATCTGTCCGCGTCCACCGCAACCGCATCGGCGTCGTCGGCCGCGCGCGACATCACGGTCGCGGGCCAGAGGGTCTACGTGCCGGGCGAGTTGAATGCGCTCGGCGACACGCTGTCGTCCGATACGCGCCCGAAGCTCTGGGCGTTCTATACCGAGCAGGGCAAGCAGCACGCGTGGCTCGGCGTCGGCTTCGGCAAGCCGCTGCCCGGACACGCGTACGCGGCCGACGCACCGCCGCTCTTGTTGCAGATCGAGCCGCAAGCGCTCACGCACGCGCACAACCTGTTCCTCAACACGTGGTTGCAGACGGGCTACATTGGCGTTGCGCTCGAAGCATTGCTGCTCGTCAGTCTCGCGGCGGCGTTCTGGCGGCTCAGACGCGACGTGCCCGCGGTGTCGGCGGCGGGGCTCGCGCTCGTCGTCGGGATGATCGCGAAGAACACGGTCGACGATTTCATGTGGCAAACGACGATGCTCGCGTTCTGGTCGTTTGCGGGTTTCCTGCTCGGCTGCGGCGAACGCGACGCCTGCATGGCGCGCGTATCGCAGAACGCGGACGCACGATGACGCCGCCCGTCGCTCCGCCCGCTTTCACCGCGCAGCCCGCCGAGACGGCGGCGGACGTTGCCCGCCCGGGCGTGCGGCGCGTGCGCATCCTTTTTCACATCAACGACTTCGGCCGGGGCGGCACGGAGACTGCGCTGCTCGCATGGCTCAACGCGCTTGATCGAAGCGCGTTCGAAGTCGGGCTGTCGGTCACGTATCCGACGGCGGATCTGACGATGTGGCGCGCGAAGGCGATTCCGGCCGATGTCGCGCTGCAGGTGCTGGCTTCCGAGCGGTGGATGCACGCGCTCCACCAGCGCGAGCGCGTACGCAGGCTGCGCGGCGGCGAGAAGCTGTTGCATAAGGCATCGACGCATGCGCTGATCCGGCCGGCCGTCGCGCGCCGTTTTCTGCGGCTCGCACGCGGCTACGACGTGGTTTGCGATTTCGATTTCTCGCTGCGACGCATTGCCGGGCGTGGTGGCATGCCGTGGATCGGCGTGAGCCACTACAGTTTCGCCGCGCGCTTCGGCGAGAAAAGCGCGGCGTACATGGCGCGGCGCGTTCGCCAATACGAGCGCTACACGGCGCTCGCGGTGCTCACGCCCGACATGCGGCGCGAGGCCGAGTCGCTCTTCGCCGATACCCGTGTCGTCGTCACCGCGCTGCCGAACGTGATCGATCCGCAGGCGCTGCGCGCGCGGGCGGACGAGCCCGCCGATCTGCCGGCGGGGCGTTTCATCGTGTCGGTCGCGCGGCTCGATGAAGGGCAGAAGGATCATCGGACCTTGCTGCGCGCGTATGCGCAAGTGCGTGCAAGCCGCGCCGACGCGCCGCGCCTCGTGCTGTTGGGCGACGGCCCGGATCGCGGCGCGCTCGAGCAACTCGCGGCGGAGCTGGGGCTGCGCGACGCGGTGCTGTTCGCGGGCTTTTGCGCGAATCCGTTTCCGTACGTGCGTGCGGCCGACATGCTGATCCTGAGCAGCCGCTACGAGGGCTTCGGCATGGTGATCGGCGAGGCGATGGCGCTCGGTACGCCGGTTATTTCAGCGGATTGCCCCACTGGCCCGCGCGATCTGTTGGACTTCGGCCGAGCGGGGCTGCTCGTGCCGCCCGGCGCGGCCGACGCGCTCGCGGACGCGATCGAGCGGATGCTCGCCGACGGCGCGTTGCGCGCGTCGCTCGTGGCGCACGCAACGCGCAAGATCGAGTCGTTCGGCCCGCGCGCGGCGAACGCGCGCATGCAGGCGCTCGCCGCGCAACTGCTCAATCGGGCGTGAGCTTGCTCGCTTCGCACGGGCGCGCGGCGCGAATTCGCTAAAATGTCCGGTCGCCCGTTCTTCATGCCTTCACCGTGACCGCTCCGTTGACGCTTTCCAGGCCGCCGCGCACCATTCTCGTATCCTGCACGCGTCGCCTTGGCGACGTGCTGCTGACGACGCCGCTCGTCCGGTCACTGAAGGCGCGCTGGCCCGACGCGCAGATCGACATGATCGTGTTTCGCGGCACTGAAGGCGTGCTCGAGCACAATCCCGACATCCGCCGCGTGATCACGGTCGCGCCGCGCGCTCGGCCGAAGGAGCGCATCGCCGATGCGCTGCGCATCTGGCGCAAGTACGATCTCGCGTGTGCGGCGATCAGTTCCGATCGCGCGCGCTTCTATGCGTTCTTTGCGGGGCGCAGGCGGATCGGGCTCGTCGATCCCGGGCGGCTCACGCGGCTCACGCGTTTCATCCTGAACGGCATCGTGCTCGACGAGCATCGCGATGTTCATACCGTCACGAGCAACCTGTCGCTGGCCGACGCGCTCGATGTACCGCGATGCGCCGACGTCGTCGCGCCCGGCATCGGCGACGATCCCGCCGCCCGCGCTCGCTTCGACGCGAAGCTGTATGGAACGCCCGCGCTGTCACGCGGCGAGCCGTACATCGTGCTGCATCCGTATCCGATGTTCCGCTACAAGCAGTGGCATGAGGACGGCTGGGTCGATCTCGTGCGCTGGGCACGCGGCAGCGGGTTCGCGGTCGCGCTGAGCGGCGGTCCCGCGCAGGCCGAGCGCGACTATGCCGCGCGTATCGCGCGAGCGGCCGGCGAACCCGTGTTGAACATGACGGGGGAACTGTCGTTCGGCGAGAGCGCCGAGATGTTTCGGCACGCGCGGCTCTTCATCGGCCCGGACACCGGCGCGACGCATGTTGCCGCCGCCTGCGGCGTTCCGACGATCGCGCTCTTCGGGCCGTCGAATCCGACGCGCTGGGGCCCGTGGCCCGCGCATTGGCCGGCTGGCGACGAGCCGTGGCCCCTGCGCGGTTCGGGGCGGCGCGGCAATGTCTATCTGCTGCAGGGCGAAGGCGATTGCGTGCCGTGCAAGCTCGAAGGCTGCGATCGGCATCTGGACAGCTGGAGCCGATGCCTGAGCGAACTGCCGTCGGCGCGTGTGATCGGCGTGGCTGCGGCGATGCTCGGATTCGATGCGGCTAACGCGCCGGCTGACGTCGCGACGCCGGTCGATGTCAGCCGGCTCGCGGCGCGCAAGTAGGGCGGGCCGCTTCCCGGATCGGGCCGGCATCGCGGCTCGCAGCGGATTCGGCGATGGGGTGCGTTCGGCTGCGCGTGGGCGAGCGATCGGTATGGTGCGGGTCACGCGTGCGGCGAGCGCATCGTGTCGCCGTGCCGAGGCGGCGTTCGTGATTGGCGTGCACATGCATGCGGCGCGGCGCGTTGCGCGCCGCTTGATGCCGTTTCCCGTCTACGCCACGGACAGCGCGACTCGACGGCATCTTCCTGCGGCTTCGACGGCGCGCGTCAATCGCGCGCCTTTCGCTGCCGCGCAAGGCCGAGCTTCAGGAAGCGGTAGTAGACCGTTTCGGCATTGAACACGGCGATCATGAAGCCCGCCCGTCCATCCAGGAAGCCACACCGCAGCACATAGGTGCGCACGAAGGCCCATGCGCCACGCCCGAATGCCTTCGCCAACCCGCCGCGCTTGCCCGCCGCGCGTCGCTGTTCGGCGCCTGCGCTCGAATATGCATCGAGCTTGCGCAACACGGTTTCAAAGTCTTCGTATGAATAGTGGAGCAGCTTGCCGTCGAGTTTCGCGGACGGTCCGTCGAACACGAGTCGCTCATGGACGAGATCGTCGGAAAAGCGTGCCGCGCCCCGCTTGAAAAGGCGCGGCAGCCAGTCGGGGTACCAGCCGCTGTGGCGTACCCAGGTGCCGCAGAAGCTCGAGAGCCGATCGAGCGAATAGACCGGCGCGCGTGGCGCGCGTATCGCCGCCCGGATCGACGCGGCGAGTTCGGGCGTGACGATTTCGTCGGTGTCGACCGACAGGATCCAGTCGGTGTCGAGCGCGGATACCGCGCGGTTCTTTTGCGGCCCGAAACCTGGCCAGTCGGCGGCAACGATTACGCGTGCGCCATGGGCTTTCGCGATATCGACGGTTGCGTCGGTGCTGCCGCCGTCGACGACGATGACGTCGTCGGCGAACGACAGCGCGCTGAGGCATTCGGCGAGCCGGGCCGCGGCGTTGTAGGCGATGAGGGCGACGCCGAGAGTGGGTTCTGCCATGAAAGCGGTGTCTGAATGCGAGAGAGGATTGAGCGTTGCGCAGTGAGCGCGAGTATACCTGCCGTGCCACCCGAGGGCCGGCGCGATCGTACGAGCGGGCGATCAGGCGGCGCGGCGCGCGCGTTTGCGCAACACGCTTGCGGTCGTCGGCCTCGGCGAATCCCGGCAATCGAAAGGCTGCTGCTGCGGCATTCGGCTACCGAAGAGGCGGCCAAGGAAGCGGGCGAGTCCCCAGACACCGGAGGGGGCGACGAGCCGGGCGGCTGGAAGGCCGAACGAAAAAACAGGGTGTCGATCGGCGTATTGGCAAGCCGCATCGCTGTCTCGTCGCTTTGCGTCATCTCAGATCTTTTTCACATCGACCCGCCATTCCCGGCGAATATACGGCGCGATGTGCTACCTTTTTCCATGCGCTCCGGCGCCGACAGCCGGTTGCGCCTTTTCACGGAGGGAAACGATGAAAGCACATCGTACGCTGCGGATTTCGATGCTCGCTGCCGGCGCGCTCGTGTCATCGCTCGCCGCCGCTCAACCCCATGGCCCCGGCGGGCCGGGTGACGAACGCCACGGGCCGCCTCCCGGCAAGCACGTCGGGCGCGATCACGGCAAGCACGGCGACGACGGCGCCCGCCCCGGCGAGCATCGCGGCGACGAAAACGCCGCGTGGCGCCGCGGAGAGCGCCTGCCCGACGAATACCGGGACCGCCAGTACGTGATCGACGACTGGCGCGGGTACCATCTGTCGCCGCCGCCGCGCGGCTATCACTGGGTCGGCATCGGTGGCGACTATCTGCTCGTGCGCATCTCGACGGGCGTCATTCTGCAGATCGGACCGTAAAGCCGGCCGCCGCGCGGCGCGCCGTTCGCCGCTTTCCGGCGAAAGCGGGCGCGGCGAGCGATGCACCCGCCCCGCGCATTCCGGTCTCCTCGCATTCCTGCACCCCCGCGCCCTCGTGTCGGCCGCAGCGGGAGGGCGATTGGCGGCCGCCGCGCCGGCGAGCGTCACGCCCCGAGCATCGCGCGGGGCAGCATGGTTCAGCATCGTTTCGCGTCGCACGCTTTCTTGCGCTTGCCGCTGTCGTTTTCACGCCCGCCGTCTTCGCGCGTTCGCCGCCGCTTCAACGCTTCGCGAACCAGCGCCGCTCGATTCGCGACATCGTCCAGCCGACCGCCATCGCGCACGCGGTGCCGAGCGTCACTTCGCCCAACCGCACGAGCGGAATGTCCCACAGCGGGCCCTCACCCGGAAACAGCAGCACGATTGTCGCGGTGATCGCGCCGAGCCGAGCCGCGCTGCCGACGTTCAGACACCAGCAGCAGATGATCGCCGTCACGATCGTGATCGCGTACGCGACGAAATGGCCGGCGCCCGTCGCCGCCCCCGCGAAGCCGATCAGCCCGCCCACCATCGCGCCGATGAACTGATCGCGCGACAGATTGATCGTGTCCGCGTAGTTGTGCTGCGTGACCGCGATCGCGGTGATCGCCGCCCATACGGCCTGCTCGGTGTGCAGCGCGCGGCCGATTCCGTACGCGAGGCAAGCGCCGCTCGCGGCCTGCACGGCCATCAGCACGCCTTGCAGCAGGCGCTCCCTGAGCGACAGGCCCTTGAACAGTTCGAGCACCGATTCCTGGATCTGCCGACGTGCCTCGTTGAAAGCTTTGATCGTTTCCATCTCGTTCAGGCAAGGAGCGGGGGAGGCGCGCCGCATACCGGCTCGGCGGCGGGCGAACGAGCCGGTCGCCGCGCCCTCGATACGGGCGCGACGCGGTGGCGGCGCCGCGCCGGCGAGCGGCGGTGGCGACCGTGGGCGACGTTCGTTGCCGCGATACCCGCGACACCCACAACACCCACAACACCCATATCGCCCATATCGCCCATATCGCCCGCAACGCCGCCGGGCGCACGCATGCATGTGCCGCCGCATCCCGCATCGCGTCCCGCGCGCCGTCGCATCACGGGCGGGACGTTACTGCGCCGGCTCGGCGCTCGAGTGCCGAGCGTCTTCGGCGAGCGCCGCGTCGCGCGTCTCGGGCATCGCGAACCACACGAGCAGCGTCGCGAGCGCGCCCGCGGCGGCGAGCCCGAAGAAGCTCATCGCGTTGCCGAAGTGGTCGGCCGCGAAGCCGGCGAGCGCGGTGCTGAGCGTCGCGCCGACGCCCGCCGCGAGTCCGAAGAGCCCGATGCACAGGTTGTAGCGCCCCTTGCCGCCCGCGACGTCCGCCGCGATGAGCGGCAGCATCACGCCGAACACGGCGGCGCTGATGCCGTCGAGCATCTGCACCGGCACGAGCAGGTACGGGCTCGAGACGCCGGCGAACAGCAGCGCGCGCAGCGGCAGCGCGGCGAAACCGAGCAGCAGGATCGGCCGGCGGCCCCAGCGCTGCGCGGAGCGTCCGACCCACGGCGAAAGCATCGCGACGATCGCCTGCGGGACGATGATGCACGCGGCGATCACGAGCTGTACGTTCTCGCCCATGCCCGCCGTCACTTCGCCCGCGGCGAGGTTCAGCATCGCCGCGTTCGACAGATGGAACAACACGACGCAGGCGGCGAAGATCAGCATCCGCTTGTCGCGCAGCAGTTCGCGCAGCGTTTCGCGTTCTTCGTCTTCGTCTTCGTCGGCGCGTGGCGCCGCGTGATGATGATGGTGCGTCGGCTCGATCATCGCGAGCGCGACGAGCGCGGGCAGCGCGAGGGCCGCCGTCAGCCAGAACACCGCGCGCGCGGAGAAGTACTCGCCCGTGAGCCCCATCAGACCCGCCGCGACCGCGCTGCCGAGCGACGCCCAGCGCGCGTTGCGGCCGAGCCGGTCGCCCAGGCTCTCGCGGCCGACGAGCGCGAACGAGATCGCCGCCATTGCCGGCACGAGCATGCAGCTCGCGAAGCCGTGGAACACCTCGGCCGCGATCACGGGCACGACGGTCGGGCTCGCGGCGAGCAGCACCGCGGACAGGATGATCGCGGCGATCGCCCACGCGGCGGCGCCTTTCTTGTTCTTCAGCGCATCGACGGCCGCGCCGCCGGGCACCTGGCTCACCATCGCGCTGATCGTGCCGATCGACAGCACCATGCCGATTTCGCCCTGCGTCCACTTGTGCGACGCGAGATACGACGCGATGAACGGACCGAAGCCTGTCTGCACGTTCGCGACGAAGAAGTTGAGCCAGTCGAGGGCGCGCAGGCTACGCGCGCTGACCGTATGCCGGACCGTCATCGTTTCGCACCTGCTCGAGCGGTGGCCGGCGCGGCGGCGGGAGCGCCGCCGGCCGCGGGCGAGACGGCGAGGATCGGCTTGTCGCCCGCATAGGGCGGCGACGCCTTCAGTTGCGCGTCGTTCAGGTCGAGCAGCGCGCGCAGCGATTTGTCCTTCGGCGCGAAGCGCAGCGCCGACCAGTTCGCGGCGATCGTGCGCCGGTCCGGATCGACGAGGCCGCCGACGTCGAGCACGACCGCCTGTGGTTGCGCATCGCGGCCGATCAGCACGTCGACGACGCGGCCGACCTTCGCGCCGTTCGGGCGCTCGACGTCGGCGTCGATGATCCGCATCTGGCCGGGTTCGGCGCCCGCCTGCGTCGAGCCCGTGAGCGGCACCGCCTTCGGACGGTCGGCGGGCTGCAACTGCGCAGTGGCCGGCATGTCGAGGATGACCGGCTCGTGCCTGCCGCCCGGCGTGAAGCGAAACAGCTTCCACGGGAAGCTGACCTTGCGGTCGCCGACGCCCATGAAGCCTTGCAGGTTCACCAGCATCTCGCGCGGCGCGCCGTTCGCGTCCGCCGTCATGTCGACCGCGCGGCCGATCACCTTGCCGCCGCGCCGCACCTCGCTGTCGAGGAGCGCGTGCACCTGGCTGCGCTCGATTGCGCGCGTCGTCACGAGCGGCGCGGGCGCGGGGGCCGGCGCGGGCGCCGGCGGCGCGACGCGCGCGGGCTTGCGCGGCGGCGCGGCCTCGCGGTGCGGCTTCTTCGGCGGCGCGGTCTCGGCGGGTTCGGGCGCGCTCGCGGGCTCGGGCGCCGCGATGGGCTCGCTCGCCGGCTCGACGGGCACGGCGACGGCTTCCACGACGGGCGCGCTCGCTTGCGGCGCGCGGAACAGCGCGCAACCGGACAGCGCGAGCGTGGCGAGGACGACGGGTGCCGCGGCGGCGACGGGACGGGGAAGACGGAAGGCAGAACGCGGGAATCCGCCGCTCATCAAGCAATACTCCATGGACGGGGGCGAGCCGGGTGGGCGCGCCGCTGGCGATGATGGCTGACGCCCGAAGGGCATCGCGGGAGGACAGAGTTTAACCTGTGAGGAATGCATGCCGTGAAACGGCGCCGCGCGACGGGGGCAGGCGGGCGTTCGAATCGACGGCGCGCCCGTGCGAGGCGGCAATGAAAGCGGAGGGCCGGGTGGCGATGGATCGGCGCGGGCGGATGGGACGGGGCGTCGGGCGAGTCGTTTGGTGCTTTTGGTTTTCTTGTGCTGCTGGTTCTCGTTTGGTCGCCCGTCGCTCGTCGCTCGTCACTTGTCGGCTTGTCCGCTTGCCGCTTGCCGGTTGCCGTCTTTCATCGGCCGATTCGGTTGCGGACGGCGGTTGCCGCCGTAACTGCAGCGCGGCGCGGCCGCCGCCACCGTCACTGCGGCCAGATTCGCCATCGGGCGGGACAAGAGCGCCGCGTCGATCGTCGCGCGGCAACGAAAAACCGTGGGAGTCAGGCGCAGGTGCCGAGGGGCCGGCGCCGAACGTCGAATGCCCGGCATCGGGCGCGGGGCGTTAGCGCCCGGCGTCGCGAGCCCCGCGCTCGGCGCCAGGAACCCGGCGCTCAGCGTCCGGGAGTCGGGACATCAGCCGCCATTCTCCAAGCGTGCCGGGCCGGCTCGGTTTGTCCGTCTACACCGTCTCCGGAATCGGATTCCTGAAGCTCACGTTCAGCAGATTCCAAGCATTGATCGTTGCGATCGCGAAGCCGAGTTCGGCGATTTCCGCGTCGGAAAAATGTGCCTGCAACTGCGCGAACGCTTCGTCGCTCGGGTCCGTGTGCGGAATCCGCGCGACGCTTTCCGCCCATTGCAGCGCGGCGCGCTCGCGGGCGTCGAAGAAGGGCGCCTCGCGCCAGCCGGCGACCGCGTTCAGATGCCGCTCGTTGACGCCGAGCTTCACGAGATCGCGCCAGTGCATGTCGATGCAGTACGCGCAGCCGTTGATCTGCGAGACGCGCAGAAACACCAGATCGACGAGTGGCTTGCCGAGCGAGCCGCCCCACACGGTTTCGGACAGATGGAGCAGCGCGTTGAACGGCTTCGATGCGAGTTTCGGATACGGAAGGCGGGGGGCGTGTGCCATGGTCGGTTTCCTCTGAAGGCGGGCCGCCCGATGCGGCCCTCTCGCCTACAAGACGCGGCGGGGCCCGCGTTTGTGACAGCTCGCCGCGCGCGGGAGATCGGCGGGATGCGGCGCGAAATCGTCGGCCGTTTGGACGAGAGTGCGGCCTGCGATGCATGCCGTACCATGCGCTGCATGGAAGCGCCGAGGCGTTGAGGGGCCGTGGCTGGGAGTGTGTCGAAGGGATGAGGTGATGCGGCGTCGACGCGCGACGGGGCGCGAAGAGGCGGGGCGGGCGGGCTGTGCCGAGACCGGAACGGATCGGGCCGCATCGGCTGAGGCGCCGTGGCGTCGAGCCGAAAAGGACCGGGCCCTGAAGCGGCGGCGCGTGATTCGGCGCGGCGCATGCCGCGTCGCGCGATGCGGCGGGGCCGCGGCGGGCGGCGCGCGGGCGGGACGCGGCGCTTCGCGCGTGCCGGGCGCGCCGGACGCGTCGGCCTGCGCGCGCCGCGGGTCACGCCGGGCGGTTCGGAATATGCGCGAGCTTGTCCGGATTGCGCACCGCGTAGATCGCGACGATCCGCGCGCCGTCGGTGGCGAACGCCTGTGCCGATTCGATCCGTCCGTCGATGAAGCGCAGCAGGCCCGGTTCGCCGTTGATTTGCGCGAGCCGGTATTCGATCTGCCCGGCATGGCGTCGGCCGACGGCCCAATACAGATTCGCGATCCGGAGCGCGCCGCGCAGCACCTTGAAGAACGACGGCACCTTGCCGCCGCCGTCGCCGACCAGTTCCACGTCGTCGGCGAGCAGCGCCCGGATCGCGTTGCGCTCGCCGCTTGCCGCGGCGCGCGCGAAGCGCTCGACGAGTTGCCGGTGGCGCTCGCGCGATACGTCGAAGCGCCGGTGTTCCTGCTGCACGCGCGTCGACGCGCGGTGGACGAGCTGGCGGCAGGCCGCTTCGCTCTTGTCGAGCAGTTGCGCGATTTCCGCGTAGTCGCGCTCGAACGCCTGGCGCAGCAGGAATGCCGCGCGTTCCTCGGGCGAGAGCCGTTCGAGCACCCACAGTAGCGCCACCGACAGGTCGTCGGCGAACTCGGCCGCGGCCTCGGGCGTGCGCTCGTCGATGTCGACGAGCGGCTCGGGGAGCCACCATCCGACATAGGCGTCGCGCTGCGCCTTCGCGGCGCGTAGCCGATCGATCGACAGCCGGGTGACGACCGTGACGAGCCATGCCTCGGGCGAATCGAGCGTGTCGCGTTCGGCCTGGTGCCAGCGCAGCCAGGCGTCCTGCAGCACGTCTTCGGCATCGGCGCGCGTGCCGAGCATCCGGTATGCGATCGAGAAAAGGCGCGGGCGCAGCGCGGCGAACGGTTCGTCGGACGGCGCCGGACGGGAGGTTTCGGTCATGTTCTTGGGATGGGCTTGAAAGGCGGCTTGAAAAACCAACGGTTCGAATGATCAAGACGAAGCAGACGACGCATTTGTGACAGCCGCGGGCGCGGCGGGGACGCCCACTGCCGGATGATGCGCGAATCGGCGGCACGCGAGCGGGCAGATATCGGCGGCGGCGTTCGCCGCGCCGGATCATCCGTTCGGCGTCGCGCGCCGCCAGACGAGGCGCGCGTGCTTGAGCGCGTCGTTCAACTGCAGCGGCGTCGGCATGCCGAGATGCAGCGTGTCGTCGGGGAACTCGACGATGCGCGTCTGGATCTGGCCGAGCCAGTTCGGGAAAAGCGCGACGGCCATTTCGTGCGACAGCGCGCGCGTCGCTTCGTCGACGAAGAAGCGTCCCGCATACGCGAGGTACGTGCGTCCCGCCTGCGCGTATTCGGCGGGCGTGCCGCGTACAGATCGTCGCCGGAGAACGGCGTGCGTTCGCGCGCCTGCAATTGCACGGACATATAGCCGTCGGCCGTATAGACAATGAAGCCGAGCGGCGCGTCGCCGAACGGCGCGTGGCGCACGCCGGTTTCCGCGTCGATCTCGACGTACGAATCGTGCGTCCATGCGCCGAGCAAGCGTTGCCTGAGGTTGCGTTCTTCGTTGATCGCGGGCTCCTCGAGTGAATCGTCACCGATGCGAGCCGCCGCCCTCGTGCGGCAGCGTTCGCCGCCGCACGGGGGCGGTGCTGTCGCGCTGCCCGTCGCGCGGCGTCAATAGCCGTGGGTGACGAGCGATAGCACCGACAGATCCGGGTGCGTGCCGTCTACGATGCTGCGGCCGATCGACACCGCCTCGTCGAGCGCCTCGTCGACGCTGCGAAAGCTCTCTTCGCCGTCCGCGTGAAACGGCACCGTGTGGCCGGGCAGTCTCGGATCGGCGCCCGGATGGCATACGTAGCCGGCATACGCGTAGCGGTTCGCGTCAGTGTGCGTCGGGGTCGGCGACACGTGGATCTCGAAGCCTTCGTAATCGATTTGCCGAGACGGAAGCGGCGGCTCGAACATGGCTGTCTCCCGGGCCGCGCGCGGCGTCGACTGCGCCCGTCGCGCGGCCGTCTTTTTCGTCATTGTCCTGTGAAGGAAATTCTAGGCGATGCCCGGCGCGACGGCGCGTGCGATGCAGCGAGACAGCGAAACCGGCGACGGGAGGGATCAGGCAGACCCGCGAGAGAACAAGGGCAACCCAAACCGCGGGAACCGAAAGAACCGCGAACGTCGGCAACATCGGCGTCCGCGCCCGCGAACGGCGCGCTTCGCGACGGCGGCATGATCCGCGTGCGTCGCCGCCGTCACGAGCGCGTCACCCGCCGCGCGCGCCGGCCGCCGTTCATCGCGCGCGTCTTGGGCCGCCGGTCGCCATCGCGATCGCCGCACGCGGCACGCCGCTTGCTGCGCGACGGATTCGTTCACTGCAGGAGGTGCTATGCGACCCGAATTTTCTCGAAGCATATGGCGAGCGGTCGCCGTTGGGGTGACGACGGCCGGATTGGCGATGGCGGCGGCTTCGTGCTCGAAGCAGAGCGATTCGAACTCCGGTTCGAGCTCGACGGGCGGCGCGACAGGCGGCGTGCAGCCCGCGCCGATGGCGCCGTCCGGCAGCTCCGGTACGGCGCCCGGCGGCGCATCCAGCGGAGGTTGAGCCGACGAAGCGCTGCCCGGGCGCGGCGCGCGTCGCGCCCGGGCCGGCGCACGATGGGCCCGAGCGATGGAGGGCGTGACATGGGCAGCACACTGAATCCGGACGACGAGCCGCGCGAACCGGACGAGCGTTCGCCGTCGAGCGGCGATAACCGCACGCTCGGCCCGAGCGATTCGTCGGACAGCGGCAGCGATGTCGCGGGCGCGCGGCGTCGGCCGTTCGACGTCGACACCGAGCTCGACAACCACGCGCTCGAGACGGGCGACGCGGAACTCGACAGCGACACGGACCGCAGCGGGACAGGCGAGCGCGCGTCGGCGGACGGCGATTCGACGTTCGACGACAGCGCGGACATCGAGCCGGATCGCACGGAACGGGTGCCGCGGACGAAGCGCGGCGACGACTGACCGGCGTCGCGCGCTTTTTTACAACGCCATTGCAAAATGCGACGGCGGCGCACGACGCGTGCCGTCTCGCGAACCGGGCTACAGCCGTCCCATCCGCATTCCGTGCATCTCGCGGCGCGAAGGATCCCCGCCGCATCGCGCCGCTCGCCGCTCGTCCGCGCGCCGCGGCCGTTGCCGTTGTCTTTGCGGCGAGCGCGCGCGCCGCGCGCGAGCGCGATGCCGGCGGACGTCGAATGAATTGCTGTCGCGCAGTCGCGCAGGCAGGTCGTTCGACATCGATGCGACGCGGCTTCGCGCCCACCTTCCGATACGGATCGACGCGCGCGATGCGCTTCACCGCGCGCGCCGAGGTCAGCCGCTGCGTGCCCGCATCGCGGCGTCCATCGTGGCCCGGCGCGAACCGAAACCGTCGTCGGAGCACGCGTTGAATGCGCGCGTCGCTCGCCGTTGGGGTTGAGCGCCGCGTCGATCGAACTGGCCACTTTCGATGCGGGCTTCGATGCTTGCGCGAGCGTGTGCGAGCGTGTGTGCGGCGAAAACATGGATGACGATGCGGCGCGTGACGTCCCGGTTTGCGTAGCGAACCGGGCGGCACGGCGACAGGCGGGCTCGTCCGTCGGGCCCGCCGGAAACGATGCGTCGGCGTGCGTCGCGCATCGGCGGCGGCAACGGGAGCGGCAACGCGGGCGGCGCCGGCAGGTAACGGCGGCATCGTCGAGAGCAGACCGGCGGCCAGCCATGCGCGGACGTGCTTCGGCGCTTCGTGCTCTTCCTTGACGGCCTCTCCGAGCCGATCGGATCGAATACGCGGCGTTGTTCAGTGGATCCGCGCGTCGCGATCGCCATGCGCCGCGCGTGCGTACACGCCCATCGTCTGGACAACGAACGTCCGTCGCATTCGCTTCCGCGCGGCCGTCGGCCGCACGCGAGCGGCCGTGAAGGCATCCCCCGCAGAAGCGCGGGCGCGACTGTCGCCGACGCATGCGGCATGTCGATAAATGCAGGCAATGTAGGCGTTCGATGCGCTTTTTGTCGATTAGTGGATCCCTTCTAGCGCGCGCTTTGACCGTGGGTATGTTTCGACATAGAACCTACACGAAAGCAAACGGTGAAGCGTCGCGACGGCCCGACGAGGAGACGCCGTGAAAAAATCGAAAGCGCTTTGGCGAACTGCATGGTTGTTGGCGATGATCGGCGTCGCGGTGGCGGGATGGCGATACGTGTCGCCGTCGCAGACCGCCGTCGCTCAGCCGCTGAAGCCCGGCGCGGCCTCGGACGAACGCGGCGGGCCGCCGGCGCGGGCGCGGACGGACGATGCGCCCGCGCAGGCGGGGCCCGCCGAGCGCAGGCTGGATCTCGTCGCGCTGCGCAAGAGCCTCGAGGGCCGCGACGACGCGCAGGCGCAAGTGCAGCGTATCGTTGCCTTCGCCCGCTTTCGCGACCGGATCGCCGCATACGGCGAAGGTCGAAACAGCATGCCCGCCGAAGAGCGGGCGCGGCTCGCCCGCGAGATCCTGGCGGAGTTGCCCGAGCACGTCGCGCGCAACGAAATCGTTCCCGTGCAGGCCGAGGCGCTCAGCGCCGCATTGCTCGCGGATGCGACGTCGGATTCCCGCACGCGCGACGCGGCCATCCAGTCGATGCGGCAACAGTGGGACGCCTATGCCGGGCGGACCGTGGGGCCGTCGCCCGCGAGCGATCCGCGCTATCTCGCCTACGCGCGGCAGAGCCGGGACATCGTCGCGCAGGTGCAGGCAAGCGTTCCCGATCCCGATCAGCAACAGGCCGTCATCGCGCAGCGCCTGCAGGCGCTGCGCGTTCAACTGTTCGACCAGGCATCCCGATCCGATACCCGTTGAGCGAACCGGCGTGCGCGTTGCCGTACGGGCGTGCGCGCCGCGGACAACCGATCCGATAGAGATGGAGGAGAGCATGCCCGTACGCGAATGTCTCGAATGTCTCAGGCGCCTGTGCGTCGCCGGCCTGCTGAGCGCGGCCGCCGCCGACGGCCATGCGGCCGTCGCGGCCGCGCAGGACCCGTCGATTCCCTATTATTCGTGGTACGAAGTGACGCTGCCCGAAAGCAGCGGCGCGTCCTGCGGCAACGGCACGCCGATGCGTTTCTACATCAATCGCGCGCAGTCGGACAATCTGCTCTACATGATGGAGCCGGGCGGCGCGTGCTGGGATCACGGCACCTGCACCGAAACCGCGACCGGCGCGCAGGCGGGGCTCGGCGCGTTCAATCCCGACGGTATTCCCCACAACTACGTGAACGGCACCGTGCAGCAGAGCCTGAAGACTTCGTTTCTGTCGCCGCTGATGACGCGGATGGATCTCGCGCATATCCTCGTCGGCGAGCCGAAGGTGGAGACGCAGGAGTGGACGCAGGTGTTCGTCCCGTACTGCACGGGCGATATCCATATGGGCAGCGCGGTGCGCAGCTACGCGTCGCCGTCGGGCGACTGGCGGATTCAGCACTACAGCGGCCTGAAGAACGTTCGGGTGATCGCGCAGTGGCTCGTCGACCACGGGTTCGGCAAGCCGAGCCGGCTGCTCGTGTATGGAACGAGCGCGGGCGGTTACGGCACGCTCGGCAACTACGCGACGTTGCGCGGCACGTTGCAGCCGCAGTCGCACAGCTCGCTGCTTGACGATGCGGGCACCGTCTTCAATACGCGCTTCGGCGCCGATCCGGCGGCGTATCCGTCCGTCGGCCTGTACGACAAGGTGCGCGACGAATGGGGGATGACGGCGCCCGACGGCATGATCACGGTCAACAGCCGGCTGACCCGCTACTTCGATCCGGGCAACATGGGCAGCGCGTATGCGGCGCTATCGGCGACCTATCCGCACGACCGCTTCGGCTATACGACGTACCGGCGCGACAGGATCATCGCGGCCTACCATTACCGTCCCTTCGTGCCCGCGGTGATCGCGGCGCCGGACGACGCGACCAAGGACGCCCTGTCGCTCGCGATGTTCGACCGCGAACTGAGCGATCTGAAACAGGTGCTGAACCCGCTGCCGAACTTCGGCTATTTCATCCCGTGGGCGCGCGACGACTTCATGGGCAACCACCAGGTGACGGCGGTCAGCTTCACGGGCTCGGGCATTCACGAAAACGGCATCGACGCGGACGTCGGCACGTTCGTCGCCGATCTGCTCAATCAGCAGGACCCGGCGGACGTGCCCGTCATGAAAGCGTACCGGACCGAGCAATGGTCGGACTTCACGTTCTCGACCTTTCTTGCGTGGCTCGACAGCATCTTCAACCTGACCGGCGAAGCCGGGCCGATTTCGGGACATCGGTCCTGAGCGCGCGGCACGCGTATTGCCGCCGCTTCATTGCTTCTCGGGCAGGAACCAGTTCATCACGAGCGCGCAGATGCCGCCCGTCGCGACGCCCGATTCGAGCACGTTCCCGAGCGCGTGCGGCAGGTTCGTCAGGATCTCCGGCGCCTGCGACACGCCCAGGCCGAGCGCGAGCGACACCGCGATGATCAGCAGCGCGCGGCGATCGAGCCGGATGCCGGCGAGGATATTGATGCCGGACGCGGCCACCGCGCCGAACATCACCATCGCCGCGCCGCCGAGCACGGGCTCGGGTACCGCTTGCAGGACGCCCGCGACGACGGGGAAGAGCCCGAGCAGCACGAGCATGCCCGCGATCCAGATGCCGACATGGCGGCTCGCGATGCCGGTGAGCTGGATCACGCCGTTGTTCTGCGCGAAGACCGAGCTGGGGAACGTATTGAAGACGCCGGCGAGCAGCGAGTTCGCGCCGTTGACGAGCACGCCGCCCTTGATGCGCCGCATCCACAGCGGCCCCTCGACGGGTTGCCGCGAGATCTTGCTCGTGGCCGTGACATCGCCGATCGCCTCGAGCGACGTGACGAGATAGATGATCAGCATCGGCACGAACAGCGCCCACGAGAAGCCCAGGCCGAAGTGCAGCGGCGTCGGGATCTGGAACAGCGCGGCCTCGCGCGCGCCGGTGAAATCGAGACGGCCCATCGCGGCGGCCGCGAGATAGCCGATCGCGAGCGCGATGACGAGCGCGGTGCTGCGCACCCAGACGATGGGCACGCGATTGAGCACGATGATGGCGCCGAGCACGAGCCCCGACAGCGTCAGGTTCTGGGCGCTGCCGAAGCTGCCCTTGGCGATCGCGCCATAGCCGCCGCCCATGCTGACGAGGCCGACCTTGATGAGCGTGAGGCCGATCAGCAGCACCACGACGCCGGTGACGAGCGGGGTGATCAGGCGCTTCACGAAAGGCAGGATGCGCGACACGGCCATCTCGACGAACGAGCCGGCGATGACGACGCCGAAGATCGCGGCCATCACGGTTTCGACCGGCGTGCCCTGCTTGACCATCAGGCTGCCGCCCGCGATCAGCGGCCCGACGAAGTTGAAGCTCGTGCCCTGGACGATCAGCAGGCCCGCGCCGAGCGGGCCGAAGCGCCTGCACTGGACGAAGGTCGCGATGCCGGAGATCACGAGCGACATCGACACGATCAGCGTCGTGTCGCGGCTCGATACGCCGAGCGCCTGGCAGATCAGCAGGCCGGGCGTGACGATCGGCACGAGGATCGCGAGCAGATGCTGGAGCGCGGCGACGCAGGCGATCATCGGCGCGGGGCGCTCGTCGGGGCCGTAGACGAGATCGTGCGCGGATTCGGCGGCGTCGGCGCCGTGGGAAGCGGGGCGGGCGAGGGGGGCGGGTTGCATCGCGAAAGGGCCGGTGCGGTGGAAAGGCGGAATTTTAACGGAAGCGGCGGTGGCGGCCTGCCGTCGCGGGTGCGCGGATTGGCCGCGCGCGTGTTCGACGAAAGCCGGCGGCTCGAGAAGGCGCGTGCCGCGAGGGCGCATCGGGGCATTCGAATGAGTCGAGCGATATGCCCGGATAATTCAGGTGAGCCGCACGTCGATCAAGCGGGCGAGGATCGACGCATACCGCGGATTGGGCTCATGCGCGCCGGATGAGCGAAGTCGCGACGCGTGACCGGTTGTGAACTCGAGCGCTCTCGGGAAGAGATCGCCTTGCTTCACATCAAGACGATGTCGTACTGCTCCTGGCTCAGGTTCGACTCGACCTGCAACGACACCGGCTTGCCGATGAAGTCGATCAGCATCGCGAGATGCTGCGACTCCTCGTCGAGAAAGAGGTCGATTACCTGCTGCGACGCGATCACGCGAAACTCGCGCGGATTGAATTGTCGCGACTCGCGCAGGATCTCGCGCAGGATGTCGTAGCACACGGTGCGCGACGTCTTCACCTGGCCCTTGCCCTGGCACGTCGGGCAAGGCTCGCACAGCACGTGCGCGAGCGATTCGCGCGTGCGCTTGCGCGTCATCTCGACGAGCCCCAGCTGCGAGAAGGTGTTCACCGTCACGCGGGTGCGGTCGCGCGAGAGCGCCTTCTTCAGCTCGGCGAGCACCGCGTCGCGATGCTCGGCGTTCTCCATGTCGATGAAATCGATGATGATGATCCCGCCGAGATTGCGCAGCCGAAGCTGCCGCGCGATCGTGTGCGCCGCCTCGAGATTCGTCTTGAAGATCGTATCGTCGAAATTGCGCGCGCCGACGTAGCCGCCCGTGTTCACGTCGATCGTCGTCATCGCCTCGGTCTGATCGATCATCAGGTAGCCGCCCGATTTCAGATCGACGCGACGCGACAGCGCGCGCTGGATTTCGGCCTCGATGTTGTACAGATCGAACAGCGGCCGCTTGCCGGTGTAGTGGTGCAGCTTCGGGCTGACGGCCGGCGTGAACTCGGCCGCGAACTCGACGAGCCGCTGGTGTGTCTCGCGCGAATCGACCTGGATGCGCGTCGTGTCGTCGTTCGCGAAATCGCGCAGCACGCGCTGCGCGAGATCGAGATCCTGATACAGCAGGCTCGTCGGCGGCACGCGCTGGCCCTGCGCGACGATCGTCGCCCACGTCTTGCGCAGGTACGCGACGTCGGCGGCGAGCTCGTCGGAGGTCGCGTCCTCGGCGATCGTGCGCACGATGTAGCCGCCTTTCTCGTCGGACGGGATCACCGCGGTCAGCCGCGCACGCACCGCCTCGCGCTCGGCCTCGCTCTCGATCTTCTGCGAGATGCCGATGTGCGGTTCCTGCGGCAGGTAGACGAGCGTGCGCCCCGCGATGCTGATCTGCGTCGACAGCCGCGCGCCCTTCGTGCCGATCGGGTCCTTGATCACCTGGACCATCAGCGTCTGGCCCTCGAACACGATTTTCTCGATCGGCTGGTGCGTCGCGGCGGCGGGCGCGTCGCCCGCGCGCGGCTGCCAGATGTCGGCGACGTGCAGGAACGCCGCGCGCTCGAGCCCGATGTCGATGAACGCCGACTGCATGCCGGGCAGCACGCGCACGACCTTGCCGAGATAGACGTTGCCGACGCGTCCGCGCGACAGCGTGCGCTCGACGTGAAGCTCCTGCACCGCGCCTTGTTGGACGAGCGCGACCCGCGTTTCCTGCGGCGTGATGTTGATCAGGATCTCTTCGTTCATGGTGCGGTTCAGAAGGCGACGTGCGCGGCGCGCAGCAGCGCCGCGGTCTCAAAAAGGGGCAGACCCATGATACCTGAATGGGAGCCGTCGATTCGCTCGACGAATTCCGCCGCGCGCCCCTGGATCGCGTACGCGCCGGCCTTGCCGAACGGCTCGCCGGTTTCGACGTAGCGCGCGAGCGCCTCGCGCGCGGCGGGCGCGAAGCGGACCGCCGAGCGCGACAGCGCGGGCGGCATCAGCTCGCCCGTCGCGTCGATCACCGCGAGCGCCGTCAGCACGTCGTGCGTGCGGCCGGCGAGGCGCGCGAGCATCGCGAGCGCGTCGGCGGCGTCGGCGGGCTTGCCGAGGATCGCGCCGTCGATCGTCACCGTCGTGTCGGCGACGAGCACGGGCGCGGCCGGCAAGCCGCGCGCGACGAGCCGCGCGCGCGCGGCTTGCGCCTTCGCGACGCACACGCGCAGCACGTAATGGTCGGGCGCCTCGCCCGGCAGCTCGGCCTCGAGCGCTTCGGCATCCTCATCGGGCGCGGGCGCGAGCAATTCGTAGCGCACGCCGAGCTGATCGAGCAGTTCGCGGCGCCGGGGGCTTTGCGAGGCGAGGTAGACGAACGGGTAGGACGGGGCGGCGTGCTCGGGCATCTGATCGGTAGTCTCGATGGGCGCGTGCGCGGCGCGTCGGGGCGACGCACCGCTACGCGCGATGGTAGGGGTGATTCTGCGTGATGCTCCACGCGCGGTAAAGCTGCTCGGCGAGCAGCACGCGCACCATGCCGTGCGGCAGCGTGAGGCTCGACACGCGCAGCAGCAGCTCGGCGCGCGACTTGAGCGCCGGGGCGAGCCCGTCGGCGCCGCCGATCACGAACGCGACGTCGCGGCCGTCCTGCTGCCACGCGGGCAGCGCCTGCGCGAGCTGCATCGTGGTCCAGTCGCGGCCGCGCTCGTCGAGTGCGACGACGCGCGCGTTCTTCGGCAGCGCGGCTTCGATCCGCTGCTGCTCGGCGGCCATCACGCTGTCGGCCGTGCGCGAGCCCGAGCGCAGTTCGGGCTTCACTTCGCGCAGCTCGATGCGCAGCTCGGGCGGCATCCGCTTCGCGTACTCGTCGAAGCCGGACGCGATCCAGCCGGGCATCTTGTGGCCGACCGCGACGATGTGCAGTTTCATGACGGCGAACGCGACGAAAGTGACAACAATGAAGGCGACGAAACGGCGGCGCGCGCTCAGCGGCGGCGCGCGGCCGTCGCCTTGCGGGCGGGGCGCGCGGCGGGCGTCTCGTGCTCGTCCGATTCGTCGTCGTCCGCGCCGTCGGCCGCCCGCGCGCCGCGCGCGTGCGCCGCCGGGCCGCCGAGCTTCATCCGCACCGGCTTGTCGCCCCAGATCTCCTCGAGGTTGTAGTACTGGCGCAGCGCCGGCTGCAGGATGTGGACGACCGCGTCGCCGCAGTCGACGAGCACCCATTCGCCCGTGTCCTCGCCCTCGGAGCTGACGATGTCGCCGCCGGCTTCCTTGACCTTGTCGCGCACGTTCGACGCGAGCGCCTTCGTTTGCCGGTTCGACGTGCCCGACGCGACGATCACGCGGTCGAACAGCTCGGTCAGGTGGCTCGTGTTGAACACTTTGATGTCTTGCGCCTTGACGTCTTCGAGAGCGTCGACGATTACGCGCTGGAGTTTGCGAATGTCCATGGAATCAGGGGTGGTAGAGACGATGTTGGAGAATATAGGCCCAGACGGCGGGGCTCACGTGCTCGGCCGACGCGTCGGGCACCTGCGCGCGGCGCGCGATGCACGCGCGCAGGTGCGCGCGGATGTCGGTCGCGGCGACGTCGAGCGAGAGCGTCGTGTCGATCAGCAGGCGCCCGGCGGGCGTTGCCTGCAGCACGTCGGCGCTCGCCTGCCGGCTCGCGATCTCGGCCGCGACGGCCGGCGAGGCCGCCGTGAAATCGAAGCCGGGCCGCGTCGCCGCGCACACGTGCGCGAAGTCGAACAGGCGCCGCCAGTCGCGCCACGTGTCGAGCCGCACGAGCTGGTCCGCGCCGATCAGCAGCGCCAGCGACGCGCGATCGCCGATCCGCTCGCGCCAGCGCGCGAGCGTCTCGACGGTGTAGGTCGGGCCCGCGTGCTCGATCTCGTCGGTCGCGACGCTCACGGCCACGCCCGGCAGCACGAGCGAGGCGGCCGCCGCGCGGGTCATCGCGAGCCGGTGCTCGGCCGCCGATACGTCCTGCTTCTGGTACGGCTGGCCGGCCGGCATCAGCACGAGCTCGGTCAGGCGCAGCACGTGCGCGAAGCGGCGCGCGAGCGCGAGATGGCCGTCGTGAATCGGATCGAACGTGCCGCCGAGGATGCCGATGCGGCGCGGCAGCGCGGGCAGGCCCGCGGGCTCGGCGTTCGGCGTGGGGCCTTGCGGGGCGGCCGCTCGGCCGGTGGCGGCGCGGCTCATGCCCAGTCGCGCGGCACGAGGAACTCGCTTTGCAGGCGTGCTTCGGGCGTGCCCGGGTCCGGATGCCAGTCATAGCGCCAGCCCGCCGTCGGCGGCATCGACAGCAGGATGGACTCGGTGCGCCCGCCGCTTTGCAGCCCGAACAGCGTGCCGCGGTCGAACACCAGGTTGAACTCGACGTAGCGGCCGCGCCGGTATGCCTGGAACGCGCGCTCGCGCTCGCCGTACGGCGTGTCGCGGCGGCGCTCGACGATCGGCAGGTACGACGGCAGGAACGCGTCGCCGACGCTTTGCAGCATCTCGAACGAGCGTTCGAAGCCGAGCTCGGAGAAGTCGTCGAAGAAGATGCCGCCGATCCCGCGCGCCTCGTTGCGATGTTTCAGGAAGAAATAGTCGTCGCACCATTTCTTGAAGCGCGGGTACAGCTCGGCGCCGAACGGCTCGAGCGCCGCGCGGCACGTGCGGTGGAAGTGCCGTGCATCCTCTTCGAAGCCGTAAATCGGCGTCAGATCCATGCCGCCGCCGAACCAGAACACGGGCGCCTCGCCCGGCTTCGTCGCGATCAGCATCCGCACGTTCATGTGGACGGTCGGGCAGTACGGATTGCGCGGGTGCAGCACGAGCGATACGCCGAGCGCCTCGAAGCCGCGCCCGGCGAGCTGCGGGCGCGATGCGTTCGCCGACGGCGGCAGCGCGTCGCCCGCGACGTCGGAAAAGCCGATGCCCGCGCGCTCGAAGAAGCCGCCTGCCTCGAGAATGCGCGTGCAGCCGCCGCCGCGCAGCCGCTCGCCGGGGCCGCGCCGCCACGTGTCGGCGGCGAGCGGCGTGCCGTCGAAGGCGCCGAGCGCATCGGCGATGCGCATCTGCAGCCCTTGCAGGTAAGCGCGTACTCGGTTGACGTCGTAAGTCGAATCGGTCATCGGTGTGGGGCGGCATCCGCTTGGCGGACGCCGTCGAAAAATGCTTCTGCCGGGCATTCTAGCGAACCCCGGCAGAGGAGAGGGCGCGCCGGCCGGCTTGCCGGCCGCGCGAGGAGCGGCGAGCGGCGCGTCAGACCGTCTTGCGGTTGAGCGCGCGGTAGCCGATGTCGCGGCGATACTGCATGCCTTCGAAGTTGATCTGGTTGATCGTCTCGTACGCGGCCTGCTGCGCGCCGCGCACCGAATCCGCGAGGCCGACCACGCACAGCACGCGCCCGCCCGAGGTGACGAGCTTGTCGCCGTCGAACGTCGTGCCCGCGTGGAACGTCACCGCGTGCGCCGTTCCGGCCGGGATGCCGTTGATCCGGTCGCCCTTGCGCGGCGCATCGGGGTAGCCGTGCGCGGCGAGCACGACGCCGAGCGCCGTGCGGCGGTCCCAGTCGAGCTCGACAGTATCGAGCGTGCCCGCGATCGCCTGCTCGACGACCTTCGAGAAATCGCTCTTCAGGCGCGCCATGATCGGCTGCGTTTCGGGGTCGCCCATCCGGCAGTTGAATTCGAGCGTGCGCGGATTGCCGTCGCGGTCGATCATCAGGCCCGCGTACAGGAAGCCCGTGAAGCGGATGCCGTCCTTCTCCATCCCGCGCACGGTCGGCATGATGATCTCGCGCATCACGCGCGCATGCATCTGCGGCGTGACGATCGGCGCCGGCGAGTACGCGCCCATGCCGCCCGTGTTCGGGCCGCGGTCCTCGTCGAGCAGACGCTTGTGATCCTGGCTCGACGCGAGCGCGAGCGCGTGCTTGCCGTCGACCATCACGATGAAGCTCGCTTCCTCGCCGTCGAGGAATGCCTCGATCACGACGCGCGCGCCGGCATCGCCGAGCTTGTTGCCGGACAGCATCATGTCGACGGCCGCGTGCGCTTCTTCCAGCGTCATCGCGACGACGACGCCCTTGCCCGCGGCGAGGCCGTCCGCCTTCACGACGATCGGCGCGCCTTTCGAATCGACGTACGCGTGCGCGGCGGCCGCGTCGGTGAACGTCTCGTAATCGGCGGTCGGAATGCCGTGGCGCTTCATGAACGCCTTCGCGAAGTCCTTCGAGCTCTCGAGCTGCGCCGCTTCCTTCGTCGGGCCGAAGATCTTCAGGCCGCGCGCGCGGAAATGATTGACGATGCCCGCCGCGAGCGGCGCTTCCGGGCCGACGAGCGTGAACGCGACGCCTTCGGATTCGGCGAAATCGGCCAGATCGTCGAGCGAGCTCAGATCGACGTTCTTCAGGCGCTCGTCCTGCGCGGTGCCGCCGTTGCCGGGCGCAACGTAGACGAGCTGGACGCGCGGCGACTGGGCGAGCTTCCAGGCGAGCGCATGTTCGCGGCCGCCGGAGCCGACGACGAGTAGTTTCATGGGATTCCCCGCAGACTAGAAAATAGGGCGGCCGGCGCGCGCGATGCGGGCCGGCCGCGAGAGACGGCCGCGGCCGCCGTCCTTCGCGCGAAAGGGCGGCCGCGCAATGCTCATTCCTCGACGACGACGGCGTTCGTGTAGACCTCCTGCACGTCGTCGAGATTCTCGAGCGCGTCCAGGAGCTTTTGCATCTTCACCGCATCTTCGCCGGTGAAATCGACTTCGTTCTGCGGCTTCATCGTGACTTCGGCGAGTTCGGCCTTGAAGCCCGCCGCCTCGAGCGCGTCCTTCACCTTCGAGAATTCCTGCCAGTCGCACAGCACTTCGATCGAGCCGTCGTCGTTCGTGTTGACGTCGTTCGCGCCCGCCTCGAGCGCGGCTTCCATCAGCGCGTCCTCCGACGTGCCCGGCGCGAACAGGAACTGGCCGACGTGATCGAACATGAACGCGACCGAGCCGTCGGTGCCCATGTTGCCGCCGAACTTCGAGAACGCGTGGCGCACTTCGGCGACCGTGCGGGTGCGGTTGTCGGTGAGCGTGTCGACGATGATCGCCGCGCCGCCGATGCCGTAGCCTTCGTAGCGGATCTCTTCGTAGTTCGCGCCGTCCGCGCCGCCCACGCCGCGATCGATCGCGCGCTTCACGTTGTCCTTCGGCATGTTCGCGTCGGCTGCCTTGTCGACCGCGAGACGCAGGCGCGGGTTCGAGTTCACGTCGCCGCCGCCCAGGCGCGCGGCCACCTGGATTTCCTTGATGAGGCGCGTCCAGATCTTGCCGCGCTTCGCATCGGCCGCCGCTTTCTTATGCTTGATGTTGGCCCATTTCGAGTGACCAGCCATACTTTTCTCCGTGCGCCCGCGCGTAGCCCGCGCCGGCGTCTAGCAATGTGTCTGTCGTTGAGTCCGGCGGCCGCTTGAGCGGGCGAGTGCCGCTTGGGCCGCGCGTTGTCGAGTGGAACGAGATTTTATCACGCGGGCGCGCGCCGGCCGGCGCGCGCCCGACGCCCGACGCCCGACGCCCGACGCCCGACGCCCGACGCCCGACGCCCGACGCCCGACGCCCGACGCCCGACGCCCGACGCCCGACGCCCGACGCCCGACGCCCGACGCCCGACGCCCGACGCCCGACGCCCGACGCCCGACGCCCGACGCCCGACGCCCGACGCCCGACGCCCGACGCCCGACGCCGACGCCCGACGCCCGATGCCCGATGCCCGACGCGCGGCCGCGCGTCGCGCCCGGATGGTTCGCGGCTCGCCGCGCGCGGGGGTAATCCCGCGCGGGCACGGCGGGCAAGCGCTTCTCGCGCCGGTTTCGCGCGCCGGTTTCGGCCGTCAGTTCTTCGTGCCGAACAGGCGGTCGCCCGCGTCGCCCAGGCCGGGGACGATGTACGCGTGGTCGTCGAGGTGCGAATCGAGCGACGCGACATACAGCTTCACGTCCGGATGCGCGTCCTGGAACACCTGCACGCCTTCGGGCGCGGCGACGAGCGCGAGGAACATGAGTCGCTCGCCCGGCACGCCGCGGCGCTTGAGGACGTCGATTGCGTGCGCGGCCGAATAGCCCGTCGCGACCATCGGGTCGCACAGGATGAAGATCCGGTCTTCGAGGTCGGGCAGCCGCACCAGGTATTCCACCGGGCGGTGGTCGTCGGCGCGGTACACGCCGATGTGGCCGACGCGCGCCGACGGAATCAGCTCGAGCAGGCCGTCCGACATCCCGACGCCCGCGCGCAGCACGGGCACGATGGCGAGCTTCTTGCCGGCGATCACGGGCGCGTCGATCTCCACGAGCGGGGTTTCGACCCGCTTCGTCGTGATCGGCAGGTTGCGGGTGATCTCGTAGCCCATCAGCAGCGTGATCTCGCGCAGCAGCTCGCGGAACGTCCGGGTGGACGTGTCCTTGTCGCGCATGTGCGTGAGTTTGTGCTGGATCAGCGGATGGTCGAGGATGAAGAGATTCGGAAAACGGCTGTCCTGTTTCATGGAGGCGGCTCAAGGGATTCTGGGACGGCGGGCGTGCCGGGGCGGCAGGCCGCGCGCGCAACAGCCGCAAGTTTACCGAAGATGGGGCGCGCGCGATCCGGATATTATCGGCGTTCGGCGCGTGCTTCGGGCGCGCGTTCGGTCGCAGGCGGTTCGGCAGCGCGCGGGGGCGGCGGCAACGCGCGCATGCGGCGCGCGCCCCGCCGGCGGCCGTTTTCCGGTTTTCGTCACGCAGCCATCGACAAGGAACACGATTCATGGATCTGGGAATCGCAGGACGGACCGCGCTCGTGTGCGCGGCCAGCAAGGGGCTCGGGCGCGGTTGCGCGCAGGCGCTCGCCGCCGAGGGCGCGCGGCTCGTGATCGTCGCGCGCACGCGCGAGACGCTCGAGGCCGCCGCGGCCGATATTCGCGCGGCGACGGGCGCCGACGTGACGGCCGTCGCGTGCGACATCACGACGCCCGAGGGGCGCGCGGCGGCGCTCGCCGCATGCCCGCAGCCGGACATTCTCGTGACGAACGCGGGCGGCCCGCCGCCGGGCGACTTCCGCGATTTCACGCACGACGACTGGATTCGCGCGCTCGAGGCGAACATGCTCACGCCGATCGAGCTGATCCGCGCGAGCGTCGACGGGATGATCGCGCGCCGCTTCGGGCGCGTCGTCAACATCACGAGCTCGGCCGTGAAGGCGCCGATCGACGTGCTCGCGCTGTCCAACGGCGCGCGCTCGGGGCTCACGGGCTTCGTCGCGGGGCTCGCGCGCAAGGTGGCCGAGCACAACGTGACGATCAACAACCTGCTGCCGGGCCTCTTCGACACCGACCGGATCGCGACGACGCTCGCCGCGGCGGCGCAGGCGCAGGGCGCGACCGTCGACGAGCTGCGCGCGCGGCGCACGAAGGAAATTCCGGCGAAGCGCCTCGGCACACCGCACGAGTTCGGCGCGGCGTGCGCGTTCCTCTGCAGTGTCCATGCGGGCTACATCACCGGGCAGAACTGGCTGCTCGACGGCGGCGCGTATCCCGGCACATTTTGAACCGATTTTGAAACCGATTTGAACCTGGCGGGCGCAGCCCGTAAAGTAGCGGGGCGGCACGTTCGCGCGCCGGCCGCCGGCGGGCGCGGCACCGCGCGGGCGTGAGCGCACGTGCGGCGCCGGTGACGGCACGCGAGCGGGGGCGTCGGCGCGAGCGGCGCGCGCGTTCGGCCTGCGGCGATCGAGCGGCGCAAGCGGCGAAAGCGGCGAAAGGATTCAGCAGAAAAGGATGCACAGATGAGCACACCCCGCATTGCGCTGATTGCGCACGATGCGAAGAAGGACGACATCGTCGCGCTCGCGGGCGCGTACCGCGCGACGCTCGCGCAATGCCGGCTCGTCGCGACGGGCACGACGGGCGGGCGGATCGCGCAGGCGCATGGGCTCGACGTCGAGCGCAAGCTGTCAGGGCCGCTCGGCGGCGATTTGCAGATCGGCGCGGAGCTCGCCGACGGGCGCGTCGACATCGTGATCTTCCTGCGCGATCCGATGACCGCGCAGCCACACGATCCGGATATCACCGCGCTCGTGCGCGCGTGCGACGTGCACGACGTGCCGGTGGCCACCAACGTCGCGACGGCGCGGGTGCTGCTCGACGATCTGGCGCGCCGGCTGACCGCGAACGCGTGAGCGCGGCACGCCGCGCGCGGGCGCCCGGCCGGAACGAAGGCAGGGGCGGCGCGACGGTGCAAGCGGTGCAAGCCGCGCGGGCGGCGGCGGGCGCTATCGTTTCGCGTGCGCCGCCGGCTCGCGGTTTTGCCCGTGCCGCATCTCGGGCGCCGGCCCCTGGGTGATACGGCGGCGCGCCGCCGCCGCAGGGCGGGCTTGACTTCACGCGCGCCTCGGCAGACCGAAGACGTTGCGGCGGCGCGGCTTCGTCGCGTTGCGACGTCGCGTCGGCAATCTTGCGCACGAGCCGGCGAGCGGCGGACATCGCGGTCGCGAACGCCCCGACGCACGCTCGGTCCTTGCCGGCATCGCAACCATATTTCGGACGAGCCTCGCCGCGTGCCGGCGGCGTTTTCGCGTGGGTCGAACGGCGGTGCGTCCGTGCCATGCGATTATTTTTCGCTGAATCGCTGGACGGCTGGACGGCTGAACGGTTGAACTGCTGTACCGTCGACCCACTGCCCCCCTGACCCAACCGATCTCGCCCGGTGCTCGCCGCGCCGTCCGGGAGCGGCCCCGCCGTCCGTCCATTCCCGTGCCGCCTTCATCGTGCGCGAGGCCGAGCCCTGCAAGAGTTGGCGCAACGCGCGACAATCGTGCGTCGCGACGCGCGCCCGCGCCCATCGGCAATGCCCGTCGGCGGCAGTGCTCCGTCAGCGCCCGCCGCAGGGCTGCGCCCGCCGCGGGCGCAGCGCTCGTCCACGCATGGCGCGCGCCCGCGCATCACCCGAGGGCGCGGGCCGATTCCGAACTCAACGCACATCGCAACCAGGAGAAGCCAGCATGCCGAAGGCAATTCGTTACGACCAGCCGGGCGGCCCGGAAGTCATGAAATGGGTCGACATCGACGTCGGCGCGCCGCAGCCGGGCGAAGTCCGCATCAAGCAGCACGCGGTCGGCCTGAACTACATCGACGTCTATTTCCGCACCGGCCTGTATCCGCAACCGCTGCCGGGCGGTCTCGGCATGGAGGCGGCGGGCGAGGTCACGGAGCTCGGCGAAGGCGTGACGGCGCTCAAGCCGGGCGACCGCGTCGCGTATGTCGCGCAGCCGCCGGGCGCATACGCGCAGGAGCGCGTGCTGGCCGCCGCGAAGCTCGTGAAGCTGCCGGAGGCCATCGGCTACGAGGACGCGGCGTCGGCGATGCTGCAGGGCCTGACCGCGCAATATCTGCTGCGTCGCACGTACAAGGTCGAGCCGGGCGACACGATCGTCATTCACGCGGCGGCGGGCGGCGTGGGCCTGCTCGTCTGCCAGTGGGCGAAGGCGCTCGGCGCGACGGTGATCGGCACGGTCGGCTCCGACGAGAAGGCCGCGCTCGCGAAGGCGCACGGCTGCGATCACCCGATCGTCTACACGCGCGAGAACTTCACCGAACGCGTGAAGGAGATCACGAACGGCGCGGGCGTGCCGGTGGTCTACGATTCGATCGGCAAGGACACGTACATCGGCTCGCTCGACTGTCTCGCGCCGCTCGGCATGTTCGTGAGCTTCGGCAACGCGTCCGGGCCGCTGCCGCCGATCGACTCGAAGGAGTTCTCGTCGCGCGGCTCGCTGTTCTTCACGCGGCCGACGTTGTTCTCGTACATCGCCAAGCGCGAGGATCTCGATCGCAACGCGGCCGAGCTGTTCGACGTGCTCGCGTCCGGCCGCGTGAAGACGAGCATCCGGCAGCGCTATCCGCTCGAGAACGTCGCGCAGGCGCACCGCGACCTCGAGGCGCGGCGCACCACGGGCTCGACGGTCCTGCTGCCCTGAGCCTCATGCGGCCGCGGGCGCGCCGCGGCCGGGCCCGCGCGCGCATCGCGCGCCGCGTGCCGGCTCGTTCGCCGGCTGCGCGCGAACGAGCTAGCGCCGCGCGGGCCGGTATCCGATGCGTCGCATTTGCGCGTGCCGGCATCTCCGCGCGCGAACGGCGCAGCCTCGATCGCGCCACGCGCGCCGGCGCCGCTCCGCCGTTTCCGAGCGAACGCGGTGCCGCCACGCGCGTGCGCCGCGCGCGGCGCGCCCCGCCCGCGTTTACGCGTTTTTTACACCCCCCCGCGAACCTTTGACCCGCCCTTTACGCGCGATCCTCTAACGTTTCACCGGTCCGATCTGGAACACGGAGAAACAAGAATGGATGCGGTTTACATAGGCGGTCTGGCGCTTTTCACGGGATTGATACTCGCGCTGATCGCCGGTTGCGAGAAGCTTGCGCAATACGGTCGCGGGGGGCGTTCATGAGCTGGATGCTATGGTTGGCGGGAGCGTCGACGTTCCTGCTGTTCGCGTATCTCGTCTACGCGCTGCTGCGCGCGGAGGACATCGAATGAACGCGAACAACCTGTTGCAGGCGGCGATCTTCATCGTCGTCCTGATCGCGGCGGCGGTGCCGGTCGCGCGCTATCTGACGCGCGTGATGGACGGCTCATCGGCCGTGGTGCGCGTGTTCGGCCCGCTCGAGCGCGCGCTGTACCGGCTCGCGGGCATCGATCCGCTCACCGAGATGAGCTGGAAGCAGTACGCGTTGGCCACCGTCGCGTTCAACGCGCTCGGCGTGCTGTTCCTGTACGCGCTGCTGCGCGTGCAGGGATGGCTGCCCGGCAATCCGCAAGGCTTCGGCCCGATGACGGTGGACGGCGCGCTCAACACCGCCGTGTCGTTCGTGACGAACACGAACTGGCAGGACTACACGCCCGAGCAGACCGTCAGCTATCTCGCGCAGATGCTCGGCCTCACCGTGCAGAACTTCCTGTCGGCGGCGACGGGCATCGTCGTCGTGCTCGCGCTGATTCGCGGCTTCGCGCGGCATACCGCGCAGACGATCGGCAACTTCTGGGTCGACGTGACGCGCGTGACGCTCTACGTACTCGTGCCGATGGCGGCGATCATCGCCGCGCTGCTGATGAGCCAGGGCGTGATCCAGAACACGAAGGCGTACCAGGACGTGCCGACGCTGCAGACGACGTCCTACGCGGCGCCCAGGCTCGACGCGCAGGGCAACCCCGTCAAGGACGCGAAGGGCAACCCGGTGACGGTGCAGACGAGCGTGAAAGCGCAGACGCTCGCGATGGGCCCGGTCGCCTCGCAGGAAGCGATCAAGATGCTCGGCACGAACGGCGGCGGCTTCTTCAACGGCAACTCCTCGCATCCGTACGAGAACCCGACGCCGTTCTCGAACTTCCTCGAGATCTTCGCGATCCTGATCATTCCGGCCGCGCTCTGCCTCGTGTTCGGCAACACGATCGGCGATCGCCGGCAGGGCGTCGCGGTGCTCGCCGCGATGACCGTCGCGCTCGCGGCGGCGATCGGCATCGAGACGAGCGCGGAGCAGGGCGGCACGCCCGTGCTCGCGTCGCTGAACGTCGATCAGGCGGCGAGCCCGCTGCAGGCGGGCGGCAACATGGAAGGCAAGGAGACGCGCTTCGGCATCGCGCAGACGGGCCTTTTCGTCGTCGCGACGACGGCCGCGTCGTGCGGCGCCGTCGACGCGATGCACGATTCGCTCACGCCCGTCGGCGGCCTCGTGCCGATGCTGCTGATGCAACTGGGCGAGGTGATCTTCGGCGGCGTCGGCTCCGGCCTCTACGGAATGCTCGTGTTCGCGCTGCTCGCGGTGTTCGTCGCGGGCCTGATGATCGGGCGCACGCCCGAGTACGTCGGCAAGAAGATCGAATCGTACGAGATGAAGATGGTGTCGATCGTCGTGCTGCTCACGCCGCTGCTCGTGCTCGTCGGCACGTCGATCGCCGTGCTCGCCGACGCGGGGCGCGCGGGCATCGCGAATCCGGGCCCGCACGGCTTCTCGGAAATCCTGTATGCGTTCAGCTCGGCCGCGAACAACAACGGCAGCGCGTTCGGCGGGCTTTCGGTGAACACGCCGTTCTACAACTGGATGACGGCGATCGCGATGTGGTTCGGCCGCTTCGGCACGATCGTGCCGGTGCTCGCGATCGCGGGCTCGCTCGCCGCGAAGAAGCGCATCGCCGCGACGAGCGGCACGCTGCCCACGCACGGCCCGCTGTTCGTCGTGCTGCTGCTCGGCACGGTGCTGCTCGTGGGCGCGCTCACGTACATGCCCGCGCTCGCGCTCGGCCCGGGCGTCGAACACCTGATGCTGTTCGTCGGCGCGCATTGAGCGCGCATCACGACACGAGAGGACTCGCGCAACGCCGGCCGGCCGGCGTTGCGTATCTGAGGATTGCAATGACTCAACATTCCGCTACGCGATCGATGTTCGACCCGGCGCTCGTGCGCCCGGCGATCGTCGATTCGTTCAAGAAACTCACGCCGCGCACGCAGTTGCGCAACCCGGTGATGTTCTGCGTGTACGTCGGCAGCATCCTGGCGACGATCCTTTGGATCGCCGCGCTGACGGGGCAGGCCGAGGCGCGCGCGGGCTTCATTCTCGCGGTCGCGCTGTGGCTGTGGTTCACGGTGCTGTTCGCGAACTTCGCCGAGGCGATCGCCGAGGGGCGCTCGAAGGCGCAGGCCGCGTCGCTTCGCAGCGCGAAGAAGGACGTGATGGCCAAGAAGCTCAACGAGCCGCATCCGAAGTCGCCCGTGCGCATCATGACGGCGTCCGATCTGCGCCGCGGCGACGTCGTGCTCGTCGAGGCGGGCGATACGATTCCGGCCGACGGCGAGGTGATCGAGGGCGTCGCGTCGGTCGACGAATCGGCGATCACCGGCGAATCCGCGCCGGTGATCCGCGAATCGGGCGGCGATTTTTCGTCGGTGACGGGCGGCACGCGCGTGCTGTCGGACTGGATCGTCGTCAAGGTGACGGCGAACCCCGGCGAGGCGTTCCTCGACCGGATGATCGCGATGGTCGAAGGCGCGAAGCGCAAGAAGACGCCCAACGAGATCGCGCTCACGATCCTGCTCGTCGCGCTGACGATCGTGATGCTGCTCGCCACCGCGACGCTGCTGCCGTTCTCGATGTTCTCGGTCGACGCGATGCACTCGGGCCACGTCGTGACGATCACCGCGCTCGTCGCGCTGCTCGTGTGCCTGATCCCGACGACGATCGGCGGCCTGCTGTCCGCGATCGGCGTGGCCGGCATGAGCCGGATGATGCAGGCGAACGTGATCGCGACATCGGGCCGCGCGGTGGAGGCCGCGGGCGACGTCGACGTGCTGCTGCTCGACAAGACGGGCACGATCACGCTCGGCAACCGGCAGGCGTCGGCGTTCCTGCCCGCGCCCGAGGTGACCGAGGCGACGCTCGCCGACGCCGCGCAACTGTCGTCGCTCGCCGACGAAACGCCGGGGGGCCGCAGCATCGTCGTGCTCGCGAAGGAGCGCTTCAACATTCGCCAGCGCGACATGGGCGCGCTGCACGCGGTGTTCCTGTCGTTCTCCGCGCACACGCGCATGAGCGGCGTCGACCTCTCGCCCGAGCGCGAGATCAGAAAGGGCGCGGCCGACGCGGTGAAGAAGTACGTCGAGAGCCACGGCGGACGCTTTCCGGCCGAGGTGACGAACGCGGTGACGGACGTCGCGCGGCGCGGCAGCACGCCGCTCGTGGTCGCCGAGAAGCGGGGGGCGCTCGCGCGCGTGCTCGGCGTGATCGAGCTGAAGGACATCGTGAAGGGCGGCATCAAGGAGCGTTTCGCGGAGCTGCGCAAGATGGGCATCAAGACCGTGATGGTGACGGGCGACAACCGGCTCACGGCCGCGGCGATCGCGGCGGAAGCGGGCGTCGACGATTTCCTCGCGGAAGCGACGCCCGAGACGAAGCTCTCGACGATTCGCGAGCACCAGGCGGCGGGCCGGCTCGTCGCGATGACGGGCGACGGCACCAACGACGCGCCGGCGCTCGCGCAGGCGGATGTGGCCGTCGCGATGAACACCGGCACGCAGGCCGCGAAGGAGGCGGGCAACATGGTCGACCTCGATTCGAATCCGACCAAGCTGATCGAGATCGTCGAGATCGGCAAGCAGATGCTGATGACGCGCGGCTCGCTCACGACGTTCTCGATCGCGAACGACATCGCGAAGTACTTCGCGATCATTCCGGCCGCGTTCGCGACCACCTATCCGCAGCTGAACGCGCTGAACGTGATGCATCTGGCCACGCCCGCCTCCGCGATCATGTCGGCCGTGATCTTCAATGCGCTCATCATCGTGCTGCTGATTCCGCTCGCGCTCAAGGGCGTGAAGTATCGTCCGCTCGGCGCCGCGACGCTGCTGCGCCGCAATCTGCTCGTCTACGGCCTGGGCGGCATTCTCGTGCCGTTCGTCGGCATCAAGCTGATCGACGTCGTGCTCGCCGCGCTCGGCTGGGTTTAAAGGAACATCGCCATGAAATCACTGTTTCGTCCGCTCATCGTCGTGTTCGTCGTGCTGGTCGCCGTCACGGGGCTCGCGTATCCGGCCGTGATGACGGTCTTCGGGCAGGCCGTGTTCCCCGCGCAGGCGAACGGCAGCCTCATCGAGAAGGGCGGCAGGGTCGTGGGCTCCGCGCTGATCGGCCAGCAGTTCGACGCGCCGCAGTACTTCTGGGGCCGCCTGTCGGCGACGAGCCCGATGCCGTACAACGCGGCGGGCTCGGGCGGCTCGAATCTCGGGCCGCTCAACCCTGCGCTGAAGGATCAGGTGAAGAGCCGGCTCGACGCGCTGAAGGCGGCGGGCACCGATCTGTCGCAGCCCGTGCCCGTCGATCTCGTGACGGCCTCGGCGAGCGGGCTCGATCCCGAGATCAGCCCGGCCGCGGCCGACTATCAGGTCGCGCGCGTCGCGCGTGCGCGCAAGATGGCGGACGCCGACGTGCGCCGCCTCGTCGCCGACCACACGTCCGGCCGCCAGTTCGGCGTGCTCGGCGAGCCGCGAGTGAACGTGCTGAAGCTCAATCTCGCGCTCGACGCCGCGCAGGCCGCGCATTGAAGCGGCGATGCGCCTCGCCGCGCGGCGTCGTGGTGTCGTGGCGTCTCACGGCGCGCCGCCCGGCGGGGGCGCGCCGTGCATCGCGGCGAACGCGCGGACGAGAACGCGGATGAAGGCGCGGGCGGGGACGCAGGCGGGCCGGAGCGCGGCGAATTCGGCCGCGCGCATCGGGCTGCTCGCGCCGGCTCGAACGCCGGACGGCGCGCCTGCCGCGCTGTCCTTTCCTTCTCGGGCGTTTTCGAACGACAATGAATTTTCGCCGCCAACCGCAGATCTCGCCTTCGCATGAACCGTCCCGATCCTGACCAACTCCTCGACAAGATCCAGCGGGAGGAGGAAAAGCAGCAGCGCGGCAGGCTGAAGATCTTCTTCGGCGCGTCGGCGGGCGTCGGCAAGACCTATGCGATGCTGCTCGCCGCGCGCGCGCAAGCAGGAGGGCGTCGACGTCGTCGTCGGCATCGTCGAGACGCACGGGCGCAGCGAGACGGCGGCGCTGCTCGACGGGCTCGACGTGCTGCCGCTCATGCAGATCGAGTATCGCGGCCGCACGATCGGCGAGTTCGATCTCGACGCGGCGCTCGCGCGCAGGCCCCGGCTCGTCCTCGTCGACGAGCTCGCGCACTCGAACGTGCCGGGCGCGCGCCACCTGAAGCGCTGGCAGGATGTGTACGAGCTGCTCGACGCGGGCATCGACGTCTACACGAGCGTCAACGTCCAGCATCTCGAGAGCCTGAACGACGTGGTCGGCGCGATCACGGGCATTCGCGTGTGGGAGACCGTGCCCGACCGCGTGTTCGACGCGGCCGACGAAGTCACGCTCGTCGATCTGCCCGCTGAGGAACTGCTGAGCCGGTTGCGCGAAGGCAAGGTCTACATGGCGCAGCAGGCCGAGCGGGCGGTGCGCAACTTCTTCCGCAAGGGCAACCTGATCGCGCTGCGCGAGCTCGCGCTGCGCCGCACGGCCGACCGCGTCGACGCGCAGATGCGCGAGTACCGCGCGGACCGCTCGATCCAGCGCATCTGGCAGGCGCGCGAGCGCCTGCTCGTGTGCGTGGGGCCGGGCGCCGAGGCGCCGACGCTCGTGCGCGCGGCCGCGCGCCTCGCCGCGAGCCTGAAGGCCGACTGGCTCGCGGTGTACGTCGAGACGCCGCGGCTCGCGCGGCTGCCTGACGCGCTCCGACAGCGCACGCTCAATGCACTGAAGCTCGCGGCCGAGCTCGGCGCCGAGACGGCGACGCTCACGGGCGCGGACGCGGTCGCCGCGCTGATCGGCTACGCGCAGGTGCGCAACGCGTCGAAGATCGTCGCGGGCGGCTCGTCGAAGACGGGCTTCCTGCGCCGCTTCTCGCGCCCGTTCGGCGAGCAGCTCGCGGAGCGCGCGGGCGACCTCGACCTGATGCTGATCCGCGCGTCGGCGAGCGAGGATGCGCGCGCGCCGCTCGACGCGCGCGCGCGCGCGTGGCGCGACGCGTTCTCGAGCGTCGTCGACGGCCGTTCGCCGCCGCGCCACTACGGCTACGCGGCCGCGATCTGCGCGCTGATCACGGGCGCCGCGAACCTGCTGCAGGGCCATCTCGACCTCACGAATCTCGTGATGCTGTACCTGCTCGGCGTCGTGTTCTCGGCGGTGCGCCTCGGGCGTGGGCCGGGCGTCGTGCAGTCGTTCCTGTCGGTCGCCGCGTTCGACTACTTCTTCGTGCCGCCGCGGATGTCGTTTTCCGTGACGGACACGCAGTATCTGCTGACCTTCTTCGGGATGTTGCTCACGTCGCTCGTGATCAGCCATCTGACGTCGAGCCTCACGCGCGGCGCGGCGATCGCGCAGCGCCGCGAGCGGCGCACGAGCGCGATGTACGCGATGGCGCGCGAGCTCGCGGCGGCGCTCACGGCCGAGCAGATCGTCGAGATCGGCAGCCGGCACGTGTCCGAGGTGTTCCGCGCGCGCGTCGCGATGCTGCTGCCGGACAGCGGCGACAAGGTCCGGCAGAAGATCGAGAACCCCGACGAGGCGGTGACGATCACCGGCGCGGCGCTCGATATCGACGTCGGCCAATGGGTGTACGACCAGCAGAAGCCGGCCGGACACGGCACCGACACGCTGCCCGCGGCCGCCGCGCTCTATCTGCCGCTGAAGGCGCCGATGCGCACGCGCGGCGTGCTCGCCGTGGTCACGAAGGATCCGGGCGAGCTCGAGGTGCCCGAGCAGCGGCGGATGCTCGACGCGTTCGCCGCGCAGATCGCGCTCGCGGTCGAGCGCGTCCACTATGTCGAGATCGCGCGCGACGCGCTCGTCAACATGGAATCGGAGCGGCTGCGCAACTCGCTGCTGTCGGCGATCTCGCACGATCTGCGCACGCCGCTCACGGCGATCGTCGGGCTGTCGTCGATGCTCGCGAACGCGCGCGGCGCGACGCGCGAGGGCTCGCCCGCGCGCGAGGACGAGCTCGTCGACGCGATTCACGACGAGGCGCTCAGGATGACGGGGATCGTCACGAACCTGCTCGACATGGCGCGGTTGCAGGCGGGCAGCCTGCAACTGAAACGCCAGTGGTCGCTGCTCGAGGAGACGGTCGGCGCGGCGCTCGCCGCGTGCAAGCGCGTGCTCGCGCGCCATCCGGCGCGCGTGCGGCTGCCGGCCGACTTGCCGCTCCTGCAGACGGACGCGGTGCTGATGGAGCGGCTTTTCGCGAACCTGTTCGAGAACGCGGCGAAGTACACGCCGCTCGACACGCCGATCGAGATCGGCGCGGAGCGCATCGTCGACGACGGCCGGCCGTTCGTGCGCGTGTTCGTCGACGACCACGGCCCCGGGCTGCCGGCCGGGATGGAGGCGCGGATCTTCGAGAAGTTCACGCGCGGCGAGAAGGAATCGGCGACGCCCGGCATCGGCCTCGGGCTCGCGATCTGCCGCGCGATCGTCGACGCGCACGGCGGTAAAATCGGTGCGCTCAACCGGCTCGGGCCGGATGGCCGGGTCGAGGGCGCGCGTTTCTGGTTCACGCTGCCCGTCGACACGCCGCCGCCCGAGCCCGGCGCCGGCGACGAGGCGCCGGATGACGACGCGGGCGCGGCGGCGGACGCGAGCGGCATGCGTGATGCGGGGCGCGCGGCCGGCAGGCGCATCGCCGGCAGGCGCGTCGCCGGCGAGCGTGCGTTCGCCGCGGCGGCTCGCCCGGTGCCCGGCCAGGCCGCCGCGGCGGACGCGCCGCGCCGCGACGGCGGTGCGCCGCCGCTATCCAACGAACCACCGCATGCCCATGAGTGAACCGACCGTTACCGTCGTCCTGATCGAAGACGAAAAACAGATTCGCCGTTTCGTGCGCAGCGCGCTCGAGGAAGAGGGGATCGCCGTGTTCGACGCCGAAACGGGCCGCCAGGGCCTGATCGAGGCCGCGACCCGCAAGCCCGATCTCGCGATCGTCGATCTCGGCCTGCCGGACGGCGACGGCCTCGACGTGATCCGCGAGCTGCGCGGCTGGTCCGAGATGCCGGTGATCGTGCTGTCGGCGCGCACGCACGAGGAGGAGAAGGTGGCCGCGCTCGACGCCGGCGCGGATGATTACCTGACGAAGCCGTTCGGCGTATCCGAGCTGCTCGCGCGGATCCGCGCGCATCTGCGGCGGCGCAATCAGGCAGGCGCGGCCGAATCGCCGGTCGTCAGGTTCGGCGACGTGAGCGTCGACCTCGCGCTGCGGCGGGTATGGCGGGGCGGCGAGGTCGTGCATCTGACGCCGCTCGAATACCGGCTGCTCGCGACGCTCGTGCGGCACGCGGGCCGCGTGCTCACGCACCGCCAGCTGTTGCGCGACGTCTGGGGGCCGACGCACGTCGAGAGCCACCACTACCTGCGGATCTACATGGCGCATTTGCGGCAGAAGCTCGAGGCCGACCCCGCGCAGCCGCAGCACATCGTGACCGAGACGGGCGTCGGTTACCGGCTCGTCGGCGCGGGCTGACGCGCCGGGGCGGGCGAGGCCGGCGCGCGGGCCACGGTGTGGCTTGCGGCTCATGGGTTGCCGGCCACCGCCCCCCGCCCCCCGCCCACTAACCACCGATTTCCGCCCGCGGTTTTTCGCTCGCCATCCGGCTTGCCGTCGCCATCCGGCCTTGGTCTCTCGCCGGCCGCCGCTCGCCGCCCGTCGTCGTTGGTCATCGCCGGTCATCGTTTCCCGCCGCCGCGCCCGAACGCCCCGGCTCGCGCCGCGCATCGCCGGGTATCGAGCGCGGAAGCCGCCCGCTCCGGGGCGGCCCGAGCACGTTTTCGATCGCGCCCGGCGCCGCGTCGGGCATTTTTCTCTTATGCTGAATGCTCGACAAATATCTTGAGGAGGTCAGCCATGCTCGTCCGTCTACTGTTCGGTTGCGCATTGGGCATCGCCGCCGCGACGGCGCTTGCGCAGCCGTTGCCGCCGAATCAGTCGACCACGCTCGCGAATCCGGCGTCGGTGAATTGCGAAAAGCTGGGCGGCAAGGTGGTGATCCACGATGGGCCGCGCGGCCAGTTCGGCATCTGCGCGTTCAAGGACGGGCGCGAGTGCGAGGAATGGGCGCTCTATCGCGACGACCGCTGCGTGCAGCTCGATGCGCACGGCTGGCCGATCGCGCAACGCGGCGGAAAGCCCGCGTCGAAGTGACCGCGCAGCGCGGCGCGCGTTGTCCTGCCGGCGCGTTCGACGCGCGGGCGCCGGCATGAAGGGGCTCGCGAACGCGCACGCGATGTCTCGATGCCGCCGGCGCGGCCGGCCGGCAAGGCTGTAAGCCTGTTGTTATACTTTCGCTGCCCGGGGACGACCCCGGGCCGTCGATGTTCAACGGGGACGACCCCAATTGATTCATGGAGAGTCTCCGCATGCCTTGGCTGTGGCTTCTCGTCGCCGGTTTGCTCGAAGTTGCGTGGGCGGCCGGTCTCAAATCGTCCGAGGGCTTCACGCGTCTCGGCCCGTCCGTCTTCACGATCGTCACCGCGCTCGGCAGCTTCGGCCTGCTCGCCGTCGCGATGCGCGAATTGCCGCTCGGCACCGCGTACGCGGTCTGGACGGGCATCGGCGCGGTCGGCGCGTTCATTTTCGGGATCGTGATGCTCGGCGAAGCGGTGACGCTCGCCCGGATCGCGAGTGCGTCGCTGATCGTCGCCGGGCTCGTCGGCCTGAAGCTGTCGTCGGCCGGCTGAGCGCAGGGTTTGCCCCTGCGTCGGCGCTACGGCGGTTGTGCGCGGCGCGCGTCTATAATGAAGCGCAATCCATCTGACAATGTCCCGCCGCCGCGCGTGAATCGGCGGGGCCGGCGGGTCGATGGGCCGCTTCGCCCGAGCCCGGGCGCGGCCCGCCCTCGAACCGCGCGCATTGCGCAAGGAGGCGGCACATGGTCGAAGCCATTTCGCTCGGCGCGGGGCTCGCGTGGGCGAGCGGCCTGCGCCTCTATCTCACCGTGCTGATCGCGGGCGTGTTCGCGCGCGCCGGCTTCATTCATCTGCCCGACACGCTCGCGGTGCTCACGTCGCCGTGGGTGATCGGCTCGGCCGCCGTGCTCGCGGTCGCCGAGTTCCTCGCCGACAAGGTTCCCGCGTTCGATTCGCTGTGGGACGCCGTCCACACGTTCATCCGGATTCCCGCGGGCGCGGTGCTCGCGGCGGCGTCGCTCGGCCACGCCGATCCCGCGCTCCTCGTCGTCGCGGGCCTCGCGGGCGGCACGCTCGCCGGTTCCGCGCATATCGCGAAGGCGGGCACGCGCGCACTCATCAATCTGTCGCCGGAACCGATCTCGAACTGGATCGCGTCGACGACGGAGGACGGGCTCACGGTCGGCGGCCTCGTGCTCGCATTCTTCGTGCCGCTGCTGTTCCTCGCGCTGATGATCGGCTTTCTCGCGTTTTCCGCGTGGGCGTTGCCGCGCCTCTGGCGCGGCGTGTCGGGCGGCTTTCGCGGGATGGCGAACCACATGGTGTCGCGGCTGAATTCGATCGGGAGCAAGCGCGATTGACGGCGGCGGGCAAAGCGAGGCCGGCCGGCCGCCGTTTCGGCCTCGTCGATCTGCTGCGGCAGGCCGGGCGGATGACGCTGCGCGACTGGCGCGCGGGCGAGTTGACGCTCGTCGCGCTCGCGCTCGTGCTTGCCGTCGCGGCGCTCACGAGCGTCGGCTTTCTCGCCGATAGGCTGCGCCAGGGGCTCGAGCGCGACGCACGCCGGATGCTCGGCGCGGATTTCGTCGTGCGGGCCGATCATCCGGTCGATCCGGCGTTCGCGCACGAGGCGCGAACGCTCGGCCTCGCGACCGCGACGACCGCGGTCTTTCCCAGCATGGTGGGCGCGGGCAGCTCGCCGCCCGTGCGGCTCGCGGCCGTGAAGGCGGTGTCGGCCGGCTATCCGCTGCGCGGCGCGGTCGAGATCGCGCCCGAGGCGAACGCGCCCGGCCGCGCCGCCGGCTCGATTCCAGCCTCGGGCACGGTGTGGGTCGATCCGTCGCTGCTCGACGCGCTCCATTTGAAGGTCGGCGACGCGCTGCGCGTCGGCGGCCGCACGTTCACGATCGGCGCGGCGATCACCCGCGAGCTCGACCGCGGCTTCTCGTTCGTCAATTTCTCGCCGCGCGTGATGCTGCGCGCGGACGAGCTCGAATCGACGGGGCTCACGGGCTACGGCAGCCGCGTCACGTACCGGCTCCTCGTCGCGGGCGACGATGCGGCCGTCGAGCGCTTCGCGCGCTACGCGCATGCGCGCATGCGCGCGTCGACGGCGGCAAGCTGCGCGGCGTCGCGCTCGAATCGCTGCAGGAAGGCCAGCCGCAGGTGCGGCAGACGCTCGACCGCGCGCGCCATTTCCTCACGCTCGTCGCGCTGTTGACCGCGCTGCTCGCGGCCGTCGCGATCGCGATGGCCGCGCAGCGCTACATGCGCCGCCATCTCGACGGCTGCGCGGCGATGCGCTGCCTCGGCGCGAGCCGGCACACGCTGTCGGCGCTGTTCGCGATCGAATTCGCGCTGCTCGGGCTCGCGGGCGGCGCGGCGGGCGCGGCGCTCGGCTACGTCGGCCATCTCGTGCTGCTGCGCGCGCTCGGCAGCCTGATCGACGTCGTGCTGCCGCCGCCTTCGGCATGGCCGGCGGCGATCGGCGTCGGAACCGGGCTCGTGCTGCTGCTCGGCTTCGCGCTGCCGCCGCTCGCGCCGTTGACGCGCGTGCCGCCGGTGCGCGTGCTGCGCCGCGAATGGGGCGACGCCGGCCGCGTCGCGTGGGTCGGCTACGCGATGGGCATCGCGCTCTTCGCGGCGCTGTTGATCGCGGCGGCGGGCAACCTGACGCTCGGCGCGATCGTCGCGGGCGGCTTCGCGGGCAGCCTCGTGCTGTTCGCGCTCATCGCGCGGCTCGCGCTCGTCGCGCTCGCGCGGCTCGTGCGCGACGGCCGCGTCGCGGCGGGGCTCGGCTGGCGCCACGCGCTCGCGTCGCTCGAGCGGCGCGGCGCGGCGAGCGCGCTGCAGATCACCGCGCTCGCGCTCGGTCTGATGTGCCTGCTGCTCATCGCGATCACGCGCAACGATCTCGTCGCCGGCTGGCGGCAGTCGACGCCGCCCGACGCGCCGAACCAGTTCCTGATCGACATCCAGCCCGACCAGCGCGACGACGTCGTCCGCTATCTCGCGGCGAACGGCATCGCCGATCCGGCGCTGTCGCCGATGGTGCGCGGGCGGCTCGTCGCGGTGAACGGCAAGCCGGTGAATCCGGACGACTACAAGCGCGACGACGCGCGCCGCCTCGTCGATCGCGAGTTCAACCTCTCGTACACGACACGGCTGCCCGAGGACAACCGGCTCGTCGCGGGCGACTGGTTCGGCGCGTCGGGCGTGCCGCAGATCTCGATCGAGGCGGGGCTCGCGAAGACGCTGGGCGTGAAAACGGGCGACACGCTGCGTTTCGACGTGACGGGCCTCACCGTCGACGCGCCGGTGACGAGCGTGCGCAAGCTCGATTGGGGCACGTTCCGCGTGAACTTCTTCGTGCTGATGCCGCCCGCGGCGCTGCGCGATTTTCCGGCCACCTACATCACGAGCTTCCATTTGCCCGCCGCGCGCGAGCGCGTGCTCGACGGCCTGATCGCACGCTACCCGAACCTGACGGCGATCGACGTCGGCCCGATCCTCGCGCAGCTCGAGCGCGTGCTGCTGCAGGTGATCGGCGCGGTGCAGTTCCTGTTCGGCTTCACGCTCGCGGCGGGTGTGCTCGTGCTGTATACGGCGCTCGCCGGCTCGCGCGACGAGCGCGTGCGCGAGGCCGCGCTGATGCGCGCGCTCGGCGCGTCGCGCAAGCAGGTCGTCGCCGTGCAGCGCGCGGAGTTCGTCGTCGTCGGCGTGCTCGCGGGCGCGATGGCGGCGGCGGGCGCGCTTGTGGTCGGCGCGGTGCTCGCGTCGCGCGTGTTCGATTTCCAGCTCGCGCCCGACCCGTGGCTCGTACCGGCCGGCATCGCGGCGGGCGTCGCGTGCGCGGGCGCGGCGGGGTGGCTCGGCCTGCGCGGCGTGCTGCGCCGGCCGGCGCTGCAATCGCTGCGCGATGCATGAAGCGCGCGCACGCGGTATCTTCGGGCGATCCGCCGGGGCGTTCTCCGATGGGTTTGCGCGATCTTGTTTTTCGATTCCACCGATTCCACCGATTCCCGTATGATCGATGTCACCGATGACGCGCCGTCGCCACCGACGGCGTTCGAACTCGTGGGCGGCGAGGCGCGCGTGCGCGAGCTCGTCGACCGTTTCTACGACCTGATGGACCTCGAGCCCGAATTCGCCGGCATTCGCGCGCTGCATCCGCCGACGCTCGAAGGCTCGCGCGACAAGCTGTTCTGGTTTCTGTGCGGCTGGCTCGGCGGGCCCGACCACTACATCGAGCGCTTCGGCCATCCGCGGCTGCGCGCGCGGCATCTGCCGTTTCCGATCGCGTCGTCCGAGCGCGACCAGTGGCTGCGCTGCATCGCGTGGGCGATGCAGGACGTGGGCCTCGACGAGCCGCTGCGCGAGCGGCTGATGCATTCGTTCCACGACACGGCCGACTGGATGCGAAACCGTCCCGGTTGAAATTCCGGTACGCTTCGGGGCGTGCCGCGCGCAATTGCGCCTGTCGCGGCGCGCGCGGCGCGCCGCATACTGATCGCCCCGATCACCGATAACGATATCCGAGACGTCCCATGGCCACTCAAGCTCTCTTTCGCGAAGACGCTTATCTGACGCGTTGCGACGCGCTCGTCACCGCCGTCGACGAAGCCGGCATCCATCTCGATCGAACCGTGTTCTACCCGCTCGGCGGCGGCCAGGCGGGCGACAGCGGCACGCTGACGCTCGCGGGCGGCGCGGCGCTCGCCGTCGCCGACACGCGCAAGGCGAAGTTCGACGGCGCGACGCCCGACGACGCGGTGCACGTGCTCGCGCCGGGGCAGGCGGCGCTCGCGGCGGGCGTGAAGCCGGGCGATGCGCTCGTCGCCGAAATCGATTGGGCGCCGCGGCACCGCCGGATGCGGCTGCACACGGCGAGCCATCTGCTGTGCGCGGTGCTGCCGTATCCGGTCGACGGCTGCAGCGTGACCGCCGATTACGTTCGGATCGATTTCGCGACGGTCGAGCCGATCGATCGCGAGCATGTGCAGGCGCGACTCGCCGAGCTCGTCGGCGGCGCGCATCCGGTGACGACCGAATGGATCACCGACGACGAAATGGTCGCGCGCCCGGAGCTCGTGCGCACGATGAGCGTGAAGCCGCCAATGGGGCTCGGGCGCGTGCGGCTGCTGCGGATCGAAGGCGTCGACCTGCAGCCGTGCGGCGGCACGCACGTGCGCAACACGGCGGAGATCGGCGCGCTGCGCGTCGCGAAGCTCGAGAAGAAGAGCGCGCGCACGCGCCGTCTCGTGCTGGAGCTCGCATGACGGCCCCGCACGCAAGCGACGGCGCGCGCGAAGCCGCGGCGCGCGAGCGGGCGGCGCTCGATTCCCGCGCGCGCGAGGTGCTCGATTTCTGGTTCGGCGCGCCCGACGATCCGGCGTTCGGCACGGCGCGCCCGATGTGGTTCGGCGGCGCGCCGGCGCTCGATGCGCAACTGCGCGAGCGGTTCGGCGCGCTCGCCGACGCGGCGAAGGCAGGCGAGCTCGACGCATGGGCGGGCACGCCGCTCGGCGCGCTCGCGCTCATCGTCGTGCTCGACCAGTTCCCGCGCAACATCCATCGGGGCACGCCGCTCGCGTTCGCGGCCGACCGCGCGGCGCTCGCGCACGCGAAGGCGCTCGTCGCGTCGGGCGGCGACCGCGCGCTGCCGACGGGCCATCACCGCGCATTTGCGTATTTGCCGTTCGAGCACGACGAATCGCCCGACAGCCAGCGCGAGGCGGTGCGGCTCTGCGCGCAGATCAAGGACGAGGCCGGCTGCGCGGGCTATCACGATTACGCGCTGCGCCACGCGGTCGTGATCGAGCGTTTCGGGCGCTTTCCGCATCGGAACGCGATTCTGGGCCGTGCGTCGACCGACGCGGAGGCCGCGTTCCTGAAGGAACCGGGCTCGTCGTTCTGAGCGTGGGCCGGCGCGCGGGGCGGCCTGCCCGCCGCACGCATCCGGGGGCGCGTCGGGCGCGGGCTCGCGCGGCGCGCGCCGCCGCGCATCGGCTGCAGGCTCGTCCGCGTTCGGCCGTCTTCGGGCGCGTTCGACGCGCCTTCGCCGCGCGCGGCCGTCTTCGTCGCGAGCCGCAGGGCGCGCCGCGAAGGCGCGGCCGATCGAAGAAAAGGGCGGCGCGCGATGCGAGGCCGGTCGCGCTGTCCGCCGCCGTTTTTGCGTTGCTATCGTGCGTTCCACCGACGACGGGCGGCTACGGGCGAAGGCCCGGGCCGCCCGTCTCCAACCTTGCGAGGCCGATATCATGTCCGAGTTGCTCGACCTGAGCGCTTGCTCGCTTGCCGAGCGGTTCAAGAACCGCAGCGTGACGCCCGTCGATTACGCGCACGCGCTGCTCGACCACATTGCCCGTTGGGAGCCGCATCTGAACGCGCTGTGCCGCTTCGATCCGGCGCGCGTGCGTGACGAGGCGCTCGCGTCGACGCGCCGCTGGGCGGCGGGCGCGTCGCTCAGCGAGATCGACGGCGTGCCGGTGACGATCAAGGAACTGATCGCGACGCAGGGCGACCGGGTGGCGCAAGGCTCGGCGGCCGCCGCCGACGCGCCGCCCGCGACCGTCGACGCGCCCGCCGCGGCGCGGCTGCGCGAAGCGGGCGCGGTCGTGATCGGCAAGACGACGGTGCCCGATTACGCGATGCTGTCGTCGGGGCTGTCGAGCCTGTACGGCATCACGCGCAACCCGTGGCGGCTCGATCTGAATCCGGGCGGATCGAGCAGCGGCGCGGCGGCGGCCGCCGCCGCGGGCTACGGGCCGCTGCACGTCGGCACCGACATCGGCGGGTCGATCCGGCTGCCGGCCGGCTGGTGCGGGATCGTCGGCTTCAAGCCGTCGAACGGGCGGATTCCGATCGAGCCGTACTACACGGGCCGCTGCGCGGGGCCGATGACGCGCACGATCGACGATGCGGCGCTGCTGATGCGCTTCCTGTCGCGGCCGGACTGGCGCGACGCGACGAGCCTGCCGCCGGAGACGATCGACTGGTCGATCGCGCCCGCGCACGTCAAGGGCATGCGGATCGGCCTGATGCTCGACGCCGGCTGCGGACTCGCGCCGGATCCGCAGATCGTCGCCGCGGTGGAGGCGGCGGCCGAGCGTTTCGCCGCGCACGGCGCGCGGATCGTCGCCGCGCCGCCCGTGCTGTCGCGGCCGATGCTCGAGGGGCTCGACCGCTTCTGGCGGGCGCGGCTATGGGCGGACCTCGAACGGCTGCCGGACGCGGCGCGCGCGCGCATCCTGCCGTACATCGCCGAATGGGCGGGGCAGGGCGCGTCGGTGTCGGGCGTCGAGGCGGTGCGCGGCTTCGGCGCGACGTTCGAGATGCGCGCGGCCGCCGCACGCCTGTTCCAGTCGGTCGACGCGGTGCTGTCGCCGACCAACGTCGTCACCGGCTTTCCGGCCGAATGGGCGGGGCCGACCGATGATCCTGCGCGGCCGTTCGAGCACATCGCGTTCACGGTTCCGTGGAACATGGGCGAGCAGCCGGCGCTGTCGATCAACTGCGGCTTCGCGCGCGACGGGATGCCGATCGGCCAGCAGATCGTCGGGCCGCGTTTTGCCGATCGGCTCGTGCTGCAGCTCGGTCGCGCGTACGAGGCCTGGCGCGGCGAGATGCCCCGCTGGCCGGCGCCGCCGCGCTGATGCGGTCGAGCCGGCGCGCCGGCGTCGCACGCTTGCCCGCCTATTTTTTGGTTCATCGCGGAATCCCGGGGAACGCGGCGCGGATCTTGAGGAAGAAGTATTGCTCGTCGCGGTACCCGTAAGCGCGGCGCTTGATGACCTTGATCGTGTTGTTGATGCCTTCGACGACGCTGGTATTGAGCGGATGGCGGCAGCGGGCCACGATTCCGTGCCAGTAACCCTGCAAGCGCTGGGCGAACTTTTGCAAGGCGGCGATCCCGCTTTGCTGAGCCTGTTCGAACCATTGCCCCCAAGCCTTTTCCGCGCAGGCCGGCTTGCGGTAGAACCAGAGCCGTTTGAGCTCGTCGCGCAGCACATAGACGCATAACAGCGACTGATTGGCCGCCAGCAGTTCCTTCAGATGCACGGCCTGTTCTGGCTTCAGGTTATGACGGTTGCGCAGCAGCAACCAGCGACTGGACTTCAGAACCTTGCGGGCCGGCTTGTCATGTCGCAGTTGGTTGGCCTGATCCACCCGTACCCGATCGATCACCTCGCGACCGTACTTGGCCACGACGTGGTACAGGTCAAAGACGATTTCCGCCTGCGGGCACTGTTCCTTGATCTCCAGCTCATAGGCCGTGGTCATGTCGATTGCGACCGCTTCGATGCGCTCGGCCCCGCCTTCGGGGAGTTGTTCGAAGAAGGCGCGCGCCGTCTCGCGTGACCGTCCGGGCCCAACCCAGAGGACCTGTCGGCCGATCGGATCAACCACCACCGTGGCGTAGCGATGGCCTTTATGGAGCGCGAACTCGTCCATCGCCAGATAACGGATCGTCGACCAGTCCGGTTCGGCCACGCGCGCGCGCAAGCGCATCTTGTCGATCGATTTGACCGTGTGCCAGCCCAGATCGTAGAAGGCCGCCACGGCCTGTACGCTGGCGGCCTGCAGCAACTTCTCGCAGGCCTTGGCAAACCGCTGCGTCACCCGCTGGTAGCGGCCCAGCCAGTCCAGCTTCTCCAGCCGCGCTGCGCCGCAGCGTTCGCACCAGACTCGGCGTCGAGGCACGTGCAGCACCACCCGGTACTCGAACAACGGCAGATCACGTACCCGCCGTACGGTCGTTTCATGAATCTGCTGGCAACGCGCACCGCATTGCTCGCAGTACATGATCTGACTGACCGGCTTCAGGTAGAGCGACAGCGTGCGGCTATCGCCCTGCGGCCACTCCACCCGCTCCAGCCGATAGCCTGTCCAGCAACCCAGTGCCTGAAGTGCCTTGCGATCGAGCAATTCCGCCTCCTGACATCCATAAAATCAGGCGTCAGGTTACGCAATCGTTCTCCAAGGCTCCACGGTTTTCTGCGATGAACCTATTTTTTCCCGCCCTTTGGGCCCATTCATCGTGATACCGCCTCCGGTCTCGCCGGGCGCGCCGCTTGTCGCGCCGGCGCGGCGTCCGCGACCGGTATCGTCGTCGCTTCGATCGAGGGCGCTTCATGAAAGACCCGCTTGAATCCGCTTGCCCGCCGGCGCCGGGATGCGGAGCCGGCGCCGACGGTGCGGCCTGTGCGGCCGCCATGGCCGGGATGGCCGGGATGGCCGGGATGGCCGGGATGGCCGGCGTGGACGGCGCGGATGCGGCACGCGCCGACGCCCGTCGCGACGTCGCGGCGGTTGCGCTCGGCAACGCGATCGAATTCTTCGACTTCGGCGCCTATGCGACCTTCGCGGTGATGATCGGCCGCACGTTCTTCCCGACGCAGCGCCCGTTCGTGAGCCTGCTGCTGTCGGTATCCGTGTTCGGGCTCGGCTTCGTCGTGCGGCCGCTCGGCGCGCTCGTGATCGGCGCGTACGCGGACCGCGCGGGACGCAAGCCCGCGATGACGCTGACGCTCGCGATGATGGCGGTCGGCACGGGCGCGATCGCCGTGCTGCCGGGATACGAGACGATCGGCGTCGCGGCGCCGATCCTGCTCGTCGTCACGCGGCTGATCCAGGGGCTCGCGTGGGGCGGCGAGGCGGGGCCCGCGACGACCTACATTCTCGAGGCCGCGCCGCCCGAGCAGCGCGCCGCGTACGCGTGCTGGCAGGTCGCGACGCAAGGTTTCGCGGCGGTCGCGGCGGGGCTCGCGGGCTACGCGCTGACGCTCGCGCTGCCCGAGGCCGAGCTGGATGCGTGGGGCTGGCGCGTGCCGTTCGCGCTCGGCCTGCTGGTGCTGCCGGTCGGCGTCTACATTCGCCGGCGGTTATCCGACACGATCGACCCGCGCCACGCATATTGCACGACGCGCGAGATCCTGCGCGAGCTGAACGCTCGGCACCGGCGGCCGATCGCGATCGGCCTGATGGTCCTGCTCGGCAGCACGATCACGCAGTACTTCCTCAACTACATGACGACGTTTGCATTGACCGAGCTGCATTTGCCGGGGGGCGTCGCGATGCTCGCCACGTTCGTGACAGGCGCGGCGCTCGCGGTGGGCGCGCTCGCGGGCGGCAGCCTGTCGGATCGCGTCGGACGCCGCGCGATCCTGATCTGGCCGCGCGTGCTGCTGTTGCTGCTGCTCTTTCCAGCGTTGCAACTGATCGTGTCGCGTCCGACGCCCGCCGTGTTCCTCGCCACGCTGACCGTGCTGTCCGGCCTGCACGGCATGAGCGGCGCGGCGCTCATCGTGCTGATCGCCGAGAGCTTTCCGCAGCGCGTGCGCTCGACGGGATTCTCGATCGTCTACGCCGTCGCGGTGTCGTTGTTCGGCGGCACCGCGCAGAGCATCGTCACCTGGCTCATCGGCACCACCGGCAACCCGATGGCGCCGAGCGGCTATCTGCTTGTCGCGAACGCGATCTGCATCGCGGCGGGATGGCTTGCCGCAGAGACCCGGCCGGGCGGGCGCGGCACGCGCTAGGGTCGGCGCGCCGGCTTCGAGCGCGGACGGGAATTCGCCGAAGGAGGCCGTGAGGCGGCCGGCTGCCGACGCGGGCACCGGCCGCGCGCATCGGCGTTCGCCGCAGCGCGGCCGGGGTAGGCGGGCTGGGGCGGTCAAGCCGGCTCGGCGTTCCGATCGCATGAACCGCGCGTGAACTGGCGCATGAAACGACGTATGAAACGACGTATGAAATGGCGTACGAAACGACGCATGAAACGGCGCATGAATCAGCGCCGGCCGGCGTCGCGCGGCCGGGAAGCGTCCTCGCGCGACGCGGCATCGTGGCCGATCGCCGCGGCCGTCACGGATGGGCGGGGCGTGCCGCGGCCGGCGTGCGCACGTAGACGCGCAGCATCTCCTGCTCGTCGCCCGGCCGGGCACCCGCCCAGAACGGTTTCCATTCGGCGTCGAGCACCGGCGGATTCGCGCGCGTGCCCTGCACGATGAGCCACGTGCAGGCGCTCGCGTTCGGCTGGGCGACGGGCTGGTGCAGCACGCCGGAGAAGTAGTAGAGCATCGGCGCTTCCGACTCGCCGAGATCGACGCTCGCCATGCAGTCGCCGTCGTTCCATTCGAGCGCGAGCCGGCGATTCAGATCTTCGAACACCGAACGATAGCTCTTCGCGACGTCGAGCCACGGCAGCAGCAGCGTATAGACGAGCCCCCACGCGACGAGCGCGCCCATCGCCCACGACAGCGCGCCGCGCCACTTGCCCGCGAGCCGCAGCGAAGGCAGCAGGCCGACCCAGCCGATCGTGATCGCGAGCGCGGACAGCACGAGCGCGGGCTCGATCGGCATCGTCCAGTCGAGCGGCAGCCAGCGGCCGAGCCATTGCAAGCCGGCGCGCGGGCCACCGTGATCGGACATCAGTGACCAGACGATCCACACGAGCGCCGCGGCGGCGCCGAACAGCAGCCGGCTCGCATAGTCCCACGCGGCATGCAGGCGCTGCGGCAGGCGTGGAATCGCCTGCGCGGCGACGAGCGCGAGCGGCGCGATGAACGGCAGGATGTACAGTTGGCGCGACGTCGCGGAGATGTGCAGCACGACCATCCCGATGCCCGCGAACGTGAGCGGCAGCGCGACGCGCGGCGCGCGCCAGTCGCGCCAGAGGCCGCGCGCGAGCGCGACGAGCGCGAGCGGAGCCACCGGGAAGCCGACCGTGAGCAGCGCGCGCCAGATGAAGAGCGGCTTGTCGTTCTCGGCGCCGAGCGTCGGCACCGAGAAACCGAAGAAGCGTCCGACGTTGTTTTCCCAGAACCAGACGAGGAACAGCGATTCGGAGCGCAGGAACAGCGCGGTCGGCCAGATCAGTGCGAACGGCGCGCACACGAGCGCGGCGATCGCGAGCGAGCGGAAGAACGCGCGGCTGCGGCAGGCGGGGTACAGGACGAGCGTCGCGGCAAGCGTCGCGCCGAACACGAGCGGCACGAACAGGCCCTTCGACATCAGCGCGATGCCGACGCCCAGGCCGAAGAGCGGGGCTGCGAAGCGGTTCGCGGGCGGGCGTTCGGCGCGCGCGCCGAACGCGTCGCCGGCGTGCCGGATCACGAGTTCGAGCAGCCCGCAAAAGCCCATCGCGGCGCCCGCCATCAGCGCGACGTCGGTCATCAGGTCGTGCGAATGCTTGATGACGACGAGCGAGCCTGCGCACAGCGCGACGGTGCCGATCACCGGCAACTCGAGCCAGCGCGCCGCGCCCGTCGCGACGCGCGCGGCGCGGGCCGTGAAGCCGAACGCGAGCGCGGCGAAGAGGGCGCTCGCAAGCCGGGCGGCGTCGTGCAGCGGCAGGAAGCGGGAAAAGAGCCATGCGAAGCCGGTGGCGACCCAGTCGTACAGCGGCGGCTTTTCGAGGAACGGCTGCCCTGCGTTGGTCGGCACGACAAAATCGCCGCTTTCGAGCATGTGCTGGATGATGCCGAACGTGTAGGTTTCGTCCTGCTTCCACGGATCGTGGCCGAGGATGCCCGGCAACAGGTACGCGCAGAGCACGGCCGCGGCGACGAACCACGCACGCCATCCGGTGAGCGCGGTGCGGGTGGCCGCCGCGCCGCGCGATCCGATCGCGCGCTCGCCGGCCGCTCCGACGGTGCCCGGCGCGCCGGCGGCGAGCGCCACCGAAGGCGAGCGCGAGTGATTGTCGGACGAACCGGCGCGTTGCGCCGAAGCGGTCGTGCGCCGGCCGCCTGGCGAGGCATTTCCCTGCATGCTGGGTGATCTCTTCGTGTGTGCCGGCCCGACTGCATGGCCCGGCCGATTTTTCGGCCGCGAGCGGGCGGGAGCGAGGTGCGCGGCTTGCGCCGCAGTCGTCGTTAGTAAACCACGGAACTGTTACGAACGTTTACGGAAATTGTCGAGAAAATCCTGAAAGAGTCAGGAGAATTGTGAAGTTTTGTGTGTGCAGGCGGGAAACCTTCGCACGGCGAAACATGATGGGCGCCGGAGCGCGGCATGAGGCTCGCCGAAGGAAGTGAGGCGGCGATCGGCGATCGGCGATCGGCGGGCGAAGGGCGAAGGGCGAAGGGCGAAGGGCGAAGGGCTCGCGCATTCGTTCGACACCCGAACGGTCGGTGCCCGAACGCGTGGAATGGCTCGGACAGGCTTGATCACGCGGGGTTATTCCGCGGCGGATACGCGCCGCCCGCGCGCGGCGGCCAGCCGGCCAAAGGCGGCCAAGGACGGCCTGCCTTAGACAGCGGCGCGCGATGGCGCGGCCGCGGCGTCAGCGTCCGCCGCCGACGTCGAGCAACGCGCCCGTCACGTACGACGCCGCGTCGCTCAACAGCCACACGATCGTCTCGGCGACCTCGTCGGCATCGCCCGCGCGGCCGAGCGGCGTCTGCGCGCCGAGCCGCTCGGCGCGGCCGGGCTGCCCGCCGCTCGCATGGATCTCGGTGGCGATGAGGCCCGGGCGCACCGCATTCACGCGCACGCCGTGCGGGCCGAGTTCCTTCGCGAGGCCGAGCGTCAGCGTGTCGACCGCGCCCTTCGAGCCCGCATAGTCGACATACTCGTTCGGCGAGCCGAGCCGCGCGGCGATCGACGACACGTTGACGATCGCGCCGCCCCCGCCGCCGCGATCGGTCGACAGCCGGCGCGCGGCCTCGCGCGCGCACAGATACGCGCCGAGCACGTTGGTGTCGAACACGCGCTTCAGGCGCGCGATGTCCATGTCGGCGAGCGGCAGCGACGGCGCGACGATTCCCGCGTTGTTGACGAGCGCGTCGAGGCGGCCGAAGGCGGACTGCACCGCGTCGAACATGTGGATCACGTCGGCTTCGTGAGCGACGTCGCCGCGCACGACGCACGCCTGCGCGCCCGCGGCGCGCACCGCGTCGGCGGTCGCTTCGGCGGCGGCCGCGTCGCGCGCGTAGTTGATGCCGACCGACCAGCCGCGCGCGGCGGCGAGCAGCGCGCTCGCGCGGCCGATGCCGCGGCTCGCGCCGGTGATGAGGACGACTTTGCGTGGCGTGTTCGTCATTGCATGGACCTCGGCCCGCGCGGCGCGCGCGTTTGGGCGGAAAGAGGGGAAAGGCACCGCGCGAGCCTTGCATGCCGTGGCCGCGCGGTATCGTATCTACGAGGCAGCCGGCGACGGCGCGTTCGCGATCTGACGCCGCGAAAACCACCCCGCCGGGGAAGTAATCGAGCAAGGCGGGAAAGAGCGAAGCGGCTAAACGGAACGGCTAAACGGACGTCTCGAAGGCGCGATTCAAAAGCGCAGTCGAAGCGCGGCTGACAAACGTAGCGGAGCGAGGCGGCCCAGTGCGCAAGCCGGCGCGATGCGCACGCGCGAAGCATCGAGCACAGGGCGCCGCATCGGCCCGAAGCCGAGCTGACGGGCGAGGTGGCGGCGCGCTCCGCGATGCCGCGCGTGAATGCCCCGCGCCGTGCCCGCTCAGGCTTCCTGCGTCGACACGAACGTCCATTTGTCGCGCGCGGGCGGACGATACCGGACGAGCTGATCGATGAGCGCGTCGGGCGCGGCGTCGATGCACAGCGCGTCGAAGTACGTGCGCTGCATGAAGCCTTCGTCGACGGTGTGCTCGAGCAGCGTGATGAGCGGCTGGTAGAACGCGTCGACGTTGTAGAGGGCGACGGGCTTGCGGTGATAGCCGAGCTGCGCCCACGTGTAGACCTCGAAGAACTCTTCGAGCGTGCCCGCGCCGCCCGGCATCGCGACGAACGCATCCGCGAGCTCGGCCATCATCTTCTTGCGGTGATGCATGTCGGGCACCACGTGCAGCTCGGTCAAGCCGGTGTGGCCGACTTCCTTGTCGTAGAGCAGCTCCGTGATGACGCCGATCGCGCGTCCGCCCGATGCGATCACCTCGTCGGCGATCACGCCCATCAGGCCGACGCGCCCGCCGCCGTAGACGAGCGTGAGGCCGGCATTCGCGAGCGCGCGGCCGAACGCGCGCGCCGCGTCCGCGTAGACGGGCTTCGCGCCGTTGGCCGAACCGCAATAGACGCAGACGCTGTTCATTGCTTCGTGTCCTTGCGCGGCGAACCGTCGCGCGGGGGCAGGTAGTCGTGGAATTCGCGCTTCGGCAGCTTGCCCGACACGAGATCGTCGAAGATCTGCCGCGAGCGGCCGCGCAGATACGGCGCGATCACCGAGATCACGTGCATGCTGACCTGGTGCAGTTCCTCGCGGATCGCGTCCTGGTCGTTGTATTTGCGCGGATGCATCACGTATTGATACGACAGCCAGTAGGTGGCGATCACCGCCATGTTGGTGGCGATCACCTCGATCTCGGCGGGCGTCGCGACGAGCTCGCCGTCGGCCGCGAGCAGCTCGCACATCTCGCGCGCGAAGCGCACCTTGTGGCTGATGATCTGCTTGAAGTGCGTCTCGAGCGTGCGGTTGCGCGCGAGCAGATCGTTCAGATCGCGATACAGGAACCGATAGGTCGACATGAAGTCGGCCATGTACTGCAGGTACGACCACGTTTCGTCGATCGTCGGCCGATGATCTTCGGGAAAACGCAGGCGCCGTTCGATCTGCTGTTCGAACTGCGCGAAGATGCTGTTGATGATGTCGTCCTTGTTGCGGAAATGGTAGTACAGGTTGCCTGGGCTGATTTCCATTTCCTCGGCGATCGTCGTCGTCGTGACGTTCGGCTCGCCGATCTCGTTGAAGAGTTTCAACGACAACTCAAGTATCCGTTCGCGCGTGCGGCGGGGAGGTTTCGCTTCCATGTCGTCCGGCCCTGTGTTTGTCGGACAGGCGGGCGCTGCCAATACTGCTGCGTGAATCGTAGTCCGGCTCGGGTTGCTGTTTTGAAGGCTGTCGGCCGATTATAAACCGCTACCTTGCGCGTTCGGCGTATTTCGTCATCGGGGCATACCCGGCGGTGCTGCGTCGCACACAACCGCGAGCCCGCCGCCGCGCGTGCCGCGCCGGCCGGCCGGCGGCGAGCGCCGCCGCGGCGCGTCTAGCCGGCGAGCCGGCGCCAGACGAGGGGGCCGAGTATGAGGCCCCAGGTGCTCAAGCACGTGCAGAGCGCGACCGTGACGGCCGCGCTGCCGAGATCCTTCGCGCGCTTGGACAGCTCGTGGCGCTCGAGCGAGATCCGGTCGATCGCCGTCTCGACGCTCGAGTTCAGCAGCTCGACGATCAGCACGAGCAGCACGGTGCCGATCAGCAGCGCGCGCGACGCCGGCTCGACGGGCACGAACACGGCGATCGGCAGCATGATCGCCGCGAGCGTGAGCTCCTGCCGGAATGCGCTCTCTTCGCGGATCGCGACGCGAAAGCCGTTGTACGAATTCTTCAGCGCGTACCACGCGCGCATCAGGCCGCGATTGCCCTTGTACGGGTTGTGCGGCAGCGCGAGCGGATCGTCCGGGCCGAGCGGCTCGTGCGGCTCGGCGGGCTCGTGTGTTTCAGACGGCGCGAGGCGCACGTGAGCGGGGCGCGCCGCGCCGGCATGAGCGGCCTGCTTTCGCGACGGGCTGGCGGGGGGCGCTTTCGCGCGCATGGCTGGTTTCAAACGGCTGCGCCTTCGGTGTGTGGGCAGGCGGATTTCTGTAGCGGCTTCAGGTGCGAGGCGAACTGCTCGGACGCCGCGCGCCACGAGAAGCGCTCGGCCCACGCGCGCGCATGCCGCCGGTCGATCTTCAGCGCCTCGAGGCACGCCTCGCGCAGATCGTCGTTCATCGCGCCCGCGCCGCCGTCGCCGAGCACGTCGACGGGGCCCGTCACCGGATAGGCGGCGACGGGCGTGCCGCACGCGAGCGCTTCGAGCAGCACGAGCCCGAACGTGTCGGTGCGGCTCGGGAACACGAACACGTCGGCTGCCGCATATACCTTGGCGAGCTCCGCCTGCGTCAGCACGCCGAGGTAATTCGCCTCAGGATAGCGCGATTTGAGCTCGGCGAGCGCGGGGCCCTCGCCCGCGACCCATTTCGAGCCGGGCAGGTCGAGCTTCAGGAACGCCTCGACGTTCTTCTCGATCGCGACGCGGCCGACATACAGGAAGATCGGCCGCGCGGTGTTGAGCACCTTCGATTCGATCGGCCGGAAGATGTCGAGATCGACGCCGCGCGTCCACAGCACGACGTTGTCGAAGCCGAAGCGCTCGAGGTCGTCCTTGACGACGGGCGTCGGCGCCATCACGGCGAGCGACGCGCCGTGGAACCACCGCAGGAAGCGATAGGTCGCCGCGAGCGGCACGCCGAAGCGCGCCTGCACGTATTCCGGAAAGCGCGTGTGGTACGCGGTCGTGAACGGCAGCTTGCGCGCGCGCGCGTAGCGGCGCGCGGCGAGCCCGAGCGGGCCTTCGGTCGCGATGTGCAGCGCGTGCGGCTCGAACGCGTCCAGGCGCTCGCGCAGCCGCCGGTACGGCAGGATCGACAGGCGGATTTCGGGATAGGTCGGGCAGGGCACCGTGCGGAATTCGAGCGGCGTGACGAGCTCGACGCGGTGGCCGAGCGCGGTGAGCTCGCGTGCCGTGCTCTTGAGCGTGCGCACGACGCCGTTGACTTGCGGCTCCCACGCATCGGTGACGATCATGATTTTCATCGCAGGCAGTCCTCTGGCGGATCAGGCGGTGGCGGCTTTGGTCTTGCGCGGCAGCGCGGCGGGCGGCGTGCGCATCACGGTCCAGTAGACGACCTTCAGCTCGCCCTCCATCGTCTCGACGAGCGCGGACAGGCTCTCGACCCAGTCGCCGTCGTTGCAGTACAGCACGCCGTCGATGTCGCGGATCTCGGCCTTGTGGATGTGGCCGCAGACGACGCCGTCGCAGCCGCGGCGGCGCGCTTCGTCGGTCATCACTGCTTCGAACGACGAAATGAAGTTCACGGCGTTCTTCACCTGGTGCTTCAGGTATTGCGACAGCGACCAGTACTGGAAGCCGAAGCGGCTCCTGATCCGGTTGAACCAGCGGTTGAGCACGAGGATCAGCGTGTACAGCGTGTCGCCGAGATAGGCGAGCCATTTCGCGTGCTGGATCACGCCGTCGAACAGGTCGCCGTGGACGATCCACAAACGTTTGCCCGCGAGCGTCGTGTGGAACGCCTCGCCGCGCACGTGGATCTCGCCGAACGCGAGGTCGCAGAACTGGCGCGCGGCTTCGTCGTGGTTGCCGGGGATGTAGACGACCTGCGTGCCCTTTCTCGCCTTGCGCAGGATCTTCTGCACCACGTCGTTGTGCGCCTGCGGCCAGTACCAGCCTTTCCTGAGCTGCCAGCCGTCGATGATGTCGCCGACGAGGTACAGGTATTCCGATTCGTTGTGCTTCAGAAAGTCGAGCAGGTAGCCGGCCTGGCAGCCGCTCGTGCCGAGATGGATGTCCGACAGCCAGATCGTCCGGTAGCGGTGCGAGGCGGGTTCGTTGTCGTCGTGCCGCGTGGTGTCCGCGGCGGGCGGGCGGGCCGGCGCGAGCGTGTCGCTCGCCGCCGAGCCGGACAGAAAGGCGCTGGCGGCGTGCAGGCCAGCGGGATCACGAAAGAAGGAGGTCGCGGACGTTTTTTTGCCCATGCATGACTCGCGCCGATTGACGTTACCGGCATTGCGCCATGCGGGCGTGACTGTGCCATGACAGTCACGAGACGTTCTTATTACGGGGAATCAGCCGCGGCGGGACGCGTCGACGATGCGGGTGCCGGCGAGGCGGTCGTGCGGGAACTGGCGGCTCGGATGCAGGCGCGCGGCGAGCGCCCACAGCGCGAACCAGACGGCCGTCGCGGCGAGCGTGCGGAGCAGCGGGAAGCCGGCGAGCGGGTGCAGCGCGAGGGGCGGCAGGAACCACAGCCAGCCGAGCGCGTAGCGGGCGAGCGCGCGGCCGGCCGACAGCGGCGCGCCGCGCGCGGTCTCGACGCGCAGCCGCCAGGTCTTCATCGGCAGCGTCTGGCCGCCGTGCGTCCAGAACCAGACGAAGTACGCGCCGACGACGAGCGCGATCCAGCCGGCGAGCAGGTTGCGATGATCGAGGCCGTTGCGCTGCTGCAGCGCCACGCCGAACATGAGGCCGGCGAAGAACACCACGCCGAACAGCAGCAGGCCTTCGTACGCGAGCGCGGCGAGCCGGCGGCGCACGCTCGGCGGCGGCGGCTCGGACGGGAGCGCGGGCGCGATCACGAGCGCTTACGAACCGTTGAAGAGCGACGGCGCCTCGGAAGGCGAGACGGGCGTCGGCGCGGTGGGCGGCGTGACGGCGCCCGTCGTCGCGGGCGAGGCCGGCACGGGCGCCGCGGCGGGCGCGCTCGCCGCGGACGGCGCGATGCTCGCGGTGGGCGCGCTCGCCGGATGGCGGTCGTGCGCGTTGACGAGCCGGTTGATGTCGCGATCGGTCTTGCCGGTGGGCGGCGCGCTGACGACCGTCGGCCGGCGCCGGCGCTCGGCCGCGGCGAGCTTTTCCTTCTGCTCGGGCGACAGCTGTTGGTAAGCCTTCCAGGCTTTCTCGCGAGCCTGCGCGGACAGATCCTTCGACACGAGGTAGTTTTCGCGCGCGACACGGCGCTGCTCGGGCGTCATCCGCACCCACTCGGTCATGCGTTCCTGCAGGCGCTTTTGCGCTTCAGGCGACATCCTCGGGAAGCGCGCCGCGATCTTCAGCCATTTGCGCTTGCGCTCGTCGCTGAACGAATCCCATTGACTCGCGAACGGCGCGAGCGCGACGTGCTGCTGCGGCGTGAGGCGGCCCCAGGAGAGCGGGCTCGACGGCGGCAGCGGCGGGAACTCGCCCGATGACAGCGCGATCGCCGCCGACGCGATCACGGGCGCGCTCGCCGCGGCTACGGCGGCCGGTTGTGGGTGAAAGCGCGGGTAGGTGGCGGCGTACGCGACGACGAGCGCGATCACGCAACCGAAAAAGACAGCCAATCCCCGTTTTTGACTCACCCGTGCGTTCCTCTTCTTGATGCGTTGGCGTTAGTGAGTATGCGAAAGGTACGCGTTGAACCCGTGGTCGAGGTACGCGGTGAGAGGCAGGTCGTCGCTCAGCATCGCGGCATCGATGTCGGCGAGCTCCGCCGTGCGCTGCATGTCCTCCCAGTACGCGATGCCGATGAGTCCCGCGAGCAGCAGCGCGAGCGGCCACGCGCGCGCGAGCCGGCGCGCGAGCGAGCTGCGCGGCTCGCCGGGCGGGCGCAGCTCGAGCGTGCCGGCGCCGCCGGCGAGCGCCGGCACGAGCACGATCGCGGCATCGGGCTTCTTGCGCGCGAGCGCGGCGCGGCGCGCGGCGGCGAGCCGGTCCGCCGTCGCGGCGGGTAGCGAGGCCGCGCGCTCGTCGAGCGCGCGGCGCACCTTGAGGGCGAAATCGAGTTCTTCTTTCGTAGCGGGAGCGGAGCTCATAGCGTGATTCCTTTGGCCTTGAGCGCCAACGCCAATGCGTGAGTGGCCCGGGAGCAGTGCGTCTTGACGCTGCCTTCGGAGCACCCCATGGCGGCGGCTGTCTCGGCGACATCCATATCCTCCCAATAACGCATCAGGAAGGCTTCCCGTTGACGCGCCGGAAGCTTCTGGATTTCATCGTCGATGAGGGCGAGCACCTGCTCGCGCTCGAGCCGCGTCTCCCCGCTCTCGACGCCGTCGCCGTCCGCCGATTCGAGCGTCTCGAGCGGGTCGAACTCGTCGTCGTCGGTGTTGTTCAGCGACGAGAACAGGCTGACCCAGGTGTTGCGCACCTTTTGTCTGCGGAAATAATCGTGGATCGCGTTCTGAAGGATCCGTTGAAAAAGCAGCGGCAATTCGGCGGCCGGGCGGTCGCCGTATTTTTCCGCGAGCCGGATCATCGCGTCCTGCACGATGTCGAGCGACGCGTCGTCGTCGCGCACCGCGTATGCAGCCTGCTTGAACGCGCGCCTTTCGACGCCCGCCAGAAAGTCCGCGAGTTCCTTGTCTGATGCCATTCCGTGAAGGTCTGCGCTGCGTTCTTGCGGCGTGAAAGATCGGAAAAAATTCGTAAAACTCGCGGATGCTAACAAATTTTCGCGGCGCGCGGCATCCTGTTCGGGCTGTCAGGCCATCGGAAAGGGCGTGCGCGGCGGTTTGCCGCCGCCGTCGGCCGGGCGCGCCGCCGCTTCATGCGAGAGCGCGCACGACACGATTGATGCGCCGCGGGATTTTCCGCTTGACCGCCTGCCGGCGACCCGCTATCGTTGCCAGTTCGCAACATAAGTGATGGTCACATTTGAGGCTGGCCCATGAAGCCCGCCTTTCAACTGGACGCGCCGCTTGAACCCGAGCCACAAGCCCGGCAGAGAGCACCCGATCAATTTTTTGCCGAAAATTCGAAAGGTCAAAGATGAACATGCCCAGCGCGGAATTCTCCACGTCGGAATCCCTTTCCCCTCAGAAAACCGGCTCCATCGGCGCCACCGTGCTCATGAAGGCACTGGCCGACGAGAACGTCGAATTCATCTGGGGCTACCCTGGCGGCTCGGTCCTCTACATCTACGACGAGCTGTACAAGCAAGACAAGATTCAACACGTGCTCGTGCGCCACGAGCAGGCCGCCGTGCACGCCGCGGACGCGTACTCGCGCTCGACGGGCAAGGTCGGCGTGTGTCTCGTCACGTCCGGCCCGGGCGTGACGAACGCGGTGACGGGCATCGCCACCGCCTACATGGATTCGATCCCGCTCGTCGTGATCAGCGGCCAGGTGCCGACCGCGGCGATCGGCCAAGACGCGTTCCAGGAGTGCGATACCGTCGGCATTACGCGGCCGTGCGTGAAGCACAATTTCCTCGTGAAGGACGTGCGCGAGCTCGCGCAAACCGTCAAGAAGGCGTTCTACATCGCGCGCACCGGCCGGCCCGGTCCGGTCCTCATCGACATCCCGAAGGACATCTCGAAGACGCCGTGCGAGTACGAGCCCGTCAAGAACGTGTCGCTGCGCTCGTACAACCCGGTCACGAAAGGCCATTCGGGGCAGATCCGCAAGGCGGTGTCGCTGCTGCTGTCCGCGAAGCGTCCGTACATCTACACGGGCGGCGGCATCATCCTCGCCGACGCGTCGCGCGAGCTGAACCAGTTCGCCGACCTGCTCGGCTATCCCGTCACGAACACGCTGATGGGCCTCGGCGGCTATCGCTCGTCGGACAGGAAATTCCTCGGCATGCTCGGCATGCACGGCACCTACGAAGCGAACATGGCGATGCAGCACTGCGACGTGCTGATCGCGATCGGCGCGCGCTTCGACGACCGCGTGATCGGCGATCCGGCGCACTTCGCGTCGCGCCCGCGCAAGATCATCCATATCGACATCGATCCGTCGTCGATCTCGAAGCGCGTGAAGGTCGACATCCCGATCGTCGGCGACGTGAAGGAAGTGCTCAAGGAGCTGATCGAGCAGTTGCAGACGGCCGAGCACGGCTCGGATGCCGACGCGCTCGCGCAGTGGTGGAAGGAAATCGAAGGCTGGCGCGGGACGGATTGCCTGAAGTACGACCGCGCGAGCGAGATCATCAAGCCGCAATACGTCGTCGAGAAGCTCTGGGAGCTCACCGACGGCAACGCGTTCGTCTGCTCGGACGTCGGCCAGCACCAGATGTGGGCCGCGCAGTTCTACCGCTTCAACAAGCCGCGCCGCTGGATCAACTCGGGCGGCCTCGGCACGATGGGCTTCGGCCTGCCCGCCGCGATGGGCGTCAAGATGGCGCACCCGGACGACGACGTCGTCTGCATCACGGGCGAGGGCTCGATCCAGATGTGCATCCAGGAGCTGTCGACCTGCAAGCAGTACGACACTCCGGTGAAGATCATTTCGCTGAACAACCGCTACCTCGGCATGGTCCGCCAATGGCAGCAGATCGAATACAGCAAGCGCTATTCGCATTCGTACATGGATGCGCTGCCCGATTTCGTGAAGCTCGCGCAGGCGTACGGCCATATCGGGATGCGCATCGAAAAATCCGCGGACGTCGAGCCGGCGCTCAAGGAAGCGCTGAGCCTGAAGGACCGCACCGTGTTTCTCGACTTCCAGACCGACCCCACCGAGAACGTCTGGCCGATGGTCCAGGCCGGCAAGGGCATCACCGAGATGCTGCTCGGATCGGAAGATCTGTAACGGCGCGATGCGCTCGAAGCCGCGGGCGGCCGCCTTCACGAAGGGCGGCGCGGCACGCGGCGGGCGCCGCGCGACACGCAACGACACGGGATTATTCTGGAAGAAGCGAACATGAGACACATCATTTCCGTCCTGCTGGAAAATGAACCGGGCGCGCTGTCGCGCGTCGTCGGTCTGTTCTCGGCACGCGGCTACAACATCGAAACCTTGACGGTGGCGCCGACCGAAGACCAGTCGCTGTCGCGCCTGACCATCGTCTCCATCGGCTCCGACGACGTGATCGAACAGATCACGAAGCATCTGAACCGCCTGATCGAGGTGGTGAAAGTGGTGGACCTGACCGACGGTGCACACATCGAGCGGGAGCTGATGCTCATCAAGGTGAGGGCAGTGGGCAAGGAGCGCGAAGAAATGAAGCGGATGGCGGACATTTTCCGCGGCCGCATCATCGACGTGACCGAAAAGACCTACACGATCGAATTGACGGGGGCGAGCGACAAGCTCGACGCATTCATTCAGGCGCTGGACGCGGGCTCGATTCTCGAAACCGTGCGCACCGGCAGCTCGGGCATCGGGCGCGGCGAGCGCATTCTGAAGGTCTGACGCCGCCGCGACCAACGAGCCGGGTGCGCCGTCAGAGCCCGGCCTCACTTACGAATTTCACTGAATTAGCGAAGGAACAATCATGAAAGTTTTCTACGACAAGGATGCCGACCTCTCCCTCATCAAGGGCAAGCAGGTGACGATCATCGGTTACGGCTCGCAAGGCCATGCGCACGCGCTGAACCTGAAGGACAGCGGCGTGAACGTGACGGTCGGTCTGCGCCGCGGCGGCGCGTCGTGGAGCAAGGCCGAGAACGCCGGCCTCGCGGTCAAGGAAGTCGCCGAGGCGGTGAAGGGCGCGGACGTCGTGATGATGCTGCTGCCCGACGAGCAGATCGCCGCCGTCTACGCGCAGGAAGTGCACGCGAACATCAAGGAAGGCGCCGCGCTCGCGTTCGCGCACGGCTTCAACGTCCACTACGGCCAGGTGATCCCGCGCGCGGATCTCGACGTGATCATGGTCGCGCCGAAGGCGCCGGGCCACACGGTGCGCGGCACGTACGCGCAGGGCGGCGGCGTGCCGCACCTGATCGCGGTCGCGCAGGACAAGTCGGGCGCGGCGCGCGACATCGCGCTGTCGTACGCGGCGGCCAACGGCGGCGGCCGTGCCGGCATCATCGAGACGAACTTCCGCGAAGAGACGGAAACCGATCTGTTCGGCGAGCAGGCCGTGCTGTGCGGCGGCACCGTCGAGCTGATCAAGGCCGGTTTCGAGACGCTCGTCGAAGCGGGCTACGCGCCGGAAATGGCGTACTTCGAGTGCCTGCACGAGCTGAAGCTGATCGTCGACCTGATCTATGAAGGCGGCATCGCGAACATGAACTACTCGATCTCGAACAACGCCGAGTACGGCGAGTACGTGACGGGCCCGCGCGTCGTCACCGAAGAGACGAAGAAGGCGATGAAGCAATGCCTGACCGACATCCAGACGGGCGAGTATGCAAAGAGCTTCATTCTCGAGAACAAGGCGGGCGCGCCGACGCTGCAGTCGCGCCGCCGCCTGACGGCCGAGCACCAGATCGAGCAGGTCGGCTCGAAGCTGCGCGCGATGATGCCGTGGATCGCGAAGAACAAGCTCGTCGACCAGTCGAAGAACTGAGCTGCGCATCGGCATCCGGCCCTCGAATCGAGGGTCGGCATCAAAAAGCCGCCCGAAGGCACCGGAGCCCAGGGCGGCTTTTGCTATCCTACGGGCTTTGCAATTCATCGAAGAACGAACCATGAACTATCCTCATCCGATCATCGCGCGCGAAGGCTGGCCGTTCATCGCAATCGCGGCCGTCGTCGCGCTGTTGATCCACGCCGTCGGCGGGTTCGGCCTCGCATGGCCGTTCTGGCTGCTGCTCGTCTTCGTGGTCCAGTTCTTCCGCGATCCGCCGCGCGCCGTTCCGACGCAGGCGAACGCGGTGCTGTGTCCGGCCGACGGCCGTATCGTCGCCGTCGAGACGGCGCACGATCCGTACGCGGATCGCGAAGCGCTGAAGATCAGCGTGTTCATGAACGTGTTCAATGTGCACTCGCAGCGCTCGCCCGTCGACGGCGCGGTGCAGAAGGTCGAGTATTTTCCGGGCGCGTTCCTGAATGCCGCGCTCGACAAGGCGTCGGCCGAGAACGAGCGCAACGCGGTCGTGATCCAGACGGGCGCGGGGCATACCGTGACGGCCGTGCAGATCGCGGGCCTCGTCGCGCGCCGGATTCTCTGCTACGTGCGCGCGGGCGAGCCGCTGTCGCGCGGGCAGCGCTACGGTTTCATCCGCTTCGGCTCGCGCGTCGACGTTTATTTGCCGAAGGGCAGCCGAGCACGCGTGTCGATCGGCGAGAAGGTGTCTGCATCGTCGACGATCCTCGCCGAGCTGCCCGAACAACCGTAATCGGGAAGGCGTATCGATGGCCGCATTCAAACCGCGCCGGCCGCGCAACGGCAATGCTCCGTGGCCGCGCTCGTTTCGTCACAAAAAATCGGTCGCGCAGGACGTCGCGCCCGTCGAGAGCCGGCGCGCCGCGCGCCAGCAGTTCCTGCGGACACGCGGCATCTACCTGCTGCCGAACGCGTTCACGACGGCCGCGCTCTTCTGCGGCTTTTTCGCCGTCGTGCAGGCGATGAACGTGCGCTTCGAGACCGCCGCGATCGCGATCTTCGCCGCGATGGTGCTCGACGGGATGGACGGTCGCGTCGCGCGCATGACGCACACGCAGAGCGCGTTCGGCGAGCAGTTCGACAGCCTGTCCGACATGGTGTCGTTCGGCGTCGCGCCCGCGCTCGTGATGTACGAGTGGGTGCTGAAGGATCTGGGCCGCTGGGGCTGGCTCGCCGCGTTCGTCTACTGCTCGGGCGCCGCGCTGCGGCTCGCGCGCTTCAACACGAACATCGGCGTCGTCGACAAGCGCTTCTTCCAGGGGCTGCCGAGCCCGGCCGCCGCGGCGCTGATCGCGGGCTTCGTGTGGCTCGCGACCGACAACCGCGTGCCGATGAAGCTCGGCTGGCTGCCGTGGGTCGCGTTCGTGCTGACGATCTACGCGGGCGTGACGATGGTGTCGAACGCACCGTTCTACAGCGGCAAGGCGCTCGACGTGCGGCACCGGGTGCCGTTCGCGGCGATCCTGCTCGTCGTCGTCGCGTTCGTGCTCGTGTCGTCCGATCCGCCGCTGATGCTGTTCGGCCTCTTCGTGCTGTACGGGCTGTCCGGCTACGTGTTCTGGGCCTACATGGCGGTGCGCGGCCGCGCGAATTCGGCGCGCTCGTCGCAGCGCGAGCACTGACCGGCGCGCCCCGGCCGGCCCGGCGCCGGGAACCGCGCACGCATCCGGCCGATCGCGCCATGGACGGCGGCCCCAAGGCCGCCGTTTTTCTTGCCCGCGCGCCGCGCCGCGCGGCGTTCCGGCCCTCGAGAAAGCCGCCGATTGCGCGCGGCCGGGAATGCCGCTATATTCGTCGGCATGACCGCATTTTCCCGCCCCTTCCTTCTTCTAGCCGGTGCGCCGCTACGCGCGCTAGCGCTAGCGCGCCTGCCGCGCTGACCGTTTTCGCCCTCCGTCGAGCTTCGTCTGTTGTCTAGCGTCGCCTGCGGTGGCGCGAGCTTCATCACGTGTGTTTCCCCATTCGACACCTGGAGTCCCCATGACAGACAAGCTGATCATTTTCGACACGACGTTGCGCGACGGCGAGCAATCGCCCGGTGCGTCGATGACGAAGGAAGAGAAAATCCGTATCGCGAAGCAGCTCGAGCGGATGAAGGTCGACGTGATCGAAGCCGGCTTCGCGGCCAGCTCGAACGGCGATTTCGACGCGATCCAGACGATCGCGTCGCAAGTGAAGGACAGCACGATCTGCTCGCTCGCTCGCGCGCGCGAACGACAAGGATATCCAGCGCGCGGCCGATGCGCTCAAGCCCGCGAACAGCTTCCGGATTCACACGTTCATCGCGACCTCGCCGCTGCACATGGAGAAAAAGCTGCGGATGACGCCGGACCAGGTGTTCGAGCAGGCGCGCCTCGCGGTGCGCTTCGCGCGCAAGTTCACCGACAACATCGAGTTCTCGCCGGAGGACGGCAGCCGCTCGGACATGGATTTCCTCTGCCGCGTGCTCGAGGCGGTGATCGCCGAGGGCGCGACGACGATCAACATCGCGGACACCGTCGGCTACGGTGTGCCGGAGCTATACGGCAACCTCGTGAAGACGCTGCGCGAGCGCATCCCGAACTCGGACAAGGCGATCTTCTCGGTGCACTGCCACAACGATCTGGGGATGGCGGTCGCGAACTCGCTCGCCGGCGTGAAGATCGGCGGCGCGTGCCAGGTCGAATGCACGATCAACGGCCTCGGCGAGCGCGCGGGCAACACGTCGCTCGAGGAAATCGTGATGGCCGTGAAGACCCGCAAGGATTACTTCGGCCTCGATCTCGGCATCGATACGACGCAGATCGTGCCGGCGTCGAAGCTCGTCTCGCAGATCACGGGTTTCGTCGTGCAGCCGAACAAGGCGGTCGTCGGCGCGAACGCGTTCGCGCATGCGTCGGGCATTCACCAGGACGGCGTGCTGAAGGCGCGTGACACGTACGAGATCATGCGCGCGGAGGACGTGGGCTGGACCGCGAACAAGATCGTGCTCGGCAAGCTGTCGGGCCGCAATGCATTCAAGCAGCGCCTGCAGGAGCTCGGCGTGTCGCTCGACAGCGAGGCGGAGCTGAACGCCGCGTTCGCGCGCTTCAAGGATCTCGCGGATCGCAAGGCCGAGATCTTCGACGAGGACATCATCGCGATCGTCACCGAAGAGGAATCGGCGCTCGCGCAGGAGCACGAGCACTACAAGTTCGTGTCGCTCGCGCAGCGCTCGGAGACGGGGGAGCGGCCGCAGGCGAAGGTCGTGTTCGCCGTCGACGGCGACGAGGTGGCGGGCGAGGCGAGCGGCAACGGCCCTGTCGACGCGACGTTCAACGCGATCGAAACCGAAGTGGGCAGCGGCGCCGAACTGCTGCTGTACTCGGTCAACGCGATCACGACGGGTACGCAGGCGCAGGGCGAGGTGACGGTGCGGCTGTCGAAGAGCGGGCGGATCGTCAACGGCGTCGGCACGGATCCGGACATCGTCGCCGCGTCGGCGAAAGCGTATATCGCCGCGCTCAACAAGCTGTACTCGAACGCGGACAAGCTCAACCCGCAACGCGCGTAGCGCCCCGCCGCGCAACTCGCGCGCTGAGCGGCATGGCCGCCGGGGCGCGCATGAACGACGCCCCGCGGGCTAGAGGCCTCGCGGGGCGTTTTTGCTCGACGCGCGCCGAGCCGGCGCGCGCCGGCTCCCGTGACCTGCCCCCTACAAACAGGGCCAGCCGGAGTCTAGTAAAGTTCGTTTTCGGAGAAGAAGACGAACATGAAGAAGCGCTTTACGGAACAGCAAATCATCGGGTTTCTGAAGGAAGCCGAGGCCGGTATGCCGGTCAAGGAACTGTGCAGGAAGCATGGGTTCAGTGACGCGTCGTTCTACACCTGGCGCGCGAAGTTCGGCGGCATGGAAGTCTCGGAAGCCCGCCGGCTCAAGGGCCTCGAGGTGGAGAATGCCCGACTGAAGAAACTGCTGGCCGAAGCAATGCTCGATATGGAAGCGTTGAAGGTTGTCGTCAAGGGAAAGCCCTGAGCCCGCAAGCCAAACGCGAAGCAGTGTTGGCGATTCGGGAGAAGGTCAACATCTCCGAGCGCCGCGCCTGCCGGCTTGTCGGGCTTTCTCGCAGCGTGCTGCATTACGACGCGAAGCCGGACCACGAGAATGAGGTGCTCGCGGCGCGTCTGGTGAAGTTGGCGCACGAACGTCGTCGATTCGGCTACCGCCGACTGCACGCCCTGGTGGAACGCGAAGGCACGCACGCCAATCACAAGCGCATCTATCGCCTGTACCGTGAGGCAGGGCTGGCTGTGCGGCGCCGTCGCAAGCGCCACGGCGTCATGATTGAGCGCGAGCAACTGGCATTGCCGGGCGCACCCAACGAGGTATGGTCAATCGATTTCGTGATGGATGCGCTTTCCAACGGCCGGCGCGTGAAGTGCCTGACCGTCGTCGACGATTTCACGAAAGAGGCTGTCGACATCGTCGTCGACCATGGCATCTCAGGTTTGTATGTCGCTCGGGCATTGGACCGTGCAGCTCGCTTCCGTGGCTATCCCAAGGCGGTGCGAACAGACCAGGGACCCGAATTTACGAGCCGCGCGCTTGACCAGTGGGCGTATGCGAACGGCGTCACGCTGAAGTTGATTCAGGCGGGCAAGCCCACGCAGAATGCGTACATCGAATCGTTCAACGGCAAGTTCCGCGACGAATGCCTTAACGAGCACTGGTTCACGACGCTCGCGCACGCTCGGGCAGTCATCGCGGCATGGCGTCAGGACTACAACGAGCAAAGGCCGCACAGCGCACTGAACTACCTTGCGCCGTCAGAGTTTGCGGCGAAACATCGGGCAACCGCGGACGCTCCTGCCGCTTTCCAGGAGTTGGTTTAAAGGGACTTTGCTAGAAGCCCATTGGCCCTATCGAAGGGGGCAGGTCACCCGCACTTTACTGCGGCGCTTGCTGGGCCGCCGGATTGCGGAAGAACCAGCGCAGGCCCGCGCCGCGCACGTGCTGAACCTGACGTCGGTAATCAACCGTGATCTCGCGCCGCGGCGCTTCGGCAACAAACGCGTCGATCATCTCGCGCACGTCGTGGTCGATGTAGTCGGCGCGGGTCGCGTCGATGATGACCACCGCGCGATCCGGAATCTGCGCGAGATACTGCTTGATCTGGACCTTGCCGAGGAACGACACGTCCTTGCGGAACGACAGCAGATAGTGATCGTCGTGCTGCGCGAGCGTCGCCGGGCTGCGCAGGTTCGCGCATGCGACCGCGAACACCGAACACGCGAGACCGAGCGCGATGCCGGCGAGCAGATCGATCGCGAGCACGCCCGCGATCGTCACCGCGAACGGCAGGAACGCGCCCGGGCCCTGTTTCGCGACCGACGTGAAGAGCGCCGGCTTCGCGAGCTTGAAGCCCGTGTGGATCAGGATCGCCGCGAGGCTCGCGAGCGGAATCAGGTTCAGGAGCCAGGTGAGCGCGAACACGCTGACGACGAGCATCACGCCGTGCACGATCGCCGACATCCGGCTTTGCGCGCCCGCGTTCACGTTGACCGAGCTGCGCACGATCACCGACGTGATCGGCAGGCCGCCGATCGCGCCCGCGACCAGATTGCCGACGCCTTGCGCCTTCAGTTCGCGATTCGGCTGTGACGGGCGGCGCTTCGGATCGATCTGCTCGACCGCTTCGAGGCTCAGGAGCGTCTCGAGGCTCGCGACGACGGCGATCGTGATCGCGATGCGCCACACGTCCGGGCTCAGCAGGTACGCGAAATTCGGGCCGAGGTCGACGGTCTTCAGCGCTTCGCCGAGCGCGGCGAACGACGCGAGCTCGGGCAGCGCGACGCGGTGCTCGGCGGGCGGCGCGAAGTTCGGCGACACGAAGCCGAGCAGGACCGTCGCGCCTATGCTGAGGATCACGACGGCGAGCGGCGCGGGCACGAGGCGCACGAACGCGAAGCGGCGCATCGCGCGTGTTTCCCAGACGGCGAGGAGCGCGAGCGACGCGAGCGCGATCGCGCTCGACGCGAACACCGCATGGCCGGGCGCGTCGCCGTCGCCGGACAGGCCGAGCGCGAACGGCACTTGCTTGACGATCAGCAGGATGCCGATCGCGGCGAGCATTCCCTTGATCACGGGCGAAGGCACGTATGCGGCGAACCGGCCGGCCTTCAGCAGGCCGAAACCGAACTGGATCACGCCGGACAGCAGCACGGCGAGCAGGAACGCCTGGAAGCTGCCGAGTTGCGCGATGCCGTCGACGACGATCACGACGAGGCCCGCGGCGGGACCGCTGACGGACAGCGGCGAGCCGCTCAGCACCGCGACGACGAGGCCGCCGACGATGCCGGACACGAGGCCCGCGAACGGCTCGACGCCGGATGCGTTGGCGATTCCGAGGCAGAGCGGCAGCGCGACGAGGAACACGACGGTGCCGGCCACGAAGTCGCGCGGAAACGTGGAAAAGGAAGCGCGTAGATTCTTCATAGTGAGCGAGAAAAAACGGGTTGAGACTTGGGGTGCGATGTCGCGGCGGCCGCGGCTCAGGCGGCCGCGGCTTGCGCGCGTTCGGCTTGCGGCGGCCGTTGCGCCGCCGGGTAGCCGGACGCGAGTTCCTTGAGGCGGCCGTCGGCGAGCGAGAAGATCCAGCCGTGCACGAGCGGGGCGGGGGCGGCGTCGCGGATGATCGGCGAGCTGCGCAGCAGCCGCACCTGCTCGAGCACGTTGAGCTCGGCGAGCCGGTCGGCGGCCGCGTCGGGCGGCACGCCGTCGAGCTCCGCGCGATGGCGGCCGGCGAGCGCGCACAGCGGCGCGATCCGGCGGTTCACGTGCGGCAGCTCGGGCGACGGCGGCAGGAGCGACGCGCGCACGCCGCCGCAGCCGTAGTGCCCGCAGACGATCACGTGATCGACCTTCAGCACCTTGACCGCGTACTCGAGCACGCTCGCGCAGTTGTCGTCGTCGGGCTGGAAGATGTTCGCGATGTTTCGGTGAACGAATAGTTCGCCTGGCGCACTCTGTGTGATGGCTTCGGCCGGCACGCGGCTGTCGGCGCAGCCGATCCACAGCACGCGCGGGTTCTGGCCGCGCGACAGCGCGTCGAAGAAGTCGGGCGAGCGCTCGGACGTCTCGCGGGCCCAGGCGATATTGGCGACGAGCATGCTTTTCGGGCGATTCATTGAGGATTCCTTCTTATGCGTGCGATGGCGACGACGCAAAGATGCATCGGCGCGGAACCAATTTCTTTCTAAATTGAAAGGTTGTTGTGAGTGATATTAGGGGGAACTCGTAATCGGAAGTTCAATTTGAAATATTCTGTTGCAATTTATTTTTAGGATTGAGGCGAGTGCACCAATCCTGAATATCGCGCTGTCACAAAGGGTGCGCGCCGCACCGAAAAGGGCGTGAGACGCCCGTCCAGCGGGGCGAGGAGGGGCGGGCGGCTGCTTTGTTTCTGATTTCGTCGACGCGGCGGAAACGATATTGGCGCGTGACGAAAGATGACAAGAATTTTAAAAAAACTAATGGGAAAATGATAAAAAAGTCATTTTAGAAAACGGCGTGTCAAATGACTTCGGGCGAACGGCGGGGGAATGCGCCGGCCGGCAGGCCGGCGGCGGGAGTCAGAACAGCGTGCGGCGATCGGGGTCGTGCAGCGGATCGGGCGTCTTCTGCGTGAGCCGCAGGATGCCGTCGTCGTCGAAGTAGAAGCTGTAGAGCATGTACCAGACGTTGTCTTCGAGATAGCGGTACGTCCACACTTCGCGCTTCATCAGCGGAAAGTACGATGTCTCGACAGGGCGGCCGAAGTTCACGAGCACGTCGGTCTTGGTCCACTTGCCGATCTCGGCGCGGTAGAACTCGAGCGGCTGCAACACTTGCCGCACGCTGACGATCCGGTCGTGCGCATCGATGTCGGCGGCCGTCGTGACTTCGCCCATCGGCTGGGTCGGCCACATCAGGCGCTTGCCGCCGTTCGGCAGATCGTAGATTTCGCGCGGCGGCCCCAGCCGGGCGACGATCGCCGAAGAATCGTCTCCGGCGTGAAATTGCTGCCACGGCTGGGCGCAGCCGGCGAGCAGCGCCGCCGCGCAAGCGAACAGAACCGGCAGACGAGCGAACATGCGTTTCTCCATGAGGCGGGAATGGCGACGTTTTATCACGGCGCGCGGCCGCGTGCGCGTGCCGGTTCGGAAAAGTTTGCGCTGCGGCATTCATATGCCGGCATATGCCGGGGCGCGCGGCCGGCGGCGGCGCATCCGCGCCCGGCGCCGGTCGGGCGTCGTCGTCGCGGGCGCGGCGGCCGCGGCGGATTCGTTCGAACCGCCGATCTGCGGGATCGCGAACCTGCGTCGAATCGTCTATCCGACCGTCCGGTCGGTCGAGCGTGCCTCGCGCGGCGCGAGGTGTCCGCCGGCGCGCCGCGCGGCTTGCCCGCGCACCGTGCGCTCGCCTATGATCCTGCGCTCGACGAACGGACTGTGCAGGAGACCACGCGATGTCTTCCTATTGGATGCGTTTTGCCGCCGCGGCGTCGGCGGCGCTGACCCTGGCGCTGCCGATGCCCTTCGCGGCGGCTGCCGCGACGGGCGAGCCGATCCGGATCGCGCTCGTCGAAGGGATGTCGGGGCCGTTCGCGAATGCGGGCGCGGCCGTCGAGCGCAATCTGCGTTTCGGCATCGAGCGCGTCAATGCGCAAGGCGGCGTGCGGTTGCGCGACGGCGCCCATCCGCTCGAGCTCGTCGTGCTCGACAGCAAGGGCAGTGTGGAGGAGGCGCTCGTCCAGTTGCGCGCGGCGACCGACAAGGGTATCGGCTTCGTCGCGCAGGGCAACGGCTCGGCCGTCGCGGCGGCGCTCGTCGCCGCGCTCGACAGGCACAACGCGCGCGACCCCGAGCACCGCGCGCTGTTCCTCAATTATTCGGCCGACGATCCCGCGCTGACGGGCCGCGACTGCAGTTTCTGGCACTTTCGCTTCGACGCGCACGCCGGCATGCGGATGGACGCGCTCGCCGACGTGCTCGCGCGCGACCGCGCGGTGAAGAAAGTCTATCTGCTCAATCAGGACTACAGCTTCGGGCACGACGTGAGCGCGCTCGCGCGCGCCGCGCTGAAGGCGCGCCGGCCGGACATCGCGATCGTCGGAGACGAGTTCCACCCGATCGGGCGCGTGAAGGACTTTTCGCCGTACGCCGCGAAGATCCGCGCGAGCGGCGCGGATGCCGTCGTGACGGGCAACTGGGGCAATGATCTGACGCTGCTCGTGCGGGCAACGCGCGAGCAAGGGCTCGCAGCCAAGTTCTATACGTTCTACGGCAACAGCCTGGACGCGCCCGCCGCGCTCGGCGACGCGGGCGTGAAGCGGGTGCTCGCGGTCGCCGACTGGCACCCGAACGCGGGTGGCGCGCGGTCCGATGCGTTCTACCGGGCGTTTCGCGCGCGCTTTCCGGCGGCGCAGGACGATTACCCGGTGCGGCGGATGAGCGAGATGATCGAGATGCTCGCGGCGGCGATGACGCGCGCGGGCTCGGCCGATCCGGTCGCGGTCGCGAAGGCGCTGGAGGGGATGCGATACGACGACGGGTTTCATCCGGCGCAGATGCGTGCGGCGGATCATCAGTTGATTCAACCCCTTTACGTGATCGAGATGGAGCGGGCCGGCGCGCCGGGCGTGCGTTTCGACAATGCGGGGTCGGGCTACGGCTTCGCCACGGTGCTCGAGGCGCCGCCCACGCAGGGCGCGGCGCCCGCCGAGTGCCGTATGAAACGGCCGTGACGGCCGGGTTCGCCGGGCGGGCGACTTGTGCTACAATGCGCGCCGGTTGTAAATCACGGCACGGCCTTTCTTCCGTGTCCGCCTGTTCAGTCGAAAGGAAATCAAATGTCTGTTGCTGATATCAAGAAGTCGGAAGTCGTTGCTCAGTTCGCGCGCGGCGCCAACGATACGGGCTCGCCCGAAGTGCAGGTCGCGCTGCTGACGGCGCGCATCACGGAACTGACGGGGCACTTCAAGACCCACGCGAAGGACCATCACAGCCGTCGCGGTCTGCTGCGCATGGTGAGCCGCCGCCGCAAGCTGCTCGACTACCTCAAGGGCAAGGATGCCGACCGTTACCGCGCGCTGATCGAGAAGCTGGGTCTGCGTAAGTAATCGGGGCGTTGCTCGCCTCCAGCAAGATGCCTGTGTCAGTCTGCTGATACAGGCATTTTGTTTTTTCGCGGCATGCACGATGCTTGCCGCCGGGCTGTCGAAGCCCACAACCGGCCAGGCGCACAAGGGTTGAGCTTTGTGTCATTCCAGCGCGCGGTTCGCGTCCCCGCTCGGCGCCGGGCGGCGAGCAAGGCGCTGGAATGGCATAAAAAACACACCTCTTCCCATGTGGCCCGGTCGCGCCGCCGCCGTGCCGGCCTCGTCCGCGCACGGCGTCCCGACAACGAACGAAAAGGAGCGACCATGTCTCTGTTCAATAAAATCGTGAAGGAATTCCAGTGGGGCCAGCAGAAGGTGCGCCTCGAAACCGGTGAAATCGCGCGCCAGGCAAGCGGCGCCGTGATCGTCGACATCGAGGACACCGTCGTGCTCGCGACCGTCGTCGGCGCGAAGTCGGCGAAGCCGGGCCAGGATTTCTTCCCGCTCACCGTCGACTACATCGAGAAGACCTACTCGGCCGGCAAGATCCCGGGCGGCTTCTTCCGCCGCGAAGGCCGTCCGTCGGAGCACGAAACGCTGACGTCGCGCCTCATCGACCGCCCGCTGCGCCCGCTCTTCCCCGAAGGCTTCTATAACGAAGTGCAGGTCGTGATCCACGTGCTGTCCGTGAACCCGGAGATTCCGGCGGACATCCCGGCACTCATCGGCGCATCGGCTGCGCTCGCCGTGTCCGGTCTGCCGTTCAACGGCCCGGTCGGCGCCGCGCGCGTCGCGTACGTGAACAACGAATATGTGCTGAATCCGACGCGTGAGCAGATCAAGGCGTCGCGCCTCGATCTCGTCGTCGCGGGCACGGAGCGTGCGGTGCTGATGGTCGAGTCGGAAGCCGACCAACTGCCGGAGGACGTGATGCTCGGCGCGGTGGTGTTCGGCCACGAGCAGATGCAAACGGCGATCGACGCGATCCACGAGCTCGTGCGCGAAGGCGGCAAGCCCGAGTGGGACTGGCAGCCGGCGCCGAAGGACGAGGCGCTGAACGCGCGCGTGACCGAACTCGCGCAGCCGGAGCTGCTCGCCGCCTACCAGATCCGCGACAAGCAGGCGCGCTTGACGAAGCTGAAGGAAGTGTACGCGGCGACGTCGGCGAAGCTGGAGGAAGAAGCGGTGGCGGCCGGCACGGTCGCGGCGGACAAGGCGACCGTCGGCAACATCCTGTTCGACCTCGAGGCGAAGATCGTTCGCGGCCAGATCCTGAACGGCGAGCCGCGCATCGACGGCCGCGACACGCGCACGGTGCGCCCGATCGAAATCCGCACGGGCGTGCTGCCGCGCACCCACGGCTCGGCGCTGTTCACGCGCGGCGAGACGCAGGCGCTCGTCGTCGCGACGCTCGGCACGAAGGGTGACGAACAGATCATCGACGCGCTCGAAGGCGAATACCGCGAGCGCTTCATGCTCCACTACAACATGCCCCCGTTCGCGACCGGCGAAACGGGCCGCGTCGGCTCGCCGAAGCGCCGTGAGATCGGCCACGGCCGGCTCGCGAAGCGCGCGCTCGTCGCGTGCCTGCCGAGCGCCGACGAATTCGGCTACTCGATTCGCGTCGTGTCGGAAATCACCGAATCGAACGGCTCGTCGTCGATGGCGTCGGTGTGCGGCGGCTGTCTCGCGCTGATGGACGCCGGCGTGCCGATGAAGGCGCACGTCGCGGGCATCGCGATGGGCCTGATCCTCGAGGGCAACAAGTTCGCGGTGCTGACCGATATCCTCGGCGACGAGGACCACCTCGGCGACATGGACTTCAAGGTGGCCGGCACGGCGGACGGCGTGACCGCGCTGCAGATGGACATCAAGATCCAGGGCATCACGAAGGAAATCATGCAGGTCGCGCTCGCGCAGGCGAAGGAAGGCCGCATGCACATCCTCGGCAAGATGAAGGACGCGGTCGCGGGCGCGAACACGCAACTGTCCGAATTCGCGCCGCGCATGATCACGATCAAGATCAACCCGGAAAAGATTCGCGACGTGATCGGCAAGGGCGGCTCGGTGATCCGCGCGCTGACCGAAGAAACCGGCACGACGATCGACATCTCGGATGACGGCGTCGTGACGATCGCGAGCACGAACAGCGAAGGGATGGCCGAGGCGAAGAAGCGCATCGAGAACATCACGGCCGAGATCGAAGTCGGCCACGTGTACGAAGGCACGGTGCTCAAGCTGCTCGATTTCGGCGCGATCGTGAACCTGCTGCCGGGCAAGGACGGCCTGCTGCACATCTCGGAAATCGTCAACGAGCGCGTGAAGGACATCAACGACTACCTGAAGGAAGGCCAGCAGGTGAAGGTCAAGGTGATCCAGACGGACGAGAAGGGGCGCGTGCGTCTGTCGGCGAAGGCGCTGCTGAACGAGGCGGCCGCCCAGGCGGATACGCCGCCGCAGCAGTAAGCGGCAAGGCGACGGCCGGCAGCGCGAATGCGCGCCGGCCGTTTTTCACAGGATGGGCCGGTTTGCGTGGCGCGCGTCGCGCGCGCAAACCCGTCACGATCTTGGAGCGACGTGCATGAAAGCGATCGAAATCACCGAATTCGGCGCGCCCGACGTGCTGAAGCTGACGGAGCGGCCGCAGCCCGAACCGAAGCGCGGCGAGGTGCTGATCAAGGTGGCGGCGTCGGGCGTCAACCGTCCGGACGTGTTCCAGAGAAAGGGGGCCTACGCGCCGCCGCCCGGCGCGTCGGATCTGCCGGGGCTCGAGGTGGCGGGCGAGATCGTCGGCGGCGACCTCGCCGATTCCGCGGCGAACCCGTTCGGGCTGAAGCTCGGCGACCGCGTTTGCGCGCTGCTCGCGGGCGGCGGTTATGCGCAATACGTCGCGGCGCCGCTCGCGCAGTGCCTGCCGGTGCCGAAGGGGTTGACCGATGTGGACGCGGCGTCGTTGCCCGAGACGTTCTTCACGGTCTGGAGCAACGTGTTCGATCGCGCACAATTGGGCGCGGGCGAGGGCGGCGCGCAGGAAACGTTCCTCGTGCAAGGGGGCTCGAGCGGCATCGGCGTGACGGCGATCCAGATCGCGCATGCGCTCGGCTTTCGCGTGTTCGCGACCGCGGGCACCGATGACAAGTGCCGCGCGTGCGAAGCGCTCGGCGCGGAGCGCGCGATCAACTACAAGTCCGAGGATTTCGTCGAGGTCGTGAAGTCGCTCACGCACGATCGCGGCGTCGACGTGATTCTCGACATGGTCGCGGGCGCGTACGTGCCGCGCGAGCTGGCGGCGCTCGCCGACGGTGGGCGGCTCGTCGTGATCGCGCTGCTCGGCGGTGCGAAGGCGGAAATCAACGTGGCCGAGATCCTGCGGCGTCGCCTCACGATCACGGGCTCGACGCTGCGGCCGCGCCCCGTCGAATTCAAGGCGGCCATCGCCGCGCAACTGAAGGCGCGCGTGTGGCCGCTTATCGAGGACGGGCGCGTGAAGCCCGTCATCTATCGCGTGCTGCCGGCCGCGCAGGCCGCCGACGCGCATGCGCTGATGGAGAGCAGCGAGCACGTCGGCAAGATCGTGCTCGATTGGGGTGCGAACGCTTGACATCGGTCGTTTGACCGGTTCTTCAACGTCGCAGTAAAATCGCGGGTTCGCTTCGCCAGATGAACACGACGCCCGGCTTCGGCGCGTCCACGACGAGACAAACGATGTCGAAACAAAGAATCAAGCGGGTGATCGGCAACTGGAAGATGCACGGTCGCCTGAGCGGCAACGAGGCGCTGCTCGACGAAGTCGCGCAGGGCGCGCAAGCCGTGCCCGAGCACGTCGGCATCGGCGTGTGCGTGCCGTTTCCGTATCTCGCGCAGGCGCGGGCCCGGCTTCACGGCGGTCGCGTCGCGTGGGGCGCGCAGGACGTATCTGCGCACGAGCAGGGCGCCTTTACCGGCGAAGTCGCGGCCGGCATGGTCGCGGAGTTCGGCGCGGCGTACGCGATCGTCGGGCACTCGGAGCGCCGCGCGTATCACGGCGAATCGAACGAGATCGTCGCGGCGAAGGCGCAACGTGCGCTCGCCGCGGGGCTGACGCCCGTCGTGTGCGTCGGCGAGACGCTCGCCGAGCGCGAAGCGGGGGCGACCGAGCAGGTCGTCGGCGTGCAGCTCGACGCGGTGCTCGCGGTGCTGTCGCAGGACGAGGCGGCGCGCATCGTCGTCGCGTACGAGCCCGTATGGGCGATCGGCACGGGCCGCAGCGCGACGGCGGAGCAGGCGCAGCAGGTGCACGCGTTCCTGCGCGGGCGGCTCGCGGCGAAGGGCGCCGAGCGCGTGTCGCTGCTGTATGGCGGCAGCGTGAAGGCCGACAACGCGGCCGAGCTGTTCGGCCAGCCTGACATCGACGGCGGCCTGATCGGCGGCGCGTCGTTGAAGAGCGGGGATTTCCTGGCGATTTGCCGGGCGGCGCAGTAAGCGTTCGCGAGACGCGCGCGACGAATATCGGGGGCGGCCGGCAGGTGCGCCGGTTGCTTGAAACCAAACAGGTGAATGTATGCCGTATCTGAAAGTCTTGATCATTGTGGTTCAACTATTGTCTGCGCTCGGCGTGATCGGCCTCGTGTTGCTGCAGCATGGCAAGGGCGCCGACATGGGCGCGGCGTTCGGCAGCGGCGCATCGGGCAGTCTGTTCGGTGCGACCGGTTCCGCGAATTTCCTGTCGCGCACGACGGCGGTTCTGGCCACGATCTTCTTCGTCGCGACGCTTGCGCTCACCTACCTCGGCTCATATAAATCGGCGCCGTCGGTCGGCGTGCTCGGCGCGGCGCCCGCGCCTGCCGCATCGGCGCCGGCCGCCTCGCAGACGCCTGCCGCGTCCGCGCCGGCTGCCGTGTCGGCCGCGTCTGCGCCGGGTCAGGATGTGCCGAAATAATTTTTAAAAAAGCACGTTTGTGCGTTGAACAATTCAGGGAACCGGGTTAGAATTTAATTCTTGAAGCGATTCGCGGGATGTGAGATTTCTTCCCGGGTTGCATGCAGTGCCGACGTGGTGAAATTGGTAGACACGCTATCTTGAGGGGGTAGTGGCGAAAGCTGTGCGAGTTCGAGTCTCGCCGTCGGCACCAAAGTTACTCAATGCCAGCCGCTTCGTGTGGCTGGCATTTTTCATTTCTGGGCTACCCTTGCGCTCAGCTTGGGTTCTCAGGTAGTCCGAAATGATCCTTTCCCCGGAACGGTGTTATTCTCCGGAACGCTCGGAACCAACCAATAGAGGATAGCCTTGAACCTCGCAGCCTATTACCCCGTCTTGTTGTTCCTCTTGGTGGGCACTGGTTTAGGTATAGCGCTGGTCAGCATCGGCAAGATCCTCGGTCCCAACAAGCCCGACAGCGAGAAGAACGCGCCCTACGAGTGCGGCTTCGAGGCGTTCGAGGACGCGCGCATGAAGTTCGACGTGCGCTACTACCTCGTTGCGATTCTGTTCATCATCTTCGATCTCGAAACCGCATTCCTGTTTCCGTGGGGCGTCGCCCTGCGTGAAATCGGCTGGCCCGGTTTCATCGCAATGATGATTTTCCTGCTCGAATTCCTGCTCGGCTTTGCCTATATCTGGAAGAAGGGTGGCCTCGACTGGGAGTGACGGGCTAATCGCCGGTTTGCATGGGCGGCCACGCGTCGCCGCCTGTCTGGAGTGGAAAGCAAATGAGTATCGAAGGGGTCTTGAAGGAAGGGTTTGTCACCACCACGGCTGACAAGCTGATCAACTGGACGCGTACCGGCTCGTTGTGGCCGATGACGTTCGGGCTCGCGTGCTGCGCAGTGGAAATGATGCATGCGGGCGCCGCCCGCTACGACCTCGACCGGTTCGGCGTCGTGTTCCGTCCGAGCCCGCGTCAATCCGACGTGATGATCGTCGCGGGTACGCTCTGCAACAAGATGGCGCCCGCGCTGCGCCGCGTCTACGACCAGATGGCCGAGCCGCGCTGGGTGATCTCGATGGGGTCCTGCGCGAACGGCGGCGGCTATTACCACTACTCGTACTCGGTGGTGCGCGGCTGCGACCGCATCGTGCCCGTCGACGTCTACGTGCCCGGCTGCCCGCCGACCGCGGAAGCGCTCGTCTACGGCGTGATCCAGCTGCAGGCGAAGATCCGCCGCACGAGCACCATCGCCCGTCAATAAAGCATCGAGCACCCCACAACATGGCAAGCAAAATCGAGACCCTCAAGGCGAACCTCGAAGCCGCGCTCGGCGCGCGCGCGGTGAGCCTCGTCGAAGCGGTTGGCGAGCTCACGCTCGTCGTGAAGGCGAGCGATTACCTCGAGGTCGCGAAGCAGTTGCGCGACGATCGCTCGCTCGGCTTCGAGCAGTTGATCGACCTCTGCGGCGTCGACTATCAAACCTATGGCGACGGCGCCTACGACGGCCCGCGTTTCGCCGCCGTCCTGCACCTGCTGTCGGTCGCGAACAACTGGCGCCTGCGCGTGCGCGTGTTCGCCTCCGACGACGATCTGCCGATCGTGCCGTCCGTCGTCGATATCTGGAATTCCGCGAACTGGTACGAGCGCGAAGCGTTCGACCTCTACGGCATCGTGTTCGAAGGCCACCCCGACCTGCGCCGCATCCTGACCGACTACGGCTTCATCGGTCATCCGTTCCGCAAGGATTTCCCGGTTTCCGGCTACGTCGAAATGCGTTACGACCCGCAAGAGAAGCGCGTCGTGTACCAGCCGGTGACGATCGAGCCGCGCGAAATCACGCCGCGCGTGATCCGCGAGGATCGCTATGGCGGTCTGAAACATTAAGGGGGGCGTCATGGCTGAAATCAAGAACTACACGCTCAACTTCGGTCCGCAGCACCCGGCCGCGCACGGCGTGCTGCGCCTCGTGCTCGAGCTCGACGGCGAAGTGATCCAGCGCGCCGATCCGCACATCGGCCTGCTGCACCGGGCAACCGAGAAGCTCGCCGAGAACAAGACGTTCATCCAGTCCGTGCCGTACATGGACCGTCTCGACTACGTGTCGATGATGGTGAACGAACACGGTTACGTGCTCGCGATCGAGAAGCTGCTCGGCATCGAGGTGCCGGAACGCGCGCAATACATCCGCGTGCTGTTCGACGAAATCACGCGCGTGCTGAACCACCTGATGTGGATCGGCGCGCACGCGCTCGACGTCGGCGCGATGGCGGTGTTCCTGTATGCGTTCCGCGAGCGCGAGGACCTGATGGACGTGTACGAGGCGGTGTCCGGCGCGCGCATGCACGCGGCGTACTATCGTCCGGGCGGCGTCTATCGCGATCTGCCGGAAGCCATGCCGCAGTACAAGGCGTCGAAGATTCGCAACGAACGTGCGCTCGCGAAGATGAACGAGGCGCGCTCGGGTTCGGTGCTCGATTTCATCGACGATTTCTTCACGCGCTTTCCGAAGTGCGTCGACGAATACGAAACGCTGCTGACCGACAACCGGATCTGGAAGCAGCGTCTCGTGGGCATCGGCGTCGTGTCGCCGGAGCGCGCGCTGCAGCTCGGCCTGACGGGGCCGATGATCCGCGGCTCCGGTATCGCATGGGATCTGCGCAAGAAGCAGCCGTACGAAGTGTACGACCGCCTCGACTTCGATATCCCCGTCGGCGTGAACGGCGATTGCTACGACCGCTATCTGGTGCGCGTCGAGGAGATGCGCCAGTCGACGCGTATCGCGAAACAATGTATTGAGTGGCTTCGCAAGAATCCCGGCCCCGTGATCACCGACAATCACAAGGTCGCGCCGCCGTCGCGTGTCGGCATGAAGACGAACATGGAGGATCTGATCCACCATTTCAAGCTCTTCACCGAAGGTTTTCACGTGCCCGAGGGCGAGACGTACGCCGCCGTCGAGCATCCGAAGGGCGAATTCGGCATCTATCTGGTGTCGGACGGCGCGAACAAGCCGTACCGGCTCAAGATTCGTGCGCCGGGCTACGCCCATCTGTCCGCGCTCGACGAAATGGCGCGCGGGCACATGATCGCCGACGCCGTCACGATCATCGGGACGCAGGACATCGTGTTCGGCGAAATCGACCGCTGACGGTCGCGCCGCCCGCCGGCCCGAGCCGGGCGGCAGGCGGCGAGTCACACGCGGCGCGCATTCGGGTGCGCCGTCGCAACAAGCTGTCAACAGTGAGCGCCAGGTCTGCCGCATCGATCATGCGGCAGGTTGTTCGTGCGGTAGGAATTGAAAGAGTCGTGTCTGAAAATGATCTCAGCTGAAGGCCTGAAAGAAATCGATCGAGCGATCGCGAAGTATCCCGCCGATCAGAAACAGTCCGCTGTGATGTCGGCGCTGGCCGTCGCTCAGGAAGAGCATGGCTGGCTGTCGCCCGAACTGATGCAGTTCGTCGCGGACTATCTCGGCATGCCGGCCATCGCGGTCCAGGAAGTCGCGACGTTCTACACGATGTACGAGCTCGCGCCCGTCGGCAAGCACAAGATCACGCTCTGCACGAACCTGCCGTGCCAGCTCGGCCCGCACGGCGGCGCCGAGGCGACGGCCGACTATCTGAAGCAAAAGCTCGGCATCGATTTCGGCGAAACCACGCCGGACGGCAAGTTCACGCTGAAGGAAGGCGAATGCTTCGGCGCGTGCGGCGATGCGCCGGTGCTGCTGCTCAACAATCACAAAATGTGCAGCTTCATGAGCCGCGAGAAGATCGACCAGCTGCTTGAGGAGCTCTCGAAATGACGTCCCTTCACGATCGTCACATCAAACCGCTGATCCTCGCCGGCCTGACCGGCGAGAACTGGCATCTCGAAGACTACGTCGCGCGCGGCGGCTACAAGCAGTTGCGCCGCATCCTCGAAGAAAAGATTCCGCCCGAGCAGGTGATCGCCGACGTGAAGGCGTCGGGGCTGCGCGGCCGCGGCGGCGCGGGCTTCCCGACCGGCCTGAAGTGGAGCTTCATGCCGCGCCAGTTCCCGGGCCAGAAGTATCTCGTCTGCAACTCGGACGAGGGCGAGCCGGGCACGTTCAAGGATCGCGACATCCTGCGCTGGAACCCGCATGCGCTGATCGAAGGCATGGCGATCGGCGCGTACGCGATGGGCATCACCGTCGGCTACAACTACATCCACGGCGAGATCTTCGAAGTGTATCGGCGCTTCGAGGCGGCGCTCGACGAAGCGCGCCGCGCGGGCTTCCTCGGCGAGAAGATCATGGGCTCGGATTTCTCGTTCCAGTTGCATGCGCACCACGGCTACGGCGCGTACATCTGCGGCGAGGAAACCGCGCTGCTCGAGTCGCTCGAAGGCAAGAAGGGCCAGCCGCGCTTCAAGCCGCCGTTCCCGGCGAGCTTCGGCGTATACGGCAAGCCGACGACGATCAACAACACCGAGACGTTCGCGGCGGTGCCGTTCCTGCTGGCGGTCGGCCCGCAGAACTACCTCGAGATGGGCAAGCCGAACAACGGCGGCACGAAGATCTTCTCGGTGTCGGGCGACGTCGAGCGTCCGGGCAACTACGAGATTCCGCTCGGCACGCCGTTTGCGACGCTGATGGAGCTCGCGGGCGGGATGCGCGGCGGCAAGAAGATCAAGGCGGTGATCCCGGGCGGTTCGTCCGCGCCGGTGATCCCGGGCGACATCATGATGCAGACCGATATGGACTACGACTCGATCGCGAAGGCGGGCTCGATGCTCGGCTCCGGCGCGGTGATCGTGATGGACGAGACGCGCTGCATGGTGCGCTCGCTGCTGCGCCTGTCGTACTTCTATTACGAAGAGTCGTGCGGCCAGTGCACGCCGTGCCGCGAAGGCACGGGCTGGCTGTATCGCGTCGTGAACCGCATCGAGCACGGCGAGGGGCGCCAGGAAGACCTGGACCTGCTGAACTCGGTCGCGGAGAACATCATGGGCCGCACGATCTGCGCGCTCGGCGACGCGGCGGTGATGCCGGTGCGCGGGATGCTCAAGCACTACTGGGACGAATTCGCGTACCACGTCGAGCACAAGCACTGCATGGTCGGCGGCCACGCGCATGCGGCCGTCGCCTGACGGCGCAACCCGATTGCAGAATTCGAGCGCCCGGTCGAGCGGACGCGGGCGAGCGGTAATAGGTTAAGGACCATTCACCATCATGGTTGAACTTGAAATAGACGGCAAGAAGGTCGAGGTGCCCGAAGGCAGCATGGTGATCCAGGCTGCGCACAAGGCGGACACGTACATCCCTCACTTCTGCTATCACAAGAAGCTCTCGGTTGCGGCCAACTGCCGGATGTGTCTCGTCGAAGTCGAGAAGATGCCGAAGGCCGTGCCCGCATGCGCGACGCCCGTGTCGGCCGGCATGATCGTCCACACCAACTCCGAGAAGGCCGTGAAGGCGCAGCAGTCGGTGATGGAGTTCCTGCTCATCAACCATCCGCTCGACTGCCCGATCTGCGATCAGGGCGGCGAATGCCAGTTGCAGGATCTCGCGGTCGGCTACGGCAAGTCGACGTCTCGCTACGCGGAAGAAAAGCGCGTGGTGTTCCACAAGGAAGTCGGCCCGCTCATCTCGATGGAAGAGATGTCGCGCTGCATCCACTGCACGCGCTGCGTGCGCTTCGGTCAGGAAATCGCCGGCGTGATGGAGTTCGGCATGCTCGGCCGCGGCGAGCACTCGGAAATCACGACGTTCGTCGGCAAGACGGTCGACTCCGAGCTGTCGGGCAACATGATCGATCTGTGCCCGGTCGGCGCGCTGACGAGCAAGCCGTTCCGCTACAGTGCCCGCACGTGGGAGCTGTCGCGCCGCAAGTCGGTGAGCCCGCACGATTCCGTCGGCGCGAACCTCGTCGTGCAAGTGAAAAACAACCGCGTGATGCGCGTGCTGCCGTTCGAGAACGAAGCCGTCAACGAGTGCTGGATCTCGGACAAGGACCGCTTCTCGTATGAAGGCCTGAACAGCGAAGAGCGCCTGACGAAGCCGATGATCAAGCAGGGCGGCGAGTGGCGCGAAGTCGACTGGCAGACCGCGCTCGAATACGTCGCGCGCGGGCTGAAGGGCATCGGCGACGAGCATGGCCCGGCCGCGATCGCCGCGCTCGGCAGCGCGCACAGCACGGTCGAGGAACTGTTCTTGCTCAAGCAGCTCGCCCACGAGCTGAAGACGCCGAACGTCGACTTCCGTCTGCGTCAGACCGATTTTTCCGCCGCCGCGCAAGGCGCGCCGTGGCTTGGCATGCCGATCGCCGATCTGTCGGCCGTCGACGCCGCGTTCGTCGTCGGCTCGTTCCTGCGCCGCGATCATCCGCTCTTCGCGGCGCGCCTGCGCCAGGCGGCGAAGAACGGCGCGAAGCTGCACTTCCTGCACGCCACGGGCGATGACGCGCTGATCCCGACCGCGCAGCGCATCGTCGCCGCGCCGTCGGCGTGGCTCGACACGCTCGCCGGCGTCGCGGCCGCCGTCGCGCAAGCGCGCGGCGTCGCGCTGCCCGAGGCGCTCGCGGGCGTCGAGGCGTCGGACGCCGCACGCTCGGTCGCGCAATCGCTCGCGAACGGCGAGCGCCGCGCGGTGCTGCTCGGCAACAGCGTCGTCCGGCATCCGCAATTCGCGCAGATCCACGCGATCGCGCAGTGGATCGCCGAGAACACGGGGGCGACGCTCGGCTTCCTGACGGAAGCGGCGAACACGGTCGGCGCGCACCTCGTCGGCGCGCTGCCGGGCGCGAACGGCCTGAACGCGCGCGATGCGTTCGCGCAGCCGCGCAAGGGCTACGTGCTCCTGAACGTCGAGCCGGAATTCGACACCGCCGATCCCGCGCAGGCGCTCGCCGCGCTGAAGCAGGCGGAGACGGTCGTCGTGCTGTCGCCGTTCAAGTACGGCCTCGACTACGCGGACGTGCTGCTGCCGATCTCGCCGTTCACCGAGACGGCCGGCACGTACGTGAACGCGGAAGGCCGCGCGCAGTCGTTCAACGGCGTCGTGCGTCCGCTCGGCGACACGCGGCCCGCATGGAAGGTGTTGCGCGTGCTCGGCAGCCTGCTCGGCCTGCCGAACTTCGAGTACGAGACGTCGGAAGAAGTGCGGCTCGCCGCGCTCGGCGACGGCGAGATCACGTCGCGCCTGTCGAACAAGACGGCGGCGGTGCCCGCGCGCGCGGCCGCGGGAGCCGCGAACGGCGCGCTCGAGCGCCTCGCCGACGTGCCGATCTATCACGCGGACGCGCTGTCGCGCCGCGCGGGCGCGCTGCATCTGACAGCCGCGTCGAAGGCGGCGCACCAAGTGGGCCTGCCCGCCGCGCTGTTCGACAAGCTCGGTCTGAAGAACGGCGACGCGGTGCGCGTGCGCCAGGGCGATCGCACGGTGCAGCTGCCGGCCGTGCGCGACGAGAACCTTGCGGAAGCCGTCGTCCGCGTGTCGGCGGCCACGCCTGCCGGCGCAGCGCTCGGCAGCCTGTCCGGTGAACTGGTGGTGGAGAAGGCGTAAATGAGCTTGTTCGATACGATCAACTCGGGCGGAGCCCAGCTTCTCGGCGTCGCATGGCCGACGGTGTGGGCGCTCGTGCGCATCCTCGTCGTCGCCGTCGTGATCCTGCTGTGCGTCGCGTACCTGATTCTGTGGGAGCGCAAGCTGATCGGCTGGATGCACGTGCGTCTCGGTCCGAACCGCGTCGGCCCCGCGGGCCTGCTGCAGCCGATCGCCGACGTGCTGAAGCTGCTGCTCAAGGAAGTGATTCGTCCGACGGCCGCGAGCCGCTGGCTGTATCTGGTCGCGCCCGTGATGACGGTGGTGCCGGCGTTCGCGGTGTGGGCGGTGATCCCGTTCCAGGCGGGCGCGGTGCTCGCGAACATCAACGCCGGCCTGCTGTACGCGATGGCGATTTCGTCGATCGGCGTCTACGCGGTGATTCTCGCCGGCTGGGCGTCGAACTCGAAGTACGCGTTTCTCGGCGCGATGCGCGCGGCCGCGCAGATGGTGTCGTATGAAATCTCGATGGGCTTCGCGCTCGTGCTCGTGCTGATGACGGCGGGCAGCCTGAACCTGTCGGAGATCGTCGGCTCGCAGCAGCACGGCTTCTTCGCGGGCCACGGCGTCAATTTCCTGTCGTGGAACTGGCTGCCGCTGCTGCCCGTGTTCGTCATCTACTTCATCTCGGGCATCGCCGAAACGAACCGCCACCCGTTCGACGTGGTGGAAGGGGAATCGGAAATCGTCGCGGGTCACATGATCGACTACTCGGGGATGGCGTTCGCGCTGTTCTTCCTCGCCGAGTACATCAACATGATCGTGATCTCGGCGCTCGCGGCGACGCTGTTCCTCGGCGGCTGGGACGCGCCGTTCGAATTCCTGTCGTTCATTCCGGGCATCTTCTGGCTGGTGCTGAAAATCTTCGCGCTGCTGTCGGTGTTCATTTGGGCCCGTGCGACGTTCCCGCGTTACCGCTACGACCAGATCATGCGCCTCGGCTGGAAGGTGTTCCTGCCCGTGTGCGTGTTCTGGGTGATCGTGGTCGGTTTCTGGATGATGTCGCCGCTGAATATCTGGAAATAAAGGGCGGACGAAATCATGACGGCAATCCAACAATTCTTTAAGACCTTCTTCCTGACCGAGTTGCTCAAGGGGCTCGCGCTGACCGGACGCTATACGTTCAAGCGCAAGTTCACCGTGCAGTTCCCGGAGGAGAAGACGCCGATCTCGCCGCGTTTTCGCGGGCTGCACGCGCTGCGCCGCTACGAGAACGGCGAGGAGCGGTGCATCGCGTGCAAGCTGTGCGAAGCGGTGTGCCCGGCCTTGGCGATCACGATCGAGTCGGAGACGCGCGCGGACAACACCCGTCGCACGACGCGCTACGACATCGATCTGACGAAGTGCATCTTCTGCGGTTTCTGCGAAGAGAGCTGCCCGGTCGACTCGATCGTCGAGACTCAGATTCTCGAGTATCACGGCGAGAAACGCGGCGATCTGTACTTCACGAAGGACATGCTGCTCGCGGTGGGCGATCGCTACGAGAAGGAGATCGCGGCCGCGAAGGCCGCCGATGCGCGGTATCGGTAATACGTGCGCCGGCCCGGCGAGCGGGCCGGCAAGTCGCGGCAGCGCCGCGGCACGCCCGGCGGTGCCAGCCAACCGCGCCTGACAATGGCCTAATGATGAACCGGTAATCATGGACTTCACGACCGTACTCTTCTACATCTTCTCGCTGCTCCTCGTGGTATCGGGGCTGAAGGTGATCACATCGCGCAACCCGGTGGCGTCTGCGCTGTTCCTCGTGCTCGCGTTCTTCAACGCGGCCGCGATCTGGATGCTGCTCGAGGCCGAGTTCCTCGCGATCCTGCTGGTGCTCGTCTACGTGGGCGCGGTGATGGTGCTGTTCCTCTTCGTCGTGATGATGCTCGACGTCAACATCGACGTGCTGCGCCGCGACTTCAAGCGCTTCGTGCCGATGGCGACCGCGGTCGGCGCGATCATCGTCGTCGAGACGGCGCTGATCCTCTGGCGCGGCTACGGCGCGACGGCTTCGCCCGTGCGCGACATGGCCGCGGGCGCGCTCGCCGGCATGCCGAACACGAAGCTGATCGGCAAGGTGATCTACACCGATTACATCTTCGCGTTCGAAATCGCGGGCCTCGTGCTGCTCGTCGCGATCATCGCGGCGGTCGCGCTGACCGCGCAGAAGGGCAAGGACAGCAAGCGCCAGCGCGTGTCCGAGCAGGTGAAGGTGCGCCGTGAGGATCGCGTGCGTCTCGTGAAGATGCCGGCCGACAAGCCGCAGCCGGAAGCCGCGGCGAGCGACGCCGCGTCGGGCTCGAACAACGGCTAGGCGAGAGGAGAAGAATCTATGTTGACCTTGGCTCATTACCTCGTGCTCGGCGCGATCCTGTTCGCGATCGCGATCGTCGGGATTTTCCTGAACCGCCGCAACATCATCATCATCCTGATGGCGATCGAACTGATGCTGCTCGCGGTGAACACCAATTTCGTCGCGTTCTCGCACTACCTGGGCGACGTCCACGGCCAGATCTTCGTGTTCTTCGTGTTGACGGTCGCGGCGGCGGAAGCCGCAATCGGCCTCGCGATTCTGGTGACCCTGTTCCGTAAGCTCGACACGATCAATGTCGAGGATCTCGATCAGCTCAAAGGTTAATTTCAGGCAACGCTGTTATGTCAACGACACTCAATGAAAACCTGCTGCTGGCGATTCCGCTCGCGCCGCTGGCCGGCTCGCTGATCGCGGGGCTGTTCGGCAACGCGGTGGGGCGCAAGGGCGCGCATCGCGTGACGATTCTCGGCGTCGCGCTCGCCTTCGTTCTTTCCGCGCTGGTGTTCTTCCAGGTGCTGGACGGCGCGAGCTTCAACGCGACCGTCTACGAATGGATGAACGTCGGCTCGCTGAAACTCGAGGTGGGCTTCCTCGTCGATACGCTGACCGCGATGATGATGGTCGTCGTCACGTTCGTGTCGCTGATGGTGCACATCTACACGATCGGCTACATGTCGGAGGAGGACGGCTACCAGCGCTTCTTCTCGTACATCTCGCTGTTCACGTTCTCGATGCTGATGCTCGTGATGAGCAACAACTTCCTGCAGCTGTTCTTCGGCTGGGAAGCGGTGGGTCTCGTGTCGTACCTGCTGATCGGCTTCTACTTCACGCGCGAGAGCGCGATCTACGCGAACATGAAGGCGTTCCTCGTGAACCGCGTCGGCGATTTCGGGTTCCTGCTCGGCATCGGTCTCATCCTCGCGTACGCCGGCTCGATGAACTACGGCGAAGTGTTCGCCAAGCGCGCGGAGCTCGCGTCGCTGCACTTCCCGGGCACCCAGTGGGGCCTGCTGACGGTCGCCTGCATCTGCCTGTTCATCGGCGCGATGGGCAAGTCCGCGCAGTTCCCGCTGCACGTGTGGCTGCCCGATTCGATGGAAGGCCCGACGCCGATCTCCGCGCTGATTCACGCGGCGACGATGGTGACGGCGGGCATTTTCATGGTCACGCGCATGTCGCCGCTGTTCGAGCTGTCCGACGCCGCGCTGTCATTCATCACCGTGATCGGCGCGATCACGGCGCTCTTCATGGGCTTCCTCGGCATCGTCCAGAACGACATCAAGCGCGTCGTCGCGTATTCGACGCTGTCGCAGCTCGGCTACATGACGGTCGCGCTCGGCGTGTCCGCGTACCCGGTCGCGGTGTTCCACCTGATGACGCACGCGTTCTTCAAGGCGCTGCTGTTTCTCGGCGCGGGCTCGGTGATCATCGGCATGCACCACGATCAGGACATGCGCAACATGGGCGGCCTGCGCAAGTACATGCCGATCACGTGGATCACGTCGCTCGTCGGCTCGCTCGCGCTGATCGGCACGCCGTTCTTCTCGGGCTTCTATTCGAAGGACTCGATCATCGACGCGGTGAAGCTGTCGCACCTGCCGGGCTCGGGCTTCGCATACTTCGCGGTCGTCGCGAGCGTGTTCGTCACCGCGCTGTACTCGTTCCGGATGTATTTCCTCGTGTTCCACGGCGAGGAGCGCTTCCGTCATCCGAAGACGTTCGGCAACAACCACGGCGCCGAATCGGCCGCGCATCACGGCCATGACGACCACGGCCACGCGCACGAGCCGCACGAAACGCCGTGGGTCGTGTGGGTGCCGCTCGTGCTGCTCGCGATTCCGTCGGTCATCATCGGCGCGATCGCGATCGGCCCGATGCTGTACGGCGACTTCTTTCAGCACGGCGTCGCGTTCGACAAGGTGATCTTCATCGGCCAGAACCACCCGGCGCTCGCCGAAATGGCGGAGGAGTTCCACGGCTGGACGGCGATGGGGCTGCACTCGGTGTCGGGCCTGCCGATGTGGCTCGCGCTCGCGGGCGTCGTCGTCGCATGGTTCCTGTACCTGAAGCGCCCGGATCTGCCGGCGGCGATCCGTCGCGCGTTCGGCCCGATCTATACGCTGCTCGACAACAAGTACTACATGGACAAGATCAACGAGGTCGTGTTCACGAAGGGTTCGATCGCGATCGGCCGCGGTCTGTGGAAGGAGGGCGACGTCGTGGTGATCGACGGCCTCGTCAACGGCAGCGCGCGCTTCATCGGCTGGTTCGCCGGCGTGATCCGCTTCCTCCAATCCGGTTACATCTATCACTACGCGTTCGCCATGATCATCGGCATGCTGGGGCTCCTGACCCTGTTTGTAACGCTCGGCGGCAAATAAGGCGGGGGACGACTAATGCACTCTTTTCCGATTCTCAGTACCGCGATCTGGTTGCCGATCGTTTTCGGCCTCGTCGTGCTCGCGGTCGGTTCCGACAAGCATCCGGGCGCGGCGCGCTGGATCGCGCTGATCGGCTCGCTGGCGGGCCTGGCCGTGACGATCCCGCTGATCACCGGCTTCGATTCGAGCACCGCCGCGCTGCAGTTCGTCGAGCAATCGACGTGGATCGAGCGTTTCAACATCTCGTATCACCTGGGCGTCGACGGCATCTCGATGTGGTTCGTCGTGCTGACCGCGCTCATCACGGTAATCGTCGTGATCGCCGGCTGGGAGGTGATCACCGAGAACGTGTCGCAGTATCTCGCCGCGTTCCTGATCCTGTCGGGGATCATGATCGGCGTGTTCTCGGCGGCTGACGGCCTGCTGTTCTACGTGTTCTTCGAGGCGACGCTGATCCCGATGTACATCATCATCGGCGTGTGGGGCGGCCCGAACCGCGTGTACGCGGCGTTCAAGTTCTTCCTGTACACGCTCGCCGGCTCGCTGCTGATGCTGGTCGCGCTGATCTATCTGTACACGCAGACGCATTCGTTCGACCTCGCGACGTGGCAGAACGCGAAGATCGCGATGACGCCGCAGGTGCTGCTCTTCATCGCGTTCTTCCTCGCGTTCGCGGTGAAGGTGCCGATGTGGCCGGTGCACACGTGGCTGCCGGACGCGCACGTCGAAGCGCCCACGGGCGGCTCGGTCGTGCTGGCCGCGATCATGCTGAAGCTCGGCGCGTACGGTTTCCTGCGCTTCTCGCTGCCGATCACGCCGGACGCGAGCCACTTCTTCGCGCCCGTCGTGATCTCGCTGTCGCTGATCGCGGTGATCTACATCGGCCTCGTCGCGATGGTGCAGGCGGACATGAAGAAACTCGTCGCGTATTCGTCGATCGCGCACATGGGCTTCGTCACGCTCGGCTTCTTCATCTTCAACCAGTTGGGCGTCGAAGGCGCGATCGTTCAGATGATTTCGCACGGTTTCGTGTCGGGCGCGATGTTCCTGTGCATCGGCGTGCTGTACGACCGCCTGCACTCGCGCCAGATCGCCGATTACGGCGGCGTCGTCAACGTGATGCCGAAGTTCGCCGCGTTCGCGATGCTGTTCTCGATGGCCAATTGCGGCCTGCCGGGCACGTCGGGTTTCGTCGGCGAGTTCATGGTGATCCTCGCCGCCGTCCAGTTCAATTTCTGGATCGCGTTCGGCGCGGCATTCACGCTGATTCTCGGCGCCGCCTACACGCTGTGGATGTACAAGCGCGTGTATTTCGGCGCGGTGGCGAACGATCACGTCGCGAAGCTGAAGGACATCGGCCGCCGCGAATTCACGATGCTCGCCGTGCTCGCCGCGTTCACGCTGCTGATGGGCCTCTATCCGAAGCCGTTCACCGACGTGATGCACGTTTCCGTGGAAAACCTCCTCTCCCACGTCGCGCAGTCGAAACTGCCGCTGGCCCAGTAAGCGCGAGCGGAGGATACAAAGATCATGCAAAACGCACCTATGAATGTCCTGTTGCCTGATGCGCTGGTGATGGCCGCCATCATCGTCGCCTGGCTGAACGACACCTTCGTCGGCGCGGCCGGCCGCCGCCTCACGTATCTGATCGCGGTCGTCGCGTCGGCGGCGGCGGGCGTGTGGTTCGCGCTGCAAGCCCTCGATCCGCAGCAGTACTACTTCTTCTCGCGGATGGTGGTGGTCGATTCGTTCGCGAGCGCGATGAAGGCGGTCGTGTCGATCGGCTTCGCGGTGACGCTCGTCTACTCGCGCAAATACCTCGAAGATCGCGACCTGTTCCGCGGCGACGTGTTCCTGCTCGGCATGTTCTCGCTGCTCGGCCAGCTCGTGATGATCTCGGGCAACCACTTCCTCACGCTGTACCTCGGCCTCGAGCTGATGTCGCTGTCGCTGTACGCGGTGATCGCGCTGCGCCGCGACGCGGCGCAGTCGAGCGAAGCGGCGATGAAGTACTACGTGCTCGGCGCGCTCGCCTCGGGCTTCGTGCTGTACGGGATCTCGATGCTGTACGGCGCGACGGGCTCGCTCGAGCTGAACGAAGTGCTCAAGGCGGTCGCCTCCGGCCGCATCAACGACGCGGTGCTGCTGTTCGGCGTGATCTTCATCGTCGCGGGCGTTGCGTTCAAGCTCGGCGCCGTGCCGTTCCACATGTGGGTGCCGGACGTCTACCAGGGCGCGCCGACCGCGATGACGCTGTTCGTCGGCGGCGGCCCGAAGGTCGCGGCGTTCGCGTGGGGCCTGCGCTTCCTCGTGATGGGCCTGCTGCCGCTCGCGGTCGACTGGCAGGAAATGCTGGTGATTCTCGCGGCGCTGTCGCTGATCGTCGGCAACCTCACCGGTATCGTCCAGCGCAACATCAAGCGGATGCTCGCGTACTCGGCGATCTCGAACATGGGCTTCGTGCTGCTCGGCCTGCTCGCGGGCATCGTCAACGGCAATCCGTCGGCGGCGGCGAGCGCGTACAGCTCGGCGATGTTCTACACGATCGTCTACCTCGTGACGACGCTCGGCTCGTTCGGCGTCGTGATGCTGCTCGCCCGCCGCGATTTCGAGGCGGAAACGCTCGACGACTTCAAGGGCCTCAACAAGCGCAGCCCGGTGTTCGCGTTCGTGATGATGGTGATGATGTTCTCGCTCGCCGGCATCCCGCCGACGGTCGGCTTCTACGCGAAGCTCGCGGTGCTGGAGGCGACGGTCAACGCCGGCCTCACGTGGCTCGCGGTGCTCGCCGTCGTCACGTCGCTGTTCGGCGCGTTCTACTATCTGCGCATCGTCAAGCTGATGTATTTCGACGCGCCGCAGGACACGACGCCGATCGCGGGCGACGCATGCAAGCGCGCGATCCTCGTGCTCAACGGCCTCGCAGTCGTCGTGCTCGGCATCGTGCCGGGCCCGCTGATGACGATCTGCCTGCAGGCGATCAGCCACACGCTGCCGCTGTAATGTCGGCCTCCGGCTGGTTCATCGTGCTGTTGGCGCTCGCGGGCGCCAACCTGCCGTTCCTGAATCAGCGCCTGTTCGCCGTCGTGCCGCTGAAAAGCGCCGCGGCGGCGAAAAAGAGCGCGTGGATCCGGATCGGCGAAATGATCGTGCTGTACCTTATCGTCGGCGCGCTGGGCTTCTGGCTCGAATCGCGCGCCGGCAACCGCTTCGAACAGGGCTGGCAGTTTTACGCGATCACCTTCAGTCTCTTCGTGGTGTTCGCGTTTCCCGGCTTCACGTTCCAGTATCTCGTCAAACGGCGCTGACGGCGTAGGCCGTCGCGCCCCACTGCGGAGCCGCCGATGGCCGATTTGCCGAATCACGACGCCACCCTCACCGAAACTTGCATCGAAAGCGAATCCGTCTACGACGGCGCGTTCCTGAAGGTCAAGCGCGACACCGTTCGTCTGCCGGACGGCAAGCATGCGACGCGCGAATACGTGACGCATCCGGGCGCGGTGATGGTCATCCCGCTGTTCGACGACGGCCGCGTGCTGATGGAAAGCCAGTACCGCTATCCGATCGGCAAGGTGATGGCCGAGTTTCCGGCGGGCAAGCTCGATCCGAACGAAGGCGCGCTCGCCTGCGCGGTGCGCGAACTGCGTGAGGAAACCGGCTACACCGCGCGCGAATACGTGTTCCTCACGCGCATTCATCCGATCATCTCGTATTCGACCGAATTCATCGATATCTATCTCGCGCGCGGCCTGACGGCGGGCGAGCGCAAGCTCGACGACGGCGAGTTCCTCGAGACGTTCACGGCGACGCTGCCGGACCTGCTCGAGTGGGTGCGCACCGGCCGGATCAGCGACGTCAAGACGATCATCGGCACGATGTGGCTCGAGAAGGCGGTATCGGGCGCATGGCCGCTCGGTGACGTGATCCGGCCGTAGCGCTGCTGCGCGCCGAGCGGGGTAGTTTGCGAAGGGATACAATCGGTGCCGACGGTCGGCGCGATCGGGGTCCTCTTTCTCGGACTTAATTTAGCACGGTCGTTCAAAAAATTTCCATTTGCGATACACTGGCAGCACGCCCTGATTCAGCATGAAGGTCCTCGATTTACAGTGCCCGCATGGCCATCGGTTCGAAGGCTGGTTCGCGTCGGCCGATGAGTTCGAAGCGCAGTTGTCCCGCAAGCTGGTCGAATGTCCGGTGTGCGGGGCGACCGAGGTCAGCCGCATGCCGTCCGCGCCGCGCCTGAACCTGTCGGGCGCGACGCAGGCGCAGCCGGCCGATCCGCGCGCGCTTCAAGCGCAGGCGATGCGCGCGCTGCGCGAGGTGCTGGCGAAGACCGAGAACGTGGGCGAGCGCTTCGCCGAGGAAGCGCGGCGCATTCACTACAATGAAGCGCCCGCGCGCAGCATTCGCGGCGTGACCACGCCCGAAGACGCGCGAGCCTTGGCCGAAGAAGGCATCGACGTGATGCCGCTGCCGGTTCCCGCCGCGCTGAAAGAGCCTTTGCAGTGATCGCCCGCTGATCGCTGCGCGGCCCGCGGGCGGCCGGCGCGGTCAGAGGAGACACTGCGCATGGATCTCGATTATTCCCCCGCCGACGACACGTTCCGCGCCGAAATCCGCGCGTGGCTCGAGGCGAATCTGCCTCGCGCGCTGCGCGACAAGGTGCTCAACCACAAACGTCTGAATCGCGACGATTTCGCGGGCTGGCACCGGCTGCTCGGCACGCGAGGCTGGTCCGCGCCCGCATGGCCCGCCGAATACGGCGGGCCCGGCTGGAACGCGACGCAGCGCCATATCTGGGAAGAGGAATGCGCGCGCATCGGCGCGCCGCCCGTGCTGCCGTTCGGCGTGTCGATGGTCGCGCCGGTGCTGATGAAGTACGGCAGCGAAGCGCAGAAGCGCCGCTATCTGCCGCGCATCCTGGACGGCACCGACTGGTGGTGCCAGGGCTACTCGGAGCCCGGCTCGGGTTCGGATCTCGCGTCGCTGCGCACGCGCGCCGAGCGCCGCGGCGATCATTACCTCGTCAACGGCCAGAAGACCTGGACGACGCTCGGCCAGCACGCGGACATGATGTTCTGCCTCGTGCGCACCGATCCCGACGCGAAGAAGCAGGAAGGGATCTCGTTCCTGCTGATCGACATGAAATCGCCCGGCATCACGGTGCGCCCGATCGTCACGCTCGACGAGGATCGCGAAGTCAACGAGGTGTTCTTCGAGGATGTGAAGGTGCCCGTCGAGAATCTCGTCGGCGACGAGAATCGCGGCTGGACCTACGCGAAATATCTGCTCGGGCACGAGCGCACCGGCATCGCCCGGGTCGGCGCGTCGAAGCGCGAACTCGATTTCCTGAAGCGCATCGCGTCACGCGAGCGCAAGAACGGCAAGCCGCTCATCGCCGATCCCGTGTTCGCCGCGAAGATCGCCGCGCTGGAGATCGAGTTGATGGCGCTCGAGGTCACGGTGCTGCGCGTCGTCAGCAGCGAGGCGAGCGGGCGCGGGCCGGGGCCGGAGGCGTCGATGCTGAAGATCAAGGGCACCGAGATCCAGCAGGCGCTGACCGAACTGATGGTCGACGCGATCGGGCCGCTCGCCGCGCCGTTCGACGCCGCGTTCCTCGAAGGCGAGCGCGAGCGCAGCATCGCGGGCGACGACGACGCGGCGCCGCTCGCCGCGTATTACTTCAACTACCGCAAGACGTCGATCTATGGCGGTTCGAACGAAATCCAGAAGAACATCATCGCGCAGATGATTCTCGGCCTGTGAGGAGCGGCGCCATGAACTTCACTTTCAGCGAAGAACAACAGCAATTCGCCCATGCGCTGCGCCGCTATCTCGACGAGCGCTACGGCTTCGACGCGCGGCGCGCGATCATCCATTCGGACGCGGGCGTTTGCGACGAGCAGTGGCGCGCGTTCGCCGAGCTGGGCCTGACCGCGCTGCCCGTGCCCGAGGCGCACGGCGGCTTCGGCGGCGGCGCGGTCGACATGCTGGTCGCGACGCAGGAGCTCGGGCGCGCGCTCGTCGTCGAGCCTTATTGGGCGACGGCGGTCGGGATCGAGGCGCTGCGCGTCGCGGGCTCGGCCGACGGCGAGGATGCGGCGCTCCTCGCGCGCGCGGCGCAGGGCGACGCGAAGCTCGCGGTCGCGTTCCACGAGCCGCATGCGCGCCACGATCTGTTCGCGATCGAGACGCTCGCGCGGCCCGACGGCGACGGGTTCGCGCTGACGGGCGTGAAGTCGGTCGTCCGGCACGGCGCGCAGGCGGACGTGCTGATCGCGCCCGCGCGGCTGCCGAACGGCGCGATCGGCCTTTTTGCGATCGCGCGCGGCGCGGCGGGCGCCGAGATCGTCGACTACCGGACGATCGACGGCCAGCGCGCGGCGACGGTCCGCTTCTCGGACACGCCCGCTCGCGCGCTCGTGGGCGGCGAGCGCGACGCCGCCGCGCTCGAGAGGATCGCCGACTACGGCGTCGTGCTGCTGTGCGGCGAGGCGATCGGCGCGCTCGACGCGCTCAACCATGCGACGCTCGACTACACGAAAACGCGCGAACAGTTCGGCGTGCCGATCGCGCGCTTCCAGGCGCTGCAGCACCGGATGGTCGACATGCTGATCCACGCCGAGCAGGCGCGCTCGCTGACCTATCTTGCCGCGGTGCGCTACGCGAGCGACGACGCGAACGCGCGCCGCAAGGCGGTGTCGGCGGCGAAGGCCCGCGTCGGGCAGGCCGCGCGCTTCGTCGGCCAGCAGGCGGTGCAGTTGCACGGCGGGATGGGCGTCACCGACGAGGTCGCGGCCGCGCATCTGTTCAAGCGGTTGTCGATCATCGAAACGACGCTCGGCGACGTCGATCACCACCTCGCACGTTTCGCGTCGCTGCCGGATTTCGCGTTGCTGCAGGATGCCTGAGCGGGCGGTGTCCGCCCGTTTCATTTCACGGAGAAGCTCGATGGGTATCAGTTACGAAGACCTGGAAGTCGGCAGTAGAACCGAAGTCGGCAAGCATCGATTCACGGCCGACGAGATCGTCACGTTCGCGCAGGCTTACGATCCGCAGCCGTTTCATGTCGATGCGCAAGCGGCGAAATCGTCGATGTTCGGCGGGCTCGTCGCGAGCGGCTGGCATACGTGCTCGGTGTTCATGGGCATGCTCGTGCGCGGCGTGCTCCAGGGCTCGACGAGCATGGGTTCGCCCGGCATCGAGGAGATCCGCTGGATCAAGCCGGTGCGCGCGGGCGACACGATCACGATGTACAACAAGATCCTCGACAAGCGGCTGTCCGAGAGCAAGCCGGATCGCGGGATCGTGACGACCGAATGGGAAGGGGGCGACGAGCAGGGCGAGACCGTCATCACCGTGCGCTCGAAAGTGATCTTCGGGCTGCGCTCGCCGCAGGTGCGTGCATGACGGCGCGCGTGCACGCGCTGCCGGTCGTCGCGTCGGCCGACGCGCTGCATGCGCGGGTCGGCGCGGCGCCGTTCGCGAGCGGTTGGATCGACATCGATCAGACGCGCGTCGACCGGTTCGCCGACGCAACGGGCGATCATCAATGGATTCATGTCGATCCCGAGCGCGCCGCACGCGAATCGCCGTTCGGCGGGCCGATCGCGCACGGTTTCCTCACGCTGTCGCTGATTCCGGCGTTGATGACCGATGCGCTGCGCTTCGAACAGCGCATGGGCGTGAACTACGGTTTGAATCGCGTGCGCTTCCTGAAGCCGGTGCCGGTCGGCTCGCGCGTGCGCGCGCTTTTCGCGGTGAAGGGAACGGGGCCGGCGAAGCAGGGCGGCGTGCAGGCGACCTGGGCGGTGTCGGTGGAGGTCGAACTCGGCGGCCAGCCGGTGCCGGCCTGCGCGGCCGAGTTCATCACGCTGCATTATTTCTGAGCGGGTTCGCGCGCGATGCGTATGTGCGCCGGCGCACATACGCGCGAGCTTTCGAACACTTATCGTGCCCTTACAACGACCGAAAGGGGACGATGATGAACCGATCACAGCAGACATTCGCCGGATTCGCCGCCGCGTGCGCGTTCGCCGCCGGCAGCGCGGCGCAGGCGTGGGCCGCGCCCGCCGACGCCATCGTCTATCCCGCGGGCAACGGCAGCGATCAGGCCGACGCGCTGCAGGCGGCGCTCGATGCGTTGCAGACCGGCCAGCGGCTCGTGCTTGCGCCGGGGCAGTATGTCGTCGGGCGTTCGCTGCTCGTGAAGAATGCGCAGGTCGTGGTATCCGGCTACGGCGCGACGCTTGTCGCGACGAACGATGCCGATCAGACCATCGAGATGCGCGGCCGGGATTCGACGCTCGTCGGCGTCACGCTGGTCGGCACGGGCGCGACGCGGCTCACGACGCCGGAATCGACGAAGGTGGACGTGACGGGCGCGGGCGTTCAGGTGCTCGACGTCGAGGTGCGCGGTGGCGCGAGCGCTGGCATTTTCGTGTTCGGCGGCACGGACGTCGCCGTCGTCGGCAACACGGTGCGGGACACGCTGGCCGACGGCATCCATACGACGTACGGCTCGCGCAACGTGCTGGTGCGCGACAACACGGTGCAGAACACCGGCGACGACATGGTCGCGGTCGTCAGTTACAAGGGGGACGGCAAGCTCAGCAGCAACGTGCTGATTCAGAACAACACGCTGCTCGGCAACTACTGGGGGCGCGGCGCGACCGTGGTCGGCGGCGCGGACGTGACGATCACCGGCAACACGGTACGGAACGTGCAGAAGGCGGCCGGCATTCTCGTGGGGCAGGAAGACCCCGCGAACACCTACGATGCGCGAAACGTCATCGTGTCGAACAATACGATTTCGGACATCGAATGGCCCGATCCGGACAACACGCGCCCGCCGGCCTACATGGCCGCGATCGACGTCAACACCTGGTCGGGCAAGGCGACCTCCGTGTCGGTGACCGATAACCGGATTTCCCGGGCCCGGTATGCGGGCGTGCGGGCGCTCGGCAATGTCTGCCAACTGCGCGTGTCGCGCAACGCGCTCGCGTCGATCGACGGCACGCCGATCGCGTTGCAACAGGCGCCGAGCTGCGCCGCGGGCCAGATCGTGTGCGCATCGAATACGCTGGACGGCGCCGCGCTCGCGTCGCCGGCAGGCTGCTCGGCGACGGACGGCCTGACGATCACCGGGGCGAACGTCGCGCGCATGCCGCAGGTGCGAGCGTATTTGCGGCAAACGGCGGCGCCGTCCGCGGCGAAGGCGGGCAGCGCCGCCGCGTCGGGCGAATGAGCGGCCGGCCGCCGGGCATCGTGCGCCGGCGTTGGGCGGCACGCGGCATGTGGCGCGGCGGGCGGCCGGTGTCCGCGCTCGCGCGTTTGGCGGGGGCCGGCGCGGTGGCGGTTGCCGTTCGAGCTGCGGTTCTCGTCGCGCTCGGCGAGCGCGATTCGCGCCGCGTGCTCGCGCGGCTGCCGGCGTAGACGCGAAGCGTTGCTGTATCGCGCGCGATTGCCGCGGGCCGCGCGCGCCCCGTCGGCCCTTCGCCGGCGTTCCCGGCGCGAAGCGCGCGTCAGGCCGATCGCGGCGCGTGACGCGCGAGTTCGAGTTTCGCGATCGCGTTGCGATGGACCTCGTCCGGTCCGTCCGCGAAGCGCAGCGTCCGCGCGCTCGCGTACGCGTAGGCGAGCGGGAAATCGTCGCTGACGCCGCCGCCGCCGTGCGCCTGGATCGCCCAGTCGATCACCTGGCACGCCATGTTCGGCGCCACCACCTTGATCATTGCGATCTCGCCGCGCGCGCCCTTGTTGCCGACGGTATCCATCATGTACGCGGTCTTCAGCGTGAGCAGCCGCGCCTGTTCGATCATGCAGCGCGCCTCGGCGATGCGCTCCTGCGTGACCGTCTGCGCGGCGACCGGTTTGCCGAACGCGATGCGCTCCGACGCGCGGCGGCACATCAGCTCGAGCGCGCGCTCCGCGAGCCCGACGAGCCGCATGCAATGATGGATGCGGCCCGGCCCGAGCCGGCCCTGCGCGATCTCGAAGCCGCGCCCCTCGCCGAGCAGCAGGTTCGACGCGGGCACGCGCACGTTCTCGAGCGTGATCTCCATGTGGCCGTGCGGCGCGTCGTCGTAGCCGAACACGTTCAGCGGCCGATGCACGGTGACGCCGTGCGCGTCCGACGGCACGAGCATCATTGACTGCTGCGCGTGGCGGGGCGCGTCGGGGTCCGTCTTGCCCATCACGATGTAGAGCTTGCAGCGCGGATCGCCCGCGCCCGAGGACCACCACTTGTGGCCGTTGATCACGTAGTGCTCGCCGTCGCGCTCGATGCGGGTGCGGATGTTCGTCGCGTCCGACGACGCGACTTCGGGCTCCGTCATCAGGAATGCCGAGCGGATCACGCCGTCGAGCAGCGGTTCGAGCCACGCCGCCTTGTGCGCGTCGGTGCCGTAGCGCTCGAGCGTTTCCATGTTGCCGGTGTCGGGCGCGTTGCAGTTGAAGACCTCGGGCGCCCAGGGCACGCGGCCCATGATTTCGCAAAGCGGTGCGTATTCGAGATTCGTGAGGCCGGCGCCGCGCGCCGAGTCCGGCAGGAACAGGTTCCACAAGCCCGCGGCGCGCGCCTTCGCCTTCAGCGTCTCGATCAGCTCGACCGGCCGCCATGCGTCGCCCGCGCGCCGGTTGCGCGCGATCTCTTCGTAGAACGCGCGCTCGTTCGGATAGATGTGCTCGTCGAAGAACGCGCCGAGCTGCGCGCGCAACGCTTCCACTTTCGCGGAGTAGTCGAAATGCATGGCTGCCTCGCTGATCGATCGGTTCGGTGAGGGGCGCGCGCGGCTAGCGCGCGTGCTGCGCATAGCGCCACGCGAGCTCGGCCATCGGCCGCGCGCGCCGGCCGGCATCGAGCGCCTGCGCGCTCGATGCGGTGCCGTCGGCGACGCGCTTCATGATGCCTTGCAGGATCGCGGCGATCCGGAACATGTTGTACGCGAGATAGAAGTTCCAGTTCTCCGGCATCGTGAGGCCCGTTCGTTCGCAGTAGCGCGCGACGTATTGCGCTTCGTCGGGAATCCCGAGCGAGCGCAGGTCGAGCCCCGCAATGCCGCGAAAGCGCTCGGGCGCGACGTGCCACGCCATGCAGTGATACGCGAAATCCGCGAGCGGATCGCCGAGCGTCGACAGTTCCCAGTCGAGCACCGCGAGCACGCGCGGCGCGTGCGCGTCGAAGATCAGGTTGTCGAGCCGATAGTCGCCGTGCACGATCGACACGCGCGCGTCGCGCCCGGATTCGGGGCGCAGATGCTGCGGCAGCCAATCGATCAGCCGGCGCATCGCATCGATCGGCTCGGTTTCCGACGCGAGATACTGCTTGCTCCAGCGCGCGATCTGGCGCGCGAGATAGTTGCCCGGCTTGCCGTAATCGGCGAGCCCGACCGCCTGCGGATCGATCGAATGCAGCGCGGCGATCACGCGGTTCATTTCGTCGTAGTGGCGGCCGCGCTCGGCGGGCGTCATGCCGGGCAGCGACGGATCCCATAGCACGCGGCCGTCGACGAACGCCATCACGTAGAACGCGCGGCCGATCACGCTTTCGTCGTCGCAGCGCGCGAGCATCGGCGCGACGGGCACGCCGGTGCCGGCGAGCGCGGCCATCACGCGATACTCGCGCTCGATCGCGTGCGCGGACGGCAGCAGCTTCGCCGCCGGCGCGGGCTTCGCGCGCAGCACATAGCTGCGTGCGGGCGTGACGAGCTTGAACGTCGGATTCGACTGGCCGCCCTTGAACTGCTCGACGGCAAGCGGGCCGGCGAAACCGCCGACGTGCTTCGCGAGCCACGCGGCGAGCGCATCCACGTCGAAGCGCTGCGCGTCGCCGACAGCGCGCGTGCCCTCGAATGCGGCGTAATCGGCTTGACTCGACTGCGGATCGTGCTCGGTTGCCATCGTTCCCTCCGGGTCCGCGCGACGCGCCTACTCGCGCGTGCTTTGCAAGAACTGGTGATACAGCACTTCCATCGTCGTGTTGCGCACGTCGCGGTGCAGCACCTCGGGCGGCGAATAATTGACGAGCCGCACGACCCAGTCGTCGTCGCGCTCGCCGACGTCGAGCGCGTTGATGCAGCCGGCGGACTGCGACAGCGTGCCGATGAAGAGCCGGTGCCCCGGCACCGTCGCGTGCGACAGCAGCGCGCAGTTCACGCCGCCGTGCAGCACGAGGAGCACCGTGTCCCACGACGGGTCCGCGCGCAGCGCGGCAAGCGGCGGCAAAACGCGGTCGATCAGCTCGCCGATCGTTTCTCCGCCGAGAAAGCGCGTGTGCTCGGCGACGATGCCGTCGAGCACACGCAGGAACGCGGCCTCCTGCTCCGCGGGCGGAATGTCGGCGAGAAAGCCGCCGCGAATCTCGCGCCATGCGGGCTCAATGTCGATGTCGAGCTGCTGGCCGGTTTCGGCGAGCACGCGCTGCGTGGTTTCGATCGTGCGCGGCAGCCCGCTCGCGATCACGCGGTCGAAGCGCACGTTCTGCTCGGCGAACACGCGCCCGGCCGCGGCGGCCTGCATCCGGCCGCGCTCGTTGAGCGGCACGGCGTCCTGGTCGAACGGGCGGCCGCTCGCATCGAAGTAGGTGACGTCGCCGTGGCGCATCAGATAGATGCGGCGGCGTTTCGGCAATTGATAGGACATGGGCGGGCGTCAGCGTTTGTAGATGGGGGCGCGCTTGTCGAGGAACGCGGTGATGCCTTCGAGCGCGTCCGCATGATGCAGCGATGCGACGAAGTGATCGCGTTCCGCGGCGAGATGCGCGGCGAGCGGTTGCGTCTGCGCGTCGGCGATCAGCGACTTGATGCGCGCAAGCGCGTTCGGCGACATCGTGCCGAGCTGGTCGGCCCAGGCGATCGCCTCGTCGCGCGTGGTGCCCGGCTTCGTCAGGCGATTCACGACGCCGAGCTGATGCAGGCGCGTCGCGGCAGCCGGCTTGCCCTCGAACAGGATCTCGGCCGCGAGCGCGCGGGGCAGCGCCCGCGCGAGGAACCACGAGCCGCCGCCGTCGGGCGTGAGCGCGACGCGCGCATACGACATCACGAACTTCGCGTCGTCGGCGGCGACGAGCAGATCGCATGCGAGCGCGAGCGAGAAGCCGGCCCCCGCGGCGGCGCCTTCGACCGCCGCGATCACGGGCTTCGTCACCGTATTGATCGCGGTGATCCATTCGCCGAGCAGATCGATGCTCGCCGCCTGCACGGACGGCGCCTTCGCGCGGTTGTCGAGCAGCCGGTTCAGGTTGCCGCCCGCGCAGAAGAAGCGGTCCGCGCCCGTCAGCACGACCGCGCGGATCGACGGATCGCGCTCCGCCGTATTCAGCGCCTCGAGGCCGGCGGCGTACATGTCGGGGTGCAGCGCGTTGCGCGCGCCGGGGTTGGACAGCGTGAGGACGAGCGTCGATTCGCTCTCCGGCGGGCGCGACGCGAGCAGTTCTGCGCTCATGCAGTGAGTCTCCTTGGATTCGATGGCGTCGGGAAACGATGCGTCGCGCCGATGCGTCGCACGATCGGGCATCGTCCCGGCCGGCATGTTTTGAAGCCGTGCTCGGAATGCGCGGCGGCGCGGACGTCGCAGCGCGCTTCGAAGTTGCTTTAGACTAGCATGAACGTGCTTTTCGGCGTCACGTCGCCCGATGCGCGGGATACATCGCGCGCCCCTTTCCCATGATGAAGGAGACTTCGATGCTGCGGCTTTGTGGTTTTCCAGTGTCCAATTATTACAACAAGGTCAAGTTCGTCCTGCTCGAGCACGACATTCCGTTCGAAGCGTCGATCGTCAGCGTCCCGATCAAGGACCCCGCGTTTTTGGCCGATACGCCGCTCGGCAAGGTGCCGTATCTGATGACCGAGCACGGCTCGCTGTGCGAATCGCAGGCGATCATCGAATATCTTGCCGCGATTCATCCCGACAAGCCCATTTTCCCGGCCGATCCGTTCGCGGCGGCGAAGGCGCGCGAGATCACGGCGGTGCTCGAGCTGTACCTCGAATGGAACGTGCGCGAACTGTTTCCGGAGGCGTTCTTCGGCGGCAAGGTGAGCGACGGCACGAAGGCGCACGTCGAGAAGCGCATGCCGCGCGCGCTGGACGGTTTCAAGCGGCTCGCGAAATTTTCGCCGTACGTGCTCGGCGATACGTTCTGCATTGCCGACATCGCCGCGTTCATCCATCTGCCGGTCGTCGCGCTCGCGACGAAGGCGATCTACGGCCGCGATTTCGTCGTCGACGCGGGGATCGACTGGAAGGCGTACGTGAAGCGCATCGAGGAAGCGCGGCCGGCCGCGAAGCGCGTGAGCGACGAGCGCAAGGCGTTCGTCGCGGGGCTCGCGAAGCCGGGCTGACGCGGCGCGTGCAGCGTGCGCGACGGTGCGCGCGGGCGGCGCGCCGTCTTGCGCGCCGCGCGGGCGCGTGCCGCTGCGCGCGGTGGCGCGTCGGCGGTGCGTCGGCGGCGCGGGCCGGCGGGGTGCTTGATCGCTCGCTCGAAGGATCATTTCTTCCGCGCACCGGCACGCGCTTACCCGCGGCGGCGCGTGCGCGCGTGCTGCGCGTTCGCGGCGCGTTTTGTCGGAGGCTACAGGCGTGCGAGCCGCTCGAGCGCGGTGGCGAGCGTGTCTTCGCGCTTCGCGAAGCAAAAGCGCACGACGCCCGATTCATGCGGCTCGTGATAGAACGCCGATACCGGAATCGCGGCGACGCCGATTTCGGTCGTCAGCCATTTTGCGAACTCCGCTTCCGGCAGATCGCTGATCGCCGAATAATCGACGCACTGGAAGTATGTCCCCGCGCAGGGCAGCAGCGCGAAGCGCGTGTTCGCGAGCCCGGCGCGGAAGAAGTTGCGCTTTTGCTGATAGAACGCGGGCAGCGTCAGATACGGCTCGGGATCGCGCAGATAATCGGCGAGGCCGAATTGCATCGGCGTATTGACCGTGAACACGTTGAACTGATGCACCTTGCGGAACTCGGCCGTGAGCGGCGCGGGCGCGGCGACGTAGCCGATCTTCCAGCCCGTCACGTGAAAGGTCTTGCCGAAGCTCGACACGATGATGCTGCGCGCGGCGAGTTCCGGGTAGCGGGCGACGCTTTCGTGCCGCGCGCCGTCGTAGACCATGTGCTCGTAGACCTCGTCGGATACGATCAGCAGGCCGGTGCCGCGCACGATGTCCTCGAGCGCGCGCATGTCCGCCTCGCGCCAGACGGTGCCCGTCGGATTGTGCGGCGTGTTGATCAGGATCGCGCGCGTCTTCGGCGTGATCGCCGCGGCGAGCTTGTCGAACGGAATCGCGTAGTCGGGCGCGTTCAGCGTGACGAACACGGGCGTTGCGCCCGCCAGCTCGATCGACGGCAGGTAGCTGTCGTAGGTGGGCTCGATCACGATCACCTCGTCGCCCGGATGCACCGCGCACAGGATCGCGGTCAGGAGCGCCTGGGTCGCGCCCGCCGTCACGGTGATCTCGGTCGCGGCATCGTAGCGGCGGCCGTAAAGCCGCTCGATCTTGTCGGCGATCGCTTCACGCAGCGGCGCGACGCCCGCCATCGGCGGATACTGGTTGCGGCCGTCGCGCATCGCGTGCGCGACCGCGTCGACGATGCGCGGATCGCAATCGAAGTCGGGAAAGCCCTGGCCGAGATTGACCGCGCCCTTTTCCGCGGCGAGCGCGCTCATGACCGTGAAAATCGTCGTGCCGACCTCGGGCAGGCGCGAGAGGAGAGTGGGCGTCGTCGGCATGTTGTGCGGTGCGTTCATCATGGCTTGCGCGAAAAGGGGTGGGGGCGGCTCGGGCGAGTGCGTCGCTTACGCCGGCTCGGATGCGTCGGCCGCGAGCGCGCTCGCGGCGAACGGCGCGGGCTGCGCGATCCGGAAGCCGAAGTCGCGCTCGGTGCGGCGGGTGAGCTTCAACAGCGCGCGATCCTTCGAGACGAGCCAGTCGGCGCGCGCCGTATAAGCGAGCTCGAGGAATTTCTGATCGTCGCGGTCCCGGCATTTCGGCAGCGGGCGCGGCGGTGCGTCGTCGGCGGGAGCGCGCGCGGCCGCGTCGGCGCAAGGCGGTGGGCACGCTCGCGCGTGCGGCGCAGGCGTGCCGCACGCGCCGCTTCGCGCATTTCCGCTATCGGCGATGTGCGCGGGCGACGCGGCGAGGGCGGGCGATGCGTGCGCGCCCGCCGCCGTCGCGGCGTGCGCGCGCGCGTCACCGCGTTCGGGCCCCGCGACGCGCTCCGACAGGCGCGCGACCGTGGCGAGCGCGGCGGCCTTGTCGACCGCGCGCGCCTTGAACTGCGGGTAGTCGAGCACGCGTTCGAGCTCGATCAGGCAGCGGACATCGATGAGCGCCGTGATGGCGCCCGTCTCGAGGGCATCGCGGATCGGGCGGGCGGCGGGGTCGTCGAACACGAGGATATCGATCCAGACGTTCGAATCGAGCACCACGCGGCGACCGGCGCGGGGAGCGTCGGAGCTGGGCATTCGTTACAATCGGTGGTTTTCGTCTGATTGCGCGGCACGGCGTGCCGGCGAGCCTCTATGATAATCGTTCTCTCCCCGGCGAAATCGCTCGACTACGAAACTCCGCCTCACGTTTCCCACCACACGCAGCCCCAGTTCGCCGATGACGCGGCCGCGCTGATCGACGAGCTGCGCCGGCTGTCGCCGCAGCAGATCGCCACGCTGATGAGCATCTCCGACCCGCTCGCGCGCCTGAATTTCCAGCGCTACGCCGACTGGTCGCGCGCGTCGACGCCGGCGAACGCGAAGCAGGCGGTGCTCGCATTCAACGGCGACGTCTACGAGGGCCTCGACGCACGCTCGCTGTCGCCCGATGATCTCGACTACGCGCAGCGGCATGTTCGCGTGCTCTCGGGGCTCTACGGGCTGCTGCGGCCGCTCGACCTGCTGCAGCCGTACCGGCTCGAGATGGGCACGCGTTTTTCGAACGCGCGCGGCAAGGATCTGTACGCGTTTTGGGGCGAGCGGATCACGCATGCGCTGAACGCCGAGCTGAAGACGCGCGTCGGGGCCTCGCGCGTGCTCGTCAATTGCGCGTCGGCCGAGTATTTCAAGTCGGTGAAGCCGAAGCTGCTCGACGCGCGCGTCGTCACGCCGGTGTTCGAGGATTGGAAGGACGGCCGCTACAAGATCATCAGCTTTCATGCGAAGCGCGCGCGCGGACTGATGGCGCGCTATGTCGTCGAAGGGCGGATCGACTCGCCCGACGCGCTGAAGGATTTCGCCTCGGAAGGCTACGCGTTCGACGCATCCGCGTCGAACGACGACACCTATGTGTTCCGCCGCCGGGCGGGCGCTTGAATAGGCGGCTATCGGCGTATTCGGCGGCCCGGCGCGGCCGCCGCAACCAGGAGATGCAATGACTCTCTCGATTACGAGCAATTTCGATGCGGGCGCGATCGACGTCGTATCGTGCGAGCGCGCGGACGCGATCCGGCTGCGCGTGCGCGGCGACAATCGCTCCGAATTCGCGCAGTGGTTCTACTTCCGGCTGACGGGCGCGCGCGGCGAGCGTTGCGTGATGACATTCGAGAACGCGAACGACTGCGCGTATCCGGCCGGCTGGCGCGACTATCGCGCGGTCGCGAGCTACGACCGGGTCAACTGGTTCCGCGTGCCGACGTCGTACGACGGGCAGATGCTGACGATCGACCATACGCCCGAATTCGACAGCATCCATTACGCGTATTTCGAGCCGTACAGCGAAGAGCGCCATTCCGAATTTCTCGGCGCGGTGCAGCAGATGCCGCAGGCGAGTGTCGTCGAGCTGGGGCGCACGGTCGAAGGGCGGCCGATGTCGCTCGTCGTGCTCGGCACACCCGACGAAGCGGGCGCCGCGAAGAAGAAAGTGTGGATCATCGCGCGCCAGCATCCGGGCGAATCGATGGCGGAATGGTTTATCGAGGGGCTCGTGAAGCGGCTCGTCGGCTGGGGCGACTGGTCGGGCGATCCGGTCGCGCGCAAGCTGTACGACCATGCGACGTTCTACATCGTGCCGAACATGAATCCGGACGGCAGCGTGCACGGCAACTTGCGCACGAACGCCGCCGGCGCGAACCTGAATCGCGAGTGGATGGAGCCGGATGCCGAGCGCAGCCCCGAAGTGCTCGTCGTGCGCGATGCGATCCACGCGATCGGCTGCGATCTGTTTTTCGACATCCACGGCGACGAGGATCTGCCGTACGTGTTCGCGGCGGGCTCGGAGATGCTGCCCGGCTTCACCGAGCAGCAGCGCGTCGAGCAGAGCGCGTTCATCGATTCGTTCAAGCGCGCGAGCCCCGATTTCCAGGACGAGCACGGCTATCCGCCCGGCAAGTACAGGGAGGACGCGTTCAAGCTCGCGTCGAAGTACATCGGCCATCGGTTCGGCTGCCTGTCGCTGACGCTCGAGATGCCGTTCAAGGACAACGCGAATCTGCCCGACGAGCACATCGGCTGGAACGGCGCGCGCAGCGCGTCGCTCGGCGCGGCGATGCTGGGCGCGATCCTCGAGCACGTGCGGGCCTTTGCCTGAGCGCGGCCCGAGCGCTCGTCCCGGTGCGGTGGATACGCGCATCGGGTCTGCATGAAAAAGCCGGAGCGGCGTTGTCGCGCTCCGGCTTTTTTGCGTCGGGCCGGTGGAGGAGCGGCGGATGGGCGGGTGACGGCGAGTGCTGCGCGTCGGTTGCGCTCGACGGTCCGGTCCGGCACCTGTCGTCCGGAATCCGGCGTTCGGCCGATCGCGTCACGACTTGCGCGTCGAGCGTTTCTTCGCGGCCTTCTTCGTCGTGCTCGATTTCTTCGACACGGCGCGCTTGCCGCTCTTGCCCGTCGCTTTCGCCTTGACCTTGCCTTTGCCCGAGTGCGCGCGCAGTTTCTTCTTCGATGACGTCGCGCGCTCGACGCGCGGCTTCGCCGGCGGCACCGGATCGTTCCAACTGAACGCGAGCATTTGCGTGCCGACATAGCCGCAGCGGAACTTCAGAGGTTCCGGATCGCCGCCGCTCGCGCGCACGCCGAGGCCCTCGACGGTCACGATGTTGTCGACTTTCACGCGCTGCTTGCCTTCGTCGAACGAATCGTTCCAAGGCGTGATCGATGCGCTGCCGCTGTCGAACGCGTTCGGCGCAAATTCGACGTGATCGAAAGCGCTCGACGTGCTGGCGATGAAGTTGCCGTGCGCGGCGCAATCCGCGACGAGCGGATCGGCGTGCATTTCGTTGACGTACTTGTTGACGAGTTCGGCGCGTTGATCGAGCAAGTCGGCGAACGCGGGCGCGGCGAGCACGAGCGACAGGCCCGCGGCACAGGCCGTCAGCTTGCCGAGCGCGCCGAGCAGGCGAAGCGAGGCGGGAAAACTGTCCATCTGGAGGTATGAGATAAACGCGATAGAGACACCAGGCACATGAGATGCCCGATGAAGAGCAGGGTTCCATCTTAGCGTAATTTTTTGGCGCCGCAGTAGAGCGATTGCCCGTATGGCCTGCGCGCGCGTACGATGGCGCGGGCGCTCAGGCGGTTCAGCTCATGCGCGAGGCCCGCCGAGGCGGTAGCGGCGCACGTCGGAGGTGGTTACCCACGCGGGCCGGTAGACCGCGATCAGCGCGGTCGCCATGCCGGTAAACCATGCCTCGCCGAGTGCGAGCAGCAATGCGTTCAACGCATAGCCGGACGGCACGACGACGAGCGTGCCTTCGGCGATCGCGATCTGCACACCGGCCGCCGCCGCCGCGACGATGCCCACCGCGATCGCAGGCGATACGAAGCCTTGGCCGACGATGAGCGCGGGCAGGTTGTGCGGCAGCCACGCGAGCGCGGCGCGTTGCAGCAGCGTCGATACGGCGACGGGCAACGCGCCATAGACGAGATAGGTGAGCCCGACGCCTTGCCACGTCGCATCGAACACGATCGCCGCGACGCCGATCACGGCAGCCATCCCGACGAGCGCGAGGGTCCAGTCGAACAGCGTGACGAGCAGCGTCGCGCCGAGCAGATGCATGACGAGGCCGTCGTCGAGCCACGCGTTGGACGCCCATAGCACCGTGATCGTCGTCACGAGCGCGAGCCACACGTGTTGCAGCGTTGCGTCCTGCAGGCGGCCGAACGGGCGTTTCCACAGTGCGAGGACGAGCAACCCCACGGCGGCGATCCAGCCACCGACAGCGATCCAGAACGGAAGCGGCGTGTAGAGGAAACCCATGTTTTTATATTACTCGTTGAATACAAAAGATGGGAATGGATTCACCCTCTACGCGGGTTTTACCGGCTATTCGTTCGCCTTGAACGGCGTGCGCGGTTCAGCCGCGATGAGCGGCTGGGCAGACGATTCGTTTTCGGCGGCGAGCGGGTACGGATGCCGCGATTTCGCCGGGCGCAGCGGCACGGGGCCGGCCGCACCGTGTACGGGTTTCGGCGAGGTCTCGCGTGCGGAGAGCAGCACTTCGAGGTGCGGTGGCAGCCAGCCGTTGTAGATCGCGACCGCGGCGGCGCGATTTGTCGCGCCCAACTGCTGGAAGATGCTGGCCAGATGGATCTTGACCGTGCCTTCGCTGATGCCGAGCGTGCGCGCGATCATCTTGTTGGTGCTGCCCATGTGAACGAACCGCATGATCTGCGCCTGGCGCGGCGACAGCAAACTGCACGGCGAGCGCTTCCTGCGCGGCAACTGGCTCACAATCGCTTCGACGCGGCCGTCCCTCGCGCGCGCCGCCGGCTCGGTGAGGTTGAGCGCGCTCGGCGGCACGTAGTGCCCGCCGAGCAACACCATTTCGAGTGTGCGAACGATGAGGTGCGGGCGCGTCGTGCGTGAAATGACGCCAAGCACACCGGCTTCGAAGAGCGCTTGCGCATGCACGGGCGATGCGTCGTCGACGAGCGCCGCGACGGGCGTGGGCGCGCAAGCTTGGCAAAGCGCGTGCAGATCTCCGAGGCGCTTGATGTCCTGCCAGTCGACCACGATCAAGTCGAAGCTCTGCTGCTTGATGAGCCGTTGTGCCTGCCGCCAGTCCTTGGCGTCGTTGTAGCCGGCATGTCGGTCGATTTGACGCAGCAGGGTTTTCAAGCCGTCGCGACGCTCTGCGTCCGAATTGAGCACCAGAAACCTCATGTTTTGCCTCCGCTTATCCGATTGATCGAGAAACGACGAGTGCCATCTCCTCAATAATGGCAAAGACATTACAAAATGTCGGCCTAGCTGAAAGTCATAAGAAAAATTCAGACATACCAAAACGCGAAGGCCGCGTCGAGCGGAACCTCGAGGCGGCCTTCGGCGGTGCGCCCGCGCCTGACTGCGCGGCGCTGGGCGGGCTTTAGTGGAAGTGCGGCTGGGCGGGCGTCGCGTCCTCCGGCATCTCCGCATGGACGATTTCGCCGAGCGGGTCTGCGTACAACGGAACGCCGCAATCGTCGCAATATTCGGGTTCGAACCGGCCGGCGTGGCGGCGAATGTCGGTCACGCCCGCTTCCTTCAGCAGCGAGGCGATCTCCTCGAGCGGGCCGTCGGCGGGGGCCTCGGCTTCGAGCGTCGCCTCGTCGACCGATGCCTCGCCGTTCTCGCGGCCGTACAGCGGCCAGACGACGCCATAGATGACGTCATTGCTGCCGCGGCGGGTGAAGGCGACGCGATATTCGTCGATCCGGCGCTCGCCGAAGCCGGCGAGCACGGCTCGCAGCTCTTGCGGCGCGGCGCCGATCGTATCGAACAAATAGCGGATCGCGGTGCGCACGGTGTGCGGACGGATGCGTTCGTCGGCGTCGCGGCACGCGGAGTAATACGCGTCCGGCAGCAGGCATTCGAACTCGCAGCCGGGGAGCGCGGCGGACAAGTTGACGCCGCCTTGCGCGGCCCACTGCTCGAGGCATTGACCACGCTCGATGCGCGAGCCGTGTTCCTCTTCCTGCCAGCGAAAGAGCGGGGCGCCCGCCGGCGCGGCGACGACGGCGAGCAGGAAGCGCGGGTCGGCCAGGATCGGTGAGGTCTCGGGCAGGTCGCCGTAATTGAGCTTGACGGAATGGTTGCCGAGCGCCGCGTGCGCGAGCTGCTGCGCGAGGCGGTAAGTTTCGACGTGATGGCGCGGCAGTTGATCGATGCTGTAAAGAAAGGGCGCCATCGCGACGAGCGTGCCTTGCGCGAGCACGTGCGCTTGCAGATGGGTACGCAATACGTCGGAGATTTCGTTCTTCAGCGCGCCGGACGGAATCATGTATCGGGTCCACGCGAGCACGGGGATTGCGACGAGGAGCGCTTCGTATGGCTTGCCGTCGTGCTCGACCGACAGGGATTCGCTGTGCGTCTCGGCCATGTCGGCGAGCGCGCCATAGGCGTCCGGGTGATTCTGCTGGAGATGATCGAGCGCGGCGTCGAGCGTGGTCTGGTTGCCGTTGCGGACGATCTTTGCGAGCAAGGCGTCGAGCTTGGCTTCCCAGAAGCGATCTTCGACGCGGCTGCCGGACGCAAACAGCGCGAGCGACAGACCGACGAGTTTGTCGGCATCGGGAGGGAGGCGTTTAGCGGTTCGCTGGCGCATAGATTGACATGGTTGGATGCGAGGAACCTGTCATTTTAGTCCGTTCCGAGATTGTTCAGCGGTTTGCTGGCCTTCCGGCAGTCATCTCTATGGAAAATAGGCGAGCGCGTTCCGGGTATGGATAGAGAGAGCAAAAATATTTGCGAAACCCTCTTGCGGGGTACGGAGCTTATGCCTACAATCACGCCTCTTTCGCGCTACGGCGAACGCGGCGCGAAGGGGGAAGCGGGAGGTTTCGCGGCTCATGCGGTACGGTCGGCGGTAGAGGCGGCCGAGGGCGCGAGGCGGTGATCCGGGCGGTGCGCGGCGCGGTAGTAAAAAAGTTGTTGACGCGCTGCGAATAAGTGATCATAATCTCGTTTCTCTGCTGCTGACAACGCAGCGCTGCTGAGAAGGGTGCGGTAAGTAGCCGAATCTTCTCGCGGATATGCTCTTTAACAATGAACAGCCGATAAGTGTGGGCGCTTGGTGGAAGCGGGCGATTTTCGGATCGCAAGCGAAAGTATCAAGAGTCTCACACTAAAGTAAGTCAGGTTTATGAAGAGATTCATATACCTGTCAGCTTTGAGTGAGCGACCGGTTGGAAACAACCGAAAACAGTAACAGGAATTGAACTGAAGAGTTTGATCCTGGCTCAGATTGAACGCTGGCGGCATGCCTTACACATGCAAGTCGAACGGCAGCACGGGCTTCGGCCTGGTGGCGAGTGGTGAACGGGTGAGTAATACATCGGAACATGTCCTGTAGTGGGGGATAGCCCGGCGAAAGCCGGATTAATACCGCATACGATCTGAGGATGAAAGCGGGGGACCTTCGGGCCTCGCGCTATAGGGTTGGCCGATGGCTGATTAGCTAGTTGGTGGGGTAAAGGCCTACCAAGGCGACGATCAGTAGCTGGTCTGAGAGGACGACCAGCCACACTGGGACTGAGACACGGCCCAGACTCCTACGGGAGGCAGCAGTGGGGAATTTTGGACAATGGGCGCAAGCCTGATCCAGCAATGCCGCGTGTGTGAAGAAGGCCTTCGGGTTGTAAAGCACTTTTGTCCGGAAAGAAATCATTCTGGCTAATACCCGGAGTGGATGACGGTACCGGAAGAATAAGCACCGGCTAACTACGTGCCAGCAGCCGCGGTAATACGTAGGGTGCGAGCGTTAATCGGAATTACTGGGCGTAAAGCGTGCGCAGGCGGTTTGCTAAGACCGATGTGAAATCCCCGGGCTCAACCTGGGAACTGCATTGGTGACTGGCAGGCTAGAGTATGGCAGAGGGGGGTAGAATTCCACGTGTAGCAGTGAAATGCGTAGAGATGTGGAGGAATACCGATGGCGAAGGCAGCCCCCTGGGCCAATACTGACGCTCATGCACGAAAGCGTGGGGAGCAAACAGGATTAGATACCCTGGTAGTCCACGCCCTAAACGATGTCAACTAGTTGTTGGGGATTCATTTCCTTAGTAACGTAGCTAACGCGTGAAGTTGACCGCCTGGGGAGTACGGTCGCAAGATTAAAACTCAAAGGAATTGACGGGGACCCGCACAAGCGGTGGATGATGTGGATTAATTCGATGCAACGCGAAAAACCTTACCTACCCTTGACATGGTCGGAAGCCCGATGAGAGTTGGGCGTGCTCGAAAGAGAACCGGCGCACAGGTGCTGCATGGCTGTCGTCAGCTCGTGTCGTGAGATGTTGGGTTAAGTCCCGCAACGAGCGCAACCCTTGTCCTTAGTTGCTACGCAAGAGCACTCTAAGGAGACTGCCGGTGACAAACCGGAGGAAGGTGGGGATGACGTCAAGTCCTCATGGCCCTTATGGGTAGGGCTTCACACGTCATACAATGGTCGGAACAGAGGGTCGCCAACCCGCGAGGGGGAGCCAATCCCAGAAAACCGATCGTAGTCCGGATTGCACTCTGCAACTCGAGTGCATGAAGCTGGAATCGCTAGTAATCGCGGATCAGCATGCCGCGGTGAATACGTTCCCGGGTCTTGTACACACCGCCCGTCACACCATGGGAGTGGGTTTTACCAGAAGTGGCTAGTCTAACCGCAAGGAGGACGGTCACCACGGTAGGATTCATGACTGGGGTGAAGTCGTAACAAGGTAGCCGTATCGGAAGGTGCGGCTGGATCACCTCCTTTCTCGAGCTTATTTCCGCGAAGTTGAGCGCTCACGCTTATCGGCTGTAAATTAGGACAGACTCAGGGGTCTGTAGCTCAGTCGGTTAGAGCACCGTCTTGATAAGGCGGGGGTCGTTGGTTCGAATCCAACCAGACCCACCAATTGTCTGGCGGAAAAACCTGAGTGTCTCTGTATGGGGGCATAGCTCAGCTGGGAGAGCACCTGCTTTGCAAGCAGGGGGTCGTCGGTTCGATCCCGTCTGCCTCCACCAATTGCGATGATCGTTGGCGCTTTAGCGCTTACGGGCATCTCACTCCCGAAGGGAGCCCCAATGGATAATGTTTGATTGGGTTCGAGAGAACGAATCGAATCTTACCCATTGGCGATTGAGCCAGTCAGAGTGATGCAGGAAACTGTATCGGCTGTCGTTCTTTAACAATCTGGAAGAAGCAAGTAATTTGGATAGCGGAAGCGTCGTTGAGATGGACGTGGAAGCTATCCGGGTTGTGATTGTATCGATGTATCTCAAGATGATTCGAACTTCATTGTTCGACTCTAATTGGAATACGGCACAACGCGAGAACTCAACCTGTAGCGGCTGTCGATGAGACAGACTCGTTATAGGGTCAAGCGAACAAGTGCATGTGGTGGATGCCTTGGCGATCACAGGCGATGAAGGACGCGGTAGCCTGCGAAAAGCTACGGGGAGCTGGCAAACGAGCTTTGATCCGTAGATGTCCGAATGGGGAAACCCGGCCCTTTTGGGTCATCCTAGACTGAATACATAGGTCTAGTGAGGCGAACGCGGTGAACTGAAACATCTAAGTAACCGCAGGAAAAGAAATCAACCGAGATTCCCAAAGTAGTGGCGAGCGAAATGGGAAGAGCCTGTACTCTTTATTTGTATTGTTAGCCGAACGCTCTGGAAAGTGCGGCCATAGCAGGTGATAGCCCTGTAGGCGAAAACAGTATGAAAGAACTAGGTGTACGACAAGTAGGGCGGGACACGTGAAATCCTGTCTGAAGATGGGGGGACCATCCTCCAAGGCTAAATACTCGTGATCGACCGATAGTGAACCAGTACCGTGAGGGAAAGGCGAAAAGAACCCCGGGAGGGGAGTGAAATAGATCCTGAAACCGCATGCATACAAACAGTCGGAGCCTCTTCGGGGGTGACGGCGTACCTTTTGTATAATGGGTCAGCGACTTACGTTCAGTAGCAAGCTTAACCGAATAGGGCAGGCGTAGCGAAAGCGAGTCCGAATAGGGCGTTCAGTTGCTGGGCGTAGACCCGAAACCAGGTGATCTATCCATGGCCAGGATGAAGGTGCGGTAACACGTACTGGAGGTCCGAACCCACTAACGTTGAAAAGTTAGGGGATGAGCTGTGGATAGGGGTGAAAGGCTAAACAAACCTGGAAATAGCTGGTTCTCTCCGAAAACTATTTAGGTAGTGCCTCGTGTCTCACCTTCGGGGGTAGAGCACTGTCATGGTTGGGGGGTCTATTGCAGATTACCCCGCCATAGCAAACTCCGAATACCGAAGAGTGCAATCACGGGAGACAGACATCGGGTGCTAACGTCCGGTGTCAAGAGGGAAACAACCCAGACCGCCAGCTAAGGTCCCCAAATATGGCTAAGTGGGAAACGAAGTGGGAAGGCTAAAACAGTCAGGAGGTTGGCTTAGAAGCAGCCACCCTTTAAAGAAAGCGTAATAGCTCACTGATCGAGTCGTCCTGCGCGGAAGATGTAACGGGGCTAAGCCATATACCGAAGCTGCGGATGCGAGCTAGTCTCGCATGGTAGGAGAGCGTTCCGTAAGCCTGCGAAGGTGCGTTGAAAAGCGTGCTGGAGGTATCGGAAGTGCGAATGCTGACATGAGTAGCGATAAAGGGGGTGAAAGGCCCCCTCGCCGTAAGCCCAAGGTTTCCTACGCAACGTTCATCGGCGTAGGGTGAGTCGGCCCCTAAGGCGAGGCAGAAATGCGTAGCTGATGGGAAGCAGGTCAATATTCCTGCACCGTCGTTAGATGCGATGGGGGGACGGATCGCTCGAGCGCGGCGAGGTAGGCGCGGCCGACCACGGTGCGCGCGATGTCCATCCGCGAGCCCGTTTCGAGCCGTGTGACGAGCACGGCCGAGCGCGGGCGGATCACGTCGATCGCGACCATGTCGAGGCGGTCGCGCACCGCGAGATGGACGGACAGCGACGTCTTTTCGGCGAGCTCGACGAGAAACGGCCGCGAGCGCGCGCGAATGTCGAAGTTGCGCAGGAAGCCGTTGCTGAGCTCGAGCACCGATGCCGTCAGCACGAAGCGCTCGCTGTCGGGCAACTGGAACAGGAAGCCGGTGCTGACGAGCGTCGCCGTGATGCGCGATACGGTCGGCTTCAGAATGCCTGTCAATTCTGCTAGTTCCCGGTTGCTGACCGGCGCATCGGAGGTGGCGATGCGGCGCAACACCGCCAAACCGCGCGCGAGGGCCGTGATTTCGTCGGTGGTGGCTTCCCGTTCACGGGGGATGGCTTGGGCATTGGAGCGTGTCGTCACGGAAATCTCTCTTTTTCGAAACTTGATTTCAGATTTTTATCAATTGTAAGACGAATGCCGAAAAAGTGTGCGCGATTTGCCACTTTCTTTCGCAATGCGCAATATTTACTGGGTTACCCCGAGTTTATTAGGGAAATGTCGGATCGCGCATCGTCGGAAACGAGATGGGGACATGTATTTTTCGCTTGACTTGTCGTCCGGAAACGGAAAAAATGTCTCCTAATTTCGAAACGTTGTTTCGCTAGTTTAGACGGGAACGGCGTTCGATGCAGTCTCTCAGGTTCTAGCACAGCCCTCGGAATGGCTAGAACTTTTTTAGCGCCACGGTCTCCGTGGCGCTTTTTTTTGCCTGTTCGCCATCTGATTCGATATCCCATATATTGGGATTATTTGGGGTGGGGTGGGTCGATGGAGCGGGCCGCCCGGTCGCCGCCAGCGCACCTGTGCGCCGAACGCGCATAAAAAAGCGCGACACCACGAGGGCATCGCGCCAATCCGGCGCCAGGCGCCGGCGAATCAGCCGTGACGGCGAAGAAATTCCGGTATTACGCCTTCTTGAGCTGGATCGCGGCGGGCTCGGCCGTCAGATAGCCGACGCTCGCGCCGAAGCGGTCCTTGTAGTTCGCGCGCACGAGCGGATCGAGCACGCCCTTCACCTTGTCGTGCAGCGGCGATTCCCAGTCGCCGACGTGCTGGAAGTTGCTCATCACGTAGGTCCAGCCGTTGATCTCGTCGACCGCGTGCAGGCCAGTCGATTCGGCGCCCGCCGGGCACGACAGCACGCGCGAGAGGCGCTGGGTGTCGACGTTGTATGCCCACAGGAAGTTGTTCACGTGCATCCCCGAATCCTCGCCGATGAAGAGGGTGCGCAGCTTTTCCGAGAATTTCAGGTTGTCCGGATTCGCGATCTTGTCCGGATGCGCGGTGTTGCCGAGCGCGTCGGCCGCGGCGAGATCCTCGCCGACGAGCGCGGCGGGCGCGCTCATGTCGACGGGCACCCACTCGCTCGCGATCGCGGCGCCCGACGTGTCGCGCTGGCCGCCGCGCAGGTTGAGCGCGTAGACCGCACCCGCGTTGATCGCGCGATCGAGCGCGATGTCCGGCGACGCGGCCGCGTTGCCGCGAACCATCGATTTCTGGATGTACGACATCGCCGAATACAGCACCTTGTCCTTCGCGTTGACCGTCGTGCCCTCGAGCTTCGTGAAGCCCATGCTGCCGCCCGCGTACGCGGCGTAGCGGTGCGTCTCGAGGAACGCGGCGGCTTTCGTCATGCCGGGCTTGATGCGGATCCAGTTGAACGTGCCGCTGAAGTTGATCTTGGTGAACGACGTGTCGCCCGGATCCTTCGTCGCGACGTCCATGATGTCGGCCGCCTTCAGCTGGTTCGCGAGCGCCTCGATCTCCGCGCTCGTCGCGTGGCCGAGATTGAGCCACGTGAGCGTCGCGGCGCCCGCGCCCGCCGACGACGTCTGCGCCCATTTCGCGACGTACAGCGTGCCCGCCGACAGGTCGGCCGCCTTGTCCGCGATGAACATGAAGAGGCCGCCGTTCGTCGCGTCGTCGCCCATCAGCACGGTGCGCCGGTCCGGCATCACCTGCACGAGCTCGTGCGAGATCCGCCCGAGGCAGTAGTGCTTGCGCACCGAGCCCGTGCCGTCCGGGTTCACCGTGATTTCAGGCAGATGGCCGTAGTGATAGGGGTTCGCGGCCGTCTCGCTGCCGAACGTGTTCTTGCTGAATGCCCTGAACTGCGCGTCGCCCGCGGCCTTCGTCGCGTCCGGCTCGTATTCCTCGCTCGACAGGTGCGTGTTCCACGGCGACAGGCTCGCGCCGCACGTGATCCACAGGCCGTGCGCGGCCGACGTGTCGACGTTGTGATACTTGACGAGCTTGAGCGCGCCGGTGGCCGGATCCTGGTCGAGCGTGAGCACGGCGATCGGCGACGGCAGCCGGCCGTATTGCGATGCGCTCGCCAGATCGCGCGTCGTGTATTCGAACTGCACGACGGCAAACACCGTGTTGCCTTTCACGCCCGCGACGTTCGCGTTCTTCAGCGTGAGCAGCGAGCTGCCGTCCGGGCAGTCGGAATAGAACTGGCGCTCCTGGCCCGGAACCGAGCGGTCGATGATCGGCTGGCCGTTGATGTCGTAGTAGCCGCCCGCGAGGATCGTGCCGCCCTTGCCGTCCGGCACACGGTCGCCCGTCACGAAGAACGGCCGGTATGCGAGCTTGTAGTTGCGCGTCGAGTCGTCGGTAAACGAGACCGACAGCGTCGAGCCGACGGTCGTCGTCGCCATCGCGGCCGGGTCGGCGAGCGTCGGCGCGGCCATCGACGCGAACGCGGCCGCCGCGAAGCCGGCGGCGGGCGGCGCGGCGGCGACATCGTCGTCGCCGCCGCAGCCGGACAGCAGGGCGGGCAGCGCGACGCCGGACAGCGGCAGCATCGGCGCGCCGGCGAGGATCTTCAGGGCATGGCGGCGGGAGGGATTGGGCAGCGCGGGCATGGGAAATCCAGTTGTTGTGGGCGACGGAAAAGCCGCCGCACCGGCAGCGGGCGCGGACGGCGATGAAAATCGAGTGAAAGTTTAGTTTTTGTAAATGAAAGTTTTTTGAATTGATCACGTAGGAATGGACGGGCGTCTCGCGCCACGCCGGCCGGCCCGTTTTTTCCGGCGGAATGCCGGCCGTGCGGGACGCCGTGCACCGCGCGGGCGAGGCGGCAACGACATGTAAAAAAGAAACGGCGGCCGCCGAGTGCGCGCCGGCGCGTCGTATCATCGCGTTTTCGCCACACGGAGCCGCTTTGCCGCGCCATTCGCCATGACGACCGAGATCGCCCACGCAACCGCCCACCTCCGCCGCGCCGGCCGCCGCCCGTTGCGCGCCGTCGCGCTCGCGGCCATCGCCGCCGCCGCGCTCGCCGGACGCAAGAAGCCTGAAGAGGCGAGCGCGCCGCCCGACAATGCGGCGAGCGCCGCCGCGCACGCGGCCCGGCAGACGACTCAGAAGCTCGATCAGGTCGCGAGCTTCGTCAATCAGCAGATCGAGGCGGCAAAGCAGGGCGTCGCATCGGCCGCGTCCGCGGTGCCGCCCGTCACCGCGAGCTCGGTGTCGGCCGCCGCGCAGGGCGCCGCGTCGGCTGTTCTCGGGCAGGCGGCCACCGCGGCCGGCACGAGCCTCGAGGCGGCGGGCCGCAAGCTGCAGCAATGGAGCCAGACGGCCGCGCTCGGCACGTCGGGCGCGTCCGCCGCGAGCGGCGCCGCGGCAAGCCAGTGAATCCGCTTGCATTCCCGGCTAAATGTAATTATTATGGTTACACATTGTCGTCGAGACGGCGTACGAATGCATGCCGCCGCAGGTGAATCATGAATACGAGCAGTCGGTTCGCGTTTGCCGTTCACGTGCTCGCGTTGCTGTCGCTGCAGGAAGGCGTGCCGCTGTCGTCGGAGGTGATCGCGGGCAGCGTGAACACGAACCCGGCGCTGATTCGCCGCCTGCTGTCGATGCTGGCGGCGGCGGGGCTCACGGCGTCGCAGCTCGGCGCGGGCGGCGGCGCGCTGCTCGCGCGCGAGCCGTCGCGCATCACGCTGCTCGACGTCTACCGCGCGGTGGACGATGCGCAACTGTTCGCGCTGCACCGCGAGGCGCCGAATCCGGCCTGCCTCGTCGGGCGGCACATCCAGGGCGTGCTGACCGATTACATCGGCGACGCGCAACGGGCGATGGAGGCATCGCTTGCGACGCGCACGCTCGCCGACGTGACGGCCGACGTGTTGCGCTCGGAGGCTGCCGGTCAGCCGCCCCGGGGGCAACAAGCGGGTGGTTGAGCGCATGCGGCCGGCGCGGCGGCGTGCGATCGCGCCGCGGCCGGGCGAGCGAGCGCGAGGGGCGCCGCCGGCCGGGGCCGATGCGTGACGGAGCCGGCGAGGGCGTCACGCGATGACTTCGCCATCCGTTGAAATGCCGCCCGGCCATCACGGCGGGCGTTTGAGTGACTATGATGGGGATCGTGGATCCCTGTTTTTTTGATCGAATATGTAATCAATGTGATTACATATTTGCAACCAGGAGAATCGCCATGACGCAAGGTACTTTGAAAATCGCCCTGTTCGGCGCAACCGGCATGATCGGCTCGCGGATCGCCGCCGAAGCGGCGCGCCGCGGCCATCAGGTGACGGCGCTGTCGCGCAACCCGGCGGCGAGCGGCGCGAACGTGCAGGCGAAGGCGGCCGACCTGTTCGATCCGGCGAGCATCGCCGCCGCGCTCGAAGGCCAGGACGTCGTCGCGAGCGCCTATGGGCCGAAGCAGGAGGAGGCATCGAAGGTCGTCGCGGTCGCGAAGGCGCTCGTCGACGGCGCGCGCAAGGCGGGCGTGAAGCGCGTCGTCGTCGTGGGCGGCGCGGGCACGCTCGAAGTCGCTCCCGGCAAGCAGCTCGTCGATACCGAGGGCTTTCCGGATGCGTACAAGGCCGTCGCGCTCGCGCACCGCGACGCGTACGGCTACCTGTCGACCGTGCGGGACCTCGACTGGACGTTCTTCTCGCCCGCCGCGCTGATCGCGCCCGGCGAGCGTACCGGCCGGTTCCGCACCGGCGCGGGCAGGCTGATCGTCGACGAGCAAGGCAACAGCAAGATCTCCGCCGAAGACTATGCGATCGCGTTCGTCGACGAGATCGAGCAAGGCCGTTTCATCCGGCAAGCCGCGACGGCGGCGTACTGATCGTCGCGCGTGATGCCGCCCGCCACGCGGCGGCATGGCGCAAGCCGGGCATGGGGGGCTGCCCGGCCGCGGGGTTCGGCCCGGCGGGCAGCGCGCGACCGGCTGAAAACGCCGGGGCCGGGCGCTTGGCCGGCACGCCCGGAGGTTCTATCGACGCATTTGACGCATTTCGCCGGGCGTCTCGATTGACTGCGATTAACTGCGATTGACTGCGGCATTTCGTCAAGGATATCGACGGAGCCGTGCGGTCGGGACGGGGGGCGGGCCGCGAAATGCAAGCGGCGCGCCGGAACGTTCCCGGCACGCCGCGCCGCTACCGGGATAGCACGCATCGGGACCGAGGCGTGCGACGCGCATGGCCTGGCCGTTGTGCGCGGCAATTGCGCACGCCCGCGTTTCGCGAAGCGACGATCCCTCGGAGCCCGCCGGCTGGCCAACCAGCGCTTGCATCCACGCGGAGAACGGGCTCGCGGTGGCCGCCATAAAGGCCGAGCGCGAGGAATGGGGCGCGGCGAATTTCTCATTCTCATGGGCCCGCAAGGAGCATGACGCGGCGCTCGGCCTTTATGGCGACCAGCCCGCGCATGGTCTTTCGAATCAGGGGAACGCGCGATGCAGGGATGCGGCGTCGGTGCGGGCAAACGATGCCCCGTGTTCCGCGCCGCGCAACGTATGTTCGCAAGCCCGTTCTTGGCGCGGACAGGCCCGGACCCGATCGCTCGGGTGACGCCGCGAACGCCGGCGCGTCGAACCGTTGCTGATCGCGACGCACGCGCGTGCGTCGGCGGGCATGCTCATGCGTACGCGCGCGCGTCGACCGCGACGACGTCGTTCACGTGCGTCGCCACCTGCTCGCCCGCGACGCCGTACACGTGCAGCGAGATCGCGGGCGCATCGGTTTTCGCGCCCGCGTGGCCGAGCCGGTGGATCGCGTCACGCCCCGCGCACACGTACGACACGGCGCCCATCGGCCGCGCGCGTCTGTGCGCGTCGATCGCGCAGCAGGCCGCGTCGCTCCAGCGATAGACGATCTCGGTGAGCTTGCCTTCCAGCACCGCGTAGCCACCATGCATGATGGCCGTGAACCGGGCTCCATTGGCCCGGCTCCCAGACGAGCGACACGACCGCATAGCGGCCGGCCGGATCGGCGGCGAGCAGATGGCGGCGGTAGCCCGCCGCGCCGCTCTCCCGCTGAGCGGGCGTGAGGAGGCCCGGTGCGGCGGCGGCCTCGGCGAGCGCGGCGCGCAGCGCTCGCGCGAACGCCGGATGCCGCGACGGCGCGGCCTCGTCGCGGAGCGAATCGAATGCGGCGTCGAGCCGTGTGCAAAAACGCGCGATCGGCGTCGACGCCGGCGTGGCGCGGTCGCGACACGGCGCCGACGGCGCGCGCTCGCGCGGCTTCGGGTGCGGATCCGGCGCGTGCGGGAGGGAGGAGGCGGCGTGGTTCATCGTTGACTCGGTCGTTCATGGCCCGCGGCGACGTTGCACGGGTTCGGTACGTATTTATACCGGTCGACTTGGAGAAACGGATTCCATATTGTTCCCTCATGCGAACAATGAATAGAATAATTTTCTATTCGCTACGGACTGGGGAAATGGACGCGATCGATCGTAAGTTGCTCGAGCTGCTGCAGGAGGACGCGACGCTGCCGATCGCCGAACTCGCGCAGCGGGTGAATCTGTCGCAGACGCCGTGCTGGAAGCGGATTCAGCGGCTCAAGGAAACGGGGGCGATCCGGGCGCAGGTCGCGCTGTGCGATCCGCGCCGGCTCGGCGTGGGGACGACGGTGTTCGTCGCGGTGCGCACGAATCAGCACACCGAGGAGTGGGCGGCGCGCTTCACGCAGGTCGTGCGCGACATGCCGGAAGTCGTCGAGGTCTACCGGATGAGCGGGGAGACGGACTATCTGCTGCGCGTCGTCGTCGCCGACATCGACGATTACGACCGCATCTACAAGAAGCTGATCCGCTCGGTGCCGCTCTTCGACGTGAGTTCGTCGTTTGCGATGGAGCAGATCAAGTATTCGACCGCGCTGCCCGTGCGCGACGGCGGCGCGGGCTGACACGCGGCGCGTGGGCGCCGCCGCGCGGGCGGTTCGGCGCGCGGGTTTGCCGTACCCTTTCGCGGCGCGCGTTCGCCGCGCGGCGCGCCGCCGTATCGAGCCGCCGCGTCGAGCCGCCGCGTCGAGCCGCGCCGCTTTCGCTCAGCGCCCGCGCTCGAGCGCGCGCCGGCGCTCGTCGGCGAGCGCGTCGCGCCGCACGAAATCCGCGACGAACGCGTTCGCCGGACGGTGATAGAGGTTGTACGGCGTATCCCACTGCGCGAGCCGGCCGTCGTCGATCACGCCGATGCGATCCGCGAGCGCGAACGCTTCCGCCTGATTGTGCGTGACGAAGAGCGCGGTGTGGCCCGCCGCCTTCAGGATGTCGCGCACTTCGAACGCGAGCCGCTCGCGGGTGTCGACATCGAGATTCGAGAACGGTTCGTCGAGCAGCAGCAGCGCCGGCGATGGCGCGAGCGCGCGGGCGAGCGCGATCCGCTGCTGCTGGCCGCCCGAGAGCTCGTGCGGGTAAGCGTTCGCCGCGTCGGCGAGCCCGACGAGCTCGAGCATCTGCGCGGCGCGCGCGCGGCGTGGCCCCTTCGGCATGCGGCGCAGCCCGAATTCGACGTTCTGCTGCGCCGGCAGGTGCGGAAACAGCGCGTAGTCCTGAAACATCATCCCGACACGGCGCTTCTCGGGCGGCACGTCGGCGTCACGGCTCGCGAGCGCGGCGCCCGCGAGCACGATCTCGCCCGCGCGCACCGGCTCGAAGCCCGCGATCGCGCGCAGCACCGTGGTCTTGCCGCACCCGGACGCGCCGAGCAGGCACCCGATCGCGCCGCGCTCGAGCGCGAGGCTCAGGCGATCGACGATCGTGCGCCGGCCGCGCGGCGTGTCGTAGGCGAGCGTGACGGCGTTCAGTTCGAGCAGCATGGCGGGCATCTCAGGATCCGGATTTCAGTTGGGTGCGCGCCAGCACGATCACGGGCGCGAGGCCCGCGGCGACGATCGCGAGCGCCGCGACCGCGCCTTCCTCGTAGGTGCCGCGCGCGGCCTCCGCATAGAGCCAGGTGGCGAGCGTGTCGAAGTTGAGCGGGCGCAGCAGCAGCGTCGCGGGCAGCTCTTTCATCGCGTCGACGAACACGAGCAGCGCGCTCGCGCCGAGCGCGGGGCGCAGCAGCGGCAGGTGCACGCGCCGCAGGGTCATGCCCGCCGATTCGCCGAGCGTGCGCGACGCCTGTTCGAGCGACGCCGGAATGCGCGCGAGGCCGGCCTCGATGCCGCCCGCGGGAATCGCGAGGAAGCGGATCGCATACGCGATCACGAGCGCGGCGGCCGAGCCCATCAGCACGAGCGCATCGCGGCCGAGCACGGCGGCGATCGCGCGATCGGCGAGCGCGAGCGGCGCGAGCAGGCCGATCGCGAGCACCGTGCCCGGCACCGCGTAGCCGACGCTCGCGAGCCGCGCGCAGACGCGGCCCGGCTGGAACCGCGCGCTGTCGCGCGTGCGGCGCGTCGCCCACGCGACGACGATGCCGCCGCCGAGCGTGACGACGGTCGCGATGAGCGCGACGGCGAGCGTGTTGCCCAGGCTCGCGAGCAACTGGGCCGATACGCCGCCGACGAGGTGCACGCGTTGCGCGGTTTCGTGCACGAGATACGCGGCGGGCGCGCCGAAGCCGACGGCGACGGGCAGCCAGCCGAGCACGGCCGCCCCGGCGGCGGCCGCGCCGCGCAGCCGGCGCGGCGCGATCGCGCGCATTCGGCGGCCGTGCGCGTAGCGTTCGCGGCGGCGGCCGTAGCGTTCGAGCGCGCCGAGCACGATCGCGAGCATCGCGAGCGCGATCTGCGCGGCGCTCGCGAGATCGGAGCGCGTGACCCACGTCGTGTAGACGGACACGGTGAGGGTTTGCACGCCGAGGAACTCGGACGCGCCGACGTCGTTCAGCGTCTCGAGCAGCGCGAGGCTCGCGCCGACCGCGATCGCCGGCCGCGCGAGCGGCAGCACGACGCGAACGAAGGTTTCGATGCGGCCCGCGCCGAGCGTGCGCGCGGCTTCGACGAGGCTTGCCGATTGCGTGACGAACATCGCGCGCGTGCACAGATAGACGTACGGATACAGCACGAAGCCGAGCACGACGATCGCGCCCGGCAGCGAACGCAGCTCGGGCAGACGGAATTCGCGCGGGCTGTCGAAGCCGAGCGCCCAGCGCAGCGCGGACTGCACGGGCCCGATCGGGTGCAGCAGGTCGAGATACGCGAACGCGACGATGTACGACGGCACCGCGAGCGGCAGCAGCAGCGCCCACGCGAGCGTGCGGCGGCCGGGAAAATCGTAGGCGGTGACGAGCCACGCGGCGCCCGTGCCGACGCACGTGACGATCGCGCCGACGCCCGCGAGCAGCGCGAGCGTGTTCGCGGCCGCCTGCGGCAGCACGAATTCGGCCAGGTGCCGCCAGTGCGACAGGTCGGCGCCGAGCGCCGCGCACGCGAGCGCGACGAGCGGCGTGCCGACGACGGCCGCGATCGCCGCCGCGCCGGCGAGCCAGCCGTGCGCGGCGATGCGCGAAAGGCGCGCGCGCCCGCCGGCGCGCGCCCATACCGGCGCGTGTGCGCGGCGCGCGACGCGCGCGTCGGCCTCAGTTGTCAAAGCCGACCTTGTCGACGAGCTGGCTGGCGCGCTTGCGGTACTTCGCGATCTCGACGAGCGGCAGCGGATCGACCTTCAGCGGCCCGAAGCCGGCGATCACCGGATCGAGCGCGACGCCCGCGCGCACCGGGTATTCGTAGTTCGCCTGCGCGTAGAGCGCCTGCGCGGGCGGCGACGCGAGGTATTCGAGCAGCTTCACCGCGTTGTCCCTGTTCGGCGCGTGCTTCGCGACGGCCGCGCCGCTCACGTTCACATGCGTGCCGCCGCTCTTCGCGTTCGCGAACGTCGGGCGCACGACCTTGATCGCGTCGCCCCACTTGCGCGCGTCGGTGCCGGGCTGCGCGTGCTTCATGTGGCCGGCGTAGTACGCGTTCGCGAGCCCGATGTCGCAGATGCCGCCGAGGATGTCGCGCGCGACGTCGCGATCGCCGCCCGTCGCCTTGCGCGCGAGATTCGCCTTCACGCCGCGCAGCCATTGCTCGGCCGCGGCTTCGCCGTCGTGCGCGATCATCGCGGCGACGAGCGCCGTGTTGTACGGATGCTGGCCGGAACGGACGCAGACCTTGCCCTTCCATTTCGGATCGGCGAGCGACTCGTACGTGATCGCGTCGAGCTGCATGTTCTTGTCGACGTACAGCACGCGGTCACGCAGCGACAGCGCGTACCAGTTGCCGCCCGCGCCGCGCAGGTTCGCGGGAATCGCGCCGTCGAGCGACGCCGAGCGCACGGGCTGCGTGAGCCCGCCGTCGACGAGATCGAGCAGATTGCCGATGTCGACCGTCATCAGCACGTCGGCGGGCGAGCGCGCGCCTTCGGCCTTCACGCGCTCGAGCAGGCCGTCCTTGACGAACACCGTGTTGACGGCGATGCCGCTTTGCTTCGTGAACGCGTCGACGAGCGGCTGGATCAGCTTCGGCTCGCGGGTCGTGTACAGGTTGACTTCGTTGGCCGCGTGCGCGGCGGGCGCGACGGCGGCGAGCGCGAATGCGAACGCGAGCGGGCGCAGCAGCGTGCGCAGCAGCGGGCGGGCTTGCTTGACGAACATCGAGGGCTCCGGCGAAAGACGTGCGAGGAAGGGCGCTCTCGCGAACGCGCCGACGGCGGTCGCGGAGCAAACATTACAAATAGAAAGCTTGGGATTGTAATGCGAAACGGGAACGATTCACACATGCGAATCGCTCGCAAAAAGACTGACGAATCCCGCCGCGCGCAACGGACGGCGGTGCGGATGCGGTTGCGCGTAGAATGCCGGCTTGACGAATTTTTGATGGAGCGCGACAGGCGATGAACGATCCCCGCAGCAAGAAGAATCCGGTGTTCGGCGTGGCGATTCTGATCGTCGTGGTCATCGCGCTCGTGATTGGCACGATCCTGTACAACGCGATTTCGCAGAAGCACGAATACGACGAAGCGCATCCGCACGCGGCATCGGCCGCGAGCGCGGCGTCCGCGCAGCACGGCTGATCGCGCGAAGGCAGGCGGCGCGGCCGCGCTGTCGCCTGTCCGCGGCGCGCCGGCCCTCGCGGGGCCGCGCCGGGATGTGCCGGGGTGTGCCGCGTTCGGAAGGTGCCGGAGGCGGGGCGCGCCCCGCGCCCGTGTGCCGCGTCAGCGCGCGACGGCGGCGAGCCGCGGCCGGATCCGCGTGTAGAACACGAGCGCGAGGATCGCGAGCCACGCGGCGCCGACGAAGAGCGCGACGCGCGTATCGTCGAAGTAGCCGAGCATCGCGATCACGAACGCCATGAACGCGATCGTGAGCGCGGGGCCGACGGGCCAGAACGGCACCTTGAACTTCAGCGCGGCGACCTCGGCCGCGCCGAGCCGGCGGCGCATCGCGACCTGCGACAGCAGGATCATCAGCCAGACCCACACGGTCGCGAACGTCGCGCTCGCGGCGACCATCAGGAACACGTCCTTCGGCATCAGATAGTTGAGCACGACGCCGACGAGCAGCGCGCCCGCCATCACGAGCACCGTGACCCACGGCACGCCGCGCGCGGACATCGCGGCGAGCGCGCGCGGCGCCTGGCCCTGCAGCGCCATTGCGTACATCATTCGGCCCGCGCCGAAGATGTCGCTGTTGATCGCGGAGATCGCGGCGCTGATCACGACGAGGTTCAGGATCTCGGCCGCGGAGCGCACGCCGAGCGCCGAGAAGATCTGCACGAACGGGCTGCCGTTCGCGCCGACGCCCGTCCACGGAAAGATCGACATCAGCACGATCATCGTCAGCACGTAGAAGAGCAGGATGCGCATCGGCACCGCGTTGATCGCGCGCGGGATCACGCGCTCGGGCTCCTTCGCCTCGCCGGCGCTCATGCCGATCACTTCGATGCCGCCGTACGCGAAGATCACGACCGACAGCGACGCGACGAGGCCGCCCACGCCGTTCGGCAGGAAGCCGCCGTGCGACCACAGGTTCGCGAGCGACGGCGCGCCGCCGCTGCCGAGCCTCATCCCGGTGAAGAGGATCGCCGCGCCGCCGCCGATCATCGCCACGATCGCGCCGACCTTGACGATCGACAGCCAGAACTCCAGCTCGCCGAACACCTTCACGTGGCAGAGGTTCAGCCCGCAGATGATCGCGACGATCGCGAGCACCCAGATCCACTGCGGGACGTGCGGAAACCAGAAGCCCATGTAGATGCCGAACGCGGTGATGTCGGCGATCGCGACGATCACCATCTCGAGCGTGTAGGTCCAGCCGGTGACGAAGCCCGCGAACGGGCCGAGGTTCTCGGTCGCGTAGTGGCCGAACGAGCCCGGCACGGGCTCGCGCACCGCCATTTCGCCGAGCGCGCGCATCACCATGTAGACGGCCGCGCCGCCGACGATGTAAGCGAGGATGACGGCGGGGCCCGCCAGCCGGATCGCGGACGCCGAGCCGTAGAAGAGGCCCGTGCCGATCGCCGAGCCGAGCGCGAGAAAGCGGATGTGCCGCGCGCTCAGATGGCGCTGCAAGTTCTTCATCGTGTCTCCGAATGATTGGTGTCGTCGGCCGGACGATGCGGCCCGGCGCTCGCGCTCGAGAAGTTGTATAGACAACTTGGCGCGGGATAGATCATACCAATCGACGCGCGCGGGCAGTAGTCAGGGAATCCCTGAGTGCGTGCGCGGCGCGAAACGGTGGAAAGGAAAGGGGGCGGCGGGCGGCTCACTCGGGCAGCCGGATCACGCTCGCGTCCTTGCGGATCAGCAGCGACGACGCGAGCATCTGCTTGCACTGATGCGCGAGCACCTTCAGGTCGTGCGCGAGATCGGCGCCCGCGTCGGAGCGCTCGGCGTCGACGACCATCGAATCGAGCTCGCGCGTGAGCTGCTTGCTCGTCTCGGCCTGGTTCGCCGGCGGCGGCACGCCGGCCTCGGCCTGCTCGAGGTGCTCGCGCACGGCGGCCATTCCGCGCTCGAGCGCGGGCGGATTGCCCTGCTCGCACGCGTGGCGCAGCAGCGGCGCGGCCGCGGTGATCTGCGCGCCGAGCACGTGGGTCTGCACGAGCAGATCGTTGAGCTCGGGCACGAACTTCTGGTGCGCCTTCGGCTCGAGCATCATCCGCTGGAACGCCTGGCCGAGGTTCGCGAACGCGATGTGCACGTTCTTGCGCGCGAGCCGGTATTGATAGTCGCCGTCGAGGCCGGGCGCCACCGCGTCGACGACGGCCGCCACCGCGGGCACGGCCGCCGCGCCGTCGGCGGCGGGCACGGCGGGGGCCGCCTTGCCGCGGCCCGCGCGCCAGGTGGCCTCGAAGTACTTGCGCGTCGTCGCGAGCGCGTCGGCGACGAGCTTGCCGATCGCGCGGTACTCCCAGTACGGGAAGAGGCGGCTCGCGGCGATCGCGATCATGCAGCCGACGACGGTGTCGATCGCGCGCTCGCCGATGATCCGCATGTTGCCGGGCGCGAGCAGATGGAAGAGCAGCAGCACGTACGACGACGTGAACACGACGCTCGCCGCGTAATTGAAGAGCAGCAGGCTGTAGCTTATCACCATCGAGCCGAACATGATCGCGATCAGCACGTGCGGCTCGTGCACCGTGTAGATCAGCGCGAGGCTCGCCGCGCAGCCGATCAGCGTGCCGACGATACGCTGCGCGTTGCGCTGCTTCGTGAGCGAATAGCCGGGCTTCAGGATGATGATGCTCGTCATCACGATCCAGTAAGCGTTCGTGAGCGGCAGCAGGCGCCCGAGCCAGAAGCCGACCGCCACCGCGATCGTCACGCGCAGCGCGTGCCGCAAGCTTGGCGAGCCCATGTTCAGGTTCGAGAAAATCAGCAGCGGCGACATCCGGCGCTTCTGCAGGAAGCGCGTGAGCGCCTTGTCGATCTTCAGCTCGGTGCGCTGCGCGTCGGCGCTGCCCGACAGGTTGCGGCGCATCTTGTCGATGAGGCGCGTCGCGCTCCAGATCCGGCGGAACGTCGCGAGCACGGCCGCGTACGCTTCGGGGTGGGTCGCCGCGAACTGCTTCTTGCGCATCAGCTCGATCTCGTATTCGATCGCGCGCAATTCGGCCTTCACGCTGATGCGCGAATGCGGCAGCCGGTTCTCGAGCACCGCGAAGCCGATTTCCTCGAGGTCGGCGGAGGCCTTGCGGATCAGGTCGCGGTAGAAGATCATCAGGTCCGAGCCGCCGAACGTGCTGCGCACGAGCGGGTAATCGGTGTGCGCGCCGACGAACATCTCATGCAGGTCGACGCTGTTGATGAACAGGTTGAACATCATCGTGCGGCCCGGGTCGAGCTTGCCGCGGCGCAGCTTCGGCAGGTTGCGCAGCACGATGTCGCGCGCGGTTTCCTGCGTCTCCACCGCGGTGATCTGCCGGGCGACGAGGTTGCGGTAGCACTCGTCGAGATCCGCGTCGAGATCGTAGAAGTCCGCGCGCGCGAGCAGGTACGACGCGCATGCGAACAGGCTCTCGGCGAGCGCCTGCTGCTCGATGCGGCGCGCCTGCCAGCGCGACACGATGGTCGCCCAGTACGTGTACCACAGCCCGCCCGCGAGAATCCACGACGCGTTGACGAGCGCCTGCAGCGGCGTGAATTTCTCTTCGAGCGTCATCACCATCATGAACAGCGTCGCGAAGCTGATCTGCGGCCAGCGGTTGCCGTAGACGACGATGAGCGACAGCACGAACGTGAGCGGCACGATCGTGAGCCACAGCGCGAAGATGTTCGGCGTCGCGAGCCCGGTCGCGAGCGCGGAGAAAAAGCCGATCACGCTGCACGCGAGCATTTCGTTGTGCTTGTACTTGAGCGGGCCCGGCATGTCGACGACGCATGCGCCGAGCGCGCCCGTGGCGATCGTGAAGCCGAGCTCGCGGTCGTGCAGCACGGCGAGGCTCAGTACGGCGGGCAGCGACACGCCGAGCGCGATACGTAGGCCGCCGAAGAAATACTGGCTGTAGAAAAACTTCCTGATTTCGACCGAATAGCGCATCGATGGGCGAGTGAGCCGGCGCCGGGGCGCCGAGGGTGTTCTGATTGGCGACGAGTCTATCGTATTTCCGCGTCGCGAAAGCCGTGTTTCGGGGCCGGCGTTCGGCGTTCGGCGTTCGGCGTTCGGCGTTCGGCGTTCGGCGTTCGGCGTTCGGCGTTCGGCGTTCGGCGTTCGGCGTTCGGCGTTCGGCGTTCGGCGTTCGGCGTTCGGCGTTCGGCGTTCGGCGTTCGGCGTTCGGCGTTCGGCGTTCGGCGTTCGGCGTTCGGCGTTCGGCGTTCGGCGTTCGGCGTTCGGCGTTCGGCGTTCGGCGTTCGGCGTTCGGCGTTCGGCGTTCGGCGTTCGGCGTTCGGCGTTCGGCGTTCGGCGTTCGGCGTTCGGCGTTCGGCGTTCGGCGTTCGGCGTTCGGCGTTCGGCGTTCGGCGTTCGGCGTTCGGCGTTCGGCGTTCGGCGTTCGGCGTTCGGCGTTCGGCGTTCGGCGTTCGGCGTTCGGCGTTCGGCGTTCGGCGTTCGGCGTTCGGCGTTCGGCGTTCGGCGTTCGGCGTTCGGCGTTCGGCGTTCGGCGTTCGGCGTTCGGCGTTCGGCGTTCGGCGTTCGGCGTTCGGCGTTCGGCGTTCGGCGTTCGGCGTTCGGCGTTCGGCGTTCGGCGTTCGGCGTTCGGACTCAGACCGCCGTGCGCGCCGCCGGTTCAGCGCGGCGAGCGGGCCTCGCGATTGCGGCGCATGGTGCCGTTCTCGCAGGCTGCCGAATGATGCGATGCGGCCGTTCGCCGAGGCCACGCGCGCAAGCGGCCGGGGCGGGCGTTGCCGTCGCCGCGCGCGGCCCGTCGCACGCGGCCCGGCCGCCGCAACGAGCCGCGAGTCGCGACGGTGGCCGCGAGATCGCGGCGCGCGAGCGCCCGGCCGATCAGCCAGGTTCTCGCGCCCGTCACCCTTTGCTATCCTTGGCTTCTCGACTGGCCGGGCTCCCCCGGCGTCCTTCATCCGGTTTCATGCTCCATCTCTTCTACTCGAACCGCCACGAAACGCTGGCCGACGCGTTGCTCGACGATCTCGCCTTCGCGTCGGACGGCGCGGGCCCCTGGGCCGCGCAGCAGGTGATCGTGCCGAGCGCGGCGCTGCGCCGGCGGCTCGAGCTCGACCTCGCGAAGCGCCACGGCGTGTGCGCGAACGTGCGCTTCAGCTATCTCGCGCAATGGCTGTGGGCGCAGATCGGCGAAGTGCTGACGGTGCCCGCGCATTCGCCGTTCGCGCCCGATCGCCTGGTGTGGCGCTGCTACCGGCTGCTGTCGGACCACGGCGCCGCGCCGTGGCGCGCATCGCCGCGGCTTGCCGCCTATCTGGCCGCGGCCGACGCGCCGATGCGCCACGAGCTCGCGCACCGGATCGCGACGGTGTTCGACCACTATCTGACGTATCGTCCGGAGTGGCTCGCGCAATGGCAGGACGGCGAATCGATCTTCGCGCTCGAAGGCGCGCCGCGCCACGGCGGCGAGGCCGCGCGCGACGACGAGGCGTGGCAGGCCGCGCTCTGGCGCGCGCTGCTCGCGGAGCTGTCCGACAGCGGCATGCCGCCCGCGCACCGGTTCCTGCGCGAGGCCCGCGCCTTCGATCCCGATGTGATCGCGCGCGCGCGGGCGAAGTGGCCGGATGCGGTCAGCGTGTTTGCGCTGCCGACGATGCCGCCGCTGCACATCGCGCTGTTGCGCGAGCTGTCGCGCTGGATCGACGTGCGCATCTACGCGCTCAATCCGTGCCGTGAATTCTGGTTCGACATCGTCACGGCCGCGCGCGCGGAGTCGCTCGACGCGGCGGACCGGCTCGACTATCAGGAAGTCGGCCATCCGCTGCTCGCCGAATGGGGCAGGCAGACGCAAGCGCAACTGCACATGCTGCACGAGCTGACCGAGAGCGCGGCGGCGAGCGATGCGTCGCGCTACGCGGACAATCCCGCGCCGACGTGGCTCGCGCGCGTGCAGAACGCGATCCTCGATCTGCAGCCGGAGGCCGCGCTCGGCGAGCCGCCCGCCGAGCGCGGCGTCGAAGTGCACGTGTGCCACAGCCTCGCGCGGCAGCTCGAGGTGCTGCATGATCGCCTGCTCGCGTGGTTCGACGCGGACCCGAGCCTCGCGCCGTCGGACGTGCTCGTCGCGATGCCGGATCTCGCGACGGCGGGGCCGCTCATCGACGCGGTGTTCGGCACGCCTGCGGGCGCCGACGCCGCGCGCATCCCGTACCGGATCACCGGCCTGCCGCCGTCGCAGGCGAATCCCGTCGCGCGCGTGCTGCTCGATTGGCTCGCGTTGCCCGAGCGCGACGTCGGCGCGCCAGAGCTCGTCGAATGGCTGCGCGCCGACGCGGTCGCCGCGCGCTACGGGATCGACGCGACGGCGCTCGAAACCGTGCAGGCCTGGCTGGCCGCATCGGGCGCGCGGCGCGGGCTCGCGCCCGATGCGGCCGAGCCGCCGAACCCGGCCGTGCCCGCGCCGCGCCACACGTTCGCCGACGCGCTCACGCGGCTCTTTCTCGGCTACGCGATGCCCGATGGCGCGGCGCCCGTTTCGACGTGGCTGCCGATCGCGGGCGCCGAGGGCGGCGAAGCCGAGCTGCTCGGCCGCCTCGCGCGCTTCACCGACGACCTCGACGGTTTCGCGCGGCGCATCGCCCGCGACCTCACGCCGCAAGGCTGGGGCGATGTATTCGCCGATGCGCTCGCGCGCTTCTTCGATTCGGGGCCGGCGTTCGCAGACGCGCTGTCCGGCGTGCGCGACGCGCTCGACGCGATGCTTGCCGCGATGGCGGAAGGCGCGGCGGGCGCGGCGTTGCCCGCCGCGGTCGTGCGCGCGGGCCTCGCGGCCGCGCTCGACGATCCGGCGCGCGGCGGCGTGCCGTGGGGCGGCGTCACGTTCTCGTCGCTCACGAGCCTGCGCGGGCTGCCGTATCGCATCGTGTGCCTGATCGGGATGGACGACGGCGTGCTGCCGAGCCTCGCGCGCGCGGACGAGTTCGACCTGATGGCCGTGTTCGCGAAGCTCGGCGACCGCCAGCGGCGCGACGACGAGCGCAATCTGTTCCTCGATCTGCTGCTCGCCGCGCGCGAGCGCCTGCTGATCGCATACACGGGCCGCAGCATCCGCGACAACGCGCCGCTGCCGCCCGCGGCGCTCGTCGACGAATTGCTCGACCATCTGGCCGCCGCGTCGGCCGGCCCGGACGCGCCGCCCGACGCGGTCGACGCCGCGCGCCGCGCGTTCGTGATCGAGCATCCGCTGCAACCGTTCTCGGCCGAATACTTCGCGCCGGGCGGCGCGCTCTTCACGTACGACGCGTCGCGCGCGACGCTTGCGCGCCTGCTCGCCGAGGGCGCGCGCGCGCAGGCGCGCCCGTTCTTCGCCGCGCCGCTGCCGGCCGAGCCCGAGCAGCCGGTCGCGTTCGCCGATTTCGAGCGCTTCTGGCGCCATCCGGCGCGTTCGCTGCTGCGCGCGCGGCTCGGCATCGTACTGTTGGACGCGCAGGCGGAACTCGTCGACACCGAGCCGTTCGAGCTCGATTACGCGGGCAGCGACGCGCTCGCCGAGCGCGTGCTGCCGCTGTTGATCGAGACGGCCGACGCGGCCGCGTTCGAGCATGCGCTGCGCGTCGCCGACGCGAGCCCCGAGGTGCCGGGCGGCGCGACGGGCGCGGTGCGGCGCGACCATGCGCTCGACGCGCTCGCGCAGCTCGCGGGCAACGTGCGGCGCGCGCTCGCCGACGGCGCGACGCGCGTGCCGTTCGCGTTCGACGTCGCGCCCGCATGGCCCGCGGCGAGCGACGCGCGGTGGTTCGGCGAGCACGACGCGGCGCTCGCCGCGGCGGCGACGCGCGAGCCGCTGCGCCTGCACGGCGCGCTCGCGCGGCTGACGGCGGCGGGGCAGGTGATCTACCGCTATGCGCGGCCGGGGGCGCGCGATTACCTCGCCGCGTGGCTCGCGCATCTCGTCTATTGCGCGATCGACCCCGGCGGGCCGCGCCGCACACTATGGTTCGGCTCCGGCGACACGTTCGAATTCGCGCCCGTCGCCGCGCCGCTCGAGCAGCTCGCGCCGCTCGCCGCGCTGTTTCGCGCCGGGCGGCGGATGCCGCTCGCGTTTTTCCCGAGGAGCGCGTGGGCGCTCGTATCGGAGAGCGAATCGAAGGCGGCGGGCGTGTGGATCAACGATCGCGTCGCGGGCGAGGCCGACGACGCGTCGCTCGCGCTCGCGTGGCGCGGCGCGAACCCGTCGCTCGACGAGCCGTTCGGCGCGCTCGCGCATCTCGTGTTCGATCCGCTCGTCGAGCATCTGCGGAGGGCGTCATGAGTCACGTCGCGCCATCCGGCCCGTCGGCGAGCGAGCTCGACGTGTTCGCGTGTCCGCTCGACGGTGTGAACCAGATCGAGGCGTCCGCGGGCACCGGCAAGACCTGGAACATCTGCGCGCTGTACGTGCGCCTGCTGCTCGAAAAGGATCTCGGCGCGGACGAGATTCTCGTCGTCACGTTCACGAAGGCGGCGACGGCCGAGCTGCACGAACGGATTCGCGCGCGCCTCGCGCAGCTCGCGCACGCGCTCGACACGGGCGACGACGGCGGCGATCCGTTCATCGCGCGCCTGTTCGAGACGACGCTCGCGCCCGAGCGCGGGCTCGATCCGCAAACGGCGGCGAAGCGCGTGCGTCGCGCGCTGCGCGCATTCGACCAGGCGGCGATCCACACGATCCACGCGTTCTGCCAGCGGGCGCTGCAGGAAGCGCCGTTCGCGGCGGCGATGCCGTTCGCGTTCGAGATGGAAGCGGACGACGGCGCGCTGCGCTTCGAGCTGGCCGCCGATTTCTGGCGCACGCGTGTCGAGCCCGTCGCGGCGGCCTATCCGGCGTTCGCCGAGTGGCTCGTCGAGTACGGCGCGGGGCCGGCGGCGCTCGACGCGCAGCTCGCGCGGCGGCTGAAGAAGCCGCTGGCGCGACTGCGCTGGGACGGCTTGCACGCGGCCGACGACGGCGCGGAAAGCGCCGCGCGCGCGCACTTCGATACGGCGGCCGCGATCTGGCGCGACGAGCGCGGCGTGCTCGGCACGCTGCTCGCCGACGCGCAGCCGTCGTTGAACCAGCGCTCGCACAAGCCGGAGGCGGTGAGCGAGGCGCTCGACGCGTGGGCGCGTTATTTCGAGCAGGCGAGTGCGGTGGCCGCGTTGCCGCGCGCGGCGCTCAAGCTCACGCAGTCCGCGCTCGAGAAAGCGACGAAAAAGGGCGGCGCGACGCCGCGCCACGCGTTCTTCGACGTCGCGCAGGCGCTCGAGGCGGCTGTCGCCGCGCTCGAGGCCGCGCAGCGCGCGCGCTGGCTGTCGCTCGTCGAGCAATGGCTCGACGCGGCGCCCGCCGAGCTCGCGCAGCGCAAGCGCACGCGCCGCGTCGTATCGTTCGACGATCTGCTCGCGAACCTGTATCGCGCGCTCGACGCGCATCCGTGGTTGCGCGAGACGCTGCGCGCGCGCTATCCGGCCGCGCTCATCGACGAATTCCAGGATACGGACCCGCTGCAGTTCGCGATCTTCGATACGATCTTCGCGCCCGCCGGCCCGCTCTTTCTCGTCGGCGATCCGAAGCAGGCGATCTACAGCTTCCGCGCGGCGGACCTGCACACGTATCTCGCCGCGCGCGCGCGGGCGTCCGCGCGCTACACGCTCGCGGTGAACCAGCGCTCGACGCCCGCGATCGTCGATGCGTGCAACCGCGTGTTCGGCGCGAACCCGCGCGCGTTCGTGCTCGACGGGCTCGATTACGAACCGGTGCGCGCGGGCTCGCGCGTGCGCGCGCCGCTTGTCGACGCGACCGATCCGCTTGCCGGCGCGGGCGACTTCCGCATATGGACGCTGCCCGCCGGCGACGACGTGCTGACCAAGCGCGACGCGCAGCGGCACGCCGCGCATGCATGCGCGGCGGAAATCGCGCGGCTGATGCGGGGCGCGCGCGAGCGCGCGGTGACGCTCGGCGGCGAGCCGCTCGCGGCGTCCGGCATCGCGGTGCTCGTGCAGACGCACCGGCAGGGCAGTCTCGTGAAGCGCGTGCTGGCCGCATGGGGAATCGGCAGCGTCGAGCTCGCCCAGGCGTCGGTATTCGCAACGATCGATGCCGAGCAGCTCGAGCGCGTGCTGGCCGCCATCGACGCGCCGGGCGACCTGCGGCGCCTGCGCTCGGCGCTCGCGTCCGACTGGTTCGGGCTCGATGCGGCGGCGCTCTGGCGCCTCGAGCAGGGCGATGCCGAGCAGGACGGCATCGACGCCGCCGCCCGCGGCGCGAGCGGCAACGGCGGCGGCGCGCGCGCCGCATCGGCGGGCGCGCCCGCGCCGTCGCCCGCGGACGCCGATGCGATGGGCTGGGTCGAGCGCTTCTCGCGCTACCGGCTGCTGTGGCGCGAGCGCGGCTTCGCGGTGATGTGGCGCACGCTCGCCGGCGAGCTGCGCATCGCCGAGCGGCTGATGGCGGGGGCGGACGGCGAGCGGCGCGTGACCGACGTCAATCACCTCGCCGAGCTGACGCAGGCGCGCGCGTCCGCGCAGCCGGGCATCGCGCCGACGCTGCGCTGGCTTGCCGCGCAGCGCCTCGAAGGCGGTGGGGACGACGCGCAGTTGCGGCTCGAATCCGACCGTAACCTCGTGCAGATCGTCACCGTTCACAAGTCGAAGGGGCTCGAATACGCGATCGTGTTCTGTCCGTTCCTGAACGACGGCGGGCTGCGCGAGCCGGCCGGCTCCGGCCTGCCCGACGCGCGCGAGTACCACGACGAATCGGGCTGCGCGGTGCTGCATTACGGCTGCGACGACGAAGCGGCCGAGCGCGCGTCGCGCGAGGCGGTGCGCGAGCAGGCGGCCGAGCGCGCGCGGCTCGTCTACGTCGCGCTCACGCGCGCCGTCTATCGGTGCTATCTGGTCGCGGGCACCTATCAGTCGTCGCGTTCGACGAAGGAGGCGCGGCGCAGCGTGCTGAACTGGCTTGTCGCGGGCGCGGGCCGCGATTTCGATGCGTGGCTGAAGGAGCCGCCCGAAGACGCGGAGCTCGCCGAGCGCTGGCAGGCGCTCGCGGGCGGCCCGGTGACGCTCGGCGCGCTGCCGGTGCCCGCGCATCGCGAGCCGCTCGCGGCCGGGCACGATGCGCAGGCGACGCGAGCCGCGCGACGTGCGACGCGTGGCTTGCGCGACGCATGGCGGATCGCGAGCTTCAGCTCGCTCGCATCGGCGATCGCGCGCGATGAGAGCGGCATCGCGCGCGCGGCCGACGACGAGATGCGCCCCGATCATGACGCGCTTGCCGCCGCGCTCGGCGCGGACGCGCTCGAGCCGCCGGACGCGGCCGCCGCGATCGCGCCGGCGCCCGCCGCCGCGCCGCGCGAGCTCGCCGAAGACGACATCCTCGCGTTCCCGCGCGGCGCGGCGGCGGGCGAATGCCTGCACCGGCTGCTCGAGCTGAGCAATTTCGCCGATGCGTCGACGTGGCCGCCCGCCGCGCTGCGCGCGCTGCACGAGCGCCCGGTCGAGGCGGAGCTCGCGCTGGCCGAGCGGCTGCCCGCGATGATGACGCGGCTCGTCGCCGATCTCGCGGCGACGGAGCTCGTGCCGGGCATGCGCCTCGCGGCACTCGATCCGGCGCGGCGGCTCACGGAAATGGAGTTCCTGTTTCCCGCGCCCGCGCTCGATTTCAACGCATTGCGGCGCTTGCTCGCCGCGCACGGCTATCCGGACGTCGCGCTCGAAGCGGGCACGCTGGCCGGATTCGTCAAAGGATTCATCGACATGATCGTCGAGCACGACGGCCGCTTCTGGATCGTCGACTGGAAATCGAATCATCTCGGCACGACGCCCGAAGCATACGGCGAGCGGGCGCTCGACGCCGCGATGGCGCATCACGCGTATCACCTGCAGGCGCTGCTCTATATGGTCGCGCTGCATCGCTATCTGCGCGTGCGCATGCGTGGCTACGACTACGACGCGCACATCGCGGGCTATCTGTACGTGTTCGTGCGCGGCGTGCGTCCCGATTGGCGAAATGGCGGCGCGAGCGCCGGCGTGCATGCGCGGCGGCCCGCACGCGCGCTGATCGAGGCGCTCGACGCGCTGATGCGCGAGGGGGATGCATGAGCGTGGTCGACGAACGTTTCGCGTGGACGGGCGGCCTGGCGGACCGTCTGCCCGAGCCGGCCGATTTCGGGCTCGCGCTCGCCGAAGGCTTCGCGCGCCGGATCGGGATGCTGTCGCGGCGTGTCGGCGCGAGCGCCGCGGCCGCGCGCTGGGCGGCACGCGCGGCGTTCGCCGCGAGCCGCGCGACGGCGGCGGGGCACGTATGCGTCGCGCTGCGCGCGCTCGCGCAGCGCGACGACGAGCCGTACGACGACGTACGCGCGGCGCTCGCCGCGAGCGGCGTGACCGCGTTCGACGGCATCGTGCGCGGCGGCGAGTGCCCACTCGTCGTCGATCGCGATGGTCGGCTGTATCTCGCGCGCTACTTCGAATACGAGACGCGGCTCGCGAACGCGCTCGTCGAGCGGAGCCGATGCGGCGGCGCGCCGGCGGGCGGCGCCGATGCGCTCTCGCCCGACGCGCTCGGCGAGCGGCTCGTCCGCTATTTCGGGCCGCAGAAGGAGCGGGGCGTCGATTGGCAGCGCGTTGCGGCCCTCATCGCGCTCACGGGCCGCGTGACGATCGTGAGCGGCGGGCCGGGCACCGGCAAGACGACGACGGTCGTCGGCGTGATCGCGTGCCTGCTCGATGCGCATCCGGACTTGCGGATCGCGCTTGCCGCGCCCACCGGCAAGGCCGCGCAGCGGATGCAGGAGGCGCTGCACGCGCGCGCCGGCAGCCTGCCGGCGGAACTCGCGGCGCGCCTGCCGCGCACGTCCTGCACGCTGCACCGGCTGCTGGGCGGTGGCCCGGGCGGGCGCTTCGCGCACCACCGCGACAATCCGCTGCCGTACGATCTCGTCGTCGTCGACGAGGCTTCGATGATCGACGTCGCGCTCGCCGCGCATTTGCTCGACGCGCTCGCGCCGAACGCGCGCCTCGTGCTGCTCGGCGACAAGGATCAGCTCGCGGCCGTCGAGGCGGGCGCGGTGTTCGCCGAGCTGAGCGCGCGTCCCGCGTTCAGCCCGGCGACGTGCGCGACGATCGCGCGCACGCTCGGCGTCGGCGAGGCCGAGTTCGTGGCGGCGCTGCCGGACGGGTTCGTCGTGCAGGCGGGCGGCGCGGAGCGCGTGGCGGACGCGCGTGCGGCAGCGGCCGATATGGACGCGGCCGCGCGCGGGACGGCCGGCGCCGCAGCTGCGGCCGCACGAACGACCGCGGCCGCAGCCGCACGAATGACCACGGCCGCAGCCGCGGCGACGGGGGCCGCGCCGGAATCCGCCGCGCAACGCGCGCCGGCGCCGCACGCGGGCCGGCGCGGCGGCGGGCGCGCATCGAATCGGACCGTCGACGATGCGCAGGGATCGTTGTTCGCGTTCGACGACGACGCATTCGGTGGGGGCACGTCGGGCGGCGAGCCGGGGGCCGGCGCGCAAGGTGCCGGGAGGCGAGATGGCGGGGCGCCGAGCCTCGACGGGCCGCACGCCGGGCATCGGGACGGCGGCGCATCGCCCGGCGTCGCGCACAGCCGGCGCGATGCGTTCGACGCGCGTGCCCGGTCGGGTTCGGCGGATGTTTCCGACCTGGAAAACGCCGCGCGCGCGTACGCGCCGGCGGGCGCAGCCGGCCCGGCCGATTCGCCGGCGGACGCGTCTTTCGTCGAGCCGGCCGCGTGGATCGAAGCGGACGAACTCGCGTGGCTCGACAACGCGGTCTTTTCGTTCTCCGAAGGCGCTTCGGCGAATGCCGAAGCCGACGGGCGGCGAAGCGCCGCGGCGACGGCGACCGACGCGGGCGCGCGCACCGCGCCGCCGGTTGCGCGGGAAGCGACGGCGCCGACGCCGCGCGAGACCGCGCGATCGGACGGTTCCGCCGTCGCGCCGCTGACCGACTGCGTCGTCTGGCTTGAACGCAACTATCGCTTCGGCCTTGATTCGCCGATCGGCCGGCTGTCGCTTGCGATTCGCCGCGGCGCGGTGCAGGACGCGCTCGACGCGCTATCGACGCAAGACGACGCGGCCGCGCGTTTTAGCGACGACGGCGGTGCGACGCTGTCGGCCGCGACGGTCGAGCAGCTCGCGCGAGGCTTCGCCGGCTATGCGGCCGCGCTGCGCGACGCGCTGGCGACGCCCGAACCCGATGCGCTGCCGCTCTTCGACGTGCTCAACCGCTTTCGCGTGCTTTGCGCGACGCGCACGGGCGCGCGCGGCGCGGAGGAAGTCAACGCGCGCATGGCGGCCGAGGTGCGCCGCGCGGTGCGCGTGCCGCTCGCGCTCGGTGCGCACTGGTTCGCCGGACGGCCCGTGATGGTGACGCGCAACGATTACGCGCTCGGCCTCTTCAACGGCGACATCGGCATTGCGCTGCCCGGCGCGCGCGGTGCGCTGCGCGTCTGGTTTCGCGGCGCGGACGGCCGCGCCCGGGCGGTGTCGCCCGCCGCGCTGCCGCCGCACGACACGGCGTTCGCGCTGACCGTCCACAAATCGCAGGGCTCGGAATTCGACGACGCGGCACTGATCCTGCCCGCGTCGTTCAATCGCGTGCTGTCGCGCGAACTCGTCTACACCGCGATCACGCGCGCGCGCGCGCGCGTGCAGGTGATCGGCTCGCGCGCGGTGCTCGCGCTCGCGATCGCGACGCGCACGGCGCGCGATTCCGGCCTTGCCGCACGAATCGCCGATGCGCTGCGCGCGCGGCAGGAGGGCGCGCGATGACGCTGCGCTACGCATTCTCGCCGGACGAGGTCGAGCTGACGGCGGTTCGCGCGCAAGGCGCGGGCGGGCAGAACGTCAACAAGGTATCGAGCGCGATTCATCTGCGCTTCGACATTCGCGCGTCGTCACTGCCCGACGACGTGAAGGCGCGGCTTTTCGCACGCGCCGATCAGCGAATCACGCGCGAAGGCGTCATCGTCATCAAGGCGCAGGAGTACCGCACGCAGGAAAAGAACCGCGCGGCCGCGCTGGCGCGGCTCGACACGCTGATTCGCAGCGCGGGCGTCACGCCGCGCAAGCGGGTCGCGACGCGGCCGACGCGTGCGTCGAAGGAGCGCCGGCTTGCCGAGAAGGGGCGGCGCAGCGAGGTGAAATCCGGGCGCGGCAGAGTCGTCGAATGACGGTGGCCGGCAGCCGGTTTTGTCGCGGCAAATGCCGTGCGCGCAACGGGCGCGACGCGTGGGCGACGCCGGGCGGCGGCCGGTGACGGCTGCGTCGGGTATGGCGATGGCGGTGTAGAAGCTCGAACGCTCGGTGGGCTCGAAGGTGCCGCGGCCCAGAGGCCCGGAGGCGCTGGATTTCAAAAGCTCGAAAGCTCAAAAGCTCAAAAGCTCAAAAGCTCAAAAGCTCAAAAGCTCAAAAGCTCAAAAGCTCAAAAGCGCAGAGACGTAGAGACGTAGAGACGTAGAGACGTAGAAGCGTAGAAGCGTAGAAGCGTACAAGCCCGGAGGTTCAGCCGCGCAGAAGCAAAAAAACGACCCGCGTCCCGCCGCATGTCCCCGTCCGGCCAGCTCGAAGGTACGCCCGCCGCGCAACCCGAAGTCGGCGCGCCGGCCAATGCGCGGGGCTTTCGCCGCGCCTGCCGCCTCGCTAGCGTCCGTCCCCGTACGACGAAAAGTCGAAGTCGACGCAGAACACCTTCAGCGTCGTCCCGAGGTGGATCGCGACGGCGGCCGTGTAGCAGTCGCGGCCGTCCGTCAGCGAAAAGTGCGGGCCCATCAGCGCGACGCGTCCGGGCGCCGCGATCGCGCGCTGGAAGTACGCGCGCCGCGACCAGTTGCAGTGCAGCTCGGGCAGCAGCGGCGCGAGCCGCCGCGCCGTCGCGCTCGGCGCGTCCGGCGTCTCGATCGTGACCGATGGCTCCACTTGCTCGCCGTTCGCTTCCGCCACGAACACGCGCCGCACGATCGGGCTCGTCAGCAGCCGCTGCGCGGCGTCGCGCAGGTTTCGGGTCTGCGCATAGTCGGCGGCGCCCGTGAGCATGATCCGCTCGATCGTGTCGAAGCCGGGATGCACGACGTCGCCGCACCGTGCCTTCGTGCGCTCGGCGAAGCGCCGCCACGCGGCCTCGATGCGCGCCGGCGCGGCGCGCGTGCTCGAGCGACGGGGCGGGCCGGCCGAAGCAGAAGCCCTGCACGAAATCGACGTCGGCGTCCATCAGGATCTGCAGCGCGTCTTCGTTTTCGACGCCCTCCGCGAGCACCATCGTGCCCGCGTGATGCAGCATCGTGACGAGATGATGAATGATCCGATGCGCGTCGCTTGCCGCGAGCGAGCGCTCGAGGATCGAGCGGTCGAGCTTCACGATGTCGGGCTTGATCTGCCAGATGCGGTCAAAGTTCGAGAAGCCGGTGCCGAAATCGTCGACCGCGATCAGGAAGTCGCCGTGCTGGATCATGTCGATCGTGCGGGCGAGCGCGACCTCGTTGCGCGACGGCTGCTCGATCACTTCGAGCACGACGCGCGTCGGCGGCAGCGCGAAGTGCGCGCAAAGCGCCTCGATGAACGCGCCCGGCGCGATGCCGGCGTCGAACATCTGCGGCAGCACGTTCAGGAACAGCCAGCACGCGCCCGTGTCCTGCGCGGCGAAGTTCGCGACGTGCAGGCACCGGGTCAGCCGATCGAGCAGGATCGTCTCGCCGCGCGCCTGCGCACGCGCGAACAGCGTGTCGGGCGAAATCGGCGCGCCGTTCGCGTCGGTCGCGCGGGCGAGCGCCTCATAGCCGACGACGCGCTTGTGCGTGATCGAGATGACCGGCTGAAAGGCGCTGGCAAGGGTGACGTCGTGATATCGCACACACCAGCCTGCGTCGCAGCGGGTGAACTGCGAAATCAGGCTTTCGGGTGAGAACCCTTGCGTTTTCGGCATGTTGTCAGCGTCGCCGCGAGGAGCGGCAAAGGGCGCGCGGCGCGCGACGGACGTGCGCGCGAGCGCTGATGAGAACCACGCGGAGAAAGACGAAACGCGTCATTTCTGCGTCCGGTGGGGAATTGAATCGAGTGTAACGAATGTCGATGCGTCATGCGCATCGGGGATACGCTTAAATTCGGTGCGCAATGTCGCGCTGTCGCGCCGCGGGCGGTGAGGATGCGGCGCGCCACGCGGGCGGCGTCCTGCTCGCCGCGCCGTGTGGGTCCATGGGGCGGGACGCGCGGCGTCGTGCCCGGGCGGGCCGGCCGCGCATACTGAAACGAGGGACGCTTCCCGTTTTTTGCGATGCGGGGCTGGCTGCATCGATCGGCGCGATGCCGACTCACCAGTCGGTTCAGATCGTGTAAAGCGGCGAGGCGCGTTTGCAGCGGACTTCGTCGTCGTCGTGGGCGTCGAACGTCGCTCGCGTCGTGATGTGGCGCGATCCAAGGGCCGGCGGCAAGAGAAAGGTGACCGTCCGCGACGAGCTTGCCGGCGACGGCGCCGGCCGCGGGCGGTCTCGTGTTCGGTTACGTGGCCGGCCGCGCGACGGCGCGCGTATGCGGCGAACGCCGGTGCGACAAACGTTGCAGCGCTGGCGGCCGAATGCCGTTCGCAAGTTCGCAGCGGTTCGCGCTGGAACGGCGTCTGCCGCGTATGCGGCGAACGCCGGCGCGACAAGCGTTGCAGCGCTGGCGGCCGAATGCCGTTCGCAAGTTCGCAGCGGCTCGCGCACGAACGGCATCTGCCGATGGCGTCTGCCGCTCGCCGTTGCGGTCCGCCCGGCGCACTCCACTCGCCGATGCGTCGCACCGCGCCGCATCGCGCGATTCGCCGCCGAGCCTCTGTCGCGCCGTCCCCGCGCCGAGGGCGGCGCGCCGAACCCGCAGCCGGCGTCGCGCGACGCCGGCCGCCCGACGTCAGGCCGTCTCGTTGCGCTGGGGCCGAACGCCGGGAATGCGCCTGATCGCGCCGGTGGCGAGCGCGGTGCCGAGCAGCACGATCACGCAGCCCTCGAGCATCGCGAACGACACGCGCTCGCCGAGAAAGAGCGCGCCCCACAGGATGCCGAACACCGGGATCACGAACGTGACGGTGATCGCGCGCGCCGGCCCGATATGCGCGATCAGGTGGAAGAAAATGAAATAGGCGACGCCCGTGCAAGCGATGCCGAGCGCGAGCACCGAGCCCCATGCGTGCGCGGAGACAGGCGCGGCGGGCCACGTGGCGAGCGCGAACGGCAACAGCAGGATCGTCGCGCCGACCATGCTGCCCGTCGCGCTGACGAGCGGATCGACGCCCGTGAGCTTGCGTTTCGTGAAGTTCGCGGCGATGCCGTACAGCAGCGTCGCGCCGAGCGCCGCGGCGGCGGCGAGCGCGGCCGTCGCGGGTGATGCCGGATTCGCCCCGTGCGGCGAGAACACCTGATCCCAGACGAGCGTGAGCACGCCGGCGAAGCCGATCACGAGGCCGAGCGCGCGCGGCAGCGACAGCGAATCCTTCAGCCACAGGTAGGCGACGAGCGCGCCCCAGAGCGGCGTTGTCGCATTGATGACCGACGTGACGCCCGCCGACAGCGTGAGCTCGGCGAACGCGAACAGGCAGAACGGCGCGGCGGAATTGAGCAGGCCGACGACGAAGAGCGGCCACGCGTGCTGGCGCAGCAGCGCGATCAGCTCGCGCGGCGCGTAGCGCGTGAGCATCAGCGCGACGAGGAACAGCGCGCCGATGTCGACGCGCAGCGCCATCAGCGGCGCGACGCCGAATGCCGCGACGCCGACGCGGATGAAGAGGAACGACGCGCCCCAGAGCGCGGCGAGGACGATCAAAAGGAGGGCGTTCTTGAGGTTCATCGAGGATCGGACACTTGGCGGTCGAAGAAGGATCGGCCAAGCATCTTACACCGCGCTGTTGCGCGACGTTTCAGCCCGGGATGAAACAGCAAGATACGGGGACGCTCGCGGGAAAGTGCGGGGAAAGTGCGGGAAAGCTTGGGGAAAGCGCGCGCCGGCGAAGGCGTGCGCACGAGTAGACGCGCACGCGCAAGCCGCTCGCGCCGCATGCGAGCCCACGGCGGCGCGGCAGTGGCGGCGGATCAGTGAGGGCGGATCCGCGGCGGCGAATCAATGGTGGCGCCAGTAGCCGCGGCCACCGCCGCTCCAATAGCCGAAATTGAGCGACAGGGACGGCGCCGGATAGTAATACGCGGGATAGGCGGGCGCGACGTACACGGGTGCGGTTTGCACGGGCGCCGCGTAGTAGCCGCTCGCCGGATAGTAGCCGTACGGGTAATAGCAGCCGGCGAGCGCGACGCTCGCGAGCGCGGCGGCGACAAGGGTCTTGTTCATGATGAGTCCGCAGTCGTGCGTGCGGGGCAGGAGTCGATGCCTGCGAGCTTAGACCGCCCGCATGTGAAACGCTGTGTGAAACGGTAACGGCTCATTTCCGCCGCGCGATCGCGGCGCAATCGTCACATGAATCGCGTCGCGCGCGCCGGCGCGAGCGGCCGGAGGACGATACGCGCCGCCTCGAAGACGGCGCGCACCGTCCGCATCCAGGGGCGCAGCCCGTGTTGCGCGGGCGCGCCCGAATCGAGGGCTTACTTGCCGACCTGGCTGCCTACGAGGCCGCCCGCGGCCGCGCCGCCGATCGTCGACAGGGCGTTGCCGCCGATCGCCGCGCCGGCGACGCCGCCGATGCCCGCGCCGATTGCCGCATTACGTTGTCGGGTCGTCATCGTGTCGCAAGCCGACAGGCTCGCCATCGTCGCGATGAGCATTGCGCATACCCCAATACGCCGAATCGATTTCATTGTTCAATCCTCAGGTGAAAGAGAGGCATGGGCGCGCGCCTGATGCCGCGCCCACACTCAAAATCTACGCGGGCGATCCGTTTTGCGCTGTAAGGACTTGTTAGAGCCCCATCGCTTTCGTAATCAATTGTTTCGCTGACCTGCCCCCTACAAACAGGGCCAGCCGGAGTCTAGTAAAGTTCGTTTTCGGAGAAGAAGACGAACATGAAGAAGCGCTTTACGGAACAGCAAATCATCGGGTTTCTGAAGGAAGCCGAGGCCGGTATGCCGGTCAAGGAACTGTGCAGGAAGCATGGGTTCAGTGACGCGTCGTTCTACACCTGGCGCGCGAAGTTCGGCGGCATGGAAGTCTCGGAAGCCCGCCGGCTCAAGGGCCTCGAGGTGGAGAATGCCCGACTGAAGAAACTGCTGACCGAAGCAATGCTCGATATGGAAGCGTTGAAGGTTGTCGTCAAGGGAAAGCCCTGAGCCCGCAAGCCAAACGCGAAGCAGTGTTGGCGATTCGGGAGAAGGTCAACATCTCCGAGCGCCGCGCCTGCCGGCTTGTCGGGCTTTCTCGCAGCGTGCTGCATTACGACGCGAAGCCGGACCACGAGAATGAGGTGCTCGCGGCGCGTCTGGTGAAGTTGGCGCACGAACGTCGTCGATTCGGCTACCGCCGACTGCACGCCCTGGTGGAACGCGAAGGCACGCACGCCAATCACAAGCGCATCTATCGCCTGTACCGTGAGGCAGGGCTGGCTGTGCGGCGCCGTCGCAAGCGCCACGGCGTCATGATTGAGCGCGAGCAACTGGCATTGCCGGGCGCACCCAACGAGGTATGGTCAATCGATTTCGTGATGGATGCGCTTTCCAACGGCCGGCGCGTGAAGTGCCTGACCGTCGTCGACGATTTCACGAAAGAGGCTGTCGACATCGTCGTCGACCATGGCATCTCAGGTTTGTATGTCGCTCGGGCATTGGACCGTGCAGCTCGCTTCCGTGGCTATCCCAAGGCGGTGCGAACAGACCAGGGACCCGAATTTACGAGCCGCGCGCTTGACCAGTGGGCGTATGCGAACGGCGTCACGCTGAAGTTGATTCAGGCGGGCAAGCCCACGCAGAATGCGTACATCGAATCGTTCAACGGCAAGTTCCGCGACGAATGCCTTAACGAGCACTGGTTCACGACGCTCGCGCACGCTCGGGCAGTCATCGCGGCATGGCGTCAGGACTACAACGAGCAAAGGCCGCACAGCGCACTGAACTACCTTGCGCCGTCAGAGTTTGCGGCGAAACATCGGGCAACCGCGGACGCTCCTGCCGCTTTCCAGGAGTTGGTTTAAAGGGACTTTGCTAGAAGCCCATTGGCCCTATCGAAGGGGGCAGGTCACTGCTGCGCCAGATCGATGCGGCGGTGGATTTCGAGTTCATCCGCGCGAAGGTGGCGCATCTGTATTGCGCGGACAACGGGCGGCCGGCGCTCGATCCCGTGGTGATGTTCAAGCTGTTGTTCATCGGCTACCTGTTCGGGGTGCGCAGCGAGCGGCAACTGATGCGTGAGGTCCAGGTCAACGTCGCCTATCGCTGGTTCGCCCGGTTCCGGCTGACCGACAAGGTGCCGGATGCGTCAACGTTCTCGCAGAATCGCCGCCGACGCTTCACGGACACGACGGTGTATCAGGAGATCTTCGACGAGATCGTGCGGCAGGCGATCAAGCGCGGGCTGGTCGACGGTCGGGTGCTGTACACGGACAGCACGCACCTGAAGGCGAACGCGAACAAAGGCAAGTTCGATGTGGTGAAGCTGGAGCAGACGCCGGCCGCCTACACGGAGGCATTGAACGCGGCAGTGGATGCGGACCGGGCCGCGCATGGCAGGAAGCCGCTGGATCGCGACGACGATGAGCCGCCGTCTAGCAAGGACACCAAGCTCAGCCGGACCGATCCGGACAGCGGCTACATGGTGCGGGACGACAAGCCGAAGGGGTTCTTCTATCTGGACCACCGCACGGTGGATGCCAAGCACGCGATCATCACCGATACGCATGTGACGCCGGCCTCGGTGCATGACAGCCAGCCGTATCTGGATCGGCTGGATCGCCAGCGCGAGCGCTTTGAGTTCAAGGTCGAGGCGGTGGGGCTGGATGCGGGCTACTTCACGCCGGCGGTGTGCCAGGGGCTGGAGGAGCGAGGGATTGCCGGGGTGATGGGCTATCGCACGCCGAACCACAAGCCGGGCATGTTCTACAAACGGCAGTTCAAGTACGACGCGTATCGCAACGAATACGTGTGCCCGCAGGGGCAGGCCCTGCCGTACAGCACGACCAATCGGCTCGGCTATCGGGAATACAAATCCAATGCGCAGATCTGCGGGCGCTGCCCGGTACGATCGCAGTGCACGAACAGTGCGATCGCGGTGAAGGTGGTAACGCGCCACGTGTGGGAGCGCGCCAAGGAGCGGGTGGACGCACGGCGCTTGACCGAATGGGGCCAACGCATTTACGCGCGGCGCAAGCAGACGGTGGAGCGCAGCTTCGCCGATGCCAAGCAGCTGCATGGGCACCGTTATGCCCGTATGCGTGGGCTACGCAAGGTGGCCGAGCAGTGCTTGCTGGCCGCGGCGGCACAGAACATCAAGAAGATTGCGATGCTGCTGGCGCGGAAGCGGAAAAAGGGGCCAGCGGGTCCCGATTGGCGCTTCGTGCGCATGCTGCTGCGTCTGGTGAGCGGTTTGCGCTGCAGCTTCGACTACCCGCTCGCGGCGAACCCGCAATCCTGATCCCAGAAAGACAAAACCCCACGCTCACAAAAACGTGGGGTTCGTCAGCAGTCTGAAGCCCTGCGAGTGCAGGGCTTTTTCTTTGCCTAGTGGCTTTGCGCTGGCGCCGGAGAGAACTGCTCGATCCAGCGTTTGACGCGTCGCCACAACCGGCGAATTCTTTGGTGGGCGGTACTGGGATCGAACCAGTGACCCCTGCCGTGTGAAGGCAGTGCTCTACCGCTGAGCTAACCGCCCAAAGAGCCTTGAATTATGTCAGAGCTTTTGCATTCCGTAAAGCAATTTTTTCGACATAACCCATCCGACGGGTGCCGGTCACACATTGCGCGACCAGGGGCGTGATTCTACCGGCAATCGCGCACTTTTATCCAGAACTTTTTTGAGCACCCGCCCGCGCGCCGTCACTCTGCCGCACCGCGAAGCCGCCGGATCTCGTCGTCCAGATATTCGCCGAAGCACTCCGCAACCGGCTCCCGTTCATTCGAGCGCCGCAACCGCAACGTGCGGGATTCAAGCGCGTCGCCGGCGAGCGGCAGGTAGCGCAGCCGCTCGCTGCGCACCTCGCGCAGCACGCTCGGCACGAGCGCCACTCCCATCTCGAACTCGACCATCGTCAGCACCGTCTGCCAGAGGCGCGCCTCGTGACGGATCTGCGGACTGAAGCCCGCGCTCACGCACTGCGCGATGATGAGATCGTGATAGTGGGGCGCCGCATCGCGCGGGAACAGGATGAACGGCTCGTGCGCGAGCGCCGCGAGATCGACGCGCCTGCGCCGCGCGAGCCGATGCGTCGCGGGCAGGCAGCAGAGGAACGGCTCGGAGAGGATCGTGTCGGCCGCGATCTCCGGCGGGAACGTGCCCCAGTGCGCGTAGCCGACGTCGATCTGCGCGCGCAGGATCGCTTGCGCCTGCTCGTGCGTGTTCATCTCCTTCAGCACGACTTCGACATTCGGATAGTCCGCCTCGAAACGCCGTACCGCCGAAGGCAGCCCGCGGTACAGCATCGAATTGACGAAGCCGATCTTCAGCCGCCCCGCGAGCCCCGATGCCGATCGAATCGTCAGACGCTGCGCTTCCTGCGCCTGCAGCAGCAGGCGGCGCGCCTCGCCGAGCAGCACTTCGCCCGCATTCGTCAGCGCGACCGACTTGCTCGTGCGCGCGAGCAGTTGCACGCCGAGCTCGTCCTCGAACTTGCGGATATCGAAGCTCAAGGCCGGCTGCGAGATGAACAGCCGTTTCGCCGCACGGCCGAAATGCAGCTCTTCCGCGACGGCGACGAAGTAGCGCAATTGCTTGAGGTCCATCGCGCCTCCATTCTGGCGATCGATAAATAGCGTTTATCGTACTGGATAAATCCTGTATTGGACGATTATCGATCGCGGTTCTACGCTCGTCGGACCAGGAGACAAGCGATGAACATGATGAAGGAAACCTTCGAAGCAAACGCGCCCGCGGCGGGCGCAGCCAACATCCCCGATTCGCGGGGCATCAACTTCTTCACGAGCGATCCCGATTGCGCGGCGTTGCTGCGGCTCCATCTGGGCGAAGCGCGCTTTCGCGGCTTCGAGCCGGAACTGCGCGCGCTCGGGCTGCGCGCGTCGGACGAGCTCGACCGCCTCGCGTCGCGTGCCGACAGGAACCCGCCCGTGCTTCAGCCGCGCACGCGGCGCGGCGAGCCGCTCGAGTCGATCGACAAGCATCCGGACTACGTCGAGCTCGAGCGCGTCGCATATGCGCAGCTCGGGCTCGCCGCGATGAGCCATCGCGACGGCGCGCCGCCGCCGCTCGTCAAATACGCGTTGACGTTCCTGTTCGTGCAAGCCGAGTTCGGCCTTTGCTGCCCCGTCAGCATGACCGATTCGCTCACGCGCACGCTGCGCCGCTTCGGTTCGCGCGAGCTCGTCGAGCGTTTCCTGCCGCGGCTCGCGTCGCGCGATTTCGACGTGCTGTATCAGGGCGCGATGTTCATGACCGAGCAGGCGGCGGGCTCCGACGTCGGCCGCATCGCGACGCGTGCGGTGCGCGGCACGTCCGCCGACGGTTCGGCGACATGGCGGCTGTTCGGCGACAAGTGGTTCTGCTCGAACGCGGACGCCGATCTCGCGATGGTGCTCGCCCGGCCCGAAGGCGCGCCCGACGGCGTGAAGGGCCTCGCGCTGTTCCTGCTGCCGAAGACGCTCGCCGACGGCTCGCGCAATCGCTATCGGATCGTACGCCTGAAGGACAAGCTCGGCAGCCGTTCGATGGCGAGCGGCGAGATCGCGCTCGACGGCGCCGAAGCCTATCTGATCGGCGAGATCGGCCGCGGCTTTCATCAGATGGCCGACATGATCAACATGTCGCGTCTGTCGAACGGCGTGCGCGCAGCGGGGCTGATGCGGCGCGCGACGACGGAGGCGCTGCACGTCGCGCGCCATCGCGAAGCGTTCGGCCGCAAGCTGATCGACATGCCGCTGATGCAGCGGCAACTCGTCAAGATGCTCGTGCCGACCGAGCAGGCGCGCTCGCTGTTCATGCAGATCGCGCTGCTGCTCGCGAAGGCGGACACGGGCGACGCGCAGGCAGGCGGCTGCGTGCGGATCCTGACGCCGCTCGTCAAGTTCCGCGCGTGCCGCGATGCGCGCCGCGTTGCCGGCGATGCGATGGAGGTGCGCGGCGGCACCGGCTACATCGAGGAGTGGAGCGATGCACGCGTGCTGCGCGATGCACATCTCGGCTCGATCTGGGAGGGCACGAGCAACATCGTCGCGCTCGACGTCGCGCGGGCGGTCAAGCGCGAAGGGGCGCTCGCGCCGCTGCGCGCGTTCCTGCTCGGCGCGCTCGACACGGCACGGCTGCCGGGCGCGAGCGCCACGCGGCTGCGCCGCGCGCTCGATCGCGCGAGCGATGCGATCGCGCACGTCGCGCGAACGGGCGACGATGCGTTCGTGCGGCAGGCGGCGTCCGCGCTCTATCACTCGACGACGGCGATCCTGCTCGCGAGCGAAGGGATGCGGCTCGCGCCCGATCATCGGCGGCTCGCGCTCGCTCATCTCGTGTTGCGCTACAAGCTGTCGCCCGTCGATCCGCTCGCGACGCCGCGCGCCGATGCCGACGCGGACGCGGACGCGGAGGCCGGCGTGCTGGCGGCGTTGTTGCACGATCGGCCCGTCACGCTCGACGACGCGTTGCGCCTGCTCGACGATCGTTCGGGAGACGCGGCATGAGCGGCAATGTCTCGAAGCGATTGCGGGCCTCGAGCGGATCGGAGATCGGGCGCGCCGCCGCCGGTGCGAGCGATGCGGCAGGGGCGGCCGGCACCGCCGGCGCGTTCGCGGACGCGGCGCATCCGTTGCCGCCGGCGGGCGGGCTTTGCATGTCGTCCGAGGGGGGCGTGCCGCCGGGAACGGCGATCGCCGACGCGACGGCCACGGCGTCCGATGCGCGCACGGCGTTCGCCGCAAACACCAAAGACGCCAAAGACACCAAAGACACCAAAGACACCACATCCCACCCGTCCCTCGCCGCCGCGAATCATGCAACCGGGCCCGTCCGCCCTGGCGCGCTCGCCGGCCTGAAAATCATCGACCTGAGCCGCGTCCTCGGCGGCCCGTACTGCACGCAGGCGCTCGCGGACCACGGCGCGCGCGTGATCAAGATCGAGCCGCCGGCGGGCGACGAAACGCGCGGCTGGGGCCCGCCGTTCCTCGACGACGACGCGTGGTACTTCACCGGCGTGAATCGCAACAAGGAAGGGATCGTGCTCGACTTGTCGCGCGACGAAGGCCGCGCGATCCTCTGGCGTCTGCTCGAAGACGCGGACGTGCTTGTCGAAAACTTCAAGCCCGGCACGCTCGCGCGCTGGGGGATGGACTACGAGCGGGACTTGCGGCCGCGCTTTGCGCGCCTCGTCCATTGCGCGATCACGGGTTTCGGCGCCGACGGCCCGCTCGGCGGGCTGCCCGGCTACGATGCGGTGATCCAGGCGATGGCGGGCCTCATGAGCGTGAACGGCGATGCCGGCGGCGACGCGACGCGCATCGGCCTGCCGATCGTCGACATGGTGACGGGCCTGAACGCGCTCGCCGGCATCCTGCTCGCGCTCGCCGAGCGCGAGAGAAGCGGCGTGGGCCAGTCGATCGACATCGCGCTGTACGACTGCGGCGTGTCGCTGCTGCATCCGCACCTGCCGAACTGGTTCGGCTCGGGGCGCACCCCCGCGCGCAGCGGCAACGCGCATCCGAACATCGCACCGTACGACAGCTACCGCACCGCGAGCGCGCCGATCTTTCTCGCGATTGGCAACGACCGGCAGTTCGCGCGGCTTTGCGCGCACCTTGGCGTGCCCGCGCTCGCGAGCGATCCGCGTTTTATCGACAACCGCAGCCGCTGCGCGCATCGCGCCGAGCTGAAGGCGAGCCTCGAGACGCGGCTCGCCGGCCGCGATGGCGAGACGCTCGCGCGCGAGCTGATGGCCGAGGGCGTGCCGTGCGGGCCGGTGCGCACGATCGATGCGCTCGCGTGCGATCCGCACACGCTGCATCGCGGGCTCGTCGTCGAGATGGGGCGATACCGCGGCGCGGCGTCGCCGATCAAGCTCTCGCGCACGCCCGCGACGTACCGCACCGCGCCGCCCACGCTCGGCCGCGATACGCGCGCGGTGCTCGACGCGCTCGGCATCGATGCGGCGACGCAGGCGCGGCTCGCCGACGCGGGCGTGCTCAAGGAGGCGAAACCAATGGCGACGTGAGCGAACGGCCGCGGCCCGCCGACGCGAAGCGGCGGCCGCGGCTCGAGGGTGCCGCCGGGTGCGCGCGCGGCCGGACGTCCGGAAGGCGAGCGATCCGTCTTCGGCCGAACGGTTCGCGCCTGCCGGCGCGACCGAATCCGGAGCGATCCGGCCCGACCGGTGAAGGCGCGCGCGAGTCGCGCCGCCGGCAACAGACATGGAGACAACGATGACATTCCAGCACGACGAGCGCGCCGAGCGCGCGCCGGTCGGCCAGCCCGCGCGCGCCGCGCTCGCGGCATTCGTCGGCACGACGATCGAGTGGTACGACTTCTATCTTTACGCCACCGCGTCCGCGCTCATCTTCGGCAAGCTGTTCTTTCCGTCGGGCGATCCGTTCTTCAGCACGCTCGCGTCGTTCGGCACGTTCGCGGTCGGCTTTTTCGCGCGGCCGTTCGGCGGCCTCGTGTTCGGCCACCTCGGCGACCGGGTCGGCCGCAAGAAGGCGCTCGTCGCGACGCTCGTCATCATGGCGGTCGGCACGGTCGGCATCGGCCTGCTGCCCACGTACGCGCAGGCGGGCGCCGTCGCGCCCGTCGCGCTCGTCGTGCTGCGCATCGCGCAAGGCATCGCGATCGGCGGCGAGTGGGGCGGCGCGGTGCTGATGGCGAGCGAGCACGCGAGCGCGGACAGGCGCACGTTCGTCGCGTCGTTCGCGCAGCTCGGCAGCCCCGCCGGGTTGATTCTCGCGCTACTCGCGTTTCGCCTCGTCGCCGGCATCGAGCATGACGCGTTCCTCGCGTGGGGCTGGCGGCTGCCGTTTCTCGCGAGCGCGGCGTTGCTCGTGGTGGGGCTCGCGATCCGCGCGGGCGTCGACGAATCGCCGGAGTTCGCGCGCGTGAAGGCGCAGCGGCGCACGGCGGCGCTGCCCGTGGCCGACGTGGTGCGCGACGCCTGGCGCACGCTGTTGCTCTGCCTCGGCGCGAACGTGATCGGCGTCGCGGGCGCGTGGTTCGTCAACACGTTCATGCTGAACTACACGACGCAGACGCTCGGGCTCGATCGCGCGCTGATTCTCGACTGCCTGTTCGTCGTCGCGTTCATCCAGCTCGGCACGCAGCTCGCGTCCGGCTGGTTCGCGCAGCGCATCGGCACCGGGCGCTTCCTGACGGCGGCCGCCGCGCTCGCGATCGCGTCGCCGTATCCGATGTTCGCGCTCGTGTCGACGGGGCGCCCCGTGGCGATCGTCGTCGGCATCGCGATCGCGGTGATGTGCATGTCGAGCTCGTACGCGGTGATGGCGGGCTTCATGTCGACCGCGTTCGACGTGCGTGTGCGCTACTCGGCGATCTCGCTGTCGTACCAGCTCTGCGCGGCGCTCGCGGGCGGGCTCACGCCGCTCGCGGGCACGCTGCTCGCGCACCGTTTCGCCGGCCAGTGGTGGCCGCTCGCCGCGTTCTACAGCGCGCTCGCGGTGGTGTCGCTCGCCTGCATCGCGACGCTCGAGCGCGGCAAGCGCGTCGGCGTTGGCGAACGGCGCGGAGCGCTCGCGAAGCCTTGACGGCGCCGCGCGGGCCGGCGCGCGCCGCCCTCGGCAAGCGGGTGCGCCGCGTGCCGAGGGCGAGGCGCCCGTAAAAAAAGCCTCGGGCAGCAATCGCTGCCCGAGGCTCGCTTCCAGCGTGCGCAACGCGCAAGGGGGGAGCGCGGAGGCGGCGGCGCGCGCCGCCCGCGCATCAGCCCTGCGCCGGCGGCACGTAGCCGGACGCCTGGTCCGCGCCTTCGCCGAAGAAATACTTCTCGGTCTGCTTCATCAGGTACTGGCGCGCGCGCGGATCGGCCATGTTCAGCCGGTTCTCGTTGATGAGCATCGTCTGCTGCTTGAGCCAGTCTTGCCACGCTTGCTTCGACACGCTTTCGTACAGGCGCTTGCCGAGTTCGCCCGGCAGCGGCGGGAAATCGAGTCCCTCGGCTTCCTTGCCGAGCTTCGCGCAGTGGATCATACGGGCCATCGTGTACCTCTCCTGTAATCGTAATCCGGGGGGGAAGGGCGCGCGGCGCCGCTCAGAGCTGCTTCATCAGCACGAGCGACTTGCGCTGCCAGTTATAGAGCTTGCGGCGGTCCTCGGGCAGGTCGTCGACCGTCGCCTTCACGAAGCCGCGCTTGAGGAACCAGTGCTCGGTGCGCGTCGTCAGCACGAAGATCCGCGTGAGGCCGCGCGCGCGGGCGCGCTGCTCGACCCGCTTGAGGAGCCGCTCGCCGTCGCCCGAGCCCTGCGCCTCGGGCGCGACCGTGAGGCACGCCATCTCGCCGATCTTCTCGGTCGGGTACGGATAGAGCGCCGCGCAGCCGAACAGCACGCCGTCGTGCTCGATGACCGAGAAGTGATCGATGTCGCGCTCGATCTGGTGGCGGCCGCGCCGCACGAGCGTGCCGTCCGTCTCGAGCGGCTCGATGAGGGTCAGGATGCCGCCCACGTCGTCCGGCGTCGCCTCGCGCAGGCTCTCGAGGTTCTCGTACGAGATCATCGTGCCCACGCCGTCGTGCAGGAACAGCTCGAGCAGCACGCTGCCGTCGAGCGACTGCGGTATCAGGTGCGCGCGCGCGACGCCGCCGCGGCACGCGCGGATCGCGTGCTTCAGGAAGAACCCGTCGTCGCCTTGCAGATCGCCCGAGTCGAGCAGTTCGGCCGCCGCGTCGAGCGACATCTCGCGCACGAGCTCGCCCGCTTCGTCGACGATGCCGGGCGATTCGGTCAGGAAGATGATCTTGTCCGCGCGCAGCGCGATCGCGGCCGCCGACGCGACATCCTCCATCGACAGGTTGAACGCCTCGCCCGTCGGCGAGAAGCCGAGCGGCGACAGCAGCACGAGCTTGCGGCTCGCGAGCGAGTGGCGGATCGACTCGGCATCGATCTTGCGCACGACGCCCGTGTGCGCGAAATCGACGCCGTCGAGAATGCCGACCGGGCGCGCCGTCACGAAGTTGCCCGACACGACGCTGATGTGCGCGTGCGCCATCGGCGTGTTCGGCAAGCCCTGGCTGATCGCCGCCTCGATGTCGAGCCGCACTTCGCCCGCCGCTTCCTTCGCCGATTCGAGCGCGCGCGCGTCGGTGATCCGCAGGCCGTGCGAGAACGCCGATTCGACGCCGTGCAGGTGCAGTTGCTCCTCGACCTGCGGCCGCGAGCCGTGCACGAGCACGATCTGGATGCCCATTGCCTGCAGCAGCGCGATGTCGGAGACGAGCGCGCTCAGCAGCCCGTGCTGCACGACCTCGCCGCCGAAGCCGACCACGAAGGTGCTGTTGCGGAACTTGTGGATATAGGGCGCGACGGAGCGCATCCAGTCGACGAACTGCGCGTGATGGACGGCTTCGTCGACGGACGGCTGGGGCGCGGCGCCCGACTGGGCGGCGGGAAGGTCGGTTTGGGAATTCATGGGCGGGATTATAATGCGCCCCCATGTCGAATGTACCTAAAAGTCCCGCGCAAAAACGTGCGGGCACGCCGGGCGAGCCGCAGCCCGCCGGCGCCGCTGCGCCGCGGCCACCGCGCCCCCGGCAGGCGCCGCCCGCGCAGGCGCGCGCGCCGCGCGCCGAGCGCCGCGACGCCGGCCCCGAAGCCGCCCGCGCGCCGCATGCGCCGCGCACGCGGTGCGCGCCGAATCCCGTTCCGCCGATCACGTTTGCCGAAAGCTTGCCCGTGTCGGGCAAGCGCGACGAGATCGCGCGCGCGATCGCCGCTCACCCGGTCGTGATCGTCTGCGGCGAGACGGGCTCGGGCAAGACCACCCAGTTGCCGAAGATCTGCCTGGCGCTCGGCCGCGGCCTCGGCGCGGGCGGCGCGGGCCTGATCGGCCACACGCAGCCGCGCCGGCTCGCGGCGTCGTCGACGGGCCGCCGGATCGCCGAGGAGCTCGGCACGCCGTTCGGCGAGGTGGTCGGCTACAAGGTGCGCTTCACCGACAACCTCGCCCCGGGCGCCTCGGTCAAGCTGATGACGGACGGGATCCTGCTCGCCGAGACGCAGACCGACCCGCTGCTGAAGGCGTACGACACCCTCATCATCGACGAGGCGCACGAGCGCAGCCTGAACATCGATTTCCTGCTCGGCTACCTCCGGCAGATCCTGCCGAGGCGGCCGGACCTGAAGCTGATCGTCACGTCGGCGACGATCGACGCCGAGCGCTTCGCGCGCCATTTCGGCAGCGACGAGCGGCCCGCGCCGGTGATCGAGGTGAGCGGGCGGCTGTATCCGGTCGAGGTGCGCTACCGGCCGATCGCCGATGACCGGCCGGCCGCCGTCCGGCACGCGGAAGGCGGGAGCTCGGGCCGCGATCGCGCGAAGAGCGCGCGCGAGGCCGAGCGCGACCTGATGGACGGCATCGTCGACGCGGTCGACGAGCTGTGCCGCGAGGGCCCCGGCGACGTGCTCGTGTTCCTGCCCGGCGAGCGCGAGATCCGCGACGCGGCCGAGGCGCTGCGCAAGCACCATCCGCCGCACACCGAGATCCTGCCGCTGTTCGCGCGGCTGTCCGCGGCCGAGCAGGAGCGCGTGTTCAAGGCGTCGAACGCGCGGCGGATCGTGCTCGCGACGAACGTCGCCGAAACGTCGCTGACCGTGCCGGGCATCCGCTATGTCGTCGACACGGGCTTGGCGCGCGTGAAGCGCTATTCGTACCGGAACAAGGTCGAGCAGTTGCAGATCGAGCCGATCTCGCAGGCGGCCGCGAACCAGCGCGCGGGCCGCTGCGGCCGCGTCGCCGACGGCATCTGCATCCGCCTCTACGAGGAAAGCGATTTCGCCGGCCGCGCACGCTTCACCGATCCGGAAATCCTGCGCTCGTCGCTCGCGTCGGTGATCCTGCGGATGAAATCGCTGCATCTGTCGGCGATCGAATCGTTTCCGTTCATCGAGCCGCCGCCGGGCCGCGCGATCGCGGACGGCTATCAGCTGCTCAACGAGCTCGGCGCGGTCGACGACGAGAACGCGCTCACGCCGCTCGGCCGCGAGCTCGCGCGGCTGCCGCTCGATCCGCGCGTCGGCCGGATGATCCTCGCCGCGCGCGACCAGCAGGCGCTGCGCGAAGTGCTCGTGATCGCGAGCGCGCTGTCCGTGCAGGACCCGCGCGAGCGCCCGGTCGACGCGCAGGAGCAGGCCGACCAGGCGCACCGGCGCTTCGCCGACGAGCGCTCCGAGTTCCTTCAGTGGCTGCGGATCTGGGCGTGGTTCGAGGAGGCGGTCGCGCACAAGAAGTCGAACCGGCAACTCGTCGACGCGTGCCGGCAGCATTTCCTGTCGCACCTGCGGCTGCGCGAATGGCGCGATGTCCACTCGCAGCTCCTGACCGTCGTGCGCGAGCACGGCTGGCGGCTGAACGAAGCCGATGCGACGTTCGAGCAGATCCATCTGTCGCTGTTGACGGGCCTGCTCGGCAACATCGGCTTCAAGGCCGAGGACGAGCCGCACTACCTCGGCGCGCGCGGCATCAAGTTCCATCTGTGGCCGGGCTCCGCGCTCGTGAAGAAGGCGGGGCGCTGGGTGATGGCGGCCGAGCTCGTCGAGACGAGCCGCCTCTATGCGCGCTGCATCGCGAAGATCGAGCCCGAATGGATCGAGCGGATCGGCGCGCATCTGCTGAAGAAATCGCTGTCCGAGCCGCACTGGGAGAAGCGGCCCGCGCAGGTCGCCGCGTTCGAGCGCGCGACGCTGTACGGGCTCACCATCTATCACCGGCGGCGCGTCGCGTTCGGCCGGCAGGACCCGGCGCGCGCGCGCGAGCTGTTCATCCGCGGCGCGCTCGTCGACGGCGAATTCGACACGAAGCTCGCGTTCTTCGCGCACAACCGCAAGCTGCTCGCCGACATCGAGCAGCTCGAGCACAAATCGCGCCGCCAGGACGTGCTCGTCGACGACGAGCTGATTCACGCGTTCTACGATCAGGCGATTCCGGCCGGCATTCACACGGGCGCCGCGTTCGAGCGCTGGTATCGCGACGAGGTGAGCAAGAGCGGGCAGCCGGAAGACAAGCTGCGCCTGCTGTATCTGTCGCGCGACGATCTGATGCGCCACGAGGCGGCGGGCGTGACGACCGAGCTGTTTCCGAAGCGCGTGACGATGGCGGGCGTCGAGATGGCGCTCGCGTACCACTTCGAGCCGGGCTCGCCGCGCGACGGCGTGACGCTCGCGGTGCCGCTCTTCGCGCTGAACCAGGTCGACGCGCGCCGCGCCGAATGGCTCGTGCCCGGCATGCTCAAGGAGAAGGCGCATCTGCTGCTGAAATCGCTGCCGCAGAAGCTGCGCCGCCATTGCGTGCCGCTGCCGGAGTACGCGGCGGGCTTCGTCGAGCGCGCCGGGCGCGAGCGCTTCGGCGCGGGCGGCCTCGTCGACGCGCTGATCGCCGACGTTCGCGAGCAGACGCAGGTCGCGACGAAAACGTCCGATTTCAAGCTGGAGACGCTGCCCGCGCACCTGTTCATGAACTTCAAGGTGATCGACGAGCACGGCCGGCAACTCGCGATGGGGCGCAATCTCGCGCAACTGCGCGCGGAACTGGGCGCGCAGGCGCAGCAGCACTTCCAGAAGATCGCCGCCGCGGCGACGCTCGCGCCGGCGGGCGAGCCCGCCGCGGCGGCCGCCGGCGCGAGCGGCGCGCGGGCACGGCGCGTGCCGCTCGGCGCGCCGCCGCGGGCGGCCGAGCCGGCGGCGCAAGCGGGCGCGGCCGCCGGCGCGACCGCGCTCTACGAGAACCTGACGACGTGGAACTTCGGCAAGCTGCCGGAACTCCTCGAAATCCGCCGGCGCGGCGAGACGCTGTTCGGCTACCCGGCGCTCGTCGATCGCGGCACGCATTGCGACGTCGAGGTGTTCGATTCGCCCGACGAGGCGGCGCGGATCCACCGCGCGGGCCTGCGGCGCCTGTTCGCGCTGCAACTGAAGGAGCCGATCAAGTATCTGGAGAAGAACCTGCCGGGGCTGCGCGAGATGGCGATACAGTACATGTCGCTCGGCACGCAGGACGAGCTGCGCGACCAGCTGATCGCGACCGCGCTCGACCGCGCGTGCCTGCAGGAACCGCTGCCCGCCGACGACGCGAGCTTCCACGCGCGCCGCGACGAGGGCAGGAGCCGCCTGAATCTGCTCGCGCAGGAGATCGCGCGGCTCGTCGGGCAGATCCTCGCCGAGTACGCGGGGCTCGCGAAGAAGCTCGCGCAGGCCAAGCCGTTCCCGGCCGCGCACGCGGACATGCAGGGCCAGCTCGCCGCGCTCGTCGGCAAGCGCTTCGTCGTCGATACGCCTTACGCGCAGCTTGCGCACTTCCCGCGCTACCTGAAGGGAATCGCGCTGCGCATCGACAAGCTGAAGGCCGATCCCGCGCGCGACGCGCGGCAGGCGGCCGAGCTGCAGCCGCTCGCGCAGCATTATCAGCGCTCGGTTGCGCAGCGCGGCGGCGTCGCGGACGCGCGGCTCGCCGAATTCCGCTGGCTGCTCGAGGAGCTGCGGATCTCGCTTTTCGCGCAGGAGCTGCGCACGCCGATGCCGGTATCGGTCAAGCGGCTCTACAAAGTGTGGGAGTCGATGCAGCGCTGAGCGCCGTTCAAGGTATGCGGGTTCACACTCGGGCGCGAGACGTCAACCGGCGGCGTTCTCGCGCGTTTTACAATCACGCCAGTCCCACGACGTGAGTCTTCATGCGCAATTTCCTCTCCCTCGGCCGCAGGCTCGCGCTTGCCGCCGCCGTGCTGGCGCCCGTCGCCGCCTTTGCGAACAACGTGATCGTGCTGAATTCGGCCGAAGCGACGCTTTCCCTGATCGATCAGCAATCCCGGCAGGTCGTCGGCCAGTATCCGACCGGCAAGGAGCCGCATCACCTGATGGCGACGCCCGACAATGCGTCGCTGATCGTCGCGAATTCGGTGTCGAACAGCCTGATGTTCCTCGATCCGAAGACGGGCAAGCCGCAGCGCACGCTCGAAGGGATCGACGATCCGTACCAGCTCGGCTTCTCGCCGGATCGCAAGTGGTTCGTCGCGGCCGGCCTGCGGCTCGACCGCGTCGACATCTACAGCTATGACGGCCGCGATCTGAAGCTCGCCAAGCGCTTGCCGCTCGCGGTGATGCCGAGCCACCTCGCGTTCACGAAGGACAGCAAGACAGTGCTCGTGTCGCTGCAGGTGTCGGGCGAGCTCGCGGCGATCGATCTCGCCACGCAGACGCTCAAGTGGAAGATGAAAGTGGGCAAGGTGCCGGCGGGCCTCTGGCTCACGCCCGGCGACAAGTACGTGCTGATCGGGATGACGGGCGCCGATTACGTCGCCGTCGTCGACTGGCGCAACCAGAAGGTCGTGAAGACGATTCCGACCGGCAAGGGCGCGCACAACTTCCGCTCGCTCGCGGACGGCACGCACGTCGCGGTGACGAATCGGGTCGCGAACACGATCAGCATCCTCGACGAGAACGCGCTCACGAACGTCGGCGACATCACGGGCCTGCTGCCCGGCCCGGACGACATGGAACTGTCGGCCGACCGGAAGACGCTGTGGGTGACGTTCCGCTTCGCGAAGAAGGTCGGCGTGATCGATCTGCCGAGCCGCAAGCTGATTCAGACGATTTCGGTCGGCCGCTCGCCGCACGGAATCTACTTCTACGACCGGGCGCCGTGGACGGCGCCGAACGGCGCGTGACGCCGGGGAGCGACTCATGCTGCACGTGATCGCCGCCGCGCTCGACGGCTTCGTGTCCGATCTGCAGACCTGGCTGTACGTCGACATCGTGCAGCCGCTGCTGTTCAAGGTCGGCCTGATGGACTACGACGAGGACACGTACGACGCGCTCTACTGGGTGATCGTCGGCGCGCTGCAAGTCGTCGCGATGTACGTGCTGCTGCGCCCGCTCGAGGCACTGCGGCCCGTCGAGCGCTGGGAGAGCCGCCGCGAGGCGCGCGTCGACGTGATCTACACGCTGATCGCGAAGCTCGGCATCTTCAGCCTGTTCTTCTTCTTCGCGATGCAGCCGCTGTTCGACAGCGTCCAGGCATGGCTGCGCCTGCACGGGATCGCGAACGTCAATCTCGATTACCTGTGGCCGGGCGTCACCTCCAGGCCGATCGTCGCGTTCGCGATCTATCTGATCGTGCTCGATTTCGCCGGCTACTGGTATCACCGCTGGCAGCACCGGATCGGCATCTGGTGGGAACTGCACGCGGTGCATCACAGCCAGCGCCAGATGTCGCTCTGGTGCGACGACCGCAACCACCTGCTCGACGATGTGCTGCAGGCGTGCTTCTTCGCGGCGATCGCGCTCGTGATCGGCGTGTCGCCGTCGCAGTTCGTCGTGCTGACCGCGGTCACGAACTTCATGCAGAGCGTTCAGCACGCGAACGCGCGGCTGCCGTTCGGCCGGCTCGCCGAGCGCCTCGTCGTCAGCCCGACGTTCCATCGCCGCCATCACGCGGTCGGCTACGGCCACGAGGGCACGAAGTACGGCTGCAACTTCGGCGTGCTGTTCCCGTGGTGGGACATGCTGTTTCGCACCGCATCGTGGAACCGCACGCCCGAGCCGACCGGCATCCGCGAGCAATACGAGGGCGTGTCGTACGGCGACGGCTTCTGGGCGCAGCACGGGCTCGCGTTCGTGCGGATCGCGCGGCGGCTCGCGCCGGGCAAGCGGCGCGACGTGGCGTCGGCGTAAGCGGCGCGCGGCGGCGGGGCGCAGGCCCGGCCCGGCTGCGGGCAGGGCCTCGGGGCGGGGCGGCGTTGGGCGCGTTGGCCGCGGCCGGGGTGAGCGGCACGCCGGTTGTCGGCCGGTTCGCGCTTCGTCACTTGCCGCCGAGCGCTCGTTGCCGGTTGCCGCTTGCCGGTTGCGGGGTGCGCGCCGCAGACCGCTGGCAGCGGATCGTTGGCCGTTCACTGCAAACCGCTCATCGCAAACCGCTCACCGCAGATCGGTGATCGGTGATCGGTAATCACTGGTCGCTGGCCGATATGGTGTCCGCGCCCGGCGCCTTGCCGCAGTCGCTCTGTCCTTCGAGCGCAGAGTGCGGAACGCAGGGCGCGGAGCGCCGGACCTTCCACCGATTCGCCCGCCGCCGTCCATCGCGCGCCACCCGTCGCCGCCGATGCGCGCGGCGCGCGCCTTCGCCGCCTGGTGCGCTGCCGCCCCGTTTTTGCCGCCCGCATGCCGCGTGGTTTATCCTTTCCGAGCCTTCCCATTCCGATCGATGATCCGTCCCGCATGAACGACCTGCTGCGCTCCTTCGGCCGGGCGCTCGCGAGTGCGCTGCACCCGCGGATGCTCTGGCTCACCTTCCTGCCGTTCATCGTCTCCGCGGTGGTCTGGGGCGTCCTGCTCTGGTTCTCGTGGCAGCCGCTCGTCGACGCCGCGCGCGCCGCGCTCGACGGCTTCGCGCTGACGGCGCTCCTCTACAAGTTCTTCAACGCGATCGGCGCGTCGCAACTGCACGCGGTCGTCGCGCCGTTCGTCGTCGTGTCGCTCGCGATTCCGCTCATCGTGCTGACGGTGCTGCTGCTGATCGCGACGCTGTCGATGCCCGCGGTCGTCTCGCATCTGTCGAAGCGTCAGTTCGCGTCGCTCGAGATGAAGCGCGGCGGCAGCCTGGTCGGCAGCGTGTTCAATTCGCTGTGGGCCGCGTTCGCGAGCATCGCGCTGCTGATCGTGACGGTGCCGCTGTGGCTGATTCCGCCGTTCTTCGCGCTGCTGCCGCCCGTGATCTGGGGCTGGCTCACGTACCGCGTGATGACCTACGACGCGCTCGCGCTGCACGCGAGCGCCGGCGAGCGCCGCGCGCTCGTGCGCAAGCACCGCTGGCCGCTGTTCGGCATCGGCGTCGCGAGCGGGCTGCTCGGCACGGTGCCGACCTTCATCTGGGTGTCGTCGATCTGGATGATGGTGCTGTTTCCGTTCGTCGCCGCCGCGATGATCTGGGTCTACGCGTTCATTCTGGTGTTCTCGGCGCTGTGGTTCGGTTTCTATTGCCTGCGCGCGCTGCAGGACGAGCGCGCGGCCGCCGCGAACGCGATTTCCACCGATTCGACGAGGCAAGCATGACCATCGGCATCATCATCATCGGCGACGAGATCCTGTCCGGCCGCCGCCAGGACAAGCACCTCGCCAAGGCGATCGAGCTCCTCGCCGCGCGCGGGCTCGCGCTCGGCTGGGCCGAATACGTCGGCGACGATCCCGCGCGGATCACGGCGACGCTCGCGCGCACGTTCGCCTCGGGCGACATCGTGTTCTCGACGGGCGGCATCGGCGCGACGCCCGACGACCACACGCGTCAGTGCGCGGCCGCCGCGCTCGGCGTGCCGCTCGAACTGCATCCGCAGGCGAGAGCGCTGATCGAGGAGCGGATTCGCGAGACGCACGCCGATCCGGCGAAACCCGTCGATCCCGATTCGCCCGAAAACCGCCATCGGCTGAACATGGGCGTGTTCCCACGCGGCGCGACGATCATCCCGAACGGCTACAACCGGATTCCGGGCTTTTCGTGCGGCGATCATCACTTCGTGCCGGGTTTTCCGGTGATGGCTTGGCCGATGATCGAATGGGTGCTCGACACGAAGTACGCGCACCTGCACCACGCGAGCCCGCACGCGGAGCGCTCGCTCTATGTGTTCGAACTGCCCGAATCGACGCTGACGCCGCTGATGGAGAAGATCGAGCGGGATTTTCCGGGCGTGCGGGTGTTCAGCCTGCCGAGCGTCGGCGACGCGGAAAAGGGCGGCATCTATGCGCGCCGGCACATCGATCTCGGCGTGAAGGGCGAGCCGGAAGCGGTCGCGGCCGCGTTCGTGAAGCTGCGCGAGGGCGTGCACTTGCTCGGCGGGGACATCGTCGAGCCGGCCGAGCCGCAGCACGGCTGAGCGGGCGGTCGCGGCGGGCGCCCGCCGCCTTCACGTCCGCCGTCGTGCCCGCCGTCGTCACGCGCGCAGGCGAACGAGGCGCGCGGCCCGCATGCAGGCCGCGCGGCGCTGCCGGCGGCGTGTCGCGCACGTGCTGGGAGGTCGCGCGACGAGGCGGCATGCGCCATGCGGTGCGTCGCGCATGGGCCGCGCCGGTGCGGGCCGTCATCGCCATGTCATCGGCCGGCCCGACGATGGCGAGCGGCGTACGCGTCAAGCGCCGATCCAGGGCAGGCCGCGGTGGCACCAGCCTTCCACGGTCTTGCGGTGTCCTTGCGCGTCCTTCGCGCCCTCGAATCCTTCGAGCAGATCGAACGCCTTCGTGAAGCCGGCCTGCGCGGCGGCGACCGCGGCGAGCTTCGAGCGCGCGGCGCTGCGGCAGAGGAACAGGATCGGCTGATCGGGCTGCGCGAGCGTGCGCAACTGGTCGATGAATTCCACGTTCGGCACGCCGCCCGGGTAGCGGCTCCATTCGACATGCGCGTACTGGCCGTCGCCGACGAGCGGGCGGCCGACCCAGTCGAGTTCCGCGCGGGTACGCACGTCGACGAGGCGCGCGTTCGGATCGAGCTGCAGCAACTCGAAGGCCTCGGCGGGCGAGAGCGCGCCCGCGTAGTTCAGGTTGCCTTGCGCGCGGCGCGTGTCGGCTTGCGCGTAAAGCTGTTCAAGCGTACTCATGGCGGGAGGTCTCCTGCGGATCAAAAAAACATTCTAGCGCGACGGGCGAACCGCGACGGCCGGCGCTTTCCCGACATGCACGACACGCCGAACGCACTAAAGCGGTGCAAAATGCGAGAGGAGCACCAAATTAGTGTTTGCCGAGTGTGTGCAATGCTACATTGCACGATCGTGGTGCGCATTCGGCGGCGTTCCTGCGCGCAAAAGCCCCGAAAGTGCGCGCTGCGGCCCTGACGGGGCGCGGCCTCGCGCGTTTCGCGCCGATCTGGCGCATGCATGGCATGGAAGCTGCTATATCCCACCCGTTCGAATCGGTTGTACGCGGCAAAGAACGCTGCGCTCAGCAGCTCGCTTAACGAGGCGGTCCCAGTCCCGCCGGATTTGTTCAATCAGGAGAAGAGGTTATGAGTAAAACCGTCGCCGACGTCATGCAGCTCGCGAAGGACGAGGACGTCAAGTTTGTCGATTTCCGCTTCACGGACACGCGCGGCAAGGAGCAACACGTGTCGGTGCCGGTGTCGGCCTTCGGCGAGGACAAGTTCGAAAGCGGCCACGCGTTCGACGGCTCGTCGATCGCGGGCTGGAAGGGCATCGAGGCGTCGGACATGCTGCTCATGCCGGATCCGAACGCGGCCTTCATCGACCCGTTCTACGAAGAGTCGACCCTCGTGCTGACCTGCGATGTCGTCGAGCCGGCGGACGGCAAGGGCTACGAGCGCGATCCGCGCTCGCTCGCGAAGCGCGCCGAGGCCTACCTGAAGAGCACGGGCATCGGCGACACCGCGTACTTCGGTCCGGAGCCGGAATTCTTCATTTTCGACTCGGTGCAGTGGAACACGGACATGTCCGGCTGCTTCGTGAAGATCAACTCGGAAGAAGCGCCGTGGTCGTCGGCGAAGGAATTCGAAGGCGGCAACACGGGCCACCGTCCGGGCGTGAAGGGCGGCTACTTCCCGGTTGCGCCGGTCGACCAGTTCCAGGACATGCGCTCGGAAATGTGTCTGCTGCTCGAGCAGATCGGCATTCCGGTCGAAGTGCACCACCACGAGGTGGCGGGCCAGGGCCAGAACGAAATCGGCACGAAGTTCTCGACGCTCGTCGAGCGCGCGGACTGGACGCAATGGGCGAAGTACATCATCCATAACGTCGCGCACTCGTACGGCAAGACGGCGACGTTCATGCCGAAGCCCGTCGTCGGCGACAACGGCTCGGGCATGCACGTGCACCAGTCGATCTGGAAGGACGGCCAGAACCTGTTCGCGGGCAACGGCTACGCGGGCCTGTCGGAGACGGCGCTCTTCTACATCGGCGGCATCATCAAGCACGCGCGCGCGCTGAACGCGATCACGAACCCGACGACGAACTCGTACAAGCGTCTCGTGCCGCACTTCGAAGCGCCCGTGAAGCTCGCCTACTCGGCGCGCAACCGCTCGGCGTCGATCCGCATTCCGCACGTGTCGAACCCGAAGGGCCGCCGCATCGAAACGCGCTTCCCGGACCCGATGGCGAACCCGTACCTGTGCTTCTCGGCGCTGATGATGGCGGGTCTCGACGGCATCCAGAACAAGATCCATCCGGGCGAGGCCGCGGACAAGAACCTGTACGACCTGCCGCCGGAAGAGGATGCGAAGATCCCGACCGTGTGCGCCGGCCTCGACCAGGCGCTCGAAGCGCTCGACAAGGACCGCGAGTTCCTGACGCGCGGCGGCGTGTTCACGGACGCGATGATCGACGCGTACCTGGGCCTGAAGGAGCAGGAGCTCGCGAAGTTCCGCATGACGACGCACCCGATCGAGTTCGAGATGTACTACTCGCTGTAAGCGGCGATGGCGCTTCGTCTCGTCGGCGGACGAAGCGCCGCGGCGCCGACCGGCCTTCGCGCGGCGACTGTGCGCGAAGGCATCGGACCTTGAAAGGGGACGGCGGGACGCCGTCCCCAGATTGCTGACAAACCCTCGCCAAGTGGGGGATTTTTGTTTTTTAATGGCGTGATGCTGAAGACGCCCATGCCCACGCAGCACGAACTCGAGATGGTGACGCTCGAGGAACTCGTGCCGAAGGACCACCTGCTGCGCCAGATCGATGCGGCGGTGGATTTCGAGTTCATCCGCGCGAAGGTGGCGCATCTGTATTGCGCGGACAACGGGCGGCCGGCGCTCGATCCCGTGGTGATGTTCAAGCTGTTGTTCATCGGCTACCTGTTCGGGGTGCGCAGCGAGCGGCAACTGATGCGTGAGGTCCAGGTCAACGTCGCCTATCGCTGGTTCGCCCGGTTCCGGCTGACCGACAAGGTGCCGGATGCGTCAACGTTCTCGCAGAATCGCCGCCGACGCTTCACGGACACGACGGTGTATCAGGAGATCTTCGACGAGATCGTGCGGCAGGCGATCAAGCGCGGGCTGGTCGACGGTCGGGTGCTGTACACGGACAGCACGCACCTGAAGGCGAACGCGAACAAAGGCAAGTTCGATGTGGTGAAGCTGGAGCAGACGCCGGCCGCCTACACGGAGGCATTGAACGCGGCAGTGGATGCGGACCGGGCCGCGCATGGCAGGAAGCCGCTGGATCGCGACGACGATGAGCCGCCGTCTAGCAAGGACACCAAGCTCAGCCGGACCGATCCGGACAGCGGCTACATGGTGCGGGACGACAAGCCGAAGGGGTTCTTCTATCTGGACCACCGCACGGTGGATGCCAAGCACGCGATCATCACCGATACGCATGTGACGCCGGCCTCGGTGCATGACAGCCAGCCGTATCTGGATCGGCTGGATCGCCAGCGCGAGCGCTTTGAGTTCAAGGTCGAGGCGGTGGGGCTGGATGCGGGCTACTTCACGCCGGCGGTGTGCCAGGGGCTGGAGGAGCGAGGGATTGCCGGGGTGATGGGCTATCGCACGCCGAACCACAAGCCGGGCATGTTCTACAAACGGCAGTTCAAGTACGACGCGTATCGCAACGAATACGTGTGCCCGCAGGGGCAGGCCCTGCCGTACAGCACGACCAATCGGCTCGGCTATCGGGAATACAAATCCAATGCGCAGATCTGCGGGCGCTGCCCGGTACGATCGCAGTGCACGAACAGTGCGATCGCGGTGAAGGTGGTAACGCGCCACGTGTGGGAGCGCGCCAAGGAGCGGGTGGACGCGCGGCGCTTGACCGAATGGGGCCAACGCATTTACGCGCGGCGCAAGCAGACGGTGGAGCGCAGCTTCGCCGATGCCAAGCAGCTGCATGGGCACCGTTATGCCCGTATGCGTGGGCTACGCAAGGTGGCCGAGCAGTGCTTGCTGGCCGCGGCGGCACAGAACATCAAGAAGATTGCGATGCTGCTGGCGCGGAAGCGGAAAAAGGGGCCAGCGGGTCCCGATTGGCGCTTCGTGCGCATGCTGCTGCGTCTGGTGAGCGGTTTGCGCTGCAGCTTCGACTACCCGCTCGCGGCGAACCCGCAATCCTGATCCCAGAAAGACAAAACCCCACGCTCACAAAAACGTGGGGTTCGTCAGCAGTCTGGGGACGGCGGGACGCCGTCCCTTTTTTGTTCCGCCCGCGACGGCGGTTTTTGACACGGCACCCACGCAAGATGGTTCTGAAGAATCTGATCAAGGCCAGGGCCGGCCACCCGGAGCGCTTGTCCGACGATGACCGGCTCGTGCGCTCGGGACTCCTGACGGGGCTCGAGGCGTTGCCGACGGTCGTGCTCGTGCTCGATCGGCGCACGCTCAGGATCGCGTTCGCCAATCCGTCGGCGGAGGCGATGCTCGACATCTCGCGCCGGCAGTTGTCGCAGATGCCGTGGGGCGAGATCTTCCCGAACGCGAGCGAGCTCGCGACGACGATCACCGCGATCGGCGAGGAGCGCTTTCACGCGACCCATCTGGACACCGTGCTCGATCGTCCGGGCCGCGAGCCGCTGCACGTGCATGCGATCGTCGGCTTTCTCGAGGGCGCGCCCGAGTTCGTGCTCGTCGAGCTGTTCGAGAACGAGCGGCAGTCGCGCACCGACCGCGAGGAGCGGATCCACGATCTCACCGCCGTCAACAAGCAACTGATCCGCAACCTCGCGCATGAGATCAAGAACCCGCTCGGCGGGATTCGCGGCGCGGCGCAATTGCTCGAGTTCGAGCTGGGCGAGCGCGAGCGCGACGAGCTGCGCGAGTACACGCAGGTGATCATCAAGGAATCGGACCGGCTGCAGACGCTCGTCGACCGGCTGCTCGAGCCGCATCGCCATCCGCACATCGTCGGCGACGTGAACATCCACGAAGTGTGCGAGCGGGTGCGCGCGGTGATGCTCGCGGAATTCCCGCGCGGCCTCACGATCGAGCGCGATTACGACGTGAGCGTGCCCGATCTGCGCGGCGACAAGGAGCAACTGATCCAGGCGCTCCTCAATATCGTGCGCAACGCGGCGCAGGCGCTGCGCGAGCGGATCGCGCAGGGCGACGCGCGGATCGAGCTGCGCACGCGCGTCGCGCGCAAGGTGACGATCGCGAAGCGCCTGTACAGGCTGGCACTGGATTTGCGTGTGATCGACAACGGCCCCGGCATTCCCGACGACATCCGCGACCGGATCTTCTATCCGCTCGTATCCGGCCGCGACGACGGCAGCGGGCTCGGGCTCACGCTCGCGCAGACCTTCATCCAGCAGCACGACGGGATGATCGAAGTGGACAGCCGGCCGGGCCGGACCGAATTTCAGATTTTGCTGCCGCTCGACCATTGAGCGGCGGCGCAGCGAATCTCCATACCTCTGACCGACTATGAAGCCGATCTGGATAGTAGACGACGACCAATCGATCCGCTGGGTGCTCGAGAAGGCGCTCGCGCGCGAGAGCTTCGCGACGCGGAGCTTCGCGAACGTGCGCGACGCGCTCGCCGCGCTCGACCAGGAAACGCCGCAGGTGCTCGTGTCCGACATCCGGATGCCGGGCGGCTCGGGGCTCGAGCTGCTGCAGGCGATGCACGACCGGCTGCCGGGGCTGCCCGTCATCATCATGACGGCGTTCTCGGATCTGGACAGCGCGGTGGCGGCGTTTCAGGGCGGCGCGTTCGAATATCTCGCGAAGCCGTTCGACGTCGACAAGGCGGTCGAGCTGATCCGGCGCGCGGTCGAAGAGAGCCTGCGCGGCGGCGTGCCCGACGACGACAAGCTCGCCGAGGCGCCCGAGATGCTCGGCCAGGCGCCCGCGATGCAGGACATGTTCCGCGCGATCGGCCGGCTGTCGCATTCGGCCGCGACGGTGCTGATCACGGGCGAATCGGGCACCGGCAAGGAGCTCGTCGCGCGCGCGCTGCACCGGCACAGCCCACGCGCGAACGGCCCGTTCATCGCGCTGAACACGGCGGCGATCCCGAAGGATCTGCTCGAATCCGAGCTGTTCGGCCACGAGCGCGGCGCGTTCACGGGCGCGCAGACGACGCGCCAGGGCCGCTTCGAGCAGGCCGAGAACGGCACGCTGTTTCTCGACGAGATCGGCGACATGCCGTTCGATCTGCAAACGCGCCTGTTGCGCGTGCTGTCGGACGGGCAGTTCTATCGCGTGGGCGGCCACAGCCCGCTGCGCGCGAACGTGCGGGTGATCGCGGCGACGCATCAGAATCTCGAGGCGCGCGTGCGGCAGGGGCTGTTCCGCGAGGATCTGTATCACCGGCTCAACGTGATCCGGCTGCGGCTGCCGCCGCTGCGCGAGCGCAGCGAGGACATCGCGCTGCTCACGCGTCACTTCCTGCAGAAGAGCGCGCGCGACCTCGGCGTCGAGCCGAAGCGCGTGTCCGACGAGGCGCTCGCCTATCTGACGTCGCTGCCGTTTCCGGGCAACGTCCGGCAGCTCGAGAATCTCGCGAACTGGCTGACGGTGATGGCGCCCGCGCAGACGGTCGAGATCAAGGATCTGCCGCCCGATCTCGTCGCGACGCAGACGGCGTCCGGCAGCATGATGCCCGTCGAGGCCACGGTGGAGGCGGAGGCGCAGGCATCCGGCTTGGGCGTCGGCGCGGCGGAACCGCACGCGCCGAGCGCGGTCGCGGCCGTGCCGGCGACGGCGGGCGCGCCCACTGCGGTCGGCGCGCCCGCGGGGCACCCGCTGTGGGAGCACGGGTTGCGCACCGAGGTCGCACGCTTGCTGCGCGAGAACTCGGCGGACGTGATGGACGCGCTCGCGCGCCGCTTCGAGGCCGCCGTGATTCGCGAGGCGCTCGATTTCACGCGCGGCCGCAAGGTCGAGGCGGCGGAGCGGCTCGGCATCGGCCGCAACACGATCACGCGCAAGATTCAGGAACTGCATCTCGAATCGTGATCGGCGCGGTGCGCCGGCGGCCATGCACGCGATGCCGCGCGTGGCGCGGCGAATGCAAGACGGGGCGCTTCGGCGCCCCAGATTGCTGACAAACCCTCGCCAAGTGGGGGTTTTTTGTTTTTTAATGGCGTGATGCTGAAGACGCCCATGCCCACGCAGCACGAACTCGAGATGGTGACGCTCGAGGAACTCGTGCCGAAGGACCACCTGCTGCGCCAGATCGATGCGGCGGTGGATTTCGAGTTCATCCGCGCGAAGGTGGCGCATCTGTATTGCGCGGACAACGGGCGGCCGGCGCTCGATCCCGTGGTGATGTTCAAGCTGTTGTTCATCGGCTACCTGTTCGGGGTGCGCAGCGAGCGGCAACTGATGCGTGAGGTCCAGGTCAACGTCGCCTATCGCTGGTTCGCCCGGTTCCGGCTGACCGACAAGGTGCCGGATGCGTCAACGTTCTCGCAGAATCGCCGCCGACGCTTCACGGACACGACGGTGTATCAGGAGATCTTCGACGAGATCGTGCGGCAGGCGATCAAGCGCGGGCTGGTCGACGGTCGGGTGCTGTACACGGACAGCACGCACCTGAAGGCGAACGCGAACAAAGGCAAGTTCGATGTGGTGAAGCTGGAGCAGACGCCGGCCGCCTACACGGAGGCATTGAACGCGGCAGTGGATGCGGACCGGGCCGCGCATGGCAGGAAGCCGCTGGATCGCGACGACGATGAGCCGCCGTCTAGCAAGGACACCAAGCTCAGCCGGACCGATCCGGACAGCGGCTACATGGTGCGGGACGACAAGCCGAAGGGGTTCTTCTATCTGGACCACCGCACGGTGGATGCCAAGCACGCGATCATCACCGATACGCATGTGACGCCGGCCTCGGTGCATGACAGCCAGCCGTATCTGGATCGGCTGGATCGCCAGCGCGAGCGCTTTGAGTTCAAGGTCGAGGCGGTGGGGCTGGATGCGGGCTACTTCACGCCGGCGGTGTGCCAGGGGCTGGAGGAGCGAGGGATTGCCGGGGTGATGGGCTATCGCACGCCGAACCACAAGCCGGGCATGTTCTACAAACGGCAGTTCAAGTACGACGCGTATCGCAACGAATACGTGTGCCCGCAGGGGCAGGCCCTGCCGTACAGCACGACCAATCGGCTCGGCTATCGGGAATACAAATCCAATGCGCAGATCTGCGGGCGCTGCCCGGTACGATCGCAGTGCACGAACAGTGCGATCGCGGTGAAGGTGGTAACGCGCCACGTGTGGGAGCGCGCCAAGGAGCGGGTGGACGCACGGCGCTTGACCGAATGGGGCCAACGCATTTACGCGCGGCGCAAGCAGACGGTGGAGCGCAGCTTCGCCGATGCCAAGCAGCTGCATGGGCACCGTTATGCCCGTATGCGTGGGCTACGCAAGGTGGCCGAGCAGTGCTTGCTGGCCGCGGCGGCACAGAACATCAAGAAGATTGCGATGCTGCTGGCGCGGAAGCGGAAAAAGGGGCCAGCGGGTCCCGATTGGCGCTTCGTGCGCATGCTGCTGCGTCTGGTGAGCGGTTTGCGCTGCAGCTTCGACTACCCGCTCGCGGCGAACCCGCAATCCTGATCCCAGAAAGACAAAACCCCACGCTCACAAAAACGTGGGGTTCGTCAGCAGTCTGGGGGCGCTTCGGCGCCCCGTTTGCTTCGGATCGCGAAGCGCCTGCCGGCACGGCGGGCTTCGGCGAGAATCGAGGACGGGGCCGATCGTGGGCCCGATCATGGATTCGATCGCGGGCGCGCTTGCGGCGCTCGGCGAACCGCTCTTCGCACGCGCAACCGCGCGCCTCCTCGCGCGCCGCGGCACGCGGGCCGGCGCGCGGGCGCGATCACGCGCAGCGGCGCACGCTCAGCCGAGCTGCGCGACGACGGGCGTGTGGTCGGACGGCTGCTCCCACGTGCGCGGCACGCGGTCGACGGTGCAGCTCGTGCAGGTTTCGGCGAGCGCCGGCGACAGCAGGATGTGATCGATCCGCAGCCCGGCGTTGCGGCGGAACGCGAGCATCCGGTAATCCCACCACGTGAAGGTCTTCTCGGGTTGCTCGAAGCGTCGGAACGCGTCGACGAAGCCGAGCGCGACGAGCTGCGCGAAATGCGCGCGCTCCTGCGGCGACACCAGATTCTGGCCTTCCCATTTCGCCGGATCGTGCACGTCGCGATCTTCGGGCGCGATGTTGTAGTCGCCGAGCAGCGCGAGCTTCGGGTAGCGTTGCAGCTCGTCCTTCAGCCATGCCTGCAGCGCGTCGAGCCATTGCATCTTGTAGACGAACTTGTCCGAGTCGAGCGCCTGGCCGTTCGGGAAGTACGCGGACACGATCCGCACGCCGTCGATCGTCGCGGCGATCAGGCGCTGCTGCGCGTCCTCGAAGCCGGGGATGTTGCGAACGATATCCGTCTCGTCGAACGGCAGGCTCGCGCGCGCGAGGATCGCGACGCCGTTGTAGGTTTTCTGGCCCGCGAACCAACTGCGGTAGCCGGCCGCTTCGAGCGCTTCGCGCGGAAACTTCTCGTCGGGGATCTTGAGCTCCTGAAGGCACAGCACGTCGACGTCGCTCTGCGCGAGCCAGTCGAGCACGTGCTGCTTGCGCACGTTCAGGGAGTTGACGTTCCAGGTGGCAATTCTCATGGGCGGGATCGGCGGGATGCGTGAGGCCGACATCTTACCGCGAGCCGCCGCGGCCGACGGGAAAGGGGGGGCGAGACGCCGCCGCGGCGGGCCGCCGGCGCCGCGCCGCTCGGGGCCGCGGCCGGCGTCCCCTCGGGCGTTTCCGCTTACGCCTCGGCCGGATGCGGCGCGGTGAGCCCGCGCTCGACCGCATACACGGCGATCTGCACGCGGCTCGACAGGTTCAGCTTCTTCAGGACGTTCTGCACGTGGATCTTCACCGTGCTTTCGGCGACGTCGAACTCGCGCGCGATCTCCTTGTTGCTCGCGCCGCGCGCGAGCGCGCGCACGATGTCGTGCTCGCGCGGCGTCAACTGGTCGGGATCGACCGACGCGTGCGCGGCCGGCGCGAGCGCGGCGGCCGGCGCGGGCCGCGCGGCGGGCACCGGCGCGCGCAGGCTCGCGATCCACTTCGCGGTCATGCTCTCGGCGATCACGGGCTCGCCCGCGGCAGCCTTGCGGATGCCCGCGACGAGCGTCTCCGCGTCGATGTTCTTCACGAGGAAGCCGCACGCGCCGTCGCGCAGCGCGGTCGTCAGCTCTTCCGCGTCTTCCGACACCGTGAGGATCACGACGTGCGCGGACGGCACGTCCTGCACGAGCAGTTGCAGCGTCTCGAGCCCCGATAGCCCCGGCATGTTCAGATCGAGCAGGATCACGTCCGGCTGATGCTGCTTCGCGCGCTTCACGCCCTCGACGCCGTCGGACGCTTCGTCGACGACTTCGAAATCCGGCTGGCGCTGCAGCAGCAGCTTGACGCCGCTGCGAAAGAGCGTGTGGTCGTCGATCAACAGTACCCGTATGGTCATGATTATTGTCCTCGTTCTCGTTGCTATGCCGCCTGTCACGCGTCGGCCGGCAGCACCAGCTCGACGCGCGCGCCGCGCTGCGGCGCGCCCGTCAACGTGAGCGTCGCGCGCAGGCGGGCGGCGCGCTCGCGCATGATCGTGAGCCCGACATGCGTGTCCGCGCGCGCGGCGAGCGCGGCCGGATCGTAGCCGCAGCCGTCGTCGGCGACGGACAGCCGGAACGCGGCGCCGTTCTCGACATCGACCGCGACATGCCGCGCGTGCGCATGCTTGCGCACGTTCGACAGCGCTTCCTGCAGGATGAACAGCACCTGCAACTGCTCGTCGGGCGGCAGCGGCGCGCCGCCCGTCTCGCGATAGTTCAGCGCGCACGCGATGCGCGTCTGCTTCTCGAAGCGCGCGATCGTTTCCTCGATCGCCGCTTTCAGTTCGCCCTGCGTCAAGCGCGTGCGGAAGTTGAGCAGCAGCTCGCGCACGTCCGCGTAGCCCTGCTCGACGCCGTGCTTGAGCATCGGCACGATCTCGCGCGCATCGGCGAGATTGTCGTGCGCGATCGCGTCGGCGAGCATCTGCGTCTGCAGGTTCACGAAATTGAGGCTTTGCGCGATGCTGTCGTGCAGGCCCTGCGCGACGAGATTGCGCTCTTCGGCGACCGCGAGCTGCCGCGCGCTCGCGGACAGCCGCACGTGATCGAGCGCGATCCCGAGATGGCGGCCGAGCGTCTCGAGCACGCGCCGCTCGGCGTCGGGCAGCCGCGACGGGTCGCGATAGTGCAGCGAGAACGAGCCGAGCACCGCGTCCTGGGTCATCACCTTGAACACCGCGACGGCCGCGAAGCCCTCGCGCGAGCACGGCGTCGGCGCGCGCGCGGCGCTGCCGCGCAGGTCGTGCAGCACGGCCGTGTCCGCGCGCGTCACGGTGCCGCAGAAGCAATCGTCGACGGGCATGCAGCGTTCGAGCTCGGTGAGCTCTGTCGACAGGCCCTCCGCAATCACGAGATGCAGCTTTTCGCCCGTCGGATCGGTGACGCGGATGCTGCCCGCGTCGGCGTCGAACTGCGCGATCGCGCGCGACAGGAAGCCCGCGCACATCTCGTCGACGGCCTGCGGGCGGTTCAGGAACGCGGTGATCTCGTAGAGCGCGCTCAGCTCGCGGTTCTGCGCGGCGAGCTGCGCGGTCTTTTGCTGCACGCGCTCCTCGAGCCCCGCGTACACCTCCTGCAATTCGCTTGCCATCCGGTTGAAGCCGTGCGCGAGATCGCCGAACTCGTCGCGCGTCTGCACGGGCAGGCGCACCGCGAACTCGCGCGCGGCCATGCGCTTCAGGCCGTCGCGCAACTGCATCACGGGCAGGATGATCCACAGGAACAGCAGGTAGATGACGGCGACCGTGCCCGAGCACGCGAGCAGGCCGAGCCCGATCTGCGACAGGCGCAGCCACGTCGTCTTGCGCGCGTTGTCGGATTCGATCTCGCGCACGAGCAGATCGGCCTCGTCGACGAAGCCGGGCAGCGCGACGAGGTAGGCGGCGGCCGCGTCAGCGCGCGGCGCGTTCGTCAGCGCGCCGGCGGCGAGCGGGCGCAGCACGGCGTTCCAGCGATCGGTGACGATGTCGAGCTGATGCTGGATGACAGTGGTGTTCGGCAGAAAGAGGGGGCGCGACGGATCGCCGCGGCGCAGCCGCGCGAGCGTGCCGTCGATCGCGTCGAGCTCGACCGCGAGCTGGCGGCGCGGCTCGGTGCCCACGCCCGACAGCTCGACGTAGGTGCGCGTCGCGCGCATGCGCAGGCTGCCGGCGTCGTTGATCGCCGCGCCCGCGCCCTCGAGCTGCCAGGACAGCCACAGCGTGCCGCCCACCATCGCGAGCACGAGCGCCCACGCGATCGCGGACAGCGCGACGATCCGCGTCGACAGGCGGTGCCGCCACGGAGCGGGGGAGTCGGGGAGGGCGGGAGCCATAGCACGTCATGATTTTTTTGGACATGACAATTGTCCTGCCGAATGTTGCACCCCCGCTGCGACATTCGAGCACGTGAGGCATCGCGGCGCACCCGCCCGGTGCGCCGCGATGCCTGGACTGCGACCCCGCGCGAGCGGCGCCTAGCGGCGCGCGCGCACGAGCTGCCACGCGCGGCCGACGTAGGTGACCGACGCGAAGCCGCTCCATACGTGAACGAGCCGCGTGAACGGGAAGATCGCGAAGAGCGAGAGCCCCATGAACAGGTGCGCCTTGAAGAGCCACGGCGCATCGGCGACGTAGCTCGCCGCGTCGCCGCGGAACGTGACGATGTGCTGCGCCCACGTCATCAGTTGCACCATCAGGTGGCCGTCGGTGTGGCTCGCCGATTCGAAGATCGTCGACAGCCCGAGCACCAGCGTGACGAGCAGCCACGCGAGCAGCACCTTGTCGCCGCGGCGCGTGACGGCCGCGAGGCGCGCGTTCGTCAGGCGCCGGTGCAGCAGGATCGCGAGGCCCGCGAGCGCGAGCGAGCCCATCACGCCGCCCGCGGACATCGCGACGAGCTGCTTGAACTGGTGCGTGACGCCGAGCGCGTCCCAGACGGCCACCGGCGTGAGCAGACCGACCAGATGCCCGAAGAACAGGCCGAGCACGCCGACGTGAAAAAGGATGTTGCCCGTGCGCAGCGCGCCGCGGTGCAGCAACTGCGAGCTGTCGGACTTCCATGTGTACTGCTCGCGCTCGAAGCGCGCGAGGCTGCCGAACAGGAAGATGGCGGCGGCGATGTACGGATAGATGCCGTAGACGAACGTATTCAGATAATCCATGACGTGACCTCGAAACGGGTTCGCGACGCCCCCGCGTCACGCGCGGGGAGCGGGCGTCGCCGCGCGGCGCGGCGGGTGAAAGCGGATCGGCTGCGCGAGCGACGCGTCGGCCGCGGGCGAGAGCAGCGGTTCGACGCCGTCGGGGCCGGGGCCGAAGCGCTCGAGCGCCTCGTCCATCGTGCGCGGCGGCGGCTCGGCGACGGGCCGCGGCTCGACCGGCGAGCACGCGCGCAGCACGTCGAAGGCGCCCGCGTACGGGCTTTGCGCGCGCGCGAGGCGCTCGCCGAGCGCGGCGAGCACGTCGATCGCGTCGCCGAGCAGGTGCGCCGCGTGCGCGCCGTCGCCGTCGCCCGCGATCGCGCCGAGGAACTCGACGAAGAGCGGCACGTAGTCGGGCAGCTCGTTGCCGACGGGCTCGAAGCCGTGGCGCCGGTATTCGTCGAGCAGATCGACCATCGCCTGGCCGCGGTCGCGGCTCTCGCCGTGCACGTGCTCGAACAGATGCAGCGAATGCGACGGCGTGCGGTCGAACGTCGCGACGTAGCGTTCCTGCAGCTCGATCAACGGCGTCGCGCGCAACGATTCGACGAGCGGCGCGAGCGCCGCGCGCGCGCCGGGCTGCGCGTCGAGCGCGCGCTCGATCTCGGGCAGCGCGTCGAGCAGCGGCTGCTCGGGATAGGTGAGCAGGGCGGACAGAATCGGATAGATCGACATGACGTTTTCCTCGTGCGATGCGCTCATGCGGCGCTCGCTTTCTTGCGCGTGACGGTCGGCAGCGCCGCGTACGACACCGCCGTTTCCTTCTTGCGGCCGAACAGCGTGCCGTCCGATGTGCCGCCCGAGCAGCCGTTGCCGAACGAGAAGCCGCAGCTGCCTTTCTCGTCGAAGCTGTCTTCCGCCATTTCCTTGTGCGACGACGGAATCACGAAGCGGTCCTCGTAGTTCGCGATCGCCATCAGCTGATACATGTCCTCCACCTGCTCGGCGGTGAGCCCCACTTGTTCGAGCACCTGCGCGTCGTGCGCGCCGTGCACGGTTTGCGCGCGCTTGTACGCGCGCATCGCGAGCATGCGGTCGAGCGCGGCGGCGACGGGCGCCTCGTCGCCCGCCGTCAGCAGGTTCGCGAGATAGCGCAGCGGAATCCGCAGGCTGCGCACGTCCGGAATCACGCCGTTCATCCCCATGTGGCCGGACTGCGCGGCGCCCTGGATCGGCGAGAGCGGCGGCACGTACCAGACCATCGGCAGCGTCCGGTATTCCGGGTGCAGCGGGAACGCAACCTTCCATTCGCACGCCATCCGGTAGACGGGCGAGCGCTTGGCCGCGTCGAGCCAGCTTTGCGGGACGCCGTCGGCGAGCGCCTGGCGCTCGATTGCCGGATCGTGCGGATCGACGAACACGCGGAGCTGCTCTTCGTAGAGCTTCTGCGGATCGGCGACGGAGGCGGCCTGCTCGATGCGGTCCGCGTCATAGAGCATCACGCCGAGATAGCGGATGCGCCCGACGCAGGTTTCCGAGCATACGGTCGGCTGGCCGGCCTCGATGCGCGGGAAGCAGAACACGCACTTCTCGGCCTTGCCGGTCTGCCAGTTGAAGTAGATCTTCTTGTACGGGCAGCCGGAGACGCACATCCGCCAGCCGCGGCACTTGTCCTGGTCGACGAGCACGATGCCGTCGTCCTCGCGCTTGTAGACCGAGCCCGACGGGCACGACGCGACGCAGGTCGGGTTCAGGCAGTGCTCGCAGAGGCGCGGCAGATACATCATGAAGGTGTTCTCGAACGTCGAGTACATCTCCTTTTGCACGGCCTCGAACAGCTTGTCGCGGCTGCGCGACTTGAACTCGCCGCCGAGGTCGTCTTCCCAGTTCGGGCCCCATTCGATCTTCTCCATCTTCTGGCCGGTGATCGCGGACACGGGGCGCGCGGTCGGCGGCGTCTGCGACAGCGGCGCGTTCTGCAGATGCGCGTAGTCGTACGTGAACGGCTCGTAGTAGTTGTCGATCGCGGGCAGGTTCGGATTCGCGAAGAGGTTCGCGAGGATCTTCAGCTTGCCGCCCTGGCGCGGCTCGAGCTTGCCGGCGTCGTTGCGCTTCCAGCCGCCTTGCCACTTGTCCTGGTTCTCCCACTCGCGCGGATAGCCGATGCCCGGCTTCGTCTCGACGTTGTTGAACCACGCGTACTCGACGCCGTCGCGCGAGGTCCACACGTTCTTGCAGGTGACGGAGCAGGTATGGCAACCGATGCATTTGTCGAGGTTGAGCACCATCGCCACTTGTGCGCGGATCTTCATTGTTCTGCTCCTTCGTTAAGCGGCTCTTCGAGCCAGTCCACCCGGTTCATCTTGCGCACGATCACGTATTCGTCGCGGTTGCTGCCGACGGTGCCGTAGTAGTTGAAGCCGTACGCCTGCTGCGCGTAGCCGCCGATCATGTGCGTGGGCTTCGTCACGGTGCGCGTGACCGAGTTGTGAATCCCGCCGCGCTTGCCGCTCGTCTGCGCGCCCGGCACGTTCACGATCTTCTCCTGCGCGTGGTACATCAGGCACATGCCGGCCGGCACGCGCTGCGACACCACCGCGCGCGCGGTCAGCGTGCCGTTCACGTTGAACACCTCGACCCAGTCGTTGTCGCGGATGCCCGCCTGCTGCGCCTCGGCCTCCGAGATCCACACGTGCGGGCCGCCGCGCGAGAGCGTGAGCATCCGCAGGTTGTCCGAGTAGGTCGAGTGAATGCCCCATTTCTGGTGCGGCGTGATCCAGTTCAGCACGAGCTCCGGCTGGCCGTTCGGCATCCGCTTGTGCAGCGGCGCGACGGTCTTCGTGTCGATCGCCGGGCGGTACGCGCACGAGCCTTCGCCGAAGTCGAGCATCCAGCGGTGGTCCTGGTAGAACTGCTGGCGGCCCGTCAGCGTGCGCCAGGGAATCAGCTCGTGGACGTTCGTGTAGCCGGCGTTGTAGCTCACTTCCTCCGATTCGAGGCCCGACCATGTCGGCGCGGAGATGATCTTGCGCGGCTGCGCCTGCACGTCGCGAAAGCGGATCTTGTCGTGCTCGCGGCCCACCGCCAGGTGCGTGTGGTCGCGGCCCGTGATCTTCGAGAGCGCGTCCCACGCCTTCACCGCGACGTGGCCGTTCGTCTCCGGCGCGAACGTGAGGATCATCTCGGCCGCGTCGATCGCGGTGTCCAGGCGCGGGCGGCCGCGGCTCACGCCGGGCTCGGCGACCGTGTCGGACAGCGCGCCGATCTCCTTCACCTCGTGCTCGGTGTTCCAGTTGATCCCCTTGCCGCCGTTGCCGAGCTTGTCGAGCAGCGGGCCGATCGACGTGAACTTCTTGTAGATGTCGGCGTAGTTGCGCTCGACCACCGTCATCGACGGCGCGGTCTTGCCGGGAATCAGATCGCATTCGCCGCGGCGCCAGTCCTTCGGCTCGAACGGCTGGCCGAGCTCGCCCGGCGTGTCGTGCAGCAGCGGCGTGCACACGAGGTCGCGCCGCGTGCCGAGATACGGGCCGGCGAGCTCGCTGAACTTCTTCGCGATCGTCTTGTAGATCTCCCAGTCGGTCTTGCTTTCCCACAGCGGCTGCACGGCTTCGGACAGCGGGTGGATGAACGGGTGCATGTCCGACGTGTTGAGGTCGTCCTTCTCGTACCAGGTGGCCGTGGGCAGCACGATGTCGCCGTACAGGCACGTCGTGCTCATCCGGAAGTCGAGCACGGCGAGCAGATCGAGCTTGCCTTCGGCCGCGTCGCGCACCTGCACTTCGGACGGCTTGAGCGCGTCCGCCTCGTCGCTGAAGAGGGCGTTCTGCGTGCCGAGCAGGTACTTGAGGAAATACTCGTGGCCCTTGCCCGAGCTGCCGAGAATGTTCGAGCGCCACACGAACATGTTGCGCGGGAAGTTCGCGGGATTGTCGGGGTCGTCGCACGCGAACGCGAGCTTGTCGCTCTTGAGCATCTCGACCGCGTACGCGACGGGCTCCTTGCCCGCGCGCTCGGCTTCATCGACGACGTCGAGCGGATTCCTGCCGAGCTGCGGCGCGGACGGCAGCCAGCCCATGCGCTCGGATTTCGCGTTCAGGTCGAGCAGTGTCATGCCTGCGTACTTCGACGCATCGGCGGTCGGCCCGAGGATCTCGCCCACCGCGAGCTTCTCGTGGCGCCACTGGCTCGTGTGGTTGTAGAAGAACGACGTGCCGTTCATCTGACGCGGCGGGCGCGACCAGTCGAGCGCGAACGCGAGGGGCGCCCAGCCGAATTGCGGGCGCAGCTTCTCCTGGCCGACGTAGTGCGCCCAGCCGCCGCCGCTCTGGCCGATGCAGCCGCACATCATCAACAGGTTGATGATGCCGCGGTAGATCATGTCGTTGTGATACCAGTGGTTGAGCGCCGCGCCGACGATCACCATGCTCTTGCCGCGCGTGCGGTCCGCGTTGTCGGCGAACTCGCGCGCGACCTGGATCACGAGATGGCGCGCGACGCCCGTGTGCTTTTCCTGCCACGCGGGCGTGTAGGGGATGTCGTCGTCGTAGCTCGCCGCGACGTTCGGGCCGCCGAGGCCCTGATCGACGCCGTAGTTCGCCATCTGCAGATCGTAGACGGTCGCGACGAGCGCGCTCGTGCCGTCGGCGAGCGCGACGCGCTTCGCGGGCACGCGGCGCGCGAGCACCGCTTCGTGCTCGCCGCCGAAGTATGGAAAGCCGACGTCGACGATTTCGTCGTGCGCATCGACGAGCGAGAGCCGCGGATCGATCGCGCGGCCGCTGCCGCCGTCCTTCATTTCGAGGTTCCAGCGGCCGACTTTCTCGCCGCCGTTGTGCGCGGCCTCGCCCCAGCGAAAGCCGATCGAGCCGTTCGGCGCGACGATGTCGCCCGTCGCGGCGTCGATCGCGAGCGTCTTCCATTCCGGATGGTTCGCTTCGCTCAGCGAAGCGGCCAGATGCGACGCGCGCAGGAAATGGTCGGGCACGAGCGCGCCGTCGCGCTCGCGCAGCAGCACGAGCATCGGCATGTCGGTGTACTGCTTCACGTAGTCGCGGAAATACGTGGACTGGTTCGACGCGTGAAACTCCTTCAGCACGACGTGACCCATCGCCAGCGCGAGCGCGGCGTCGGTGCCTTGCTTCGGCGCGAGCCAGATGTCGCCGAATTTCACCATCTCGCCGTAGTCGGACGAGATCGCGACCGTCTTCGTGCCCTTGTAGCGCACCTCGGTGTAGAAGTGCGCATCGGGCGTGCGCGTTTGCGGCACGTTCGAGCCCCAGACGAGCAGGTAGCTCGAGTTGTACCAGTCGGCCGATTCGGGCACGTCGGTCTGCTCGCCCCACACCTGCGGGCTCGCGGGCGGCAGGTCGCAGTACCAGTCGTAGAACGACAGGCACGCGCCGCCGATGAGGCTCAGATAGCGCGCGCCGGCCGCGTACGACACCATCGACATCGCGGGGATCGGCGAGAAGCCGACGACGCGGTCCGGCCCGTAGCGCTTGATCGTGTAAGCGTTCGCGGCGGCGATGATCTCGGTCGCGGTGTTCCAGTCCGCGCGCACGAAGCCGCCCAGGCCGCGCACGCTCTTGTAGCGGCGCGCCTTCTCCGGATTCTGGCTGATCGATTCCCACGCGGCGATCGGGTCCATCGTCTTGCGTGCCTCGCGCCACATTTGCATCAGGCGGCCGCGGATCATCGGGTACTTCACGCGCTGCGCGGAGTAGACGTACCAGCTGTACGACGCGCCGCGCGGGCAGCCGCGCGGCTCGTGGTTCGGCAGGTCGGCGCGCGTGCGCGGGTAGTCGGTCTGCTGGGTTTCCCACGTGATGAGGCCGTTCTTGACATAGACCTTCCACGAACAGGAGCCGGTGCAGTTCACGCCGTGCGTCGAACGGACGATCTTGTCGTGCTGCCAGCGGCTGCGGTAGCCGTTTTCCCAGCGTCGGTCCTCGTCGACGACGGCGCCGTGGCCGTCGGAGAACGTGGATTTCACGCGCGACATGAACTTCAGCCGATCCAGAAAGTGACTCATCGTGTGTTTCTCCAAGGGCATCCGCGGTCGCCCTGGGGTGCTGCGAATGCTTGTGTCAGGGGACAGTCCGAGATTACGGCGCGCGCGCTCGCGCGCCCATTCGCCGATGGAGCGGGAAACGGGCGGGAGAAGAACTAGTTCGAAAGAACTAGAGGGCGCGGCGCGCCCTCGGGCAATGCGAACCGGGTGCGGCCGCTGGTCGCAGCGCGCCGCATCCGGCAAAGAGGCGGGAGGCGTCAGCGCGCTATCGTCAGCACGGCATCGACGCGTTGCGGCGCGCGTAGAACCACCAGGTGATCGCGACGCACGACACGTAGAACGCGATGAAGCACACGAGCGCCGGCACGGCCGAGCCCGTCATGTCGAGCGACGTGCCGAAACTCTTCGGGATGAAGAAGCCGCCGTACGCGCCGATCGCGCCCGAAAAGCCGAGCACCGCGGCCGATTCCTTGCCGGCGTCGAGCACCGCCTGCTTGCGCGCGGCCTCGTCCTGGCCTTGCGCGGCGCGCTGCCGCTCGGTGAGGAAGATCACCGGGATCATCCGGAACGTCGAGCCGTTGCCGATGCCCGTGAGCGCGAACAGCACGATGAACATCGCGAGGAAGCCCGCGAAGCTGCCCGCGGCGCCGCCCGAGGGCAGCGTCGCGATCACGCCGCCGACGGCCGCGATCATCGCGGCGAAGGTCCAGAACGTCACGCGCGCGCCGCCGATGCGGTCGGACACCCATCCGCCGACGGGGCGCATCAGCGCGCCCGCGAGCGGGCCGATGAACGCGTACGCGGTCGGGTTCACGTTCGGGAAGAGCGCCTTCGTGAGGAGCGCGAAGCCCGCCGAGAAGCCGATGAACGAACCGAAGGTGCCGACGTACAGCCAGCACATCAGCCAGTTGTGCAGTCGGCGGAAGATCACCGCCTGCTCGGCGAACGACGCCTTCGCGTCGGCGATGTCATTCATCCCGAACCACGCGGCGAGCGTCGCGACGACGATGAACGGCACCCACACGAAGCCCGCGTTCTGCAACCACAGGTTCGTCGTCGCGCCGTGCGCGACGACGCTCTGCGGATCGCCCGCGAGCGCGCCGAACAGGCCCGCCGAGATCACGAGCGGCGTGACGAACTGCACGACCGACACGCCGAGGTTGCCGATGCCCGCGTTCAGGCCGGTCGCGAGCCCTTTCTTCGCCTTCGGGAAGAAGAAGCTGATGTTCGCCATCGACGAGCTGAAGTTCGCGCCGCCGAACCCGCAGAGCAGCGCGAGGATGAGGAGCGTCGGGTAGCCCGTGCCGGGGTCGCGCAGCGCGAAGCCCATTCCGAGCGCGGGAATCAGCAGCGTCGCGGTCGAGATCGCGGTGAAGCGGCGGCCGCCGAAGATCGGCACGAGGAACGAATAGAAGATGCGCAGCGTCGCGCCGGAAAGCGCAGGCAGCGCGGTGAGCCAGAACAGCTGGTTCTTGCTGAAGTGAAAGCTCGCGCGATCGAGGTTGACGACGACGACGCTCCAGAGCGACCAGACGACGAACGCGAGCATCAGCGCGGGAATCGAGATCGCGAGATTGCGCCACGCGACGGGGCGCCCCTTGGCTTGCCAGAAGGCCGGGTTTTCGGGATCCCAGCGCACGAGTAGAGAAGTGGACATGATCGAATCCGTTGAGTGAACGAAGATGACGAGGAAGCAAGGCTCACGCGGAGCGGGTGGCGAGCACGCGCTGGTCGTGCGCGGCACGCTCGGCGCGGAAGCTGAAGTACATCCAGACGAGGCTCACGCTGACGGCGCCGTAGAGCAGCATGAAGCAGGTCGAGCGCACGCCCGTGAGGTCGACGAGCGCGCCGAACAGAATCGGCAGCGCGAAGCCGGCCAGGCCGCCCGCGAGGCCGACGACGCCCGACACCGCGCCGATGTCGTTCGGGAACTCGTCGGCGATGAACTTGAAGACCGACGCCTTGCCGACCGCCATCGCGATGCCGACCGCGAACAGCAGCGCGGTGAACGCGACGGGCGTGAGCGACAGATGGAAGCCGAGCGGGCCGTGCGCGGCGCGGATCGTGAAATCGGTCGGCGGATAGCTGAGCAGGAAGAACATCACCCAGCAGACCCACATCACCCACCACGTCGTGCGATACGCGCCGTAGCGGTCGGAAAGCCACCCGCCGATCGCGCGCAGCACGCCGCCCGGCAGCGAGAAGCACGCGGCGAGGAACGCGGCCGACTGGATGCCGAAGCCGTATTCGCCGACGTAGTACTGCGTGAGCCACAGCGACAGCCCGACGTAGCCGCCGAACACGACCGAGTAGTACTGCGAGTAGCGCCATACGCGCGGGTTCTTCAGCACGCGCAGTTGCGCGCGCAGCGATGTCGCGTTCGTCGAGCGGTGCGCGGGATCGGTGGCGGAGAACAGCCAGAAGAGGAGCGCCATCGCGAGCATCGCGACCGCGTAGACGCGCGGCACGATGGTCCATGTGCCCGCCGCGGCGATCAGCGCGGGCGCGACGAACTTGTTGACGGCCGCGCCCGAGTTGCCGGCGCCGAACACGCCCATCGCGAGACCCTGGCGCGCTTTCGGGAACCAGCGCGCGACGTAGGGCGTGCCGACCGAGAACGAGCCGCCCGCGAGCCCGACGAACAGGCCGAGCAGGAGGAACTGCCAGAGCTCGGTCGCGTACGAGATCAGCCAGATCGGCACGACGGTGACGAGCATCAGGATGAAGAACACGATGCGTCCGCCGTAGCGGTCGGTCCAGATGCCGAGCGGCACGCGGATCAGCGAGCCGGTGAGCACGGGCATCGCGGCGATGAGGCCGAATTCGGTGTCGTTCAGGCCGAGGGTTTTCTTCAGCGGAATGCCGAGGATCGCGAACATCATCCATACGGCGAAGCACAGCGTGAATGCAATCGTGCTCGACGCGAGCACGGGCATCGCGCGCTTGTCGAGCGAGGCGGGGGAAGCGGAGGTTGCAGCCATGATGATTCTCTCGAGACGAGGAGGAGCGTCTCAAGAGTAGGGACGGGCGATGCGCTTGCCTATTCGCCGGAGGAACGGGCGCGCGCGTGTCGCTGGGTCGTCCGGACTAGTTCGATCGGCGGGGGCGCGGCTGCGCGTGTGACGAAAATTTGAAATAAGATTTGACGCATCCGCTTAAAACCCATATACTTTTATTTCTCTGACGCGGGGTGGAGCAGTCTGGCAGCTCGTCGGGCTCATAACCCGAAGGTCGTAGGTTCAAATCCTACCCCCGCAACCAAATTCGGTGATGTCCACGTGCAAGTGACCGATGCGCGGATCGCCAAAACAAAACCCGGCTCCCGAGCCGGGTTTTGTTTTTCTGCGTTCTGCGTTCCGTTTCTTCCGATTTCGATGGAGGCGCGTGCCGCGCTGTGCCGTCTCACGCCATCTCGCTCGCATCGCACCGCCCGGGTGCGCGCGAGCGACACGTTTTCGCGTACGCGTCACGTGCAGGTTTCTCGGGGCAGGACCCGTATCGCGCGTGAATCAAGCACATCAACAAGCACATGGGCCGTCCGGTCATCGATCGTGCGCGCCGTGCGTCCGCCGTGTTCGCCCGCCACCGGTTCGCGCTTTCGCCGCAATCGCCTCAATCGCCTCAATCGCCGCGCACGGCGGCGCACTGTGCAGTTGAAACGCGCACTGTGTTTTTGTACAGTATCTGCACCTTGGACAAGCCGATGCCCCCCTCCGACCCGCCTCCGCCGCCCTCGGGCGACGCGGCGCACCTCGCGCGCAAGATCATCCATTGCGACTGCGACTGTTTCTACGCGTCGGTCGAGATGCGCGACGATCCGTCGCTGCGCGGCCGTCCGCTCGCGGTCGGCGGCCGTCCCGACCAGCGCGGCGTGATCGCGACCTGCAACTACGACGCGCGCCGCTACGGCGTGCATTCGGCGATGTCGTCGGCGCTTGCGATGCGCAAGTGTCCGGATCTGCTGATCCTGCCGCCCGCGATGGACAAGTACCGCGCGGCGTCGCGGCTCATCATGGCGATCTATCGCGACTACACGCCCGACGTCGAGCCGCTGTCGCTCGACGAGGCGTATCTCGACGTGAGCCGCGCGACGCGCTGCCAGGGCAGCGGCACGCTGATCGCGCGCGAGATTCGCGAGCGCGTGCGCGATACGGTGGGCGTCACGGTGTCGGCGGGCGTCGCGCCGAACAAGTTCATCGCGAAGATCGCGTCCGACTGGAACAAGCCCGACGGCCTGTTCGTCGTGCGTCCGCACGAAGTCGACGCGTTCGTCGCCGCGCTGCCCGTGCGCAAGCTGCACGGCGTCGGCAAGGTGACGGCGGCGCGTCTCGACAAGCTCGGCATCCGTACCTGCGCGCAATTGCGCGACTGGTCGCTGTTCGATCTGCATCGCACGTTCGGCGCGTTCGGCAGACGGCTCCACGAGCTCGCGCGCGGCATCGACGAGCGGCCGGTGCGCGCGGACCAGGCGCGCAAGTCGGTGAGCGTCGAGACGACCTACGTGCAGGACCTCGCGGCGCTCGACGCGTGCGCGGCCGAGATCCGGCGGCTGACCGGGCTGCTCGACGCGCGGATCGAACGGGCGGGAGCCGCGCGCTCGATCAGGAAGCTGTACGTGAAGATCCGCTTCGCGGATTTCCAGCGCACGACGGTCGAATGCGTCGCCGACGCGACCGATGCCGACACCGCGGTCGCGCTGCTCGCGAAAGGGCTCGCGCGCCGCAGGCAGGCGGTGCGGCTGTTGGGCGTCGGCGTGCGGATCGACGAGGACACGGCCGAGCGGCACGGACAGATCGCGCTCTTCGACGACGAGGACATGAGCGACGAAGATGCCGAAGGCGACGAAGGCGGTGAAGTCGGCGAGGACGGCGAGGGTGACGAAGGCGATGCGTCGCCCGGCGCATGATCGAACGCGCGGCCGCGCGCGGCCTTGATGGCGCGATGAAAAAACGGCAACCCGCCGATGCGGATTGCCGTTCGTCGTTGCGCGGAGCCGGCGGGCGAGGCGGCGCGCTCGAGGCTTGCCGCCGCGCATCGCGCTTGCCGCCGCTCGTCGCCGGGCCGGCGATCGGCCGCGCGCCGTCAGCCGATCGTCGGGCCGTTCATTCGACGGGGCGTGCTCGCCGCCGCGCGCATTACGCGCGCGCCTGTGCGTCGTCGGCCATCCCGCTGTGGCGCAGCAGCGCGTCGATGTTCGGCTCGCGGCCGCGGAACGCCTTGAACGAGTCCATCGCCGGGCGGCTGCCGCCGACCTCGAGGATCTCGCGCCGATAGCGCGCGCCCGTCGCCGCATCGAGCACGCTGCCCGCCGAGCCGGCCGCTTCCTCGAACGCCGCGTATGCGTCGGCGGACAGCACTTCGGCCCACTTGTAGCTGTAGTAGCCGGCCGCGTAGCCGCCCGCGAAGATGTGGCTGAACGTGTTCGGCCAGCGTGAGAACGGCGCCTGCGCAATCACGTGGAAGCGCTCGTTGATCTCGCGCGCGAACTCGTTGACGCTCGTCTTGCCGGCCGGATCGAAATCGACGTGCAGCAGCATGTCGAACATCGAGAACACGATCTGGCGCAGCGTGCCGAGGCCGCTCTGGAAGTTCTTCGCGGCGAGCATCTTGTCGAAGAGCGCGCGCGGCAGCGCGTCGCCCGTGTCGACGTGCGACGACATCGACTTCAGCACGTCCCACTCCCAGCAGAAGTTCTCCATGAACTGCGACGGCAGCTCGACCGCGTCCCATTCGACGCCGTTGATGCCGGACACGCCGATCTCGTCGACGCGCGTGAGCATGTGATGCAGCCCGTGGCCGAACTCGTGGAACAGCGTGATTACTTCGTCGTGCGTGAAGCACGCGGGCTTGCCGCCGATCGGCGCGGAGAAGTTGCAGGTCAGGTACGCGACGGGCGTCTGCACGCGGCCGTCGCCGCGCTTCGCGCGCGAGCGCGCGTCGTCCATCCACGCGCCGCCGCGCTTGCCTTCGCGTGCGTACAGGTCGAGATAGAACTGCGCGACGAGCGAGCCGTCGCGGTTCTCGACGCGGAAGAAGCGCACGTCCTCATGCCAGACGGGCGCGTCGTCGCGCGTGATCCGCACGCCGAACAGCGTCTCGGCGACCGTGAAAAGCCCCTTGAGCACCGCCGGCTCGGGGAAATACTGCTTCACCTCGTTCTCGGAGAACGCGTAGCGCCGCTCGCGCAGCTTCTCGGCCGCGTACGCGACGTCCCACGGCTCGAGCGCGGCGAGGCCGAGCTCGCTCGACGCGAACGCGCGCAGCTCGTCCCAGTCTTTTTCCGCGAACGGGCGCGCGCGCTTCGCGAGATCCTCGAGGAACGCGATCACCTGCTGCGGCGATTCCGCCATCTTCGGCGCGAGCGACACTTCGGCGAAGTCGTGATAGCCGAGCATCGTCGCCTCTTCGCGGCGCAGCGCGAGCTGATCCGCGATGATCGTCGTGTTGTCCCAGTCGGCCTTGCCGTCGCCGTACTGCGGGCCGAGCTCGGACGCGCGCGTCACGTACGCGCGATACATCGCCTCGCGCATCGCGCGGTTCCGCGCGTATTGCAGCACCGGGAAATACGACGGGAAGTGCAGCGTGAACTTCCAGCCGGCCTTGTCTTCCTTTCGCGCGGCCTCGCGCGCGGCCGCGATCGCGTCGTCGGGCAGGCCGGCCAGTTCGTCCTCGCTGCGCGCGTAGTACGCGTAGCCGTTCGTCGCGTCGAGCACGTGATCGGAGAACGACTTCGACAGCGCCGCCTGCTGCTCCTGCAACTGAGCGAAGCGCGGCTTGCGGTCCTCCGGCAGCTCGGCGCCCGACAGGCGGAAGTCGCGCAGCGCGTTGTCGAGGATCTTCTTGCGCTCGGCGGACAGCGCGGCGTATTCGGGGCTCGCGGCGATCGCCTTGTACTTTTCGTAGAGCGCGAGATTCTGGCCGACGCTCGACCAGAACTCGGTCACGCGCGGCAGGTTCTCGCCGTAGACGGCGCGCAGCTCGGGCGTGTCGGCGACCGCGTTCAGATGGCCGACGACGCCCCACGCGCGGCCGAGCGGCTCGGTCGCCTGCTCGATGGTCTCGACGACATCGGCCCAGGTCGCGGGCGTGTCGGGCCGCGCGGCTTGCTCGACTGCGTCGTTTGCGTTCGCGAGCAGCGTATCGAGCGCGGGCGTCACGTGTTCGGGGCGAATTTCGCCGAAGCGGGGCAGGCCTGAAAAATCGAGAAGCGGGTTGGCGTTTGCGCTGACGGACATAGTGCTCCCTGGCGGTTTTGGTTTCGGGTTGGGCGGAAGACGGCGGCGCACGGCGGCGGCCGTCTCGTCATGTCGACATTATTGGGGCGCATCGTGCGCTTTCCAATCGTTAGTTTCTAACGAAGCGATTGGGGTGGGAACGGCGCGCGCGATGGGCAGCCTCGCGCATGCGCGGACGGCGGTTGTTCCCGCGATGGGCGGCGGTGAGGCTGGTGCGCAACGGCGAGCCGATGCGCGGCGGGTGGTGCGCGGATGCCACGGTGCGTGTTCGAGCCGGTGAGCGGCCGGTTCGCCGCGCGACGCATGTGCAACGCATGTGCGACCGCCTGCCGGTGGGCACGCCCGAGTGGCCGTTGCCGACGTGCGGCGTAGACCGGGTGCCGCAATGAGCGTGCAAGCGCAAAGGCGGCAATGGTGCAGGCGCTGCATCGCACGACCATCGATTGCTTGGCCGCCGAACCGCCGAACCGCCGAACCGCCGAACCGCCAGACCGCGATCTGGACGATGACGGCCGGCGTCGCGCGGAAACGGTTCCGCGAAAGTCGCGATGCGCTGCAATGCACGATTTCCGCGCCGCGCGATGGCCGTGCCGCTGCTTGCGGCTATTCCCGTCCGAATCCGGCCGGCCCGCCGCCGATGTCGCCGCCGCTTGCTCGCCGCGTCGGCGAATCCGCCGTCAGGCCGCGGCCGCGGCGCGCTCGGCGGCTTCGATCGTGTTGACGAGCAGCATCGTGATCGTCATCGGGCCGACGCCGCCCGGCACGGGCGTGATGTGGCCCGCGACCTGCGAGACGCCCGCGAAGTCGACATCGCCGCACAGCTTGCCTTCGTCGTTGCGGTTCATCCCGACGTCGATCACGGTCGCGCCCGGCTTCACCATGTCGGCCGTCAGCACGTTGCGCTTGCCGACCGCCGCGACGACGATGTCGGCCGCGCGCGTGTGCGCGGCGAGCTCGCAGGTCTTGCTGTGGCAGATCGTGACGGTCGCGCCCGCCTCGAGCAGCAGGAGCGCCATCGGCTTGCCCACGATGTTCGAGCGGCCGATCACGACCGCGTTCGCGCCCTGCAGCGGAATCTTGTACGCCTCGAACATTTTCATCACGCCGTACGGCGTGCACGGGCGGAACAGCGGCTTGCCCGTCAGCAGCGCGCCGGCGTTCGCGACGTGAAAGCCGTCGACGTCCTTCTCCGGCGCGATCGCCTCGATCACCTTGTGGCTGTCGATGTGCGCGGGCAGCGGCAACTGCACGAGGATGCCGTGGATCTTCGGGTCGCGGTTCAGTTCGTCGATGCGCGCGAGCAGCTCGGGCTCGGAGAGCGTCGCCGGATAGCGGTCCTTCAGCGAGAAGAAGCCGTTGTCCTCGCACGCCTTGATCTTGTTGCGCACGTAGACTTCGCTCGCCGGGTTGTCGCCGACGAGGATCACCGCGAGGCCCGGCCGGTGGCCGCGCGCGGCGAGCGCGGCGGCGCGCTCGGCCGCTTGCGCGCGCAGGGTCTTCGAAAGGGCGTTGCCGTCGATCAGGGTGGCTGTCATGGTGGGAATTCGCTTGGGCAAGGTTGGAGATGCGGGCGTGCGGCGCCAGGTTGCGCTGCAGCGAAGCATCGAATTATACCGCCCGCCTGTCGTCAGCCGACACCGATCGGGTGGATTCGCGCCATGCGCGGCGTGCGCGACGGGGGAAAAACAGGGGCGGCATGCGCCCGCGCACGGGGCGCGAACGAAGCTGCGGGGAGCGTGCGCGCAAGCAGGCGACGGGAACCGCGAACGTCGCGCGCGCCCGGCGCGCCGCAAAAAACCGGCACTCGCCCGGCATGCGCCGGGCGGCAGAGGGAGAGCGGGGTGCCGCGCGTTACGCCTGCTTCTTCGACAGCGCGAGGCGCAGCAGATCGGCGACCGTGTTGACGTTGAGCTTTTCCATGATGTTCGCGCGGTGCGCCTCGACCGTCTTGATGCTGATGCCGAGGTCGTCGGCGATCTGCTTGTTCAGGCGCCCGGCGATGATCCGCTCGAGCACCTGCTGCTCGCGCGCCGTCAGCTTCGACAGCCGCTCGCTCGCCGCGCGCTGCTCCTGGACGCTCTTGCTCTCGTTTCGCGCCTTCTCGAGCATGCGCTCGACGAGCTTGCGCAGCTCGGCCTCGTCGAACGGCTTCTCGATGAAGTCCATCGCGCCTTTCTTCATCGTCGACACGGCCATCGGCACGTCGCCGTGGCCCGTCACGAAGATGATCGGGAGCGCCGCGTTCTCGGCGATCAGGCGCTCCTGCAGCTCGAGGCCGCTCATCCCCGACATCCGCACGTCGAGGATCAGGCACGCGATCTGTCCCGCTTGCTGCGCGGGCTGATAGGCATCGAGGAACTGCTCGGCGCTCGAGAAGCATTGCACGCGATAGCCGTTTGCCTCCAGCAGCCAGCGCAGCGAGTCGCGCACGGCCTCGTCGTCATCGACGACAAAGACGGTTTCCTGTGAGGTGGTGACAGGGCTATTCATATCTCTCCCGTTACGGTTTGTGATGGCGATGTCTCGGATCCGCGACCGAGATCCTCCGGTTCCCCAATGGGCAGGCTGCAGTGAAACGTCGCGCCCGACACGAGGCCGTCCGGCTCGACGTTGTTGACCACCCACAGACGCCCGCGATGCGATTCGATGATCGAGCGGCAGATATTGAGCCCCATGCCCATCCCGTCCGACTTGGTGCTGTAGAACGGTTCGAACAGGCGTTCGGCCGTCGCCTCGTCGACGCCCGGACCCTGGTCGATCACGCGAATGTCGACGAAACCCGCCTCGAGGTCGGCGACGACGCGGATCACGCCGTTCTCCGCCTGCGGCCGCGCCTCCTGCATCGCCTCGGCCGCGTTCTTCATCAGGTTCACGAGCACCTGCTCGATCAACACGGGGTCGACATAAATAATAGGCATTCTTGCGCGGATTTCGGTGACGATCCGAATCCGGCGCTTTCTCGCCTCGATTTCGGCGAGCCCGACCGCGTCGGCGACGATGTCGGCGACCCGCGACGGCTGCCGCTTCGGCTCGCTGCGCTTGACGAACTCGCGGATCCGCTTGACGATCATCCCGGCGCGCAGCGCCTGCTGCGCGGTCTTCTCGAGCGCGGGCGCGAGCGTCTCCGGCGACGCGCGGCCGCTCTTCACGAGCGCGAGCGTGCCCGAGCAGTAGTTGTTGATCGCCGCGAGCGGCTGGTTCAGTTCGTGTGCAATCGACGACGCCATTTCACCCATCGTCATCAGCCGGCTCGTGAACTGCAGCTTTTCTTCCTGCTGGTGCGCGAGCTCCTGCGCCTTCTTGCGCGTCGTGATGTCGGTCGCGATCTGCATCTGCGCGAGGTGGCCGTCGACCCACTGGATGTACTGGCGGCGCACCTCAAACCACTTTTGGATGCTCTCGACGTACACCTCCTGCGCGTCCGCCGTGCTCTCGGTGAGCGCCGCGGCGGGCAGGCCGGCGTAGGCGTCGACCATGTCGATCGAATCGGACGACGCCTGCGCGGTGTCGAAGCCGCCGCCCGACAGTTCGAGGTGGCCGTCCGGGCGGATGCCGAACAGGTGCCGGTAGTAGCGGTTCGCGAACAGCAGCTCGGCTTCGTCCGCGGCGAGCACCGACACCGCGGCGTCGAGGCTCTCGAGCACTGTCGTGAAGCGCTCGTGCGCGGCCGCGAGCTCCTCGCGCGCGCGCTTGGGCTCGGTGATGTCGGTCATCGACGACATCCAGCCCGTCTGCCGGCCGGCGCTGTCGATGAGCGGCGATACGTACAGGCGTGCGTGAAAGAGCGAGCCGTCCTTGCGGCGCACGCGCAGCTCGAAGCCGGACGAAGGCGCCTTGCCGCGCAGCGTCATGTCGAGCTGGCGCTGCATTTCCGGGTAAGCGTCGCGCGGCCAGTACGGGAACGGCGCGGTCTTGCCGACGAGGTCGCTTTCGTCCCAGCCCGTCATCCGGCAGAACGCCGGGTTCACGTGCGTGATCCGGCCGTGCATGTCGAGCACGCGCATGCCGATCAGCACCGAATTCTCCATCGCGCGGCGGAAGAACGCCTCGGCGTACAGCGCCTGCTGCGCCTCGAAGCGCTGCCGCGTGTGCTTCCACAAGCTCCAGAGGCTCCACAGCACGAAGCACGACAGGCCCGCGACGAGCCATACGAGCGTGTTGTTGGTCAGGTTCGTCGTTTGCGGGTACGCGTAGACGCGTACCGTGAGGCCCTGGCCGGGCGGGTCGAGCGGCAGGTCGTAATGCGCGTCGCGCGGCAGCCGCGGGCGCGACGACGTCGATGCGAGCTCGCGGTTGTTCGCGTCGGTGATCGAGATCTTGTATTTCGCGGACAGCTCGGGCGGGATGTCGTGCTTCAGGATGCCTTCGACCGAGAACACCGCGGCGATCGAGCCGAGATACTCGCGCTCGCGGATCACGGGCGTTTGCAGCGTCAGGTAGCCGTTGCCGAAGTCGTCGTAGACGAGCGGCGAGTACGACTGGCGGCGCGTGCCGCGCGCCTGCGCGTACGCGCCGCGCACGACTTCGTCCATCTGCGCGTCGTTCGGCTTCGCGAGCCGCTGGCCGAGGAGCGGCAATTGCATCGTCGGCCAGCGTTTCGTGCCGGGCGACGTGTACCAGTTCAGATAGAGGATCTCGGGGTGCGCCTGCATCACGTCGCCCACCGTCGCCTGGAACGCATGCTCGTCGATGCGGCCCGCGGCGATGTCGCGCGAGAACGCCTGGAGCTGTTCCTGCGCGCTCGTCATCGACAGGCGGATCTGCTGCTGCGCCCACGCGACGTTGCGAAACAGCGTGTCTTCCTGCTGCTGCTCCTCGCGGCGATTGAGGCTCCACAGAATGAGACTCATCACCACGAGAAAGACGAGGATCGACAGCAGGGGGGTGAGCAGGTAAGAGTTGGACCACCACGGTCCGTGGTGCCAGCGGGACGGCTGCGACTCCGCAGGCGAGCCCGACGGTCGCGCCGAGCGAGCGAAAAGCCGATCGGTCAACATGGCAGGATTGTAGCTCAGCGCGTCCTGCACAAAAGGCGTACAAGAAAGGTTGAACCGAAAGCGGAATTGTCGATACACGACGCATGGCAAACGCGGGTCGAGTCGGTGCGGCGCAGCAATATTCCGCATTGCGAGAAATGATCTCATAATTCGAAAATTTTGTTGCGCGCCGTCCGCAACGCTCTTTACAATCCGCAGGAGCTTGTTGCAGCTGGCGGCATGCGTCGTCGCGCGAAGGCCATCTTCAATTCCAGGACACCCAGGAGACGAGAATGTCCGCTGTACCGAATGAAGTGATGAAGTACGTCGCAGCCGAACGCGACGACGACGCGCAGGAAACCGTCGAATGGCTCGAAGCGCTCGACGGCGTGATTTCGTCGGTCGGCCCCGGCCGCGCGCACTACCTGATCGAAAAGCAGATCGAATTCGCGCGCATGCACGGCGAGCACTTGCCGTTCTCCGCGAACACCCCGTACATCAACACGATTCCCGTCGAAGCCCAGGCGAAGATTCCGGGCGACCAGGACATCGAGCACCGGATCCGCTCGTACACGCGCTGGAACGCGATCGCGATGGTGCTGCGCGCGGGCAAGCACACGAACGTCGGCGGCCACATCGCGTCGTTCGCTTCGGCCGCGACGCTCTATGACGTCGGCTACAACCACTTCTGGCACGCGCCGTCCGCCGAGCACGGCGGCGATCTCGTGTTCGTGCAGGGCCACTCGTCGCCCGGCATTTATTCGCGCGCGTTCCTGCTCGGCCGCCTGACGGAAGATCAGCTCGACAACTTCCGCCAGGAAGTGGGCGGCAACGGCATCTCGTCGTATCCGCACCCGTGGCTGATGCCGGATTTCTGGCAGTTCCCGACCGTGTCGATGGGCCTCGGTCCCATCATGGCGATCTATCAGGCGCGCTTCATGAAGTACCTGCAGGCGCGCGGGATCGTGAAGACGGAAGGCCGCAAGGTCTGGGCGTTCCTCGGCGACGGCGAGACCGACGAGCCGGAATCGCTCGGCGCGATCGGCATGGCGAGCCGCGAGAAGCTCGATAACCTCGTGTTCGTGATCAACTGCAACCTGCAGCGTCTCGACGGCCCGGTGCGCGGCAACGGCAAGATCATCCAGGAGCTCGAATCGGAGTTCCGCGGCGCCGGCTGGAACGTGATCAAGGTGATCTGGGGCAGCCGCTGGGATGCGCTGTTCGCGCGCGACAAGACGGGCGCGCTGATGCGCCGGATGATGGAAGCCGTCGACGGCGAGTATCAGACGTACAAGTCGGAGTCGGGCGCGTACGTGCGCGAGCACTTCTTCAACACGCCGGAGCTGAAGGCGCTCGTCGCCGACTGGTCCGACGACGACATCTGGAACCTGAACCGCGGCGGCCACGATCCGCACAAGATCTACGCGGCGTTCCACGAGGCGAGCAATTCGAAGGGCGCGCCGACGGTGATCCTCGCGAAGACGATCAAGGGCTACGGGATGGGCGAAGCCGGCCAGGCGATGAACATCACGCACCAGCAGAAGAAGTTGCCCGTCGAGCAACTGAAGAAGTTCCGCGACCAGTTCCGCCTGCCGATCGCCGACGACGTGATCGCCGACGTGCCGTACCTGAAGTTCGACGAAGGCTCGAAGGAACTCGAGTACATGCGCGCGCACCGCCAGGCGCTCGGCGGCTATCTGCCGCAGCGCCGCCAGAAGGCGCAATCGCTGCCGGTGCCGGCGCTCGACGCGTTCGAGCCGCTGCTCAAGGGCACGGGCGAAGGCCGCGAGATCTCGACGACGATGGCGTTCGTGCGGATCCTGAACATCCTGCTGAAGGACAAGGCGCTCGGCAAGCGCGTCGTGCCGATCGTGCCGGACGAATCGCGCACGTTCGGCATGGAGGGCCTGTTCCGCCAGATCGGCATCTGGAACCAGGAAGGCCAGAAGTATGTGCCGGAAGATTCCGATCAACTGATGTTCTACAAGGAATCGGAAACCGGCCAGATCCTGCAGGAAGGCATCAACGAAGCGGGCGGCATGTGCGACTGGATCGCGGCGGCGACGTCGTACTCGACGCACGGCGAGATCATGGTGCCGTTCTATATCTTCTATTCGATGTTCGGCTTCCAGCGCATCGGCGATCTCGCGTGGGCGGCGGGCGACATGCGCTCGCGCGGTTTCCTGCTCGGCGGCACCGCGGGCCGCACGACGCTCAACGGCGAAGGCCTGCAGCACGAAGACGGCCACTCGCTGATGTGGGCGGCTTCGGTGCCGAACTGCGTGAGCTACGATCCGACGTTCGGCTACGAGCTCGCCGTCATCGTGCAGGACGGCCTGCGCCGGATGGTGCAGGAGCAGGAGGACGTCTACTACTACGTGACGGTGATGAACGAGAACTACGAGCACCCGGCGATTCCGCAGGGCGAGCACGTGGCGGCCGACATCATCAAGGGCATGTACGCGTTCAGGAAAGCCGACGCCGACAAGAAGGCGCCGCGCGTGCAACTGCTCGGCGCGGGCACGATCTTCAACGAAGTGATCGCCGCGGCGGACCTGCTGAAGAACGACTGGGGCGTCGCCGCCGATCTCTGGAGCGTGCCGAGCTTCACCGAGCTCGCGCGCGAAGGCCATGACGTCGAGCGCTGGAACCTGCTGCATCCGGCCGAGGCGCGCCGCCTGTCGCACGTGCAGACGTGCCTGAAGGACACGCAGGGCCCGGTGATCGCGTCGACCGACTACGTCCGCGCGCTCGCCGACCAGATCCGCGGCCAGATCGACCGCCGCTACGTCGTGCTCGGCACCGACGGCTTCGGCCGCTCGGACACGCGCGGCGCGCTGCGCCACTTCTTCGAGGTGGACCGCTACTGGGTCACGGTCGCGGCGCTCAACGCGCTCGCCGATGAAGGCACGATCGAGCGCAAGGTCGTCGCCGACGCCATCGCGAAGTACAACCTCGACCCGGCCAAGCCCAACCCGATGACGGTTTAACGCACGCGCCGCGCGAGCCGCGCGCCCGCTCCCGCTGTCGACGATTTCGACGAACGAAGCGGAGGCGGGTGGCGCGGCTGCGCCTTGCATGGGATCGGAGCGGCCGCTCCGATCGACAGGAGACTGAAACAGATGAGTCAAGCGATCGAAGTCAAGGTGCCGGATATCGGCGATTACAAGGACGTGCCCGTCATCGAAGTGCTCGTGAAGCCGGGCGATGCGGTCGAGCCCGAGCAGTCGCTCGTCACGCTCGAATCGGACAAGGCGACGATGGATGTGCCGAGCCCGTCGGCGGGCACGGTCAAGGAAGTGAAGGTGAAGGTCGGCGACGCGGTGTCGCAAGGCTCGCTGATCGTGCTGCTCGACGGCGCGCAGGCGGCGGCCCAGCCCGCGCAGGCGAACGGCGCCGCGACGAGCGCCGCGCAGCCGGCGGCGGCGCCCGCTGCCGCGCCTGCGCCGGCGGCGGCCGCGGGCGGCGGCACGGTCGACGTGAAGGTGCCGGACATCGGCGACTACAAGGACGTGCCCGTCATCGAGATCGCCGTGAAGATCGGCGACACGGTCGAGAAGGAGCAGTCGCTCGTCACGCTCGAATCGGACAAGGCGACGATGGACGTGCCGAGCCCGGCCGCGGGCGTCGTCAAGGACATCAAGGTAAAGGTCGGCGATGCGGTGTCGGAAGGTTCGCTGATCGTCGTGCTCGAAGCGTCGGGCGGCGCCGCCGCGAGCGCGCCGCAGGCCGCACCCGCGGCTGCGCCGGCCCCCGCGCAGGCACCGGCACCCGCCGCGAGCGGCGAGTACCGCGCGAGCCACGCGTCGCCGTCGGTGCGCAAGTTCGCGCGCGAGCTCGGCGTCGACGTGTCGCGCGTCACGGGCACGGGGCCGAAGAGCCGCATCACGAAGGACGACGTCACCGCGTTCGTGAAGGGCGTGATGACGGGGCAGCGCGCGGCGCCCGGCGCTGCGGCCGCGCCCGCGGGCGGCGGCGAGCTGAACCTGCTGCCGTGGCCGAAGGTCGACTTCTCGAAGTTCGGCCCGTTCGAGGCGAAGCCGCTGTCGCGCATCAAGAAGATCTCGGGCGCGAACCTGCATCGCAACTGGGTGATGATCCCGCACGTCACGAACAACGACGAGGCGGACATCACCGAGCTCGAAGCGCTGCGCGTGCAACTGAACAAGGAGCACGAGAAGGCGGGCGTGAAGTTCACGATGCTCGCGTTCGTGATCAAGGCGGTCGTCGCCGCGCTGAAGAAGTTCCCGACCTTCAACGCGAGCCTCGACGGCGACAACCTCGTGTTCAAGCAGTACTACCACATCGGTTTCGCCGCCGACACGCCGAACGGCCTCGTCGTGCCGGTGATCCGCGACGCGGACAAGAAGGGGCTCGTCGACATCGCGAAGGAAATGGCCGAGCTGTCGAAGGCCGCGCGCGAAGGCAAGCTCAAGCCGGACCAGATGCAGGGCGGCTGCTTCTCGATCTCGTCGCTCGGCGGGATCGGCGGCACGCACTTCACGCCGATCATCAATGCGCCGGAAGTGGCGATCCTCGGGCTGTCGCGCGGCCAGATGAAGCCGGTGTGGGACGGCAAGCAGTTTGTGCCGCGCCTCACGCTGCCGCTGTCGCTGTCGTATGACCATCGCGTGATCGATGGCGCGGAAGCCGCGCGGTTCAATGCGTATCTCGGCGCGTTGCTTGCCGATTTCCGTCGCATCATTCTTTGATGAGCGTGGGAGTGGCTCGCGGGGGCGTGGGTTTTTTGTCGGTGATCCGCGCTTCGTCGTTGAACCTGTTGCGCTAACGGTCTATCAGCGTCGCCCCTGCGCGGGGCGGCGGTCACTTTTCTTTGTCCCACAGGGACTACCTTCGGGTCGTCTTCCAAAGAAAAGTAACCAAAAGAAAGGCGCGTCCTTGGGCGGACGGCAAAGGTGGTACTGCCCAGGTTCGCGTTCTTTGGTCAGGCCGTAGTCGCGGGTTTTTCTCTGCGGGCTTCTCCCCCTCTGTCTGCAGCCAATCAAGAAGGGGACAGTAATGAGTCTCATCGAAGTCAAGGTTCCGGATATCGGCGATTTCAGCGGCGTCGATGTCATCGAGGTCAACGTCAAACCCGGCGACGTGATCGAAAAAGAGCAAACGCTCATCACGCTCGAATCCGATAAAGCCTCCATGGAAGTGCCCAGCGACGTCGCCGGCACCGTGAAGGAAATCAAGATCAAGGCCGGCGACAAAGTCTCGCAAGGCACCGTCATCGCCATCGTCGAAGCATCGGCAGGCGCCGCCGCACCCGCACCCGCGAAAGCCCCCGAAGCACCGAAGCCCGCAGCAGCTGCACCGGCTCCGGCCGCCGCCCCGGCACCCGCGCCGCAAGCCGGCAGCTCCAGCGGCTCCGCCGACATCGAGTGCGACATGCTCGTGCTCGGCGCCGGCCCCGGCGGCTACTCGGCCGCGTTCCGCGCCGCCGACCTCGGCATGAAGACGGTGCTGGTCGAACGCTACTCGACGCTCGGCGGCGTGTGCCTGAACGTCGGCTGCATTCCGTCAAAGGCATTGCTGCACACGGCGCTCGTCGTCGAGGAAGCGCAGGCGCTCGCGTCGCACGGCATCACGTTCGGCAAGCCGCAGGTCGAGCTCGACAAGCTGCGCGATTTCAAGGGCGGCGTCGTCAAGAAGCTGACGACGGGCCTCGCCGGCATGGCGAAGGCGCGCAAGGTCGAAGTGGTCACGGGCGTCGGCGCGTTCGTCGATCCGTATCACATGGAAGTGCAGGGCGAAAACGGCAAGAAGATCGTCAAGTTCAAGCAGGCGATCATCGCCGCCGGCTCGCAGGCGGTGAAGCTGCCGTTCATGCCGGAAGACCCGCGCGTCGTCGATTCGACGGGCGCGCTCGAACTGCGTCAGTTGCCCAAGCGCATGCTCGTGATCGGCGGCGGCATCATCGGCCTCGAAATGGCGACGGTGTACTCCACGCTCGGTGCCGAGATCGACGTCGTCGAAATGATGGACGGCCTGATGATGGGCGCGGACCGCGATCTCGTGAAGGTCTGGGAAAAGTACAACGCGAAGCGCTTCGGCAACGTGATGCTCAAGACCAAGACGGTCGGCGCGCAAGCGAAGGAAGACGGCATCTACGTGACGTTCGAGGGCGAGAAGGCGCCGGCGCAAGCGCAGCGCTACGACCTCGTGCTCGTCGCGGTGGGCCGCAGCCCGAACGGCAAGAAGATCGGCGCCGACAAGGCGGGCGTGGCGGTCACCGACCGCGGCTTCATCGAGGTCGACAAGCAGATGCGCACGAACGTGCCGCACATCTTCGCGATCGGCGACATCGTCGGCCAGCCGATGCTCGCGCACAAGGCCGTGCATGAAGGCCACGTCGCGGCCGAAGCCGCGCACGGCGAGAAGGCATACTTCGACGCGCTGCAGATCCCGTCGGTGGCGTACACCGATCCGGAAGTGGCATGGGCCGGCAAGACGGAAGACCAGTGCAAGGCCGAAGGCATCAAGTACGGCAAGGCGGTGTTCCCGTGGGCCGCATCGGGCCGCGCGATCGCGAACGGCCGCGACGAGGGCTTCACGAAGCTGCTCTTCGACGAGGAAACCCACCGCGTGATCGGCGGCGGCATCGTCGGCCTGAACGCGGGCGACCTGATCAGCGAAGTGTGCCTCGCGGTCGAGATGGGCGCGGACGCGGAAGACATCGGCAAGACGATCCATCCGCACCCGACGCTCGGCGAATCGATCGGCATGGCCGCCGAGCTGTACGAAGGCGTTTGCACGGATCTGCCGCCGCAGCGCAAGAAGTAAGCGGCGACGCCGTCCGGCCACGCCGCGACGGCGCAAGAACGGCGCTTCCCGAACCGGGCCGCACGCCGACAGCCGGCAGCAGGCATCCGGCTTCGCGCGCGCGGCCCGAAAAAAGGAGGCGCCGTTTTGCCGGGCGACGAGCCGGCAACGCGGGCGGTCGCGAACGAGCGCCCATGAAAAAACCCGCTGGTTTCAGCGGGTTCAGATTGCTGACAAACCCTCGCCAAGTGGGGGATTTTTGTTTTTTAATGGCGTGATGCTGAAGACGCCCATGCCCACGCAGCACGAACTCGAGATGGTGACGCTCGAGGAACTCGTGCCGAAGGACCACCTGCTGCGCCAGATCGATGCGGCGGTGGATTTCGAGTTCATCCGCGCGAAGGTGGCGCATCTGTATTGCGCGGACAACGGGCGGCCGGCGCTCGATCCCGTGGTGATGTTCAAGCTGTTGTTCATCGGCTACCTGTTCGGGGTGCGCAGCGAGCGGCAACTGATGCGTGAGGTCCAGGTCAACGTCGCCTATCGCTGGTTCGCCCGGTTCCGGCTGACCGACAAGGTGCCGGATGCGTCAACGTTCTCGCAGAATCGCCGCCGACGCTTCACGGACACGACGGTGTATCAGGAGATCTTCGACGAGATCGTGCGGCAGGCGATCAAGCGCGGGCTGGTCGACGGTCGGGTGCTGTACACGGACAGCACGCACCTGAAGGCGAACGCGAACAAAGGCAAGTTCGATGTGGTGAAGCTGGAGCAGACGCCGGCCGCCTACACGGAGGCATTGAACGCGGCAGTGGATGCGGACCGGGCCGCGCATGGCAGGAAGCCGCTGGATCGCGACGACGATGAGCCGCCGTCTAGCAAGGACACCAAGCTCAGCCGGACCGATCCGGACAGCGGCTACATGGTGCGGGACGACAAGCCGAAGGGGTTCTTCTATCTGGACCACCGCACGGTGGATGCCAAGCACGCGATCATCACCGATACGCATGTGACGCCGGCCTCGGTGCATGACAGCCAGCCGTATCTGGATCGGCTGGATCGCCAGCGCGAGCGCTTTGAGTTCAAGGTCGAGGCGGTGGGGCTGGATGCGGGCTACTTCACGCCGGCGGTGTGCCAGGGGCTGGAGGAGCGAGGGATTGCCGGGGTGATGGGCTATCGCACGCCGAACCACAAGCCGGGCATGTTCTACAAACGGCAGTTCAAGTACGACGCGTATCGCAACGAATACGTGTGCCCGCAGGGGCAGGCCCTGCCGTACAGCACGACCAATCGGCTCGGCTATCGGGAATACAAATCCAATGCGCAGATCTGCGGGCGCTGCCCGGTACGATCGCAGTGCACGAACAGTGCGATCGCGGTGAAGGTGGTAACGCGCCACGTGTGGGAGCGCGCCAAGGAGCGGGTGGACGCACGGCGCTTGACCGAATGGGGCCAACGCATTTACGCGCGGCGCAAGCAGACGGTGGAGCGCAGCTTCGCCGATGCCAAGCAGCTGCATGGGCACCGTTATGCCCGTATGCGTGGGCTACGCAAGGTGGCCGAGCAGTGCTTGCTGGCCGCGGCGGCACAGAACATCAAGAAGATTGCGATGCTGCTGGCGCGGAAGCGGAAAAAGGGGCCAGCGGGTCCCGATTGGCGCTTCGTGCGCATGCTGCTGCGTCTGGTGAGCGGTTTGCGCTGCAGCTTCGACTACCCGCTCGCGGCGAACCCGCAATCCTGATCCCAGAAAGACAAAACCCCACGCTCACAAAAACGTGGGGTTCGTCAGCAGTCTGAAGCCCCGCGAATGCGGGGCTTTTTGCTGAGCGGCGCGCCGGGAGCGGACGGCCACGCGGCCGATCAGGTGCCGCCCGTCGACGTATTCGCCGCCGTCAGGCGCTCGCCGCCGCCGTTGTCGAGCCAGTTGCGCACGCGCGACGCATCGGCGAAGCGCGAATACTTGCCGAACGAATCGAGCAGCACCATCACGATCGGGCGGCCGTGAATCGTCGTCTGCATCACGAGGCACTCGCCCGCCTCGTTGATGAAGCCCGTCTTCTGCAGGCCGATGTCCCACGACGGATTGCGCACGAGCGCATTCGTGCTGTTGTACGCGAGCGTCCGCTTGCCGGTGTTGACCTCGTAGCTGCGATCGGTCGAGAACTTGCGGATGAGCGGGTACTGGTACGCCGCGTTCACCATCTTCACGAGATCGCGCGCGCTCGATACGTTCTGGCTGGACAGGCCCGTCGAGTTCTCGAAGTGCGTATCGGTCATGCCGAGCGACTTCGCCTTCGCGTTCATCGCCGCGATGAACGCCGGACGGCCGCCCGGGTAGTAGCGCGACAGCGCGGCCGCCGCGCGGTTCTCCGACGCCATCAGCGCGATGTGCAGCATGTCCTCACGCGACAGCACCGAGCCGACCGACAGGCGCGAGCCCGTGCCCTTCTCGTAGTCGCGATCCTCGTCGGTCACGTCGATCTGATCGGTGAGCGGCGACTTCGAGTCGAGGACGACCATCGCGGTCATCAGCTTCGTGATCGACGCGATCGGCACGACCGCGTGCGAATTCTTGTCGAAGAGCGGCTCGGACGTGTTCTGATCGACGACGTACGCGACGCTCGAGCGCAGCGCGAGCGAATCGGGCGTCTCATGCAGGCCGAACGCCTGGCCGACCGACGGCGGCCGCGGCTGGAACGCGACGCGGCGCACGCCGCTGCGGTGCCGGCCGTTCGACACGTAGGTCACGCGCTTGCGCGCGCCCTTCGCGCGCGGCTCAGCGCTCGACGAAGCGGCGCGCAGCGATTTCTTCGCCGCGCTCTTCTTGCCTTTCGCGCTCTGCGCGGTCTTGGCGGTGGCGGCGAACGCGTCCGCGGGCGCGACGGCGGCCGTCGCCACCATCAGCGAGACGGCAACCGAGACGGCGGTGCCGAGCGCCACGCTCTGCATCATCCTGAGCGGTGCAAACAATTGGGCTTTCATTAGGGTCCGAACAAAACGGCGGGAGGTTTCCGCAAGTGTAGTAAAAGCTGAAAAAATAAGCAATATTAGGCACTTACCGATTTTCGTTAAACCGGAATGTAAGAATCGGTCATGCTAGGTCAATCGCCCTCGCCCTTTCCATCGAAAAATACGATGAAGAAAGCGAGACGCCCGACGCGCGCGACACACCAATCACCCACCGGTTGATCAGAATATCGGCGTCACAACGGACAAGCTGAAGCAGGGGAAACCACGAATACGGCGGCAAGACGGGCCGAACGCCCCGCCGGCGGCCCGGCGGCAGACGCCCACGAACGATTCGCGTCTGCCGCTAGCCGTAAACGGCGCGCGGTTCGACCAGCCAGAATGTTAAACGTTCCGCCGCTCCAATCGGTTTACTGCGTCGCGATGGTGCGCATGCGTCAACGCGACACGCCGCCGAGCCGGGCTGCGGCATACGCTGAAACCGATCCCAACGAGACAGCGCAAACTATTGTTTTGTTTAAGAATTGCCAGGATTGTGCAATGCACCAAAAGGACTTGACATTCAATTCTGACGCCCTAAAATAGGAACCATTGTTGCGTTGCACAAAGCAGTTTCAGGTATCTGTTCCCCAAAGTTGCGCCCTTTTCCTTCACGATCATCGATCGAACCTCAGGAGCATGAACATGTCCTTGCTGACCCCCGAGCAAATCGCCGCCGCCCAGAAAGCCAACATCGAAAGCCTCTTCGGCCTCACGACGAAAGCGTTCGAAGGCGTCGAAAAGCTGATCGAACTGAATCTGCAAGTGGTGAAGTCGACGCTCGCCGAAAGCCAGGAAAACGTGCAGCGCGCACTGTCGGTGAAGGATGCACAGGAACTGCTCGCGCTGCAGGCGAGCCTCACGCAGCCGATCGCCGAGAAGGTGCTCGCGTACGGCCGTCACGTGTACGAAATCGCGTCGGCCACGCAAGCCGAATTCGCGAAGGTCGCCGAGGCGCAATACGAGGAACAGAACCGCAAGGTGCAGGCGCTCGTCGACAACGTCGCGAAGAACGCGCCGGCCGGCTCGGAAACCGCTGTTGCCGCGCTGAAGTCGGCGATCAACGCCGCGAACACGACGTACGAAACGGTGCAGAAAGCCGCGAAGCAAGCGGTCGAGATCGCCGAAACGAACTTCAACGCCGCCGCCGCCGTCGCCACGAAGGCGGCGAACACCGCGGCCGCCGCGTCGCGCCGCAGCGGCAAGACAGCGTAAGCGCCAGGCGCACCGCCTGCTCGTTTGGGGAAAGCCCCGCATTCGCGGGGCTTCAGACTGCTGACGAACCCCACGTTTTTGTGAGCGTGGGGTTTTGTCTTTCTGGGATCAGGATTGCGGGTTCGCCGCGAGCGGGTAGTCGAAGCTGCAGCGCAAACCGCTCACCAGACGCAGCAGCATGCGCACGAAGCGCCAATCGGGACCCGCTGGCCCCTTTTTCCGCTTCCGCGCCAGCAGCATCGCAATCTTCTTGATGTTCTGTGCCGCCGCGGCCAGCAAGCACTGCTCGGCCACCTTGCGTAGCCCACGCATACGGGCATAACGGTGCCCATGCAGCTGCTTGGCATCGGCGAAGCTGCGCTCCACCGTCTGCTTGCGCCGCGCGTAAATGCGTTGGCCCCATTCGGTCAAGCGCCGCGCGTCCACCCGCTCCTTGGCGCGCTCCCACACGTGGCGCGTTACCACCTTCACCGCGATCGCACTGTTCGTGCACTGCGATCGTACCGGGCAGCGCCCGCAGATCTGCGCATTGGATTTGTATTCCCGATAGCCGAGCCGATTGGTCGTGCTGTACGGCAGGGCCTGCCCCTGCGGGCACACGTATTCGTTGCGATACGCGTCGTACTTGAACTGCCGTTTGTAGAACATGCCCGGCTTGTGGTTCGGCGTGCGATAGCCCATCACCCCGGCAATCCCTCGCTCCTCCAGCCCCTGGCACACCGCCGGCGTGAAGTAGCCCGCATCCAGCCCCACCGCCTCGACCTTGAACTCAAAGCGCTCGCGCTGGCGATCCAGCCGATCCAGATACGGCTGGCTGTCATGCACCGAGGCCGGCGTCACATGCGTATCGGTGATGATCGCGTGCTTGGCATCCACCGTGCGGTGGTCCAGATAGAAGAACCCCTTCGGCTTGTCGTCCCGCACCATGTAGCCGCTGTCCGGATCGGTCCGGCTGAGCTTGGTGTCCTTGCTAGACGGCGGCTCATCGTCGTCGCGATCCAGCGGCTTCCTGCCATGCGCGGCCCGGTCCGCATCCACTGCCGCGTTCAATGCCTCCGTGTAGGCGGCCGGCGTCTGCTCCAGCTTCACCACATCGAACTTGCCTTTGTTCGCGTTCGCCTTCAGGTGCGTGCTGTCCGTGTACAGCACCCGACCGTCGACCAGCCCGCGCTTGATCGCCTGCCGCACGATCTCGTCGAAGATCTCCTGATACACCGTCGTGTCCGTGAAGCGTCGGCGGCGATTCTGCGAGAACGTTGACGCATCCGGCACCTTGTCGGTCAGCCGGAACCGGGCGAACCAGCGATAGGCGACGTTGACCTGGACCTCACGCATCAGTTGCCGCTCGCTGCGCACCCCGAACAGGTAGCCGATGAACAACAGCTTGAACATCACCACGGGATCGAGCGCCGGCCGCCCGTTGTCCGCGCAATACAGATGCGCCACCTTCGCGCGGATGAACTCGAAATCCACCGCCGCATCGATCTGGCGCAGCAGGTGGTCCTTCGGCACGAGTTCCTCGAGCGTCACCATCTCGAGTTCGTGCTGCGTGGGCATGGGCGTCTTCAGCATCACGCCATTAAAAAACAAAAAAACCCCACTTGGCGAGGGTTTGTCAGCAATCTGAACCCGCTGAAACCAGCGGGTTTTTTGTTTTTCGGCCCGAAGGCGGCCGGCCGATGCATGCGCGGCGCGCGCGCCTAGGCCTGTTTCTGCGCCGGCGCGTCCATTTCCTTCGCGGTTTCCGGGCGATAGCCGAGCGATTCGGAGATCGTGAGCGCCGTGCGGCTCAACTGTCCGAGCCACGCGTCCTGCAGCCGGTCCGCCGGCGCGGACAGCGACAGCCCCGCGACCAGCTTGCCCGAATCGTCGTAGATGCCGGCCGCAATGCAGCGCACGCCCAGCTCCAGTTCCTCGTTGTCGCGCGCGCACGCTTGCTGGCGCACGAGCGTCAATTCGCGCTCGAGCTTCGGCAGGTCAGTGATGCTGTTTTGCGTATGGCCGGCCAGGCCCGTGCGCGTCGCGTACGCGCGCACCCGCGACGTCTCGTCGGCCGCGAGGAACAGCTTGCCGACCGACGTGAGGTGCAGCGGCGCGCGGCCGCCGATCGCGCGCACCACCTGCATCCCCGAGCGCTCCGAATACGCACGCTCGATGTAGACGATCTCGTCGCCCTGGCGCACCGACAGGTTCACGGTCTGCCCGGTCAGCCGATGCAGCTCGCGCATCGGCATCAGCGCGGCATCGCGCACCGACAGCCGCGCCTTCACGAGATTGCCGAGTTCGAGCAGGCGCATGCCGAGCCGATAGGTGCCGGGGGCGGACCGGTCGACGAGACGGCAGGTCACCATGTCGTTCAGGATCCGGTGCGCGGTGGACGGGTGCAGCTCGGTGCGCTGCGCGAGTTCCTTCAGGCTGACCGGATCGCTGTGCGCGGCGAGCGCATCGAGGAGCCGCATCATCCGTTCGATCACCTGGATCGACGTTTTGGAATCCGGGTTCGGGTTGCTCATCGTGGGAAATTGATTGCCGCATCCAATACCAATGCGACGATTGTATCTCGTATCGTGAAAAAAGCGAACGGTGTTCGAGGAAGTCCTCGCTCGATGCCGCGAGCGGCGTTTCTTTGCGCGCCGGCGTTGGTGCGGCCGCGCGAACGGCGGATAATGAGCGACGTTTTCTCGAAGGAGCGCCTATGCGAGTCGGATTGTTCGTCACGTGCGTCGTCGACCTGATGCGGCCCGAGATCGGCTTCTCCGCGCTCAAGCTGCTGAAGCAGGCGGGCTGCGACGTCGTCGTGCCGCCCGCGCAGACGTGCTGCGGCCAGCCCGCGTACAACTCGGGCGAGCGCGCGATCGCGCGCGATCTCGCCGAAAAGACGCTGGCCGAATTCGAATCGCTCGACTATGTCGTCGTGCCGTCGGGCTCGTGCGGCGGAATGATCCGGGTCCATTACGGCGAGCTCTTTCGCGACGATCCCGAACTGATGGCGCGCTATGGGCGCCTGCGCACGAAGGTCTACGAGCTGACCGACTTCCTCGTCAACGTCGCGCGGGTCACGCTCGAGCCGGGCGCGTTCAAGGGGCCCGTCACGTACCACGATTCGTGCTCCGGCCTGCGCGAGCTCGGCGTGAAGGCGCAGCCGCGCGCGCTGCTCGCGCAGCGCGGCGTAGCCGTCGCCGAGATGAAGGATTGCGAGCACTGCTGCGGCTTCGGCGGCACGTTCGCGGTGAAATACGGCGACATCTCGACCGCGATCGTCGACGAGAAGTGCGCGAACGTGCGCGCGACGGGCGCGGGCGCGGTCGTGCTCGGCGATCTCGGCTGCATGCTGAACATCGAAGGGCGGCTGCGCCGCACGGGCGATCGCGACACGCGCGTGCTGCACGTCGCGCAAGTGCTCGCGGGCGACGTTTGAGCATCGCCCTGCACGAACGGCCCGGTCGCGACATGCGCCGCGGGCCCGCCGCTACGAGACACGGAGACGAGAGACGAGAGACGAGAGCGCCGCTGCGAGCGCACGACGAGCAAGCGCACGACGCGATTCACGAACCCCACGAGCCGCCATGCAAGTCCAATCGATGCACTTCAAGGCGCGCGCCGGCGAGAAGCTCGCCGATGCGCGACTGCAGGAAAACCTGAGGAGACTCTCGACGAAATTCGTGTCGGGCCGCGCCGAGGCGGTCACGCAGCTCGATTTCGTCGCGACGCGCGCGCAGCTCAAGGCGCGCCGCGATCGCGCGCTCGAGCGGCTCGACGTATGGCTCGAGATGTTCGAGCGCGAGGCCGCTCGGCGCGGGACGACCGTGCTGTACGCGCAGACGACGCAGGACGCGGCGAAGCTGGTCGCCGACATCGCGCGCCGGCACGACGTGAAGAAGGTCATCAAGACGAAATCGATGGTGACCGAGGAGGCGAATCTCAACGCGGTGCTCGCGCGGCTCGGCGTGCAGTCGATCGAGACGGATCTCGGCGAATACATTCTGCAGATCAACGGCAACGAGCCGCCGAGCCACATCATCGCGCCCGTGCTGCACCGGGACAAGGAAGAGATTGCCGATCTGTTCGCGAAGACGCACGGGCGGGCGCGTCTCACCGACATTTCCGAGATGACCCGCGAGGCGCGCGAGGTGCTGCGTCCGCATTTCCTGTCGGCGGACATGGGCGTGACGGGCGGCAACTTCTTGATCGCCGAGACGGGTTCCGTCGTGCTCGTGACGAACGAGGGCAACGAAGGAATGTGTACGGTGCTGCCGCGCGTGCATGTGGCGGTGACGGGAATCGAGAAGGTGTTGCCGACGCTCGAGGATCTCGCGACCGCGATGCGCCTGTTGCCGCGCTCGGCGACCGGGCAGAAGACGTCGAACTATTTCTCGCTGCTGACCGGCGTGCGCGGCGACGGCGACGAGGACGGGCCCGAGCACGCCTATGTCGTGCTCGTCGACGGCGGCCGCAGCGGGCTCATCGGCGGCGAATTCCAGGAGATGCTCCGCTGCATTCGCTGCGGCGCGTGCATGAATCATTGCCCGGTCTATCAGAAAGTCGGTGGGCACGCGTACGGCTGGGTGTATCCGGGGCCGATGGGCTCGGTGCTGACGCCGAGCTACGTCGGGCTCGCCAATGCGCTCGATTTGCCGCAGGCGGCGACGCTCTGCGGCGAGTGCGACAGCGTCTGTCCGGTCGGCATCCCGATTTCGGGCTTGCTGCGCAAGCTGCGCGAAAAGCAGGTCGAGCGGCGCCTGCGGCCGTGGCGCGAGCGCGCGGCACTGGCGGCCTGGGGCTTTTTCGCGCGGCGGCCGGCGCTGTACGCGCTCGCGACGAAGCTCGCGGTGCGCGTGCTCGAGCGGGCGGGCGGTTCGGCGGGCGGCGTGGCGGGGATGCTCGGGCGCATGCCGTTCGCGGGCGGCTGGGCCCGAGGTTGGACGGCTACGCGCGACATCCCGGCCCCCGCCGGGCGGACGTTCCGCGAGCTGTATGCGGCGTCGCGCACGCATCTCGACCCGTCTTCGACGCGCTGACCCGCTTGTTCTCGGCCGCGACTGTTCATCGCGCGACAACACTGCGTTCGCTATTCATGGATTTATCTCAATAGATGTGATCTATAGAATGTCGACATCAGCATTGGGGTATGCCCGATGCGCCAGCCGAGAGAGGTCGCATCATGAGAAAGACAATATCGATGTATTGGCCGCTTGCGATCGTCGTGCCGCTCGCTGCCGCCGCCTACCTGTATCTGTCCGAAGCCGCGCCGCGGCGCGCGCCCGCCGTCGCGCGCGATACGTCGGCCGAACTCGCGCGCGCGGTGTCGTACGGGTTCGTCGATGATGCGTCGCAGCCGTTGCCCGCCGCGTCGCACGTCGCGCCGCTCGGCGACCCGAAGGCGCTGTGACGCGGCACCCGGCGCAAGCGGGAATTGGCGCGCCTTTGTATAATGGCGCGTTATCCATTCGAGCGGTTCGCCGCGCGTGTCCGGCTGCACGATGAAAAGCGTCGCGATCTGTTTCGTCTGCCTCGGCAATATCTGCCGCTCGCCCACCGCGGAAGGGGTGATGCGCCATCAGGTGGCTGCAGCGGGGCTCGACGGGGCGATCGAGATCGATTCGGCCGGCACGGGCGACTGGCATGTCGGCGAAGCGCCCGACGCGCGCGCGCAGCAAGCGGCGCGTGCGCGGGGCTACGATCTGTCGGCGCTGCGGGCGCGGCAGATCGGCGACGCCGATTTCGAACGCTTCGATCTCGTGCTCGCGATGGACGGCGCCAATCTTGCGGCGTTGCGCAAGCGCTGCCCGCCGCAATATCGGGGCAAGGTCCGGCTCCTGATGGAATTCGCGGGCGACGGCTCGGCCGGCGACATCGCCGATCCATATTTCGGCGGCGCGCGCGGCTTCGAGCAGGTGCTCGATCAGTGCGAGGCCGCGTGCCGCGGCCTTCTCGACAGCCTGCGTGAAACGGCGCGCTGAGGCGCCGCATACAACCCCTTTTAGCGGCAGGGATACTTGACTAAATTGGTCAAATATTTATACTTGACAAAAATCGTCAAGATTGCTGCCCATTCAATACCATGAGACTCACCACCAAAGGCCGTTTCGCCGTCACGGCGATGATCGACTTGGCGCTACGCCAGGAGCAAGGCCCGGTGACGCTTGCAGGCATCAGCCAGCGCCAGCGGATTTCGCTCTCCTACCTCGAGCAATTGTTCGGCAAGTTGCGCCGGCATGAAATCGTCGAATCGGTCCGCGGACCGGGCGGCGGCTACAACCTCGCGCGCCGCGCGCAGGACGTGACGGTCGCCGACATCATCATCGCGGTCGACGAGCCGCTCGATGCGACCCAGTGCGGCGGCAAGGGCGCGTGCGAAGGCTCGAAGCAGCCCGATGGCCATTGCATGACGCACGAACTGTGGTCGACGCTGAACCAGAAGATGGTCGAATACCTCGATTCGGTGTCGCTGCAGGATCTCGTCGATCAGCAGCGCGCCCGCGAGGGCACGCCGGCCGTGCTGCGCGACAAGCGCAAGCCGGAGCCCGTCGCGGCGAGCGTCGAGCCCGTCCGCTCGGTTCCGCTCGGCCCGAATTCGGTCTTCAACATCGCGAATTCATGATGGCCGCGCACTGAACGCGGCCCGTACAACGAATAGTCCCCGCACTGAATGCATACCCGGAGCGATAGATGAACAACGATATCCCCCACCTGCCCATCTACATGGACTACAGCGCGACGACCCCCGTCGATCCGCGCGTCGTCGACAAGATGGTGCCGTATCTGCGCGAGCAGTTCGGCAACCCGGCGTCGCGCAGCCACGCATACGGCTGGGACGCGGAGCGCGCGGTCGAAGAGGCGCGCGAGCAGGTGGCCGCCCTCGTGAACGCCGATCCGCGCGAGATCATCTGGACCTCCGGCGCGACCGAGTCCGACAACCTCGCGATCAAGGGCGCCGCGCACTTCTATCAGGGCAAGGGCAAGCACATCGTCACCGTGAAGACCGAGCACAAGGCGGTGCTCGACACCTGCCGCGAGCTCGAGCGCGAAGGCTTCGAGGTGACCTATCTCGACGTGAAGGACGACGGGCTCGTCGATCTCGACGTGTTCAAGGCCGCGCTGCGCCCGGACACGATCCTCGTGTCGGTGATGCATGTGAACAACGAGATCGGCGTGATCCAGGACATCGCGACGATCGGCGAGATCTGCCGCGAGAAGGGCATCATCTTCCACGTCGACGCCGCGCAGGCGACGGGCAAGGTCGAAATCGACCTCGCGAAGCTGAAGGTCGACCTGATGTCGTTCTCCGCGCACAAGACCTACGGCCCGAAGGGCATCGGCGCGTTGTATGTGCGCCGCAAGCCGCGCGTGCGCATCGAGGCGCAGATGCACGGCGGCGGCCACGAGCGCGGCATGCGCTCGGGCACGTTGCCGACGCACCAGATCGTCGGCATGGGCGAGGCGTTTCGCATCGCGCGCGAAGAGATGGCGACCGAGAACGAGCGCATCCGGATGCTGCGCGACAAGCTGCTGCGCGGCCTGTCGGAAATCGACGAAACCTACGTGAACGGCGATCTCGAGCACCGGATTCCGCACAACCTGAACATCAGCTTCAATTTTGTCGAAGGCGAATCGCTGATCATGGCGATCAAGGACGTCGCGGTGTCGTCGGGTTCCGCGTGCACGTCGGCGTCGCTCGAGCCGTCCTACGTGCTGTGCGCGCTCGGCCGCAACGACGAGCTCGCGCACAGCTCGATCCGCTTCACGGTCGGCCGCTTCACGACGGAGCAGGAAGTCGACTACGTGATCGACCTGCTGAAGAGCAAGATCGCGAAGCTGCGCGACCTGTCGCCGCTTTGGGAGATGCATCAGGAAGGCATCGATCTGTCGACGATCGAATGGGCGGCGCACTGAGCGCGGCGACTTTTTCGCGGGCGCCGGCGCGCCGCGCAGACGAAACGAAGCAAGGAGTTTGAGTCATGTCTTACAGCAACAAGGTTCTGGACCACTACGAAAATCCGCGTAACGTCGGCTCGTTCGCGAAGGACGACGACACGGTGGGCACCGGCATGGTCGGCGCGCCCGCGTGCGGCGACGTGATGAAGCTGCAGATCCGCGTGGGCGCGGACGGCGTGATCGAGGACGCGAAGTTCAAGACCTACGGTTGCGGGTCGGCGATCGCGTCGAGCTCGCTCGTCACCGAGTGGGTCAAGGGCAAGACGCTCGACGAGGCGCTCGCGATCAAGAACACGCAGATCGCCGAGGAGCTCGCGCTGCCGCCGGTGAAGATCCACTGCTCGATCCTCGCGGAAGACGCGATCAAGGCGGCCGTGGCCGACTACAAGAAGCGCCACGAAACGGCCGAGGACGGCAAGGCCGCCGCGTAAGCGGCGTCTCGGGTTCGACGCACGGCGGGTTTGGGTTTGGACGCATGACGCACGAAGTCCGCTTCGTGCGAAGAAGGGCATTATGGCTATCACACTGACCGAAAAGGCTGCGCAACATGTGCAGAAGTATCTGACGCGGCGCGGCAAGGGGCTGGGCCTGCGGCTCGGCGTGCGCACGACCGGCTGCTCGGGCCTCGCGTACAAGCTCGAGTACGTCGACGAGCTCACCCCCGAGGATCAGATGTTCGAAAGCCACGGCGTGAAGGTCTTCGTCGACCCGAAAAGCCTTGCGTACATCGACGGCACGGAGCTCGACTTCGCGCGCGAGGGGTTGAACGAGGGGTTCAAGTTCAACAATCCGAACGTAAAGGACGAGTGCGGCTGCGGCGAATCGTTCCGCGTGTGACGGCGCTCCGCGCGGGGCGGGCAAGAGGCGGCGCGGGCCGCCTTTTTAATGGGCGGCACTTCGGTCGACGTGCCGCGGTCGACAACGAGTTGAGCGCGAGAGCGACTACGCGATGGTTTCGTTGAAGGACAGCCACTTCGATCTCTTTCATTTGCCGGCGCGATTCGCGCTCGACGAGCCGACGCTCGACGCCGCGTACCGCGCCGTGCAGTCGCAGGTGCACCCGGATCGCTTCGCCGCCGCGGGCGACGCGCAAAAGCGCATCGCCATGCAATGGGCGACGCGCGCGAACGAGGCATATCAGACGCTGCGCGATCCGCTCAAGCGGGCGACGTACCTGCTGCACCTGCGCGGCGTCGATGTCGGCGCGGAGAACAACACGGCGATGGAGCCGGCGTTCCTGATGCAGCAGATGGAGTGGCGCGAGCGCATCGAGGATGCGGCGGGCGCGAAGAACGTCGACGCGCTCGACGCGCTTCTCGCCGAATTGCGCGACGAGCGGCGCGCGCGCCTCGCGAAGCTGGGCGCGCTGCTCGACAGCGGCTCGGACCAGGGCGCGGCCGAGGCCGTGCGCCAACTGATGTTCGTCGAGCGCGTATCGGCCGAGATCGGCGCTCAGATCGAGCGTCTCGAACACTAACCGACTAACCGCGCGCTTTACGCACGCGATGCAAGCGGGGCTTCGGCCCTCATCGAACACACGAGATGGCTTTACTGCAAATTTCCGAACCCGGCATGGCGCCCGCGCCGCATCAGCGGCGCCTCGCCGTCGGCATCGACCTCGGCACGACGAATTCGCTCGTCGCGGCGGTGCGCAACAGCATTCCGGAAGCATTGCCCGATGATGCGGGGCGCGTGCTGTTGCCCTCCGTCGTCCGCTATCTGGACAAGGGCGGCCGGCGGATCGGCCATGCCGCGAAGGAAGAGGCGGCGATCGATCCGCGCAACACGATCGTGTCGGTCAAGCGCTTCATGGGGCGGGGCAAGGCGGAAGTCGAGGGCGCGGCGAACGCGCCATACGAATTCGTCGATGCGCCCGGCATGGTGCAGATCCGCACGGTCGACGGCGTGAAGAGCCCGGTCGAGGTATCGGCGGAAATTCTCGCGACGCTGCGGCAACGCGCCGAGGATACGCTCGGCGACGACCTCGTCGGCGCGGTCATCACGGTGCCCGCGTATTTCGACGATGCGCAGCGCCAGGCGACGAAGGACGCCGCGCGGCTCGCGGGGCTGAACGTGCTGCGCCTGTTGAACGAGCCGACCGCGGCCGCGATCGCATACGGGCTCGACAACGGCGCGGAGGGCCTCTATGCGGTCTATGACCTCGGCGGCGGCACGTTCGATCTGTCGATTCTGAAGCTCACGAAGGGCGTGTTCGAAGTGCTCGCGGCGGGCGGCGATTCCGCGCTCGGCGGCGACGATTTCGATCACCTGCTGTTCGAGCACGTGCTCGCGCAGGCGGGCCTCGAGGTGGCCGCGCTCGCGCCCGAGGACGTGCGCCTGCTGCTCGATCGCGTGCGCGGCGCGAAGGAGGCGCTGTCGGCCGCGCCGCAGGCGCGTGTCGACGTGAAGCTGTCGACGGGCGAGAAGCTCGCGCAGACGATCACGCGCGACACGTTCGCCGCGCTCGTCGAGCCGCTCGTGCAGCGCACGCTCGGGCCCACTCGCAAGGCGCTGCGCGACGCGCAGGTGAGCGCGGCCGACATCAAGGGCGTCGTGCTCGTCGGCGGCGCGACGCGCATGCCGGTGATCCGCGACGCGGTCGCGAAGTATTTCGGCCAGCCGCCGCTCGTCAATCTCGATCCGGACCAGGTCGTCGCGCTCGGCGCGGCGATCCAGGCGGATCTGCTCGCGGGCAATCGCAGCGGCGGCGACGACTGGCTGCTGCTCGACGTGATTCCGCTGTCGCTCGGCGTCGAGACGATGGGCGGCCTCGTCGAGAAGATCATTCCGCGCAACTCGACGATTCCCGTCGCGCGCGCGCAGGAGTTCACGACCTTCAAGGACGGCCAGACCGCGATGGCGATCCATGTCGTGCAGGGCGAGCGCGAGCTCGTGTCCGACTGCCGCTCGCTCGCGCGCTTCGAGCTGCGCGGCATTCCGCCGATGACGGCGGGCGCCGCGCGGATTCGCGTGACCTATCAGGTCGATGCGGACGGTTTGCTGTCGGTGTTCGCGCGCGAGCAGCACTCGGGCGTCGAGGCGTCGGTCGTCGTGAAGCCTTCGTACGGTCTCGGCGACGACGACATCGCGCGCATGCTCGAAGACAGCTTCAAGACGGCCGAGGTCGACATGCGCGCGCGCGCGCTGCGCGAGGCGCAGGTTGAGGCGCAGCGGCTCGTCGAGGCGACGGAAGCGGCGCTCGTCGCGGACGGCGATCTGCTCGACGCGAGCGAGCGCGCGACGGTCGATGCGCTCGTCGCGTCGCTGCGCGCGCTCGCGCCGGGCGACGACGCGGACGCGATCGATACGGCGACGAAGGCGCTCGCCGAGGGCACCGACGAATTCGCCGCGCGCCGGATGGACAAGAGCATCAAGCGGGCGCTCGCGGGGCGCAAGCTCGACGAGATCTGAATACGCACCGCGCCGCGCGGCCGAACGGCCGCCGGCGCGGCGATGGACGGCGCGGCGGCGAGCCGCGCACTGGCTCAACGAACGGAACGAACATGCCTCAACTCGTAGTACTGCCGCACGTCGAATTGTGTCCGGACGGCGCGGTGATCGACGCCATGCCCGGCAAGAGCATCTGCGACACCTTGCTCGAGAACGGCGTCGAAATCGAGCATGCGTGCGAGAAGTCGTGCGCGTGCACGACGTGCCACGTGATCATCCGCGAAGGCTTCAACGAGCTCGATCCGTCCGAGGAGGACGAGGATGACCTGCTCGACAAGGCGTGGGGCCTCGAGCCGACGTCGCGCCTGTCGTGCCAGGCGATCGTGAAGGAGGGCGTGGATCTGGTCGTCGAGATTCCGAAGTATTCGATCAATCACGCGAAGGAAAATCACTGACGGCGAGGAGGTTCGACGATGAAATGGACCGATTCCCGCGAGATCGCGATCGCGCTCGCGGACCAGCATCCGGATGTCGATCCGAAGACGATCCGCTTTACCGAGCTGCGCCAGTGGGTGCTCGATCTCGACGGCTTCGACGACGATCCGGACCATTCGGGCGAGAAGATTCTCGAGGCGATCCAGGCGCACTGGATCGACGAATCGGATTTCGACGACGAGGATTGACGCGGCGCGACGCCGCCGCGCGCCGCCGCCGGAACGCGCGGCAACGCGAAGCGGCGGGCCGCCGCCGCGCCTGTCGCGCGTCTCGTGCGTGTCTCGTGCGTTTCATGCGCGGGGCGAAATGAAGCGGCCGTGCGCTGGGCCGCCCCGGGCGCCCGCGCGCGCCGTTGCCGGCCGATGGTGCCCGTCATGCTTACGACGCGGCGAGTTCGGCGACGAGTTCGATCGCGCGGGCGACGGCGATGCAACGGATGCAGCGCAAGGACGATGCGTCCCGCAAGCGTTTGACGAAGACCCAGGAAAAACGGCTCGTGAAGCACTCACGAGCCGTTTTTCCTGCCTGCGCGACGGGCGGCAGGCAAAGCCGGCGCCGCCGGGACGGCGAGGGGCGCGCGGCCGTCCCGCCGCGCCCGGTGTCACGCGCCGACGAGCGTGCCGTTCTCCACGCGCACGCGCTGGCCCTGGCCGAACGGCGGCGGGTTGTGGTAGGTGAACGTGCGCGTCGAGCCGTCCTGCATCTGTACCTGGACCTGATAATCGGTTTCGCTGCGAACCTGCTTCTCGACCGCGTTGCCGGCGAGGCCGCCGCCGAGCGCGCCGATGATCGTCATCGCGGTGCGGCCGTTGCCGCGGCCGAACTGGTTGCCGACCAGGCCGCCCGCGGCCGCGCCGCCGATCGCGCCGAGCCCCGAGCTCGTGCCCGCCGTGCGCACCGGCACGATCGACGCAACGGTGCCGCAGCTCGCGCAGTAGGTCGATTGCTGCTGCTGCGGATACGGCTGCTGCGCATATTGCGGCGGCTGCGGTGCGGCGGACGTCTTGTGATGGTGGCGCGTCGTCTGATGCGAGGTCGGCTTCGGCGCGGCTTGGGCGACCGTCTGCTGCGGCTGCTGGGCCGCCTGCTGCGCGGCTTGCGCGGCGAGCGCGGCGCTCGCTGCGGCGGCCGTATCGACGGCCGGCTGCGACGCGATCAACGCGGCCTGGGTCTGCGCGTTCTGCGCGTTGGTGCTGCTCGCCTTCGGGAATACGCCCGTGATCGCGGCCGTGGCCGCGAGGCTCGCGACGATGACGGCGCCCGCCGCGGTCGCGACGAGCGGATGAAGGCGCTGACGTTGTTGCGTGGTGGTGTTCTGGTTGTCCATTTTCGACTCTCCTGGCGCACGCGGCGGTGCGTTATTTTCCGGAGCTAGTGTCGATCAAACGCCACGGGCGCACCGTTTCAAGTTGTAACGATTCGCTGCGCAAACTTGCGTGTCAAACACTGTCAAACGCCCGCTCGCGCAAGCGGCGCAAAGGCAGCGTGAAAAGGGGGGCGCAAGACCAGGGCGGCGCGGCGGCCGGGATTTACGGGCGGTTACAAAGCGGGCGGGGCTGGCCGCCGTCCGCTGCGCTTCGCCTTCCCGCGCCGCCCGCGAAAGCGGGCGAAAATGCGCGAGGGCGCGGGGGCGCAAGGGCGGACGGCCGCGGCGGACGAGCGGCGCGGCGGCCGCGTGGCGCGAAATCAGTCTTCGCGGCGCAGGTGCGGGAACAGCAGCACGTCGCGAATCGTCGGGCTGTCGGTCAGCAGCATCACGAGCCGGTCGATGCCGATCCCGCAGCCGCCTGTCGGCGGCATTCCGTATTCGAGCGCGCGGATGTAGTCGGCGTCGAAGAACATCGCCTCTTCGTCGCCCGCGTCCTTCTGCTCGACCTGCTTCCTGAAGCGCGCGGCCTGGTCTTCGGGGTCGTTCAGTTCCGAGAAGCCGTTCGCGATTTCGCGGCCGGTGACGAACAGCTCGAAGCGCTCGGTGATGCCCGCCACCGTGTCCGATTCGCGCGCGAGCGGCGACACCTCGATCGGGTAGTCGATGATGAAGGTCGGTTCCCACAGCTGCGCTTCGGCGGTTTCCTCGAAGAGCGCGAGCTGCAGCGCGCCGATGCCGGCGTTCAGGAACGCCGGCTGCGTGACGTCGACGCCCAGCCGCTTGAGTTCGCCGCGCAGGAACGCGTCGTCCGACAACTGACCGTCCGTGTAGTTCGGCGCGTATTTCTGGATCGCCTGCGTGATCGTCAGGCGATGGAACGGCTTGGCGAGATCGAGCTCGCGGCCCTGGTACCGGATCGTCGCGGTGCCGAGCGCGTCGACGGCCGCCTGGCGGATCAGCCGCTCGGTGAAGTCCATCAGCCAGCGGTAATCGGTGTACGCGGCGTAGAACTCCATCATCGTGAATTCCGGATTGTGGCGCGGCGACACGCCTTCGTTCCGGAAGTTGCGGTTGATCTCGAACACGCGCTCGAAGCCGCCGACGATCAGGCGCTTCAGGTAAAGCTCGGGCGCGATGCGCAGGAACATTTGCATGTCGAGCGCATTGTGATGCGTGACGAACGGCTTCGCGGCCGCGCCGCCCGGGATCGGGTGCAGCATCGGCGTCTCGACTTCCATGAAATCGGCGTCGCTCATGAACTTGCGGATCGACGCGATCGCCTTCGTGCGCGCGCGGAACGTCGCGCGCGTCTCGGGCGTGACGATCAGATCGACGTAGCGCTGGCGATAGCGCGTTTCCTGGTCGGCGAGGCCGTGGAACTTGTCGGGCAGCGGACGCAGCGCCTTCGCGAGCAGCCGCAGCTCCGTGCACTTCACCGACAGCTCGCCCTTGTTCGTGCGAAACAGCACGCCGCGCGCGGCGACGATGTCGCCCAGGTCCCACTTCTTGAACGCGTCGTACGTTTCGGCGCCGACATCGGCGGGCGTCACGAAGAACTGGATTTGACCCGAACCGTCCTGCACCGTCGCGAAGCTCGCCTTGCCCATCACGCGCTTGAGCATCATCCGGCCGGCGACCGCGACGTCGAGCGCCTTCGCGTCGAGCGCTTCCTTGTCGGCGTCCGCGTATTCGGTCTGCAGACCGGCCGCGTGGTGCGTCGGCTGGAAGTCGTTCGGATAGGCGATGCCTTGGTCGCGCAGCGCGCGCAGCTTGTCGCGGCGCTCCGCGACGATCTGGTTTTCGTCCGCTGCGACAGCGGCCTGCGGTTGGGTCGGTTCGGTCATGATGGTCGGGTTCGAGGGTGATGCGGCAGCGGGGGCGCGGTGCGGCGCGCGACCGGCGCGGGCCGGCTCGCGCCGCGCCCGCGCGAAGGGGCGCTTACACGCCCTGTTTGAGGCTCGCGCTGATGAAGTCGTCGAGGTCGCCGTCGAGCACGGCTTTCGTGTTGCTCATTTCGACGTTCGTGCGCAGATCCTTCACGCGGCTCTGGTCGAGCACGTACGAGCGGATCTGGTGGCCCCAGCCCACATCGGTCTTGCTCGATTCGAGCTTGTCCTGCTCGGCCTGGCGCTTGCGCAGCTCGGCTTCGAAGAGGCGCGACTTGAGCATCGCCATCGCCTCCGCGCGGTTGCGGTGCTGCGAGCGGTCGTTCTGGCACTGGACGACGATGCCCGTCGGCATGTGCGTGATCCGCACGGCCGAATCGGTCTTGTTGATGTGCTGACCGCCCGCGCCCGACGCGCGGTAGGTATCGATGCGCAGGTCGGCCGGGTTGATCTCGACTTCGATCGAATCGTCGATTTCCGGATAGACGAACACCGACGAGAACGACGTGTGGCGGCCGCCCGACGAATCGAACGGCGACTTGCGCACGAGGCGGTGGATGCCCGTTTCGGTGCGCAGGTAGCCGTATGCGTATTCGCCGGAGACCTTGATCGTCGCGTTCTTGATGCCCGCGACGTCGCCGTCGGATTCCTCGAGCACTTCGGCCTTGAAGCCCTTGCGCTCGCAGTAGCGCAGATACTGGCGCAGCAGCATCGACGCCCAGTCGCACGCCTCGGTGCCGCCCGCGCCCGCCTGGATGTCGATGAAGCAGTTGTTCGGGTCGGCCGGGTTCGAGAACATCCGGCGGAATTCGATGTCGGCGACGCGCGCCTCGAGCTTCGCCGCGTCGGATTCGGTTGCGACGAGCGTTTCCTCGTCGCCTTCCTCGTGCGCGAGCTCGAACAGGTCCTGCGCGTCGCGCAGGTCGTTATCGAGCGCGGTGAGTGTCGTGACGACGCTCTCGAGCGATTTCTTCTCGCGGCCGAGCGCCTGGGCGTTCTTCGAGTCGTTCCAGACGTTCGGATCTTCGAGTTGCTTGTTGACTTCGGCTAGACGTTCGGACTTGACGTCGTAGTCAAAGATACCCCCGTAGCTCGCCCGCGCGCCGGCGCAGGTCCGCGAGGGAGCTTTCGATCGCGTTCAGACGTTCCGCTTCCATGATCTTGTTCGCTTTTGACGCTTCGTGAAAAGGGGAAATTATAGCCGATCGAGGGGGCCGGCCGGTACGGTAGAGGCCGGCGGCCGCGCGTGGCGGGGGGACGGGGGCGCGCGGGCTGCGGCGGCGGTGGGGCGGATGCCGCCGGGCGGGGGCGCCGTGCGGCGGCGGGGGCGGCGCAAGAGAGAAAAGCGGCGAGCGCGGCCGGATGGGGCAGACGGACCGTCCCCCGCCGTTTCGATCGCGCTAAACGCGCGCAATGGGGATAACGGGCGGCGATGCGCGAATTCGACGCGTCGGGAATTCGCGACGGATCGGTAAGCGGCGTCGGCGCGCCCGACCGGATGCGCGCCCGCGCCCGTGCGCTACGCCGCGTGCTCGACGATCAGTTGCACGCGCGTCGTGCCGTTCCACGTATCGCTCGCGAGCCGGAACGCGAGGGTCGCGCGCGCGGGCAGCGGCTCCGCGTGATTGAACCAGATCGCGTTGAAGCGCTGGCGGCCGCGCGTCAATTGCAGCTTCAGGTGCTTGTCCTTGACGAGCGCCTGCGAGGCGACGTCGAATTCGCCCGAGAAGAGCGGCGCCGGGAAGCCCTGGCCCCAGACGGCCGCATCGAGCAGCTCGACCACCTGCGGCGTGAAGTAGGCATCCTCGAGATCGCCGTCCGTCTCGATCACCCGCGCGAGCGCGTCGTCGGACAGCCATTCGCGCGCGACCGTCTCGAACGCGGCCGCGAAGCGCGGCACGTTCGCGGTCTCGAGCGTGACGCCCGCGGCCATCGCGTGGCCGCCGAACGTGACGATCAGATCGGGTTCGCGCTTCGAGATCAGGTCGATCGCATCGCGCAGATGGAAGCCGGGAATCGAGCGGCCGGAGCCCTTCACGCGCGCGCCGCCGTCGTCCGCGTGCGCGAACGTGAACGCCGGCCGGTGAAAGCGCTCCTTGAGCCGCCCCGCGACGATCCCGATCACGCCCTGGTGCCATTCGGGGTTGAAGAGCGTGATGGTGGCCGCCTCGGCGGGGTCGACCGACGCGAGATCGGCGAGTGCCTGCTGCTGCATGCCGGCCTCGATCTCGCGCCGCTCGCGGTTCATCGCGTCGAGCTGCTGCGCGAGTTCCCACGCGCGGCCCACGTCGTCGGTCGTCAGGCATTCGATGCCGAGCGACATGTCCGACAGGCGGCCCGCCGCGTTCAGGCGCGGGCCGAGGCCGAAGCCGAGATCGAAGCCCGATGCGCTGCGCGCGTCGCGCGCGGCCGCGCGAAAGAGCGCGGCGATGCCGGGCTGCATCCGTCCGTTGCGGATGCGCTGCAGGCCTTGCGCGACGAGCACGCGGTTGTTGCCGTCGAGCCGCACGACGTCGGCCACCGTGCCGAGCGCGACGAGATCGAGCAGCCCGTCGAGCCGCGGCTCGGGGCGGGCGTCGCCGAACGCGCCGCGCGCGCGCAGCTCGGCGCGCAGCGCGAGCAGCACGTAGAACATCACGCCGACGCCCGCGATATGCTTGCTCGGGAACGCGCAGCCGGGCTGGTTCGGATTGACGATCGCGCGCGCGGCGGGCAGCGTGTCGCCGGGCAGATGGTGATCGGTGACGAGCACGTCGATGCCGCGCGCGTTCGCGGCCGCGACGCCGTCGACGCTCGCGATTCCGTTGTCGACGGTGATCAGCAGGTCGGGCTTTCTCGCGGCCGCGAGCTCGACGATCTCGGGCGTGAGCCCGTAGCCGTATTCGAAGCGGTTCGGCACGAGGTAATCGATCTTCGCGCCGAACATCCGCAGGCCGCGCACGGCAACCGCGCAGGCGGTCGCGCCGTCGCAGTCGTAATCGGCGACGACGAGCATCTTGCGGCCGGCCTCGAGCGCGTCGGCGAGGAGCGCGGCGGCCTGCGCGCAGCCCTTGAGCTGCGCGGGCGGCACGAGGCGCGACAGCGCGGTTTCGACGTCGGCGGGCGAGGCGATTCCGCGCGCCGCGTAGAGGCGGGCGAGCACGGGATGCAGCCCGTGGCGGGCGAGCGCGTCGAGCGCGGCGGGAACGGCGGAGCGGGTGACGATGCGGGTCATGCGAAGCGGTTGTCGTTATTCGAACAGGGAGGCAAGCGCGCGGCGGCGCCAGAATTTGCGCAGATCGCCGCGCGTCGCGGCGAGCGTCGCGGCGCTCGTGTCGCCGCACAGCGTGAGCGCGAGCTCGCCGATGCGGCCTTGCGCGAGCGCGGCGAGCGCCGGTGCGAACCAGTCGCGTTCGAGCGCGGCGAGCGCGTCGTGCCAGCGCGCCCAGTCCTGCTCGATGAACGGCGTGGTCAGCGCGTCGAGTTCGACGAGCGTCGCGCCGTCCGGCGGCGACGCGGCGCCTGCCGCGAGCGCGTCGAACGCGGCGGGCGGCCCGCCCGCGGCCGCGCCCGCGGCGAGCGCGAGCCCGCGGGCGCCGGGCGAGCGCGACAGCACGCGCGCGAACGGGCTCGTCACGGGCTTCATCGCGCCTTGCGCATGGAACCAGATCGAGTTGACGGCCGGCTCGCCGCGCGCGTCGCGCGCCTCGTTGACGGGATGCCGGAACCACGCCATCTGCACTTCGTTCTGCAGTTTCATCCACGCGCGCGAGCGCTCACCCGTGCGCGTCTCGTGCGGCAGCCAGATCTCGATGTTGCGCCCGCTCGCGCGCAGCGGCGCGGCGCCCGCGAGCCCCGCGAGCTGCGGGCTCGACAGATACCAGCGCGACGCGTGCGGCGCCTGCACCTTCACGCCGAGCTCTTCGATCAGCGGGCGGGCGGTGTCCAGGAGCGCGGCGGCTTCTTCGCCGGTGATCTCGAGCGACGCGGGATCGATCAGCACGAGGTGATCGGTCGCGATCCGCACGTGCACGGGCTCGACGCACGCCCATGTGTCGTCGCCGGGCGCACCGCCGTCGGCGACGAGCATGTACGGCGCGAGCGGCGCGTCGTCGGCGTCGTCGGCGATCGCGCCGAACCGGCGCGCGAGCCAGCGTTCGTGCGGCAGCGTGCGCTGGAAATCCTCGCCGAGCGTGTGCTCGACGAGCCGCGCGCGGGCGACGAGCTTCGCGAGCGCGGGACGATCGAGCGTATGAAGGGAGGACGCGGCGTCGGCGGTCGACGGCAGCGCGAAGGGCACGAGGAAATGAAGACGTTGGGCGCGCATGATGGAGCGCATTGTAGGCCAAACGGCGCGGGTGGTCGCCGCGACCGGGCGGGCCGGGTGGGGGAATGCGGGTGCGTGGAGCGTGCGGCGTGCGTGGGTAAAATGATCGACCGGCGGGCGCTGCGCGCGCGGTAGCGAGACAAGCACCGTGGCGCCGCGCGGCGCAGCGTCATGCGCGTCGGTCCGCGACGAGGCGGCCGGCGCGGTCGATTCGCGAGCCGTCGCATCGTTCGTGCCCGATCGGGGTGGCGGATGCCGTGGCCGCGTCGGCCGATGCCGTTCGATCGTTCGGCGGGGGCGGGCGCGCTTGAACCGCCTGACTTGAACCACCCGACGCGGCCGATCCGCTTGAACCGGCCGATCCGGCCGCGCCGTCCGTCGCCCGAGCGCGGGGCGGGGCGGTCGCCCGCGGGCGGCTTGGGCACGCGCCGCCGCGCACGTTCGGTCGGCCCGGAACGTTTTCAGGGTCGATTAAGCATTGTGTGGCACACTGCGCGCGTAACCGGGGCCGCCGGCTCCGGCGCGCCGCTTCACGCAGCGCGCGGCGTCCCAACCAGCAGAAAGGATACGCTTGAAACTCCCGTACGAATGGCAGATCGGCTGGCGCTACACGCGCGCCGGCAAACGCACGACCGGCAACGGCTTCATTTCCTTCATCGCGCTCGTGTCGATGCTCGGGATCGCGCTCGGCGTCGCGGCGCTCATCGTCGTGCTGTCGGTGATGAACGGCTTCCAGAAAGAGGTGCGCGACCGGATGCTGTCGGTGCTCGCGCACGTCGAGATCTTCTCGCCGACGGGCTCGATGCCCGACTGGCAACTGACCGCGAAGGAAGCGCGCCTGAACCGCTCGGTGATCGGCGCGGCGCCGTATGTCGACGCGCAGGCGCTGCTCACGCGGCAGGACGCGGTGAGCGGCGTGATGCTGCGCGGCGTCGAGCCGTCGCTCGAGCCGCAGGTGTCCGACATCGGCAAGGACATGAAGGCGGGCGCGCTCACGGCGCTCGCGCCCGGCCAGTTCGGGATCGTGCTCGGCAACGCGCTCGCGGGCAATCTCGGCGTGGGCGTCGGCGACAAGGTCACGCTCGTCGCGCCGGAAGGCACGATCACGCCGGCCGGGATGATGCCGCGCCTGAAGCAGTTCACGGTGGTCGGCATCTTCGAGTCCGGGCACTACGAATACGACAGCACGCTTGCGATGATCGACATCCAGGATGCGCAGGCGCTCTTCAGGCTGCCCGCGCCGACGGGCGTGCGGCTGCGCCTCACGGACATGCAGAAGGCGCCGCAGGTTGCGCGCGAGCTCGCGCACACGCTGTCGGGCGACCTGTACATCCGCGACTGGACGCAGCAGAACAAGACGTGGTTCTCCGCGGTGCAGATCGAGAAGCGGATGATGTTCATCATCCTCACGCTGATCATCGCGGTCGCGGCGTTCAATCTCGTGTCGTCGCTCGTGATGACCGTGACGAACAAGCAGGCGGACATCGCGATCCTGCGCACGCTCGGCGCGCAGCCGGGCTCGATCATGAAGATCTTCGTCGTGCAGGGCGTGACGATCGGCTTCGTCGGGACTGCGACGGGCGTCGCGCTCGGTTGCCTGATCGCATGGAGCATTCCGTGGCTCATTCCGATGATCGAGCATGCGTTCGGCGTGCAGTTCCTGCCGCCGTCGGTGTACTTCATCAGCGAGCTGCCGTCCGAGCTCGTCGCGGGCGACGTGATCAAGATCGGCGTGATCGCTTTCGCGCTGTCCGCGCTCGCGACGCTCTATCCGAGCTGGCGCGGCGCGAAGGTGCGCCCGGCGGAGGCGCTGCGCTATGAATGACCGGGTTTTCGAGCAGACGATGAATCAGAACCATCAGGATGGCGGCGCGCGCGAATGCGTGCTGGAAGCGCGCGGCGTCACGAAGACGTTCGTGCAGGGCGGCTTCAACGTGCAGGTGCTCGACAACGCGCAGGTGTCGGTGCGCCGCGGCGAGAAGCTCGCGATCGTCGGCGCGTCGGGCTCGGGCAAGAGCACGCTGCTGCACGTGCTGGGCGGGCTCGACGAGCCGAGCGCGGGACAGGTGTCGCTGCTCGGCAAGCCGTTCACGCAGCTCGCCGAGCGCGAGCGCAACGAGCTGCGCAATCGCGCGCTCGGCTTCGTCTATCAGTTCCACCATCTGCTGCCGGAATTCACCGCGCTCGACAACGTCGCGATGCCGCTCCGAATCCGCCGGATGTCGACCGAGGAGGCGCGCCGGCATGCGCGCGAGATGCTCGAGCAGGTGGGGCTCGGCGCGCGCGCGAAGCATCGCCCGGGCGAGCTGTCGGGCGGCGAGCGCCAGCGCGTCGCGATCGCGCGCGCGCTCGTGACCAAGCCCGCTTGCGTGCTCGCCGACGAGCCGACCGGCAACCTCGACGGCTCGACCGCCGATCATGTGTTCCACCTGATGCTCGAGCTGTCGCGAACGCTCGACACGAGCTTCGTGATCGTCACGCACGATCCCGATCTCGCCGCGCGCTGCGACCGCATCCTGCGGCTGCGCGACGGCGTGCTGCACGAGGAGCCGGCCGTGCCGGTGTGACGCGATGTGGATCGACACGCATTGCCATCTCGATGCGCCGGAGTTCGACGCCGACCGCGAGGTCGTCGCCGGCGCGGCGCGGGCGGCGGGCGTGTCGCGCATCGTGATTCCGAGCGTCGGGCGCACGAACTTCCCGACGGTGCGCGCGCTCGCGCATGCGACGCGCGGCGCGGTGTATGCGCTCGGCATTCATCCGATGTACACGCCGCATGCGCGCGACGAAGACCTCGACCGGCTGCGCATGGAAGTCGAGGCGAGCCTCGACGATCCGCGCTTCGTCGGCATCGGCGAGATCGGTCTCGACTACTTCGTGCCGGGGCTCGACGAGCGCCGCCAGCAGTTCTTCTATGACGCGCAGCTGCGGCTCGCGCGCGAGTTCGATCTGCCTGTCGTGTGCCACGTGCGCAAATCGCAGGATCGCGTGCTGGCCGGGCTGCGGCGCGCGGGCGTGCGGCGCGGCATCGCGCATGCGTTCAACGGCAGCTTCCAGCAGGCCGACGCGTATCTCGCGCAAGGGCTCAAGCTCGGCTTCGGCGGCAACGTGACGTTCGAGCGCGCGCGGCAGATCAGGCGGCTCGCCGGGCAACTGCCGCTCGACGCGCTCGTCGTCGAGACCGACGCGCCCGACATTCCCCCCGAGTGGCGCGACAGGCAGCGCAACACGCCCGACCAGGTGCCGCGCATCGGCGCCGTGATCGCCGAGCTGCGCGGCATCGGCGTCGATGCGCTTTCCCTATCCACTTCGGCCAACGCGCTCGCCGCGCTGCCGCGGCTCGCGCTTTCGTCCGCATAATCGGTTCGTCATGGACATGCGCCGCTCGGGCGGCGCGCAAGGCGGAGGCGCGATGCGGGCGAAGTGCGGCGCGTTCGCGCTCGGCGTGGTCGCGCTGCAGCAGCAGGCGGCGTTGCCGGGCGCGGCGGCATGGGCGGGCGGCGCGCTCGCGTTCGGCTTGTGCGTGTGGCTCGCGCTCGTGTGGCGCGGCGATGCGCGCGCGCGAGCGGCCGGGTTCTGCGCATGCTGCTGCGCGGCGGCGCTCGCGGGCTTCGGCTACGCCGCGGCGCGCGCGCAGTGGCGGCTCGCCGATACGCTGCCCGCGCAGTGGGAAGGGCGCGACATCGTCGTGACGGGCGCCGTGCGCGGGCTGCCGTCGCGCGACGCGAACGGCGTGCGTTTCCTGTTCGACGTCGACGCAAACGATGCGCGCATTGCGCGTTTTCCGGCGACGCTGTCGCTTGGCTGGTACGCGTTCGGCCGCCCGGGCGCGCAGCCGCCCGAACTCGTGCCGGGCGACCGGTGGCGGCTGCGCGTGCGTCTGAAACGCCCGCACGGCAATGCGAATTTCGGCGTGCGCGACGCGGAGGCGGCGTGGCTCGCGCGCGGCATCCGGGCGCTCGGCTACGTGTCGGCGCCGCGCGATGCGCGGCGGCTCGCGGGGCGTGCATCCGGCGTCGCGGCCGCGCTCGACCGGCTGCGCGCGCGGCTGCGCGGGCGCATCGCCGAGGCGCTCGGCGACGCCGCGCATCGCGGGATCGTCGTCGCGCTCGCGATCGGCGCGCAGGACGATATCGCCGACGACGACCGGCGCATCCTGCGCGATACCGGCACGAGCCATCTCGTCGCGATTTCCGGGCTGCACGTCGGGATGGTCGGGGGCCTGTGCGCGTGGCTCGCGGGCGGGCTCTGGCGGCGCTCGGGCTACGTCGGACGCGACTGGCCGCTCGTCGTGCCCGCGCAGAAAGTCGCGGCGCTCGGCGCGATCGTCGGCGGCGCCGGCTATGCGGCGCTCGCGGGCTTCAACGTGCCCGTGCAGCGCGCGTGGTGGATGCTTGCCGCCGCGGGCGTCGCGTATCTGAGCGCTCGCTCGCTCGCGCCTTCGTCGGTGCTGGCGGCCGCGCTCGGCTGCGTGCTGCTCGTCGATCCGTGGGCGGTGACGTCGGCGGGGTTCTGGCTGTCGTTCTGCGCGGTCGCGGCGATCCTGGCCGTATCGTCGGGGTGGCGCGCCCCGCGCGATCTCGACGAGACGCGCGGCGCGCGCCACGCGCTCGGCGGCGTGGGTCACGAAGGCGCGCCGCCGTCGCATCGCGCGCGGTGGCGCGCCGCGTGCGGATTCGCGTGGGGGTGGGCGGCGCGCGCGTTCGGCCGGCTCGCCCGGCGCGTGCGCGATGCCGCGCGGGCGCAGTTCGCGGTGACGATCGCGCTCGCGCCGCTCACCGTGCTCTGGTTCGCGCAGATCCCGCTCGCCGGCCCGCTCGCGAACGCGTTCGCGATTCCGTGGGTCGGCTCGCTCGTCACGCCGATCGTGCTCGCGGGCATCGTGTTGCCGGCGCCGCTCGACGCGTCCGCATACGCGCTCGCGCATACACTCGTTCAGGCGCTGATGCGGCTGCTCGACGCGACGGCCGGCGCGGGGCGCACGGTCTGGATGCTGCCGGCGCCGGACGGCTTCGCGCTCGCCGCGGCGGCGGTGGGCGTCGCGTGGGCGTTGATGCCGCGCGGCTGGCCGGTGCGCTGCGCGGCGCCGCTCGCGTGGCTGCCGCTCGTCGCGCCGGCGCCGCTTGCGCCGCCCGACGGCGCGTTCAGGCTGACGGCGCTCGACGTCGGGCAGGGCTCCGCGGTGCTGATCGAGACCGCGCGGCACACGCTGCTGTTCGACGCGGGCCCGGGGCCGGAGGCGTCGAACGCGGGCGAGCGGATCGTCGTGCCGTTCTTGCGCGCGCGAGGCGTGCGCGCGCTCGACGCGCTCGTCGTGAGCCACGCGGATTCGGATCACGCGGGCGGCGCACCCGCAGTACTCGGATCGATCGCCGTCGCGCAGATGGCGGGCGGGCTGCCGCCGTCGAACCGCCTGTGGCGCGCCGCGCGCGCGGCCGGCGTGGCCGACGCGCTGCCGTGCGTGGCGGGGCAGCGCTGGCGCTGGGACGGCGTCGAGTTCGACGCGCTATGGCCGGCCGGCGGCCCGCGCGCGGGCGGCGCGACGAACGCGCAGTCGTGCGTGCTGCGCGTATCGGCGGGCGGGCGCGCGGCGCTCCTGACGGGCGATGTCGATGCGTGCTCCGAGCGCGCGCTCGTCGCCGGATCGCGCGGCGCGCTCGCCGCGCAGGTGCTCGTCGTGCCGCACCACGGCAGCCGCACGTCGTCGACTGAGCCTTTCCTCGATTCGGTCAAACCGCGCATTGCAATATTTCAGGTAGGCTACGCCAACAGGTTTCACCATCCGCATCCGACCGTCTGGGCGCGCTATGCCGGGCGCGGCATCGAGTTGCCGCGCACCGACCGCGACGGCGCCGTGCGCGTCGACGTGACATCGAGCGGCGCGCTTGCCGAGCCGGTGCGGTATCGGGACGCGCACCGGCGCTACTGGATGGGCCGTTGACGCGATGCGGAGGCTACGACAGGGAGACAGCGTCGTTTGAAGGACATCATCCATTTCTCGCATGCGAACGGCTTTCCGGCGTCCACGTATCGGACGATCTTCGCCGAACTCGCGGACGATTACGAACTGCGCTTCATCGAGCGGATCGGCCATGACCGCCGCTTTCCGGTGACGCGCGACTGGCCGTACCTCGTCGAGCAACTGCTCGACGACATCGGTCGCGCGTACGAGCGGCCCGTGTGGCTCGTCGGCCATTCGCTCGGCGGCTATCTGTCGCTGATGGCGGCGCTCAAGCGCCCGCAATGGGTGCGCGGCGTCGTGATGCTCGATTCGCCCGTGATCGCCGGCTGGCGCAGCAGCGCGCTGCGCGTGAGCCAATGGACGGGGCTCGACGAGCGCCTGTCTCCCGCCGCGGCGACCCGCACCCGGCGCGTCCATTGGGCGAGCCGCGACGACGCGTGGCGGCATTTCCGCGCGAAGCCTGCGTTCGCGCGCTGGGACGAGCGGATGCTGTCCGATTACATCGACTACGGCATTCCGCAGACGAGTGCGGCGGGCGAGCGCACGCTCGCATTCGATCGGCAGATCGAATACATGATCTACCGGACATTGCCGCACACGCTCGGCCCGCGTCTTGCGCACGGCGCGCCCGTGCCGGTCGGCTTTCTCGCCGGCACGCGCTCGCGCGAGATCCGCCAGATCGGGCTCGCGGCGACGCGCCGGGCCGTGCGCGGCAGGATTGAATGGCTCGAGGGCAGCCACCTCTTTCCGATGGAGCGGCCGCTCGAGACCGCGCGTGCGCTGCAGCGCATGATCAACATGCTGCGCGAGGCGCAAGGCGGCGCCGGCGCGCGGCGCGGATGAGCACGCCGGCGCGCGCCGCGCTGCTCGGTGCGGCTCGGCGAGGTGCGGGAACAGCTGGACGCGGCCGTCGCGCAAGCCGGGCGGCGCGACGGATTTGCACGGCCGGGCGGCGCGCCTCGCGGCGCATCGCCGCGCGGGCGGGCCGCCCGGTGCGCACGAGCGCGGACGGCGAAGGGAAGGGGGGCGATCGCGCGTCGATTGCTGAGTGACGCGCGGCCTTTACGGTATAATCCATTTTTCCCGCGAGCATCCAGCGATGACCAAATATGTTTTCGTCACCGGCGGCGTAGTTTCCTCCCTCGGCAAGGGCATTGCCGCCGCCTCTCTCGCCGCGATCCTCGAATCGCGCGGTCTCAAAGTCACCCTCCTCAAACTCGATCCTTACATCAACGTCGACCCCGGCACGATGAGCCCGTTTCAGCACGGCGAAGTGTTCGTGACGGAAGACGGCGCGGAAACGGATCTCGACCTCGGCCATTATGAGCGCTTCATCAGCACGAAGATGCGCAAGGCCAACAATTTCACGACCGGTCAGATCTACGAATCGGTGATCCGCAAGGAGCGCCGCGGCGACTACCTCGGCAAGACGGTCCAGGTGATTCCGCACATCACGAACGAGATCCAGGCGTTCATCGAGCGCGGCGCGGCGTCGGCCACTTGCGGCGAGCCGGACGTGGCGATCGTCGAGATCGGCGGCACGGTGGGCGACATCGAGTCGCTGCCGTTCCTCGAGGCGGCGCGCCAGATGAGCCTGCGCCTCGGCCGCAACAGCGCATGCTTCGTTCACCTGACGCTCGTGCCGTTCATCGCGACGGCGGGCGAGCTGAAGACGAAGCCGACCCAGCACAGCGTGCAGAAGCTGCGCGAGATCGGCATTTCGCCGCACGTGCTGCTCTGCCGCGCCGATCGCCCGATCCCCGACGACGAATCGAAGAAGATCTCGCTCTTCTCGAACGTGCCGGAAGACGCGGTGATCTCGGTGTGGGACGTCGACAGCATCTACAAGATTCCGCAGATGCTGCACGATCAGGGGCTCGACCGCCTCATCTGCGAGGAACTGCGCCTCGATCCGCAGCCGGCCGACCTGCGCATGTGGGCGGCGCTCGTCGAGAAGCTGCAGAATCCGAAGCACGAGGTGACGATCGGGATGGTCGGCAAGTACGTGGACCTCACGGAATCGTACAAGTCGCTGATCGAGGCGCTGCGCCATGCGTCGATCCACACGTCGACGAAGGTCAACATCGAGTACATCGATTCGGAAGAGCTCGAGACGAACGGCACCGCGAGCCTCGCGCATCTCGACGCCGTGCTCGTGCCGGGCGGCTTCGGCCGGCGCGGCACCGAGGGTAAGATCGCGGCCGTGCGCTACGCGCGCGAAGCGAAGGTGCCGTATCTCGGCATCTGCCTCGGCATGCAGCTCGCCGTCATCGAATTCGCGCGCGACGTCGTCGGCCTCAAGCAGGCGAACAGCACCGAATTCGATCCGAACACGCCGGAGCGCGTCGTCGCGCTGATCACCGAGTGGTACGACCGCGAAGGCAAGGTCGAGAAGCGCACCGAGGATTCCGATCTCGGCGGCACGATGCGGCTCGGCTCGCAGCGCTGCCCGATCAAGCCGGGCACGCTCGCCGAGGCGATCTACGGCAAGGACGTGAACGAGCGCCACCGTCACCGCTATGAAGTCAACAACCGTTTCGTGCCGCAACTCGAAGCGGGCGGCCTCGTGATCAGCGCGCGCACGCCGAGCGAGGATCTGCCGGAAATGATGGAACTGCCGAGCACGATGCACCCGTGGTTCGTCGGCGTTCAGTTCCACCCGGAATTCACGTCGACGCCGCGCGACGGCCATCCGCTGTTCAAGTCGTTCGTGCAGGCCGCGCTCGCGTGCCAGCAGACGCGCGCCGGAGCGAAGGCATGAATCTCGCCGGGTTCGAAGTCGGGCTCGACAAGCCGTTCTTCCTGATCGCCGGCACCTGCGTCGTCGAATCGGAGCAGATGACGATCGACACCGCGGGCCGGCTGAAGGAGATCTGCGCGACGCTCGGCGTGCCGTTCATCTACAAATCGTCGTACGACAAGGCCAATCGCAGCTCGGGCAAGTCGTTTCGCGGGCTCGGGATGGACGAGGGGCTGCGGATTCTCGCCGAGGTGAAGCGCCAGCTGAACGTGCCGGTGCTCACCGACGTGCACGAGATCGACGAGATCGCGCCCGTGGCGGCCGTCGTCGACGTGCTGCAGACGCCCGCGTTCCTGTGCCGCCAGACCGATTTCATCCGCGCGTGCGCGCAATCGGGCAAGCCCGTGAACATCAAGAAGGGCCAGTTCCTCGCGCCGCACGACATGAAGAACGTGATCGACAAGGCGCGCGACGCCGCGCGCGACGCGGGGCTCTCGGAAGACCGTTTCATGGCGTGCGAGCGCGGCGTGTCGTTCGGCTACAACAATCTCGTGTCGGACATGCGATCGCTCGCGATCATGCGCGAGACGGGCGCGCCCGTCGTGTTCGACGCGACCCACTCGGTACAACTGCCGGGCGGGCAGGGCACGAGCTCCGGCGGCCAGCGCGAATTCGTGCCGGTGCTCGCGCGCGCGGCGCTCGCCACGGGCGTCGCGGGGCTTTTCATGGAGACGCATCCGAATCCGGCCGAGGCCAAGTCCGACGGCCCGAACGCGGTGCCGCTCGGCAGGATGGCCGCGCTGCTGGAGACGCTCGTCACGCTCGATCGGGCGGTGAAGCGCGTGCCGTTCCTGGAAAACGATTTCAATTGATGAACTCGGCGGCCGTAGCGCGCGTCAGTAGCAGGAGCGGCTGCCGCGCCGGATCGACCGCCGTCGCTGAAGACAGGATCCATCGTCATTTTCAGAGGAAACCATGAGTGCAATCGTAGACATCATCGGCCGCGAAATCCTTGATTCGCGCGGCAACCCCACCGTCGAGTGCGACGTGCTGCTCGAATCGGGCACGATGGGCCGCGCAGCTGTGCCGTCGGGCGCGTCCACGGGCTCGCGTGAGGCGATCGAGCTGCGTGACGGCGAAGCCGGCCGCTACGGCGGCAAGGGCGTGCTGAAGGCGGTCGAGCACATCAACACCGAGATCTCCGAAGCGATCATGGGCCTCGATGCGTCCGAGCAGGCGTTCCTCGACAAGACGCTGCTCGAGCTCGACGGCACCGACAACAAGTCGCGCCTCGGCGCGAACGCGATGCTCGCCGTGTCGATGGCGGTCGCGAAGGCCGCCGCCGAGGAAGCCGGCCTGCCGCTGTACCGCTACTTCGGCGGCTCGGGCGCGATGCAATTGCCGGTGCCGATGATGAACATCGTCAACGGCGGCGCGCACGCGAACAACAGCCTCGACATCCAGGAATTCATGATCGTTCCGGTCAGCCAGCCGACGTTCCGCGAAGCGCTGCGTTGCGGCGCGGAAGTGTTCCATGCGCTGAAGAAGATCCTCGGCGACCGCGGCATGAGCACGGCGGTCGGCGACGAAGGCGGCTTCGCGCCGAACTTCGGCAGCAACGACGAATGCCTGTCGACGATCCTGCAGGCGATCGAGAAGGCCGGCTACCGTGCGGGCGAGGACGTGCTGCTCGCGCTAGACTGCGCGGCATCCGAGTTCTACCACGACGGCAAGTACCAGCTCGCGGGCGAGGGCCTGCAACTGTCGTCGGCCGAATTCACCGATTACCTCGCGACGCTTGCCGACAAGTTCCCGATCGTGTCGATCGAGGACGGCATGCACGAAGGCGACTGGGACGGCTGGAAGCTGCTGACCGAGCGCCTCGGCAAGAAGGTGCAACTCGTCGGCGACGACCTGTTCGTCACGAACACGCGCATCCTGAAGGAAGGCATCGAGAAGGGCATCGCGAACTCGATCCTCATCAAGATCAACCAGATCGGCACGTTGACCGAAACGTTCGCGGCGATCGAGATGGCCAAGCGCGCGCGCTACACGGCCGTGATCTCGCACCGCTCGGGCGAAACCGAGGATTCGACGATCGCCGACATCGCGGTGGGCCTGAACGCCGGCCAGATCAAGACGGGCTCGCTGTCGCGCAGCGATCGCATTTCGAAGTACAACCAACTGCTGCGCATCGAAGAGGACCTGGGCGATATCGCGAGCTACCCGGGCAAATCGGCGTTCTACAATCTGCGCTGACACGCGCTGACGCGTTACTATCGGTCTTGTTCACTGATGACGCCGCTTCGCGATCTCGTGAAGCGGCGCTTCTTATATCTGCGGCTTATTCATGCGGCTCGTTACCGTCGTTCTGATCGCTTTGCTGATCGTGATTCAGTACCCGTTGTGGTGGGGGCACGGCGGCTGGCTGCGGGTGCACGAGTTGCGGCAGCAGTTGAACGACCAGTTGCAGAAGAACGCCGACGCGAAGCTGCGCAACGAGCGGATCGCGGGCGAGGTGCAGGATCTGCAGGGCGGCACCTCGGCGATCGAGGAGCGCGCGCGCTACGAAATGGGCATGGTGAAGGACGGCGAAGTGTTCGTCCAATTCGTGTCGCCGAATTCGCCGGCGCCGGCGGCGCAGGGCAATGCGTCGTCGGCGACGTCGACGCGCGGCGACGTGTCGGGCGCGCCGATGCGCGTCGTGCCGAATCCGGTGTCGCGCGCGAAGCCCGAGAGGCGGCACGGCGGCGACAAGGCGCACAAGCCGGCGCACGGCTGACGGGCGCGCCGCTTGGGCGCTGCGCGATAAAAAGGTGGCCGCCGCGCGCCGCCGGGTATGGGGCGCGGCGTGCGGGCGGCGAACCGGCAGGGCGGCAGCGTAGGGCGGCGCGCCCTGCCCGCGATCGAGATGCTTCGGAAACCCAATCAAAAAGCGCGGTCTTTCGGCCGCGCTTTTGGCTTTTTTACTTCCCGCTGGTTTTTAATTGCTCGGCATTCGTCGATTTCACCACCACCAGCCCGGGTAGCCGTAGCCGAATCCCGAGCCCCAACCACGCCCCCAGCCGCCGCCGTAGTAGGTGACGGGCGGCGGAGAGTAATATGACCAGGCGCGCACCGCATCCTCGGCTGCGATTGCCGCGTTCTGCTCGCGCAGCACCTGCCGGTCGATTTCGTCGTAGCGCTTGCGCTCGTCGGGCGTGAGCGTGTGCGCCGTCGTGCCCGCCGCCTGTTCGGGCAGCCGGCTCAGGACCGTCGTCGACGGCGGCGCGACGCATCCGCTCAGCGACGCGGCCGCGATGAGCGCCGCGAGCGGCGCGGCGCGAACGAGAATCGGTTTCATGCTACTGCCTCCTGGCTTGTGCCGGGCCCGCTCCGTCGGATGGCGGGCGCGGCGCATTGCCCGCACGCAGGCGGGCGGGCGAATCAATGCCGTTGCGCGGCAGCGGGCGCGACCCCGGTGCCGAGCTCGGGCGTCGAGAACAGCTGGGCGACGTCGACCGGATCGAATTCGTAGCGCTGATTGCAGAATTCGCAGTGGATCTCGACGTGTCCGCGCTCTTCGATCACGCCGTCGATCTCGACGCGCCCGAGCATGCGCAGCATCCCGCCGACTTTCTCGCGCGAGCACGTGCACTGGAAGCGCGTGGACGTCGGTTCGAAGTGCTGCACATTCTCCTGCCAGAACAGACGCCGAAACACGGTCTCGGGTTCCACTTCGAGCAGCTCTTTCGACGACAGCGTGCCGCCGAGCGTGCACACGCGCTCCCATGTATCCGTATCGGTTTGCTCGACGCGCGGCACGATGCCGCCGTCGCCCGGCAGCTTCTGCAGCAGCACGCCGACCGCGCGATCGTGGTCGGCGGCGAGCCAGAGGCGCGTGTCGAGCTGCTCGGAATGGCGCATGTAGTGCTCGAGCACGTCGGCGATCGACGCGAGCGGGCCGTCTTCGCCGTTCAGCGGCACGATGCCCTGATAGGGCTGCTGGCCGGGACGCTTGTCGGCCGGATCGAGCGTGATCACGCAACGGCCGTGGCCGCTCGCATTGATCAGTTCGGCGAACGAAGTGCCGTCGCCGACGGTTCGCGCGGCGTCGCCCGAGAATTTCGCGGTCGCGCGCATCGCGAGATCCGAGCTGCACTGGACGACGAGCATCTTCACCGGCCCGTCGCCGAAGATCTGCATGATGAGCGTGCCGTCGAACTTCAGGTTCGCCGACAGCAGCGCGCACGCCGCCATCATCTCGCCGAGCACGTTGCGCACGGGCGTCGGGTAGTCGCGGCGCGTGAGCACCTCTTGCCACGTGCTGCGCAGCGAGACGATCTCGCCGCGCACCGGGGCTGCGTTGAACATGAATTTTTGTAACTGGTCGCTCACTTTTTTCCTCGACGATCAAACGGCTCGTGCGCGGCGATTCAGCCGATCCGCACGAGCTGCTCCTTGAAATACGCGCGCCGCATCGCGTAGCTCTTCGTGTTCATGTGCATCCGCGCGATGTCCTCGTCGGACAGCGTACGCACGACCTTCGCGGGCGCCCCGAGGATCAGCGAATTGTCGGGAAACGCCTTGCCCTCGGTGATCACCGCGCCGGCGCCGACCAGACAGTTGCGGCCGATCACCGCGCGATTCAAGATCACGGCCTGAATGCCGATCAGCGAGCCCTCGCCGATCGTGCAACCGTGCAGCATCGCCTGATGGCCGACCGTCACGTTCGGCGCGATCGTGAGCGGGCAGCCCGGATCGGTGTGCAGCACCGCGCCTTCCTGCACGTTGCTGCCGGCGCCGACCGTGATCGGCTCGTTGTCGTCGCGAATCGTCGCGCCGAACCACACGCTCGCGTTCTCCTCGAGCACGACCTTGCCGACGATCGTCGCGCTGTCCGCGACGAAGACGCTTTCGTGGATGGACGGGGCGTTTTCGCCGAGCTTGTAGATGGTCACGATGTCTCCCTTGGGGCTTGTCCGGGCGGCCGGTACAATGGCGCGCGGTTGCATCGCCGCGGTTTGCCGCGGTTCGCGGTGGCGTCGCGCTTGGATGCGGCGCGATCGAATCCTTTATTGTAAACGGTTGTTCCGGTCGCTCGCGCGCGTGCCGCGCGCGGGCATGTCGTCCCGTCATGTCATCCGTCCCGATTTCATCGTCCGAGCCGTTGCGCTGCGCGCGAAGCGCCGCACTCGCCGCGCTGGGCGAATCCGATCCCGCGCGCAAGGTCGCGCTCGTCGCCGAATTGCACGCGGCGCTCGCCGACGGCCGCGCAGCCGTGTTTCCGGAGCGCGAGTTGAGCGCGCCGGCGCGCGGCGTGCCCGGGCGGCCGGCTCGCCCGGAGCTCGTCGAGCCGCGCCGGCTCGAGCGGCGCAGCATGCGCTCGCCGCAGGGGCGGGCCGTGCTGCTGCATGCGCTCGCGCACATCGAATTCAACGCGATCAATCTCGCGCTCGACGCGGTGTGGCGCTTCGCGCGGATGCCCACGGCGTTCTATGCGGACTGGCTGAAAGTGGCCGCGGAGGAGGCGCATCACTTCTCGCTGCTCGCCGCGCGCCTTGCCGAGTTCGGGCACGCGTACGGCGATTTTCCGGCGCACGACGGCCTCTGGGAAATGTGCGAGCGGACCGCGGGCGACGTGCTCGCGAGGATGGCGCTCGTGCCGCGCACGCTGGAGGCGCGCGGGCTCGACGCGTCGCCGCCGATCCGCGCGCGGCTGCAGCAGGCGGGCGATCATGCGTCGGCGGCGATTCTCGACGTGATCCTGCGCGACGAGATCGGCCACGTATGGATCGGCAATCGCTGGTTTCGCCATCTGTGCGATGCGGCCGGGCTCGATCCGCATCCGACTTACGAACGGCTCGCCGGACAGTATCGGGCGCCCCGGCTGCGCGGGCCGTTCAATTTCGACGCGCGGCGCGCCGCGGGCTTCAACGACGACGAATTGAACGCGCTCGTCGCGCAGGACGCCGACCCGAACGGATGAGGCGGGCGCGCCGCGTGCCGGACCGTGGCCGCGCTTCGTTCGCGCGGGCCGCGCCTAGAGAAGTGCCTCGACACGCGTGCGGCATCGCGGCTCGCTCCGCGCCGGATGGGCTGGATCGATATAATCGAACGGTCATTCTTTTTTTGGCGGCTGCGATGCACTCCACCCAATCTGTCTCCGATTTCGTCACGGTTCGCGGCGTGAAGCTGCATGTGCGCCGCTGGGGGCGGCCCGATGCGCCGACGCTCTACATGCTGCACGGCTGGATGGACGTCGCCGCGTCGTTCCAGTTCGTCGTCGACGCGCTCGCGGGCGACTGGCAGGTGATCGCGCCCGACGCACGCGGCTTCGGCCTGTCCGACTGGCCGGTCGCCGCGCAAGGCGGCGGCCATTACTGGTTCCACGAATACCTGGCGGACCTCGAGGCGCTGATCGACCACTACACGCCCGATGGCGAAGTGAATCTCGTCGGCCACAGCATGGGCGCGAACGTCGTGTGCCTCTATGCGGGCGCGCGGCCGCAGCGGGTGCGGCGCGTCGTCGATCTGGAGGGCTTCGGGCTCGCGCCGGCGCGCGCCGAGCAGGCGCCGCGGCGTCTCGCGCAGTGGCTCGACGAGCTGCGCGCGCCGCCGGAGCTCAAGCGCTACGCGTCGCTCGAAGACGTCGCCGCGCGCCTCGTGAAGACGAATCCGCGCCTCGAGCCGCGCCGCGCGGCGTTTCTCGCCGCGCATTGGTCGACCCGCGACGCGGACGGCCGGTACCGGCTGCTCGCGGATCCCGCGCATAAGCTGCGCGGCCCGCTGCTGTACCGGCTCGACGAGGTGATGGCGATCTGGTCGAAGGTGCGCGCGAAGGTGCTGCACGTCGAGGCCGTCGATTCGCCGACGCTCGCGTTCCTGGCGGGCGAGATTCCGATCGCCGAGTTCAAGGCGCGCTTCGCCGCGTTCGCCGACTGGCGCGAGAAGCGCGTCGAAGACGCGGGGCACATGGTTCATCACGACCAGCCGGAGCAGATCGCGGCGCTGATCGAGGCGTTCTGCGCCTGAGCCGGCGATGTCGGTCGCGCCGATCCGGGGCGCGGCGAGGCGGCGAGGCGGCGAGGCGGCGAAAGGGCGGGCGCGGACGGCGCAAGACCGCCGCGCGAGGCCGCCGGCGAAAGCAGGGCGCGAAGGAAGGGCGAACGCGCGGGCGCGCCGTCTCGGCCGTCTCCGCCGGCGGCGGCCTGCGTGGCGAATTTGCGCGTTGCAGTAGAATGATCGCCTAGCCTCCGATGCCCACGATGAACGCCGATCTCCACTGCCATTCGAACGTTTCCGACGGTCAGCTCGCGCCCGCCGACGTCGCGCGCCGCGCGCACGCGGGCGGCGTCACGCTGTGGGCGCTGACCGATCACGACGAGGTCGGCGGCCAGCGCGCCGCGCGCGAAGCCGCCGAGGCGCTCGGCATGCGCTATCTGCACGGCGTCGAGATTTCCGTGACCTGGGCGTCGCGCACCGTGCACATCGTCGGCCTGAACATCGATCCGCGGAACCCCGCGCTCGTCGACGGGCTTCACCGCACCCGCAACGGCCGCGCGGCGCGCGCGGTCGCGATCGGCGACGCGCTCGCCGCGCTCGGCATCGAAGCCGCCTACGAGGGCGCGCTCGCCTATGTGTCGAATCCCGATCTGATCTCGCGCACGCACTTCGCGCGCTTTCTCGTCGACAAAGGCTACGCGGCGTCGATGTCCGACGTGTTCGACCGCTATCTCGGCGACGGCAAGCCGGGCTACGTCGCGCACCGCTGGGCGAAGCTGTCGGACGCCGTCGCATGGATTCGGCAGGCGGGCGGCGAAGCGGTCGTCGCGCATCCGGGCCGCTATGCGTATACGAGCGTCGAGTTCGACGCGTTCTTCGGCGAGTTCATCGAGCTGGGCGGCGTCGCGATCGAGGTGGTGACGGGCAGCCATACACCCGACCAGTACCGCGAATACGCGGACGTCGCGCGGCGCTTCGGCTTCGAGGCATCGCGCGGCTCCGATTTCCACGCGCCGGGAGAAGGGCGTACCGAATTCGGCAGCCTGCCGCCGCTGCCGTCCGATCTCAAACCCGTCTGGGAGCGCTGGCTGTAGCGGCGTTTGCCGGCGGCACCTCCGGCGCGCGGGCTCGCACGCGCCGATCCATACCTTTGTCCCCATGTCCCAATTCTTCAGGATTCACCCGGATGATCCGCAGCCGCGCCTTGTCAGGCAGGCGGCCGAAATCGTGCGTGGCGGCGGCGTGATCGCGCTGCCGACCGATTCGAGCTACGCGCTCGCGTGCCATCTGGACGACAAGGATGCGGTCGAGCGCGTGCGCCGCATCCGCGGGCTCGACGACAAGCAGCACCTGTCGCTGCTCGTGCGCGATCTGTCCGAGCTCGCGACGTTCGCGATGGTCGACAACCGGCAATACCGGCTGATCAAATCGGTGACGCCGGGGCCATACGTGTTCATCCTGCAGGCGACGAAGGAGGTGCCGCGGCGGCTGTCGCATCCGTCGCGCAAGACGATCGGCCTGCGCGTGCCCGCGCACGCGATCACGCTCGCGCTGCTCGAGGCGCTCGGCCAGCCGCTGCTCGGCACGACGCTGATCCTGCCGCCCGACGACGAGCCGCTCAACGATCCGGAGGAAATCCGCGCGCGTCTCGAAAAGCAGGTCGACCTCGTGATCGACGGCGGCGCGTGCCCGCGCGAGCCGTCGACGGTGATCGACCTGACGGGCGACGAGCCGCAGCTCGTGCGGGCGGGGCGCGGTCCGCTCGAGCCGTTCGGCCTCGCCGCGTGAGCGCCGCCGCGCCGTCCCGGCGCACCGGAGCGGCCGCCGTTTCGGTCCGCACGCATGCGCGCCGTTCGCGCGTTTGCCGCTTGTTACAATAACGCGCTATGGATGCTTCTTCCCTGATACAGACGATTGCCGTCTACGCACTGCCCGTGGTCTTCGCGATCACGCTGCACGAGGCCGCCCACGGCTACGTCGCTCGCCTGCTGGGCGACAACACCGCGTACATGATGGGCCGCGTGTCGTTCAACCCGATGCGCCACATCGATCCGTTCGGCACGATCGTGATTCCGCTCGTGCTGTACTTCCTCACGAGCGGCGCGTTCCTGTTCGGCTACGCGAGGCCCGTGCCCGTCACGTTCCGCAATCTGCGCAATCCTCGCTGGGGAAGCCTCTGGGTCGCGCTCGCGGGGCCGGGCTGCAATTTCGTCCAGGCGCTGATCTGGGGCTTCGTGAGCATCGGCCTCGCCGCGCTGGCGGTCGACGAGCCGTTCTTCACGCGCATGGCCGGAGCGGGCGTCGGCGTGAATCTCGTGCTCGCGGTGCTGAACCTCTTTCCGCTGCCGCCGCTCGACGGCGGGCGCGTGCTCGCGGCGCTGCTGCCGCCGAAGCAATCGATCGCGCTATCTCGGCTCGAGCCGTACGGCTTCTTCATCGTGCTCGCGCTCGTCGCGACGGGCCTGCTGACGAAACTCTGGCTGCGGCCGCTGGTGGGCGCCGGCTATGCCGTCGTGACGGCCATCCTGACTCCTTTCGCCTCGCTCTTCTAACGACAATCATGTTCCCAGACCGTATCTTTTCCGGCATGCGACCCACGGGGTCGCTCCATCTCGGCCACTATCACGGCGTGCTGAAGAACTGGGTCAAGCTGCAGTCCGAGTATCCGTGCTTCTTCTGCGTCGTCGACTGGCACGCGCTGACGACGCACTACGAAACGCCCGAGGTGATCGAGAAGAACGTCTGGGACGTGCTGATCGACTGGCTCGCATCGGGCATCGATCCGGCGCAGGCGACGCTGTTCATCCAGAGCAAGGTGCCCGAGCATGCGGAGCTCGCGCTGTTGCTCGGGATGAGCACGCCGCTCGGCTGGCTCGAACGTGTGCCGACCTACAAGGAGCAGATCGAGAAGCTGAAGGACAAGGATCTGTCGACGTACGGCTTCCTCGGTTATCCGGTGCTGATGGCGGCCGACATCCTGCTGTACCGCGGCTCGCTCGTGCCGGTCGGCGAGGACCAGGTGCCGCACGTCGAGATGACGCGCGAGATCGCGCGCCGCTTCAATTACCTGTACGGCCGCGAGCCGGGCTTCGAGGAGAAGGCGCTCGAGGCGGCGAAGAAGCTGGGCGGCAAGCGCGCGAAGCTCTATCACGAGTTGCGCAACGCGTACCAGCAGGAGGGCGACGACGAGGCGCTCGAACAGGCGCGCGCGATGCTGCAGGAATCGCAGAGCCTGTCGATGAGCGACCGCGAGCGCCTGTTCGGCTATCTCGAAGGCGCGCGCAAGATCATCCTCGTCGAGCCGCAGGCGCTGTTGACGGAGGCGTCGCGCATGCCGGGCCTCGACGGGCAGAAGATGTCGAAGTCGTACGGCAACACGATCGGCCTGCGCGAGGACGCCGAGACGATCACGAAGAAGGTCCGCACGATGCCGACCGATCCCGCGCGCGTGCGCCGCAGCGATCCGGGCGATCCGGACAAGTGCCCGGTCTGGCAACTGCACCAGGTCTACACGGACGAAACGACGCACGAGTGGGTGCAGCAGGGGTGCCGCTCGGCGGGCATCGGCTGCCTCGACTGCAAGCAGCCGGTGGTCGAAGGCATCCTGCGCGAGCAGCAGCCGATGCTCGAGCGCGCGCAGAAGTACATGGACGATCCGTCGCTGCTGCGCGCGATCGTCGCCGACGGCTGCGACAAGGCGCGCAAGCACGCGACGGAGACGATGCGCGACGTGCGCGAGGCGATGGGGCTGTCGTACAGTTGAAAACGCCGGCGATCGAAATCGAGCGCGCGCCCGGGGCGGGCGCGCACGGCGCCGCGACCGAGCCGTCGGCGTGGGTGCGCCGCTGGTCGCATCTCGTGCCGGCGGGCGGCGCGGTGCTCGACATCGCGGCAGGCCACGGCCGCCATGCGCACTGGTTCGCGCGGCGGGGCCATCCGGTGCGCGCGCTCGAGCGCGAACCAGCCGCACTCGCGTCGCTCGGCGCGCTGCCGGGCGTGCGCGCGCAGGCGGCCGATCTCGAAGGCGCGCCATGGCCGCTCGCCGACGACGCGCGCTTTGCCGCAGTCGTCGTCACGAACTATCTGCATCGCCCGTTGCTGCCGCGTCTCGTCGCCGCGATCGCGCCGGGCGGCGTGCTGCTGTACGAAACCTTCGCGCAAGGCAACCAAACGGTCGGCAAGCCGTCCAACCCGGCGTTCCTGCTCGCGCCGGGCGAGTTGCTCGATGCCGTACGCGGGCAGTTGCGCGTCGTCGCGTTCGAGGACGGGTTCGTCGCCGCGCCGCGCGAGGCATTCGTCCAACGAATCTGCGCGGTGCGCGAGCACGCGGCGCCGCAAGAAGGGGCGGGATTTCCGCGTTACGGACTGGCAGGCTAATCCGCTACAATCGACCTTTACCGATTTTTCATCGTGTTTGTTTCATGGCTAACGGCACTCAAGACGGCATTCAAATCCGCGGCAGCGTCCCCGCGATCGTCACCCCGATGCTCGAGGACGGCGGCCTCGATCTGGCGGCCTTCCGCAAGCTGATCGACTGGCATATCGAAGAGGGGACGGATGCCCTCGTCGTGGTCGGCACGAGCGGCGAATCGGCGACGCTTTCCGTCGACGAGCACGTGCTCATGATCGAGACCGCGGTCAAGCACGCGGCGAAGCGGATTCCGATCGTCGCGGGCGCGGGCGGCAACTCGACGACCGAGGCGATCGAACTGTCGAAGCATGCGAAGGCGGTGGGCGCCGATGCGACGCTGCAAGTGGTGCCGTACTACAACAAGCCGACGCAGGAAGGGATCTACCGCCACTTCAAGGCGATCGCCGAGGCGGTGGACCTTCCGGTGATCCTGTACAACGTGCCGGGCCGCACTGTCGCGGACATGTCGAACGAGACGACCCTGCGGCTTGCGCAAGTGCCGGGCATCATCGGCGTGAAGGACGCGACGGGCAATATCGATCGCGCCGCGCAACTGATCAAGGCGGCGCCCGCGCACTTCTCGATCTACAGCGGCGACGATCCGACCGCGATCGCGCTGATGCTCCTCGGCGGCCACGGCAACATCTCGGTGACGGCGAACGTCGCGCCGCGCGCGATGAGCGAGCTTTGCCGCGCGGCGCTTGCCGCCGACGTGAAGACGGCGCGCGAGATCCACATGAAGCTCCTGTCGCTGCACAAGCATCTGTTCATCGAGGCGAACCCGATTCCGGTGAAGTGGGCGCTGCAACAGATGGGCAAGATCGCGGGCGGCATCCGCCTGCCGCTCACGCCGCTCGACGAGCGCTGCCATGAAACCGTGCGCGGCGCGCTTCGCGAGGCCGGCCTCCTGTGAGGCCGTGCGCGGCCGCCCGGGCGGCCGCACCGTACCCCGATCGATCCGACGCTGGCCCGGACGCTCCCGGCGCCGCGCGTGACACGCGTTCTAGCAAGACGAAGGACTTCATGAAACATTCCGCCTTTTCCTCCCGCGCGATTCAGGTCTCGGTGCTGGCGCTCGCGCTGGCCGCGCTCGCCGGCTGCGACACGCTGAACGACTATCTCGCGCCCGACCGGGTCAACTACAAGTCCACCGGCTCGGCGCCGCCGCTGCAGGTGCCGCAGGATCTGACGGCGATGCCGCTCAGCTCGTCGTACGTCGCGCCGCCGACCAATTCGGGCCTCGGTTCCGCGCCGACGCGCGCGGTGACGGCCGCGGGCAACGCGACGGAAGGGCAGCCGAGCGCGCAGGATCCGTTCGGGATGCACGTCGAGCGCGACGGCGACCGCCGCTGGCTCGTCGTCGACGGCCGCACGCCCGAGCAGCTCTGGCCGCAGTTGAAGGAGTTCTGGCAGGACAACGGCTTCGCACTGAAGACGGACGCGCCGTCGACGGGCATCATGGCGACCGACTGGGCGGAGAACCGCGCGAACATTCCCGACGACTGGTTTCGCCGCACGATCGGCCGTGTGATCGATTTCGCCTATTCGTCGGGCACGCGCGATCGGTTCCGTACGCTCGTCACGCGCACGGCGGACGGCAACACGGACATCTCGATCACGCACAGCGCGATGGAGGAGAAGCTGACGGGCGCGCAGGGCGGCACGTCGTCGCGCTGGGAAGAGCGTCCGCGCAACCCGGTGCTCGAGGCCGTGTTCCTCGCGAAGCTGATGGAGAAGTTCGGTTTGACCGACGCGCAGGCGAAGCAACTGCTCGCCGACGCGCGTCCGGCCACCGCGCCCGCGACCGTCGTCGGCTCTGGTGCCGCGTCGACGCTCGATCTGGCCGAATCGTTCGACCGCGCGTGGCTGCGTGTCGGGCTCGCGCTCGACCGCACGAACTTCACGGTCAACAACCGGGATCGCGCGAAGGGCGTCTACTACGTGCGTTACGCGAACTCGATGGAGGAGCTCAAGCGCGACGGCCTGTTCGGCAAGCTGTTCTACGGCGGCCCGACGGCGGCGAAGCCGGGCAAGGAATTCCTCGTCAACGTGCGCGCGCAAGGCGACGCGAAGACGCAAGTGGCCGTCATCGATGCAAACGGCCAGATCGACACCTCTTCCGATGCGCAGCGGATCATCTCGCTGCTGCACGCGCAGTTGAACTAAGCGCGTGCGATTCGCGAGCCTCGGAAGCGGCAGCGAAGGCAATGCGCTCGTCGTCGAAGCATCGAACGGCGCGACGACGACACGTGTGCTGCTCGATTGCGGTTTCTCGGCGAAGGAACTCGAACGCCGGCTCGCGCGCATCGATTTGCGCGTCGACGATCTCGACGCGATCCTCGTTACCCACGAACACGGCGACCATGTCGGCTGCGCGCTGACGCTCGCGCGTCGCGCGTCGCTGCCGCTGTACACGAGCTGGGGCACCGCGCGCGCGGTCGGCGCGGACGAGGCCGACGTCGACCTCCATGTGCTCTGGAGCGACGAGACGGCCGCGGTGGGCGATCTGTGCGTGCTGCCCTATACCGTCCCGCACGATGCGCGCGAGCCGCTCCAGTTCGTCTTCAGCGACGGCGCGACGCGTCTCGGCGTGCTGACCGACGTCGGCATGTCGACGCCGCACATCGGCGCCGTGCTGAGCGGCTGCGACGGCTTGGTGCTGGAGGCCAACCACGATGTCGCGATGCTCGCGGCGAGCCGCTATCCGGCGTCGCTGAAGGCGCGCATCGGCGGCTCGCACGGCCATCTGAGCAACGACGCGGCGGCGGCCATTCTCGCCGAGCTCGATCGCAGCCGGCTGCGGCACCTGGTGGCTGCCCATCTGAGCCAGCAGAACAATGCGCCCGCGCTCGCGCAGGCGGCGCTCGCGGCGGCCCTGGGCGGGCAGGCGGACGACGTGCTCGTCGCATCGCAGGACGACGGATTCGGCTGGCTCAGCCTGAGCTGACACGCGACGGTGCCCGGCGCACGCGCGGTGCGGGCCGATTCGGGCAGGCGGGCGGGCGACGCGAGCCGGTTCGGCTGCTTCGCCACCCTCTAGCGAGCCGCGAAGCGCTTGCGGGACAAAATGGGCAGGGGCCCCGCCCGCTCGCGCCAAGGACGTCAAAAGGACATGAAATGGGCGTGAACAGGACGTAAAAAAACCGGCCCGCAGGCCGGTTTTTTTTCAGCTGATGCTGACGCGGACTTACTGGCTTGCGCCCGAAGCCGGAGCAGCCGTCGCTGCCGAAGCAGCCGACGCCACAGCAGCAGCTGCATCGCTCGCAGCAGCGGCAACGCCCGAAGCGGCGTCCGAAGCAGCAGCGGCAACGCCCGAAGCGGCGTCCGAAGCAGCAGCGGCAACGCTCGAAGCAGCCGAAGCGGCAGCGGCGGTTGCGTCGCTAGCAGCCGACGAAGCAGCTTGCTCGGAGCTCTTGTTGCACGCAGCCAGTGCAACGGCAGCCAACAGGGAAGCTACGAGGAGGGATTTCTTCATGATCACGTCCTTTTATGGTTAAAGGTAAGCAACAGCGCGAAACAATACCGGTAATGTGCTCCAACACCGACCTGGGCCGCTGGTGGAGATGCACTTCTAGAGCGTGAATCTTCCCTACGGCTTGGGCGGAAATTATATGCACTTTCCTATCGACCGTCGACAAATGCGGGGTCAATACGTTGTCTTTCCCATACAAAACGTGCGTTCATATGGGTGTACGGACGGGCAACTCTACCCCATGTCGCCCACCCGTATCCAGCCCGCACAATACCATTCGTGCAGCAGGCCTGTCATGGCGGGGTCCCGGGAGAGTGTTACAAACCGTTTCGCCTCCATCCGGCGCGTATCGGCCAGCTCCGGCAGCCATTTCGCCGCGGTTGCGAGCGGATGCGCGTCGCCGTTGATGAAGTACGAGCGCGCGTTATACAACAACGCCGCTTTCCTGTCGAGCCGCACGCCTCGGCGCGACGCCTGGGTGACGAATGCGGCTTCGCCGAGCCGCCGCGTCGGCGGCTCGAAAACGACGTTCGATTTGGGCTCGCTCAAATAACAGCCGAGAAAATCCCCGACATCGTGTTCGTCCCATTGGATGCCGGCGAGCGTCGCGGCCACGCGCTTGACCATCGCGGCGGGCAGCATCGCGGGCGAGTCGACCGCGGGCTGCGCCGGGTCGCGGTATCGCGCGTCGTCGCGCGCGCCGGTACGCAGGCCGCCGCGCTCCGCCAGGTGATAGAGGAACTGCGCGCGCAATTCGCCTGCGGACAGGGCTCTGAAGCCGATCGAGCACGTCATGCACTCGCCGAGCGCGATGCCGTCGTGCGCGATGTGAGGCGGCAGATACAGCATGTCGCCGGGTTCGAGCACCCATTCGTCGGTGGGCTCGAAATTCGCGAGGATCTTGAGCGGCAAGCCTTCCTGCAGCGACAGATCCTGCTGCGCGCCGATTCGCCAGCGGCGCTTGCCGTGCACCTGCAGCAGGAACACGTCGTACGAGTCGAAATGCGGGCCGACGCCGCCGCCGTCGGTCGCGTACGAGATCATCAGGTCGTCGAGGCGCGCATCCGGAACGAACCGGAAGCGTTCGAGCAGCGCGCGGGCGCGATCGTCGTGCAGATCGAGCCCCTGCACGAGCAGCGTCCACTCGCGGCGCTTCACGGACGGCAAGTGCTCGGGCTCGAACGGCCCATGCTCCAGTTGCCATCTGTTACGAAAATGAGTGACGAGACGCGATTCGACGTCATAGTCGGCGGCAAGCTCGAACAGCGCGTCGCGCGACAGCGGCGGCGCGATGCCGGTAATCGCCTGTCGAATCAGAAGCGGCTTTTTCTGCCAATATCGGCGCATGAATTGCGCGGGGCTGAGATTGCCGAGAAGCGGGGTCGGCGCCTCGGACAACGGCGCGCGAGTGCGTTCGCGCACACGGCCGGACGGTTCGGGTAGTGGCCGTTTGGGCATCGTATAATGGCTGTTGTACTTGGGAGAATTGGATGAAAATTGCAAAAAACACTGTCGTATCGGTCGCTTACAAGCTGTCGGATGCGCAAGGCAATCTGATCGAGGAAAGCGATGAGCCGATGGTCTATCTGCACGGCGGCTATGATGGCACGTTCCCAAAGATCGAGGACAACTCGACGGCCAGGAGCCCGGCTATCAGGCGCAAATCCAGTTGGAGCCGCAGGATGCGTTCGGCGATTACGATCCTGAACTCGTGAAGATCGAGCCGCGCGACCGCTTTCCCGAGCCACTCGAAGTCGGCATGCAATTCGAAGGCACCCCGGAAGACGGCGACGAGGAAATCGACTCGCTGATTTACACGGTGACCGACATCGCGGAAGACAAGGTCGTCCTCGACGGCAATCATCCGCTCGCCGGGATGGCGCTGCGCTTCGCGCTGACCGTCAAGGACGTGCGCGAAGCGACGGAAGACGAGATCGAGCACGAACATGCGCATGGCGCGGAAGGGCTCGAAATCGTCGATGAGGACGAGGACGACGACAACGAAGGTAACGGGTCAGCGCGTACCCTGCATTGAGCCGGGCACGGCGATGTCCGGCGCGTCGCCGGGCGTCGCGCCCGATGGCGCGCGGTGATCGAATGAACCTTCATGCGCGCCGTGCCATCCACCATAGCCGGGCGGCGCCGCGCCGCTCGCACCCGAATCGGGCAGCACCGGCTGCGCCGGGATCTCGGGCATGTCGGGCAGCGGCGTGTCGTCATGCGGCACGACGGGCAGCGCGGGCGGCTGAGGCAAATACTTCGGCACGGTCTGCATGCTCACGTTGAACATCGGCTGCTTCGCCGCATCCACGCCGATTCGCACCCAGTGCGTCAAGCGCGCGTGCGGCGCGATCGCGACGCGCGTCAGATTGCCGACCAACTCCCCCTTGTCGTCGCGTAACGGGCGGTCGATCCTGAAACCGTCCGCGAGCGGTTCGCCACTCGGGTGCACGACGACGATCGAGCCGCGAAAGACCGCCGCGGCCTTCACCAGCGCTCGCTTGAATTCGCGAAAGCCGTCGCGTACGCGAGGGCGGTTGAAGCGCAGCCAGCCGAAGCGCTCCGAACGTTCGTAGCGATTGAATTGCGGGTCGCCCTCGAGAAACACCACGAGCGCGCGCGCCTTGCGGCGCTTCGCGTATTCGGCCGCGTGATCGATCCAGAATGCGTTTGCGATGGCGCGATCCTCGAACTCGCCGTTGCGCCCGCCCGCCGTCAGATAGCGGTTGTTCGGCGCGGGTGCGTTCAAGCCGATGAACACCGTATCGTCGCGAATCCAGCGAACGTTTTCGCGATAGGGGTGAAAGCGTGCCACTTCGCTTTCGCGCGTGAGCGGCAGCGGATTCGCGCCGGGCGACGCCGGCTCGGTAAAGACGTTCTGACGCAGGAAGTCGAGCCGCTCGACGGGGTCGTACGCACCGGCGTCGCGCGTGCCGCAGGCGGCCCAGTCGTACTGGCCCGGCAGTAGCACGAGCGGGACGCGGGACGTCGCGAACAGCACGTTGCGTTGCTCGTATAGCTGATCGCGGCAGGCTTCCTTCGGCCCCTTCAGGTTGCCTTCGTAGACGATGAACGACACCGAGCGATCGCGCGCGATCGCATCGAGCAGGCGCCGGGCCTGCGGTTCGTCGTCGGCCGATGCGATCACGCCGGACAAGACCGCGAACGCGTACGGATCGCCGCCCGTTCGCGGCGACGCAGGTGCGGCCCGTGCGTTGCCGGCGAGCGCCGCTGCAAGTATGCAGGCGAGCGCGGACGCGGCGATGCGCGAGGGAAGCGGCGCGCGCGGCGCGGTGCCGTCAGCGTTGCGCATCCGCCGGGCCCGAGCGGGCGAGTGTGTGAAGTTCGTAAAGCAGATCGAGCGCGTCGCGCGGTTTCAAGTCGTCCGGATCGAGCTCGAGCAGGCGCTCGAGCGCGGGGTGCGGCGTCGCGGCGGCGGGGGGCTCGTTGCATTCCGGCTCGTCGACGACCGGTGGTGCGGCGAAGAGATCGAGCTGCGGCGTCGCCTGGGCGGCGGACTGCTGTTCGAGGTGCGCGAGATGCTTGCGCGCGGCGCGAATCACCGGCGCGGGAACCCCCGCCAACTGCGCGACCTGCAGGCCGTAGCTCTGATTCGCCGGCCCTTCCTCGACCGCATGCAGGAATACGATGCCGTGACCGTGCTCGACGGCGGACAGATGCACGTTCGCCGCCTGCGGGAATTCCGCCGGCAGTTGCGTGAGCTCGAAGTAGTGCGTCGCGAACAGCGTGTAGCAGCGGTTGTGCGACAGCAGATGGCGTGCGATCGCCCAGGCGAGCGCGAGGCCGTCGAACGTCGATGTGCCGCGGCCGATTTCGTCCATCAGCACGAGGCTGTGCGGCGTTGCGTCGTTCAGGATCGCGGCGGCCTCCGTCATTTCGACCATGAACGTCGAGCGGCCGCCCGCGAGGTCGTCCGCCGCGCCGATGCGCGTGAAGATGCGGTCGATGGGGCCGAAGCGCGCGGCTTTCGCCGGCACGTAGCTGCCGACGTACGCCATCAGCGCGATGAGCGCGGTCTGACGCATGAACGTCGATTTACCGCCCATGTTCGGGCCGGTGATGAGGAGCAGCTTTCGCTCGGGGTTCAGGGCGCAATCGTTCGCGATGAATTGCTCGACCTGTGCCTCGACGACCGGATGGCGGCCCTGATCGATTTCGATGCCGATCTCGTCGGTGAATTCCGGCGCCACCCAGTCGAGCGTGCGGGCGCGCTCGGCGAACGCCGCGAGCAGATCGAGTTCGGCGAGGCCGCTTGCGACGCGCTGGCAACCCTCGATATGGGGCAGGAGCGCTTGCAGCACGCCGTCGTACAGCGCGCGTTCGCGAGCGAGCGCGCGTTCCTGCGCGGACAGCGCCTTGTCCTCGAACGTCTTCAGCTCGGGCGTGATGTAGCGCTCGGCGTTCTTGAGCGTCTGGCGGCGGCGGTAGTCGTCGGGCACCTTGTCGGTCTGGCCGCGCGTGACTTCGATATAGAAACCGTGGACCTTGTTGTACTCGACGCGCAGGTTCGAAATGCCGGTGCGTGCGCGCTCGCGCGTTTCGAGATCGATCAGGAACTGGCCGCAGTTCTCCGAAATGTCGCGCAACTCGTCGAGCTCGGCGTCGTAGCCTCGGGCGATCACGCCGCCGTCGCGCACCATCGCCGCCGGCTCGGCCGCGATGGCGCGCGTGAGCAGATCGAGGCAACCGGGCGGCGGCTCGAGCGCGGCTTCGAGGCGGCCGAGCGCGGCCGCGTTCGATGCGATCTCGGCAACGCGCTCGCGCAGCGCGGGCAGGGCGGCGAACGTGTCGCGCAGGCTGGACAGATCGCGTGGCCGCGCGGATAGCAGCGCGAGGCGGCCGGTGATCCGCTCGACGTCGGCGATTTGCCGCAGCGCCGAGCGCAGGCTGTCGAGGCCGGCGTTCGGGGGGGCGTCGAGCAGCGCGCCGATTGCCTGATGGCGCGCCTGCGCGGCGACCGACGCGCGCGGCGGATGATGCAGCCAATGGCGCAACAGGCGGCTGCCCATCGCGGTGCAGCAGGTGTCGAGCAGCGAATAGAGCGTCGGCGATTCGGTGCCGCGCAGCGTCTCGGTGAGCTCGAGATTGCGCCGCGTCGACGGATCGAGCCCGATGTATTCGGATTCGTTTTCGACCTTGAGGCTGCGCACGTGGCGAAGCTGCTGGCCCTGCGTGGCCGCTGCGTAGATCAGCAGCGCGCCCGCCGCGCCGTTCGCGCTCGTGAGTGCTTGCGCGCCGAAGCCGTCGAGGCTCGCGACTTCGAGCTGATCGCAGAGGCGCTGCGTGCCCGACGCGATATCGAAGTGCCACGCGGGCACGCGCGTGATCGCGCCCATGCCGGCCGGCACCGATTCGATCGTGCCGTCGGCCGCGAGAATCTCGGCGGGCCGGATGCGCTCGAGCGCCGCGCCGAGCTGATCCGGCGCGAGCTCGGCGAGCCGCAGCGCGCCGCTCGCGAGATTGAGCCAGGCGAGGCCGATGTTCGACGCGACGCCGCGTTTGTTGTGGCCGACGCACAGCGCGAGCAGAAACACGTCGCTCTTGTCGGACAGCAGCGCGGCGTCGGTCAGCGTGCCCGGCGTCACGACGCGCACGACCTTGCGCTCGACGGGGCCTTTCGACGTCGCGGGGTCGCCGATCTGTTCGCAGATCGCCGCCGATTCGCCGAATTTCACGAGCTTCGCGAGGTATTGCTCGACCGCGTGATGCGGCACGCCCGCCATCTTGATCGGCGTGCCGGCGGATGCGCCGCGTTGCGTGAGCGTCAGGTCGAGCAGACGCGCGGCTTTTTCCGCGTCTTCGAAGAAGAGCTCGTAGAAGTCGCCCATCCGGTAGAACACGAGCGTGTCGGGGTGCTCCGACTTGATGCGTAGGTACTGCTGCATCATCGGCGTGTGCTGCGCGGCGGCCGTAGCCGCTGCTGCTTCGGAGGAGGCGTCGATTTGGGTGGCCATCGTGCGGATATCTGTCTGCGTATACGGAATTGGGTGAGAGTTTACCTTGTCGGGACGGCGCGCGAAGCTGGCCGGACGGCCAATGTGTCGATTCGGTCGCGATTCGCACGTGTCAAGCCCGTTGTCGATGGCTTTGCGGCCCATGCCGCGGTGCGTCGGCCGTCGAGGCGAGCGATATCGAAATTCGGTACCGACCCATCCTGCTCGTGATCGGCGCGACGCGGCTCGCCTGGCTTAGTCCGTGCATCTCGACTCGATGCGTCGAGGCGGCCGCCACGTATCCGCGCAACGCGAGATTTTCAAACGACGTATCGCGCTTGCGGATCGGCACTGACATCGTCATGCACGATCTTGCACGGCATGTCGTGCGCGAATTGTCGAGTGTGATTGATGCGCGGCAAACAAAACGCGCTGCCGCACTATTCAATGATTAATTTTTTGGCCGGAACGAAATATTTGCATGATGCGCCGTTTATGTTGACGGTTTTGTGATCGATGATGTCGGATCCTATCGAATGATGGGTTGGATAAATTAATACCATTTGTTCTGACGAGAGAGAGGTAATAGTCTCCGTCGAGCGCCAAAACAGAATGAGTACGAGAATTCGCAATGGGTTTCGGCGTGCGTGTCGAAGCGACGAAGATGGCGGAGATGCACTGAATAAAGAAAGGCCATGCGACTTCAATCGAGAAGCGATCCGGCATGCGGCGTTGCCGGATATTTCTTTCTGAAGTCGACCGTTTCGAGTATTGATTTTCGTCGATCGGCTCGACTGGCCGAGACGACGCGGCAGTCGGGGAAGTAACGGGAAAAATATGGCGGCGTCGAACGATGCGACGCGCTGAGATCAGCCGCATCCCGTGAAAATGGGGGCTCTTGATGTCTCATCGAACCTTGTCGGCTTGGCCGTAGCGGGACCCGGTGCGTATGCGCGTGCCGGTTTGCTGCGTGCGCAATCACGCGACGACGAGAGGCTCATGATTTTCGATGATCGAGGTGCGTTGCGTCCGCCGCCGATACGGCCGCTGACGCGGATCGCCGCGCCCGAATCCGTTTCGTTTCAATACGCGTTTTGCTTGATGAAGCCGGAACCGTCGAGCATTGTGTCCGCTCGTTTCGAACACCGGGCGCGCGAATCGGCGCACGCCGCACGTTGAAAGTCGGCGTTTCGGCCAGCGCGCGGTGATCGCTCGCGAGCGAGCGGAGGCAGTCGAATCCAGCCGCGTATCGGCCGGCGGCGCACTTCAGAATGTCCGAATATCGTTGGAGCTGAGTAGAGGCAGTACGAGGGTGCATGCAGTCGATTTTTCAATTGTCGATTCTTTATTTAGGAGAATGAAATGAAAAAGACTTTTGCCGCAATCGTTTCGGCCGGGCTTCTGGCGTCGTCCTCCGCATATGCCGATACGTTGTGCACGTCGGGCGCGATCACCAAGATCTTCATCGATAACAACGGCGTCATGGAGGTGACCGTCGGCACGCTCGCGTATCTGAACGGAAACAAAGACGTGTATTCGGTGCTCACGTCGGCGTTCGTGGCGAACAAGCTGGTCTATATCTACGCGCCCAACTGTCAGCCGGGCACGTCGATGGGAGGGTTCGCCGTGCGGTAATGCGGGCCGCGAGCGCGGCCGCGAACGGCGTCGCGCTATCCACTCGCGCCGCGAAGCGGCCTGACGGTCTGCGCGTTCGCGAGGAGGGGCGCACGCCTGCGCGTTTTCGGTTTGAATCGGCGGATCGCACTCGGGCCGCTCCGGCTCGTTCGCGCAGACCGGAACGGCCGGAAACCGACCGGAAACGAAACGGCCCGCGGCGCTCGATGCGCCGCGGGCCGCCCGGGCTTGCCCGCCGCCGCGATCGGCGCTACGCGGGCACGGCAGCAGTCAGGCCATTCATTCGCTCGCCGGCCGCGTATGCGTATAGCGGCTCAGGATCGGAATCATCTGCGCGTAGACCTTCGGATTCGCGGCGACGATCTCGCGCCGGTGCAGGAAATCGGCGTCGCCCGTGTAGTTGCCCACGAGGCCGCCCGCCTCGGTGATGAGCAGGCTACCCGCCGCGACGTCCCACACGTTGATGCCCTGTTCGAAGAAGCCGTCGAGGCGGCCCGCCGCGACGTTCGCGAGATCGAGCGCCGCCGCGCCCGGGCGGCGCAGCCCGGTGCACGCCTGCGTCATCTCGGTGAAGAGGCGCGAGTAGGCATCGAGGCCGTCTTTTTCGCGGAACGGAAAGCCCGTGCCGATCAGCGCGTCCGCGAGGCGGTCGCGCCGGCCGACGCGGATGCGCCGGTCGTTCAGGTAGGCGCCGCGGCCGCGCGTCGCGGTGAAGAGGTCGTTGTGGTTCGGATCGTAGACCACCGCCTGCGTGACGACGCCCTTGTGCGCAAGCGCGATCGACACGCAGTAGTACGGAAAGCCGTGAATGAAGTTCGTCGTGCCGTCGAGCGGATCGATGATCCACTGGAATTCGGATGCGTCGCCCGATTCGCCGGATTCTTCGGCGAGGATCGCATGATCGGGATAAGCGGTCTTCAGCGTTTCGATGATCGCGTCTTCCGCCGCCTTGTCGACTTCCGTCACGAAATCGTTCTGCTGCTTCTTGCGGATCTCGATCAGATCGAGGTCGAGCGATGCGCGATTGATGATCTGTCCGGCGCGGCGAGCCGCCTTGACAGCGATGTTGAGCATGGGATGCATGAGCCTGAATCCTGAAGCCGGCGACGCGAGGCCGCCACGAAGGGTGATCGAACCAGCGAAGCGCCGCGGCGCGCACGAGGGGCGCCAGGCGGGCGTTTCGCCGACGGAAGACGAATTGGCAAAGAGCGGGGTGCGGGCCGAGCAACGCAAGCGCCGCATGCGAAAGCGTAATTTTACCCGACTCGCGGCATTTTTTTGCGAAACGGTTGCGCGGGTCGTTCGATCGGCCGTTCGGACGAGTGGGTTTGTCGGCGAGTTGGCGATACCATACCGGCATCCCGATCAGTCGAAGTGAACGTTTTGGAATCTCAGCAGAAACCGTCCGCGCCGCCTTCCGGCGCGGCCACATCCCGTCCGGCGCGGACCGCGCGCGGCGGATTCACGTCGACGCGCTTCGTGCTCGTCGAGCCGAGCCACCCCGGCAACGTCGGCGCGGCGGCGCGCGCGCTGAAGACGATGGGGTTTTCCCGCCTCGTGCTCGTCGCGCCGCGCGTGCCGCGCGTGCAGAGCGATCCGGAGGCGCTCGCGATGGCGAGCGGCGCCGACGATGTGCTCGCGTCCGCGCACGTCGTGCCGACGCTCGCCGACGCGCTGAACGGCGTGCAGTGGTCGCTCGCGCTCACCGCGCGTTCGCGCGAGTACGGCCCGCCGCGGCTCGCGCCCCGCGCGGCCGCCGCGAGCGCGCTTCAGCAGGTGCGCACGGGCGATATCGCGCTCGTGTTCGGCAACGAACGCACCGGCCTGTCGAACGAGCACGTCGAGCGCTGCAGCGCGATCGCGCACATTCCGGCGAACCCCGCATACAGTTCGCTCAACCTCGCGCAGGCGGTGCAGGTGCTCGCGTACGAGCTGCGCGTCGCGCTGCTCGAAGACGACGAGGCGGCGGTGCCGCCGGACGCCGCGCTCGGCACGCTCGCGCAAAGCGACGAGATCGAGCGGATGTTCGTCCATCTGGAAAATGCGCTGATCGCGCTCGATTTCCTCGATCCGCGCAATCCGAAGAAGCTGATGCCGCGGCTGCGGCGGCTCTTCGCGCGAACGGGGCTCGAACGCGAAGAAGTGAACATCGTTCGAGGCATCGCGAAGCACATCCTGCTGAAGGCGGGCGGGGCGAACGCGCGCGCGGGCGCTTCGGGCGAGGGCAACGGCAACGGCGAAAGCGCCACCGGCGACGCGGACTATTCGGGTCGCGACGTCAGCCGAGACGACTGACGCCGCGCGGTCTCGCGGTCGTGCCATACCCGCGATCGCGGCAGGGGGAACGCGGTGCCTGCTGCGCGTGCGCGGCGGCGGCTCTACAATCGTCCGCATGTCATAAGCAAAGCTGTCGAACCGATAACGGCTCGATAACGGCTCCGCCCGGCGGCCGCGCACCGGGTTTCCTTTTTGCATCGTCACCACCATGTTCACGAGACTTCGCGAAGACGTCGCCACGATCCGCGAGCGCGATCCCGCCGCCCGCAGCGCCTGGGAAGTGCTCACGTGCTATCCGGGATTGCACGCGCTCGTGTTTCACCGGCTCGCGCACGCGTGCTGGCGTTCGGGCTGGCGCTGGCTCGGCCGTTTCGTGTCGCAGCTCGGCCGTTTCCTGACCGGCATCGAAATCCATCCGGGCGCGACGCTTGGCCGACGCGTGTTCATCGATCACGGCATGGGCGTCGTGATCGGGGAGACGGCCGTCATCGGCGACGACTGCACGATCTACCAGGGCGTGACGCTCGGCGGCACGTCGCTCGCGCGCGGCGCGAAGCGTCACCCGACGCTCGAGCGCGGCGTGATCGTCGGCGCGGGTGCAAAGGTGCTGGGTGGCTTCACGGTGGGCGCGGGCGCGAAGATCGGCTCGAACGCTGTCGTCGTGAAGCCCGTGCCGGCGGGCGGCACCGCGGTCGGCAACCCGGCGCGGGTCGTGGTGCCCGCCGAGGCGAAGCGTACGCCCGAGCGCACCGCGTTCTGCGCATATGGGATCACGCCGAACGCCGACGATCCGATGTCGCTCGCGATTCACGGCCTCATCGATCATGCGGCAAAGGAGGCGCAGCGCGTCGACGAAATCGTCGTCGCGCTCGAGCGTCTCGGCGCGCACCTGGATGCCCTGCAGGGCACGGACGGCGCGCGGCTCGACTTGCGCCGCCTGTCCGCTGCGTTCGAGGGGCGCGCGCTCGACGGGGGGACGGCGGCCGAGCGCTGAGCAGGGCGCGACTGCGCCCTCGGACAAAGCCGCCTGCTTGCACGCTATCGCCGAATGTGGATTGGCTTGTCGATGGTTGCTCGTTGCCCGCGGCCGGTGCCGAGCGAAGCGCAGCCGCCGCCGCCTGTCGATTGCACAGGCGTGGGGCGAATCGGCCGCATTCTTTGCCCGTTCAGGCGAAGGATCGAACGGCGCCACGAGCGCGTTCTTCGTTGCGCGGGCTGGGTGCGCTGGGTGGGCGCCACGGTCGTGGCGCGGCTTGCTTGATCGCTTCGAGATCGCTTCGAGACCGCATCCTGGCCGCCCGGCCCGCTTGACGCAAACGGGCGCGACGCTCAATCGAGCGGCAGCGCGCGTATTCCTTCCGCGTCGACGCGCAGATAACCGCCGCGTCGCAGGCCGTGGTCGAGCTCCCAATCGGGCAATACCCAGCGCACGCCGTCTGCCTCGACATGCCGCGCCGGCTTGTGCGTGTGGCCGTGGATGATCGTGCGCGCGCCGCTGCGCCGCAAGAGCGCGGCAACGCCTTTGCGCGTCACGTCGTAGCGCGGCGAAGCGGGGCGCATCCGGCCGGTTTCGCTCGACGCGCGCATCCGCTGCGCGAGCGCGCGGCGCCACGCGAACGGCCACGCGAGAAAGAGCCGCTGCGCGACGCCGTTGCGCGCGAAGCGGCGAAACCACTGGTAGCCGCGATCGGCCGTGCATTGCGCGTCGCCATGCGCGAGCACGATGCGGTTGCCGAACGCGACGATGACGGACGGATCCGGAATGAGGAGCGCGCCCGCCGCTTTCATGAAGCGCTTGCCGAGCAGGAAGTCGCGATTGCCGTGCATTACGTAGAGCGCGATGCCGCGCTCGGAGAACGTGTGCAGCAGCGCGGCCATCCGCGCGGCGAACGGATCGTGCTCGAGGATATCGTCGCCGATCCAGTATTCGAACAGATCGCCGAGGATGAACACCGAATCCGCGCTGTCGGCCGTCACGCGTACGAAGCGCTCGAACGCGGCGACCGTATGCGGGATCGCGTCGCTCAGGTGCAGATCGGAGACGAACAGGAACGGGCGCGCCGCATGCGCGAGCCCGCGCTCGCCGGGCACGCCCGCAAACACGCTTCGTGGCGGTGTCTCCTGCAACATCCCGCTGCCCCCGTCGCGCCGGCTTCAGACCACGACGGCCTTCTCGATCACGACGTCGTCGTTCGGCACGTCCTGATGGAAGCCCTTGCTGCCCGTCTTGACGGCCTTGATCTTGTCGACGATGTCCTGGCCTTCGACGACCTTGCCGAACACCGCGTAGCCCCAGCCCTGTGGGGTCGGCGACGAGTGGTTCAGGAATTCGTTGTCGTTCACGTTGATGAAGAACTGCGCGGTCGCCGAGTGCGGATCGTTCGTGCGCGCCATCGCGATCGTATACGTGTCGTTCTTCAGGCCGTTGTTCGCTTCGTTCGCGATCGGCGCGTCGGTCGGCTTTTGCTTCAGGCCCGGCTCGAAGCCGCCGCCCTGGATCATGAAACCGTTGATCACGCGATGGAAGATCGTGCCGTCGTAGTGGCCCTTCTTCACGTAGTTCAGGAAGTTCTCGACCGTCTTCGGCGCCTTCGCTTCGTCGAGTTCGAGCTTGATGACGCCGTGGTTCGTATGCAGTTCGACCATGATGGTTCCTTCGATGGATGGGGTTTAAACGGCGCGCGGCCGCTCGGGACGGCGCGGCCGCGCGAGAGGCTCGGGCCGGCTTATTTCGAGACGATCGTCGCCGATTCGATCACGATCGGCTTTTCCGGCACGTCGCGCATCGGGCCGCGCACCGTCGTCGGGGTAGCCTCGATCTTCTTCACGACGTCCAGGCCCGACACGACCTTGCCGAACACCGCGTAGCCGTTGCCGTCCGGGTTCGGATAGTCGAGGCCCGCGTTGTCGACGGTGTTGATGAAGAATTGCGCGGTGGCCGAGTTCGGATCGCTCGTGCGCGCCATCGCGATCGTGCCCGTCGCGTTCTTCAGCCCGTTCTTGCTCTCGAGCGGGATCGGCGCGCGGGTCGGCTTCTCGTCGAAGTTCGTCTTGTAGCCGCCGCCCTGGATCATGAAGCCCTTGATCACGCGATGGAAGATCGTGCCGTTGTACTGGCCCGCCTTCACGTAATCAAGGAAGTTGGCGACGGTCTTCGGCGCCTTCTCAGGATACAGCTCGACGCGGATGTCGCCCTGCGTGGTCTTCAGCTGCACGACGGGGTGCGTCGCGGCCGATTGCGCGAACGCGGGGGCGGTCGCGAGGAGGGCGGCGCTGCCGAGCGCCAGCAACAGACGTTTCATAACGGTCCTCTGGGTGGGTGGAAGGAAAGGCGCGGCGGCGGCCGCGCGTCATTGCGTCATTGTGACGGCGCGGCGTAAGGCGGCATCGCGAGCATGCCGCTCGGGCCGCCGAACTGGAACGTCGGGGACAGCGGCAGCGTGGTGGTCGTCACGTTCGCGGCGGCTCGCGCCGAATAGTCGCGCGCGGCCGGGGCCGGCGCGGCGGCCGCCCTCGTCTTCGGCGGCGCGATGATCTTCTGCAGATCCGACAGGCGTTGCGCGCTCGCGCCCGTCGTGCGGCCGAGCGACTGCGCGCGCTTGTACGATTCGGCCGCGAGGCGCAGGTAGAGATCGCCGAGGTTCTCGTACGCAAGCCCGTAGTTCGGGTTCGCGTGCGTCGCCGTGACGAGCGCGCTGCGCGCGTCGTCGTAGCGGCCGTGCTTCGCGTAGAGCGCCGCCAGGTTGTTGTAGGGTTCCGGCAGTTCCGGATAGGCTTGCGTCAGCTCGACGAACTGCTTGATCGCGTCGTCGTCGCGGTTCAGCCGTGCGAGCACGGTGCCGCGCTTGAACTGCGCCTGCACGTCGCGCGGGTTCGACGCGATGCGCGCGTCGAGCTGCGCGAGCGCCTGCGCCCAGTTGCGATTCGTGATCGACGCGTCGATTTCCGGCGTGCCGTCGGTGGGGGCGGGCGCTTTCTGCGCAAGGGCCGCCGCGCCCGGAAGGAGCGCGAGCGCGGCGCTCACGGCGGCGGTCGCAACAAGGGTCGCAGCGCTCGGCGCGCGGCCGCGGGAAGGTTTCATAGGCTCAAATCGGAATGTTATACTCCGAGCCATTCTAACAAAACGTCCGCGCGTTCCGGCGAGCCGCGGGCAGTCTTTGCCTCTCGTGGCCGTCACCGCTTCGCTTGCGGATCGATCGCCGCATGTCATCCGAGGAAGCGCACGGCACGCGGCCCCAGCCAGAAATCCTGTCGGGTGCCGCAGGCACGGCGAGCATCGCCAGGCGGTTTCCTTCGGCTCACTTTCGTCTCTATGGAATCACTGCGCATCTACAACACGCTTGCGCGTGACAAGCAAGACTTCGTGCCGCGGCAGCCCGGCGAAGTGCGGATGTACGTCTGCGGGATCACCGTCTACGACTATTGCCACATCGGCCATGCGCGGATGGTGGTCGTGTTCGACATCGTCCAGCGCTGGTTGCGCGCGCGCGGCTATCGCGTGACATACGTGCGCAACATCACCGACATCGACGACAAGATCATCCGCCGCGCGGTCGAGAACGGCGAGACGATCCAGTCGCTCACGCGCCGCTTCACCGACGCGATGAACGCGGATTTCGACGCGCTCGGCGTCGAGCGGCCGGACCTCGAGCCGCGCGCGACCGAGTTCATCCCGCAGATGCTCGGGATGATCGAGAAGCTCGAGGCGAACGGTTACGCGTATCAGGCGAAGGACGGCGACGTCAACTATTCGGTGCGCAAGTTCGCGAACTACGGCAGGCTCTCCGGCAAGTCACTCGAGGATTTGCGCGCGGGCGAGCGCGTCGCCGCGAACGATGCGAAGGAGGATCCGCTCGACTTCGTGCTGTGGAAGCGCGCGAAGCCGCAGGAGCCGGCGGGCGCGTCGTGGGAATCGAAGTACGGCGCGGGCCGCCCGGGCTGGCACATCGAATGTTCGGCGATGGGCTGCACGCTGCTCGGCGCACACTTCGACATTCACGGCGGCGGCCAGGACCTGCAGTTCCCGCATCACGAGAACGAGATCGCGCAAAGCGAGGGTGCGACCGGACAAACTTTCGTCAATTATTGGATGCACAACGGTTTCGTGCAGGTCGATAGTGAGAAGATGTCGAAGTCGCTCGGCAACTTCTTCACGATCCGCGAAGTGCTCGAGAAGTTCGACGCCGAGGTCGTGCGCTTCTTCATCGTTCGCACGCATTACCGTTCGCCGCTCAACTACAGCGACGTTCATCTCGACGACGCGCGCGCATCGCTCACGCGCCTTTACACGGCATTGAAGGACGCGACGCCGGATGCGCAGCCGCTCGACTGGAGCGAGGCGCACGCGCAGCGTTTCGCCGCCGCGATGAACGACGATTTCAACACGGCGGTCGCCGTCGCCGTGCTGTTCGAGCTCGCGACCGAGGTGAACCGCACACGCGAGCCGGCGCTCGCGCGCCAGCTCAGGCTGCTTGCGGGCCTGCTCGGCCTGCTCGGCCGCGAGCCGCGCGAATTCCTGCAGCACGCGGCGGGCGCCGCGCGCACGGGCGCGCTCGAGCCGCATGAGATCGAAGCGAGGATCGCCGCGCGCGTCGCGGCGAAACAGGCGAAGAACTATGCCGAAGCGGACCGGATCCGCGCGGAATTGCTCGAAGCCGGAATCGCACTTGAAGACAAACCGGGCGGATCGACGGAGTGGCGCCGCGTATGAGCGCGCATCGTCTGTCCCGCTGATCGATTCGCCAGGTAGGAGGCTAGATGGCAACGGCCAGAAAAGCGCCGGCTAAGCGTGCGGCGTCGCAGCCGCCGATGGCGGCGAAGCGGGCCGGCGCGCGTGCGCCGGCGGTGCACAAGGCGGGCGCGAAGCGCGCGGCGCCGAACGGCGCGGCCAATGGCGCCGCGCATCAGCCGGGCTTGCGCGCGGCGGCCGGCAAGCCGGCGCGCGCGAAGGTCGACGGCGAGCGCGCCGTCGACGCGCTGCCGCGCGAGGCCGCCGCCGTCGCGGCGGAGCCCGCCGCGCGCAAGGCGCGCGTGTCGGAAGCCGCCGTGCCCGTGCAGCTTTCCGATGCCGAGACGGTCGCGCGTCCGCCGTACTGGGACAAGGCGTGCGCCGATCTCGTCAAGCGCGACCGGATTCTCAAGAAGCTGATCCCGAAGTTCGGCCCCGCGCATCTCGTCAAGCGCGGCGATTCGTTCGTCACGCTCGCGCGCTCGGTGGTCGGCCAGCAGATCTCGGTGGCCGCCGCGCAGTCGGTCTGGGTCAAGATCGAGACCGCGTGCCCGAAGCTCGCGCCGCCGCAGATCATCAAGCTCGGCCAGGAAAAACTGATCGCGTGCGGGCTGTCGAAACGCAAATCCGAATATATTCTCGATCTCGCCCAGCATTTCGTGTCGGGCGCGCTTCACGTCGACAAATGGGCGTCGATGGACGACGAGGACGTGATCGCCGAGCTCACGCAGATCCGAGGGATCGGCCGCTGGACAGCGGAGATGTTCCTGATCTTCAATTTGTCACGGCCGGACGTGCTGCCGCTCGACGATCTGGGGCTCATTCGCGCGATCAGCGTCAATTATTTCAGCGGCGAGCCCGTCACGCGCAGCGAGGCGCGCGAAGTGGCGGCGAACTGGGAGCCGTGGCGGACGGTCGCCACCTGGTACATGTGGCGCAGTCTCGATCCGCTGACCGCTAATAGCTGATTGGAGCTATTGCTTTTCGCTAATCGATAGTTGCGGCCCGGTCTTGCGCCCGGCGGGCGCGGTTAGAATACGCGCTGCCGCAAGATTCAAGGATTTCAAACACATGAAGACCACCTTTCTGGATTTCGAGCAGCCGATTGCCGAGCTCGAGGCGAAAATCGAAGAACTGCGTTTCGTGCAGGACGATTCGGCTGTCGACATTTCGGAAGAAATCGAGCGGCTGTCGAAAAAGAGCCAGCAGCTCACGAAGGATCTGTACGCGAACCTGACGCCCTGGCAGGTGTCGCAGATCGCCCGCCATCCGCAGCGGCCGTACACGCTCGATTACGTGAGCGAGCTCTTCACCGATTTTCACGAACTGCACGGCGACCGCGCGTTCGCGGACGACCAGTCGATCGTCGGCGGCCTTGCTCGCTTCAACGGCCATGCGTGCATGGTGATCGGCCATCAGAAGGGCCGCGATACGAAGGAGCGCGCCGCGCGCAATTTCGGGATGCCGCGCCCCGAAGGCTATCGGAAAGCCGAGCGCCTGATGCGCGTCGCTGAAAAGTTCGGGCTGCCGATCTTCACGTTCGTCGACACGCCGGGCGCCTATCCGGGCGTCGGCGCGGAAGAGCGCGGCCAGTCGGAGGCGATCGGCCACAATTTATACGTGATGGCCGAGCTGAAGACGCCGATCATCGCGACGGTGATCGGCGAGGGCGGCTCGGGCGGCGCGCTCGCGATCGCGGTTGCCGATACGGTGATGATGCTGCAGTTCTCGACGTACTCGGTGATCTCGCCGGAAGGGTGCGCGTCGATCCTGTGGAAGAGCGCCGCGAAGGCGCCGGAAGCGGCCGAGGCGCTCGGCCTGACCGCGCATCGCCTGAAGGCGCTAGGCCTCATCGACAAGATCGTCAACGAGCCGCTCGGCGGCGCGCATCGCGATCCGAAGGGCATGGCCGCGCTGCTGCGCCGCGCGCTTGGCGATTCGCTGCGCCAGTTCCAGGGCATGAGCGTCGATGCGCTGCGCGAGCGCCGCTTCGAGCGCTTGATGGCCTACGGCAAGTTCAAGGAAACGACGCCGCGCGCATGAGCGCCGCGCCGTCGAGTCGCGAGGCGCGTCGCGCCTTCCCGCAGTGATTCCCCCGCATGAATTTTCCGCCGAGCGCGTCGTATTCGACGCGCTCGGCGTCGCGCTGTCCGCGTTGCCCGACGACACGCCGATCGCGATCGCGTATAGCGGCGGCCTCGATTCGACCGTGCTGTTGCACGCGGCCGCGCGCATCGCGGGCGCCGGACGTTGCATCGCGTTGCATGTTCACCACGGCCTGAGCGCGAACGCCGACGCATGGCTCGCGCATTGCGCGGAAACGGCGCAAGCGCTCGGCGCGCGCTTCGACGCGGCGCGCGTCGACGTGCCGCGCGCGAGTGGGCAGGGCATCGAGGCGAGCGCGCGCGATGCGCGCTATCGCGCGCTCGAGACGATGTGCGCGCGATACGGCGCACGCACGCTGTGGCTCGCGCAGCATGCGGACGATCAGGCGGAGACCGTGCTGCTGCAACTGCTGCGCGGCGCGGGCATCGCGGGGTTGGCGGCGATGGCGCCGCAGTACCGGCCGGCGCTTGCCGACGTCGTGCGCATGCGTCCGCTCCTGCATCTGTTGCGCGCGCAGCTCGAGCGCTACGCGCAGCAGCATGCGCTGCGCTGGATCGACGACGAATCGAACACGGATACGCGCTATGCGCGCAATGCGCTGCGCGTCGACGTGCTTCCCGCGCTTGCGCCGCACTTTCCCGGCTTTCGCGATGCGCTCGCCCGCACCGCGCAGCATGCGGCGGCGGCCCAGCGTCTGCTCGACGATCTCGCCGCGATCGATCTGCGCGCGGTCGCGCGCGCGGACGTGCGCGTGTTGTCGCGCGATGCGTTCGTCGCGCTCGACGACGAGCGCGGGGCGAACTTGCTGCGTTACTGGATGCGCTCGCTCGGGCTGCCGGGCGCGTCGGCCGCGCGCCTTGCCGAGATGGTGAAGCAGTTGCGCGCGGCGCGCGATGCGCATGCGTTGCGCGTCGATCATGCGGGTTGGCGCCTGCGTCTTTATCGCGACGACGTCCAGTGGGAGGCGGGCGACGGTGCCGCATCGGAGGCGGCGCGCGCCGATGTGGCTGACGATGATGCGGCCGATGCGCGCGACGACAGGGCCGATGCATCGGCCGCCGCGCGGCTTCCGGCATGCGCGCTCGCCTGGCGGGGGCACGAGGTGTGGCGCCTGCCCGGCTGGCGCGGCAGCTTCGTGTTCAGTCCGGTCGCGGCGCACGAGCACGATGCGGTGCCGGAGGCGCTGCTCTCGTCAGCCGCGCTGCGCGCCTGCGCGCGCGCGGGCGGCGAGCGCATGCGCACCTGGCAGGGCGGCCCCGGGCGCACGCTGAAGAATCTGTTCCAGGAGCGCGGCGTGCCCGCCTGGCAGCGCGATGTGCCGCTGTTGTACGTCGGCGAGCGGTTGCTGTTCGTGCCGCGCATCGGCGTGAATCGGGCGACGCACGACGGCGCCGATGCGCCGGGCGGCTGGCGGCGCATCGAATGGCGGCCCGACATGCTGATCGCGTAAGCGCTCCATCCGGCGCGCGTCGCGGCGGCCACGAATCCCGGGCGCGCGGAAAAAGGTCGCGACCCGGCCTGCCGGCGCCGTCGCGGCTTGTCAAGCAGCCTTCGATCGGGTACGCTCAGGCGTTTGCTCGGCTCGATTTTCGAGCGTTTTGTGCAGGCTTTCCGCGTGACGTACCCGGTTTGCGCGGCCTGATCCGCCTTTCCCGGGCAAATCGCCACGCCCGCGTGCTGCGCCCCAGCCGTTCTTCCCGTCGTCCGTCCACAGCCACAAGCCGCGTGACCGAACGGCACCGCGGTCTGTCCAGTACGCCCGTGCGGCCCTTCTCCAGTTCTGAACGACAATGGCACTCATCGTACATAAATACGGCGGCACTTCGATGGGCTCGGTCGAGCGCATCAAGAACGTCGCGAAACGCGTCGCAAAATGGCATCAGGCCGGGCACCAGATGGTGGTCGTGCCGTCCGCGATGTCCGGCGAAACGAACCGCCTGCTCGGTCTCGCGAAAGAGATCTCGAGCCAGCCGAGCCCGCGCGAGCTCGACATGATCGCGTCGACGGGCGAGCAGGTCAGCGTGGGCCTGCTGTCGATCGCGCTGCAGGACATCGGCGTCGAGGCGGTGAGCTATGCCGGCTGGCAGGTGCCCATCAAGACCGACAGCGCGTACACGAAGGCGCGCATCCACTCGATCGACGACGAGCGCGTGCGCCGCGATCTCGATGCGGGCAAGGTCGTCATCATCACGGGTTTTCAGGGCGTCGATCCGGACGGCCACATCACGACGCTCGGCCGCGGCGGCTCGGACACGTCGGCGGTCGCGGTCGCGGCGGCGCTCGAAGCGGACGAATGCCTGATCTACACGGACGTCGACGGCGTATACACGACCGATCCGCGGGTCGTCGAAGAGGCGCGCCGGCTCGATAGCGTGACGTTCGAGGAAATGCTGGAAATGGCGAGCCTCGGCTCGAAGGTGCTGCAGATCCGCTCGGTCGAGTTCGCGGGCAAGTACCGCGTGAAGACGCGCGTGCTGTCGAGCCTCACCGATCCGCAGATTCCGCTCGACGAAGAGATGCGCTCGGGCACCCTGATTACTTTTGAAGAAGACGAGACCATGGAAAAGGCAGTCATTTCCGGCATTGCGTTCCAGCGCGACGAAGCGCGCATTGCGGTGATGGGCGTGCCCGACAAGCCGGGCATCGCATATCAGATCCTCGGCCCTGTCGCGGATGCGAACATCGACGTCGACATGATCATCCAGAACCAGAGCGTCGAAGGGAAGACCGACTTCACGTTCACGGTCGGCCGCGGCGATTACCAGAAGGCGATGGACATCCTGACGAATCAGGTGAAGGGCCATGTGAACGCCGAGCAGGTGCTGGGCGATCCGAAGGTGTCGAAGGTGTCGGTGGTCGGCGTCGGGATGCGCTCGCACGTCGGTGTCGCGAGCACGATGTTCCGCACGCTGTCGGAAGAGGGCATCAACATCCAGATGATCTCGACGTCCGAAATCAAGATTTCGGTGCTGATCGACGAGAAATACATGGAATTGGCGGTGCGCGCGCTGCACAAGGCATTCGAGCTCGATCAGGCGTGATGAAATTTCCGTGACGCGGTGAAGAAAATGCGTCGCGGAAATTGACCTTGGCCCCGTAACCCTATAGAATCTTGGTTTCGTCGCGCTGCCTCCCTGGCGCGAGCGAAGGTTTGGGAGACGTGGCCGAGAGGTCGAAGGCACTCCCCTGCTAAGGGAGCATCTGGGCCAAAACCTGGATCGAGGGTTCGAATCCCTCCGTCTCCGCCAGAAATGGCGGAACAAGCCCCGCAAGTTCTCGGATTTGCGGGGCTTTTCTTTTTCTGTGGCGCAGCGCCTGGCGATGCCGGTTTTCGGCAGGCGGCAGCATCCGGCCGTGCTCGTCGCCAGTGCCCGTGTATCGCCAGAGCCTTTTCGCTCGCGGTGCGCACGATCGCGAATCCGCGCGCCTTGCGCGGCGCGTGTCCGTGCCGGTGCCTGCGTCTGCACCGGTTCCGCGCGAGGCGAGATCCGCGGTCGCCGATCATCATCGAACGGCGGCTTGCATGCGGGATCGTCGGTTGAACGAATCAACGGGAACGCATGGCGGACCGCGGCGCGGTTGCGATTGCGCAGCGTCGTTCGTCGAATCCGGCGGTGCGCCGTGCCTCGATCGAATCGCGGTGCGCTCGACACATCGTGCTTGCGTGGATCGATTGCACGGCGCGGGCTTGCTCGCGGGCCGGGACAATCGATCGCCGCATGGCCCAGTACGCAAACGTTGCGCGCGATGCGCGGAATGAACGCAACCTCGCAATGGGCATCGGCGCGCCGCGCGTCTCCGCGATCATGCAACTCATGCGTCATATGGCCGCGCGGCGCCCGAATACGGCGACGCTGCCGGAATGGCTCCGCTTGGCGACGCGAGCGGTGCTGGCGATAATGCGAAAGGCATTCCGTTGACGTTCAAAATCGGCGATGATCGATCGGCAATGCAAAGCCATTGGGTTTCCAAAAAAGATATCGATTGAAGGGCGTGCCCGATATTCGCCGGCGGCGTTCGGCGCGGCAGCCCCCGAGGCGGCCGCCATGGCTCGCTCGCGCGCAGCGGGGATCCGGCCGAAACGGCCGGTGCATGGCGCGGCACGGGCGGATCGCATCCGTTCGATGCATTTGCTTGCGCGAACGGCCGGCGCATGACCTTCGTTGAATGATTCGAAAACCGAAGACGAACCGCGAACCGCGAACCGCGAATTGCGAATTGCGAATTGCGAATGGGCATTCGCGCTTTGCTCATATCGATAGAAAGAGGCGATTCGCCGTCGCGGCGTCGCCTCGATTCGATGCCGAAAAGAGGATGATTTGAACGACACCCCATTCACGCCGGACTCTCGCGAGGCGCAGGATTCGACGGCCGAGGCCGCGAAGACGGCGGCGCGCGCGGCGACGGAAGAGATCTTCGTATTCAACGGCGACGCGGACGGCTTGTGCGCGTTGCAGCAACTGCGGCTCGCCGAGGGAGCGGGGACCATGCTGGTCACGGGCGTCAAGCGCGACATCCGGTTGCTGTCGCGCGTATCGGCCGGACCGGGATGCCGGGTCACCGTGCTCGACGTGTCGCACGAGCGCAATCGCGGCGATGTCGCACGTCTCCTCGCGGCAGGCGCCGCGCTGCGTTACTTCGATCATCACTTCGCCGGCGAACTGCCGAATCATCCGCGCTTCCGTGCGTATATCGACACCGCGCCCGACGTCTGCACGAGCGTGCTCGTCGATCGCTACCTGCGGGGGCGCCATGCGGGCTGGGCCGTCGTCGCGGCGTTCGGCGACGCGCTGCCGGACGTCGGCCGCGCGCTCGCGAGTGCGCGCGGCATCGCGCCCGGCGCGCTCGAATCGCTCGCGCAATTGGGCCGTTGCCTGAACTACAACGCGTACGGCGAAGATCTCGACGATCTGCATTTCTCGCCCTACGCGCTCGCGGACGCGATGCTGCCGTATGCGGACCCGCTCGACTTCATCGCCGCAACCGACGTGATGCCGGTGCTGGCCGACGGCTACCGCGACGATCTTCAGCGCGCGCGCGCGATCGAACCGGCGCTCGTCGCGCCCGGCGCGACGATGCTCGTGCTGCCCGCGGAGAAATGGGCGCGCCGCGTGAGCGGCGTGCTCGCGAACGAGCGGATGGCGGAGGACGGCTGCGCTCGCGCGCTCGCGATCCTGAGCCCGCGGCGTGACGGCGGCTATGTGGTGAGCGTGCGGGTGCGCGCCGGCAGTGCGCTCGGCGCGGACGAGTTCTGCCGGCGGTTCGAGACGGGAGGCGGGCGCAAGCTCGCGGCCGGGATCGATCGCCTTCCCGAAACCGACGTCGAACGGTTCGCCGCGCATTTCCGGGCCACCTTCGCTGCCTGAGCCGCGCGCGGCCCGCGTTCGCGCGCCCGGGGGCGCGTGCCGCTTGGGCCGCACGAGCCGCCTGGGGCCGATGAGGGCTCTGAAACCCTGAGGCCGCCGGCTTTCAACCGTGATTCCCGACCCGGAAAAAGGCTCGCGCACGGGCCTCGGACGACATGCATGCCCACTATCGAGGGAAGGCGCTCCGTCGCATGACGATCGGTTCGAAGACGAAGCTTGCGCTCGGCATCGCGCTGGCGATGCCCGCCGCGGCCTGGGCGTACACGTTCTATGCGCTCGGCGACAGCCTGACCGACAATGGCCGCGTCGTCAGGCTCACCGGCATCCTGCCGAACGCGACGTCGACGATCTTTCGCGGCGGCCGCTCGTCGAACGGCCCGGTCTGGGCCGAGTATCTGCCGGGCCTGATCGGCGCGCGATTCGCGCCCGATGACGATTACGCGATCAACGGTGCGCTGAGCGGGCACGGCGGCTATCTCAACATCATTCCGACGCGCCCGACATGGCGCACGCTGCCCGGGTTCGTCGATCAGGTCGAGCAGTTGATCGCCGCACATCCGCGCCTGCGGCGCGACGATCTGGTCGGCGTCTGGATCGGCACCAACGATCAGGACCTGACCAAGGCGAGCCTGAACGGCATCGAGCCGTTTCTCGGCGTGCCCCGGCCGGCCAATATCGCGGAAATGAGCGCGTATACGCTAACGAACCTCAATGCGCAGTTGCAGCGTTTGATCGGCGCCGGCGCGCGTCAGTTCGTGATCCTGAACCTGAACGACGCCGGCGGCACGCGGCCCGGATACGTCGACTACAACGGCAAGCTGCCCGAGGACCTCGCGCGGTTTTCGCGGCAGGGCGTGAACGTCCATCTGTTCGACGTGTCGGCGCTGCTGAACCAGATGCGCCGCAACCCGTCGGCCTACGGGCTGAACGACACGCCGGACGTGCAGTGCCGCTACGTTCCCTCCTGCAGCGGCGGCTCGATCGAGCTGCAGAACACCTATCTCGCGGCGGACGGCACGCACATGATGACGAGCGTGCACGAGTACATCGCACGCTACCTCGCGAATCAACTGAATGCGCCGGCCGCGATTTCGACCGCGCCGGTGCTTGGGCTCGACGTGGCGCGGGCGGGCGCGCTGTCGGCGCTGAACGCGGCCGACGGCGGGCCGCTCGGGCCAGCGCGCGTCGCGTGGTCGGACAGGCTGTCGCTTTTCGCGGACGTCGGCTACACGCGCAACTTTCACGGCGCGGCGGGCGGCATGAACGCATTCGATAGCGACGTCGAGATGTTCTCGATCGGCGCCGACTACAAGCTGTCCGAAGCATCGAGAGCCGGTGCGCTCTTGTCGAGCGGCAATGCGAACGGCTCGCTCGCCGGCGGGCAAGGGCGGATCGGGCTGCATGCATACCGGCTCGGCGTTTATCACGCATTCGAGCGCGCGGGCCTGTTCGTGCGCGCGTATGCCGGCGCGGGCTGGAGCCGATATCGGCTCGATCGCGCCGCCGTGCTGCCGGGCGCCGTTCGCGCGAGCACCAGCGGCTTCGATTTCGGTGCGCTCGTCAAGGCCGGATATCTGTTCGCGCTCGGCGGCGTGCGGCTCGGCCCCGTCGCCGACGTCGGCTATACGCAGCTTGTCGCGCGCGGCTACACGGAAGACGGCGATCCGATTCTCGCGCAGAACGTCGGCGTGCAGCGGCTGAAGGGCGTGAGCGCGGGAGCGGGCGTGCGCTTCGCCGCGCCGCTCGCGGCGATCGGGCTGCGCGCCGGCGAGTTGTCCGCCGAGGCGCAACTGCGGCACGACGCATTCGGCGACCGTACGCTCGTCACCGCCCAGCGTTATGCGCCCGGTCTGCCGATCGGCACGGCCGTCGACGGCGCGAGCGCAACCTATGAGCGGCTGTCGGTCGCGCTCACCGTGAATCCCGCGAAGCGGTGGCGGGGCAAGCTCGTCGTGCAGACGGACCTCGGTACCGCGCAGCGCCGTTCGTACACGCTGCTCGCCCTGCTGGGCGGCACGTTTTGAGGGCGCGGCGCTTCGCGCCCGCGGCTAGTCGTCCGTGGCTAGTCGTCCGCGGCCGCGAAGCGCCGCGCCGCGCCGTGTGCGCCGCCGCCGACGAAGCGGATCGCGGCGAGCAGCGCGGCGGCCACGACGAGGCCGACGGCGCCGATGACGAGCACCGAAGGAAACGCGTTCGTCGCGGCGGTCACGAGCCCCGCGACCGGCAGGAACGCGGTCATCACCGACGTGGTCGCGCCGATGCCCTGCGCGAGCTGCTGCTCGGGAATCAGCGCGTAGCGCTTGTCGCGGAAGAAAATGCCGAAGAACGCGCTGCCGACGATCAGCAGTCCGAACGCCAGGCAGAAGGGCTACGCGCCCAGATTCGCGGCCGACAGGACGGCGGCGAGGGCGAGGCACAGCACGCCGAGGCGCCCGAATCCGGCGGGGCGCAGATCCTTCGCGCAGCGCGGGACCACGATGCACAGCACGAACGAGATCGCGCCGCCCGCGAGATTGGGCAGCGCGCTGTACGCGGCCGGCATGCCGTACAGCCCGATCATCGTCGGCGCGATCAGCGCCTGGAAGACTCCGAAGAAGACATTCAGCAAGCCGCCCGCGAACGTGAGCGCGAGCAGTTTCGCGTCGGTCGCGAGCGTCATGAAGCGGGCGCGTTCGGCCGCGAGCGTCCAGCGGCCGATGGCGGTCGCGAATCGCCGCGTGGTCGCGGCGCGCCATGCGATCGACGCCGCGAGCAACAGTGCGTAGCCGATCGCGAGCGCGCCGATCGCCGCGCGCGGCGACAGTCCGGAAAAGGCGAGTGCGGCGATGCCCGGCCCCGCGAGCCGCGCGAGCGGCTCCAGCAACTGCGAGCGCGTCTGGAAGCGCCCCAGGCCGGCGGGCGCGAGCCGCTGCGCGGCGGTGGCCTCGTAGTACACGAGCGACATGCCGGACAGCAGCGACACGAAGCTCGACAGCATCCATCCGAAATGCGCGTTGCCGAAGAGCATCCACGCGAGCATGCACGAGAGCCGCAAGCCCTCGACGGTGAACGCGAGCCGCTTGCCGACGCTGCGGTCGACGATCGAGCCGAACACCGGCGAGAGCAGCGCGCGCGGCATGAATTCGACGAAATAGGCGACGCCGACCGCGAGCGTGCTGCCGCCGCTTTGCTGATAGACGAGCAGCGGCAGCAGAAAGCCTTTTGCGTAGTCGAGCGCGAGCGTGGCGACGCGCAGGACAGTGAACGGGTAATCGTCGTTGCCGGCCGGTCGCGATGCGCTCATGGGGCGAGTCCGTTCTGACGGATGGGGCGCGGGAAGGCGTCGGGCGCGCGCGCCGCGTGATGCGGCGCGCATGCCCGTCAGTCCTGGGTCGGGCCCTCCACGTGCGCGTTCGACGGCATGTCGGCGCCGAGCGGACGCAAGCGCGCCTTCAGACGGTTCGACAGCGTATCGAGATACAGATAGATGACGGGCGTCGTAAACAGCGTGAGCACCTGGCTCACCAGCAGTCCGCCCACCATCGCGTAGCCGAGCGGCTGCCGCAGCTCCGATCCCATGCCGGGCGTGAACATGAGCGGCAGCGCGCCGAACAGCGCGGTCATCGTCGTCATCATGATCGGCCGCAAGCGCAGCAGGCACGCGCTGCGGATCGCGTCGAGCGATGTCATGTTCCGCTCGCGCGTCGCGGCGATCGCGAAGTCGACCATCATGATTCCGTTCTTCTTGACGATGCCGATGAGGAGAATCACGCCGATCAGCGCGATCAGGTTGAAGTCGTACTTGAACAGCCACAGCGTCGCGATCGCGCCGACACCGGCCGACGGGAGCGTCGACAGGATCGTCCACGGATGGATGAAGCTGCCGTGCAGCGCGCCGAGCACCAGGTACGCGACGATCAGCGCGGACAGGATCAGCATCGGCATCGTCGCGAGCGTGCTCTGGAACGCCTGAGCGGTGCCCTGGAACGAGCCGACGACGGCGGGCGGCATGCGCAGCGAGGCCCGCGCGGCCTCGATCGCGGCCGTCGCCTCGCCGAGCGAGACGCCCGGCGCGAGGTTGAAGCTGATCGTGACCGACGGGAAATGCGACTGGTGATTGACCGACAGCGGCTGCACCGTGTCGGTCGTCCAGCGCGCGACCGACGACAGCGGCACCAGCGCGCCCGACGGCGCTTTCATGTAGATCCTGTCGAGCGTGCCCGGGTCGCGCTGCAGGGACGGCAGCGTTTCCATGATGACCTTGTAGGTCGACAACTGCGTAAAGTATTGCGCGACCTGGCGCGAGCCGAACGCGTCGTACAGCGTGCCGTCGATCGCCTCGGGCGTGAGGCCGTAACGCGCGGCCTGATCGCGGTCGATCGCGACGCTGAGCGCCGAGCCGTTCACCTGCTGGTCGCTCGCGACATCGCGCAACTGCGGCAGCCCGGACAGCCGCGCGAGCAGGCGCGGCGCCCACGTCGTCAGCGCGCCGACATCGGCGCTTTGCAGCGTCAGCTGGTATTGGGTGCGCGCGAGGCGCGCGCCGATGATCACGTCCTGCGCGGCCTGCAGGTACATGCGCACGCCGGGCACTTTCGCGAACTGCGGCCGCAGCCGGCGGATCACCTCGTCGGCGGTGGCGTCGCGCTGATCGCGCGGCTTCAGCGTGATGTACCAGCGGCCGTTGTTCACGGTCGTGCCCGCATACGCGCTGCCGCCGACCGCCATCTGACAATGCTCGACGGCGGGGTCGGCGCGGATGATCGCCGCGAGCGCCATCGAGTGGCGCGCCATGTCCTCGACCGAAATGGTCTGCGCGGCCTCCGAAATGCCGGTGATCACGCCCGTGTCCTGCTGCGGGAAAAAGCCTTTCGGAATCCCGACGTAGAGAAACACCGAGGCCGCGACCGACGCGAGGAACGCGCACAGCGTGACGAAACGGTGCCGCAGCGCGACGTCGAGCGCGCGCTCGTACGCGGCCGCCGTTCGCGCGAACGCGCGCTCGAAGAGGCCGGGCCGCGGCGGGCGCCCTGCGTCGTGGCGATGCGCGCGCAGCAGGTACGACGCCATCATCGGCGTGAGCGTCAGCGAGACGAACGCGGACACGATGATCGTCATCGACAGCGTGACGGCGAACTCGCGGAACATGCGGCCGATGATGCCGCTCATCAGCAGCAGCGGCAGCAGCACCGCGACGAGCGAGAGGCTGATCGACGCGATCGTGAAGCTCGTTTCGCTCAGCCCCTTGAGCGCGGCCTGCAGCGGCAGCTCGCCGGCCTCGACGTGGCGCGCGATGTTCTCGACCATCACGATCGCGTCGTCGACGACGAAGCCGACCGCGATCGTCATCGCCATCAGCGAGATGTTGTCGAGGCTGTACCCGCACACCCACATCAGCGCGCACGCGCCGAACAGCGACACGGGCACCGTGACGGCCGGGATGATCGTCGTGCGCACGCTGCCGAGAAATGCGTAGATCACGACGACGACGAGCACGACGTTCAGCAGCAGCGTGAGCTCGATGTCGAGCAGCGATGCGCGGATCGTCTGCGTGCGGTCGGCCAGCACGGCGATCTTCAGCGACGGCGGCAGCGACGCCTCGAGTTCGGGCAGCCTGGCACGGATCTTGTCGACGGTCGAGACGGTGTTCGCGCCGGGCTTCTTGTAGATGCCGACCGAGATCGCGCGCCGGCCGTCGATCCATGCGGCGAGCGTGTTGTCCTCGGGGCCGAGCACCGCTTGCCCGATGTCGCGGATGCGCACCGGCGTGCCGTCCCGGTACGCGACGATCGCGTCGTTCCACTGCGCCGGCTCGGTCAGCTGCCCGTTCGTGTAGATCGTGTACGAGCGCGTCGTGCCGTTGAACACGCCTTTCGGATTCACGCCCGACAGCCCCGACAGTGCGCGGCGCACGTCCTCGGACGACAGCCCGCGCGACGCGAGCTTGACCGGATCGAGCTGGATGCGGATCGACGGCTTCTGCTGGCCGCCGATCGACACGCTGCCGACGCCGTCGATCTGGCTCAGGCTTTTCGTGAGTCGCGTCTCGACATAGTCGTCGATCGTCGTGAGCGGCAGCGTCGACGATATCGCGCTCAGCAGCATGATCGGCGAGTCGGCCGGGTTGACCTTCTGGAACGTCGGCGGCGAGGGGAGATCCGCCGGCAATTGCGCGGCCGCCGCGTCGATCGCGGACTGCACGTCGTTGGCGGCCGCGTCGATGCTGCGCTCGAGACTGAACTGCAGCACGATCGACGTCGAGCTGAGCGTGCTTTGCGACGTCATCTGCGTGACGTACGGAATCTTCGAGAACTGCGTCTCGAGCGGCTGCGCGAGCGTCGAGGCGACCGATACAGGATCGGCGCCCGGCAGAACGGCCGAAACCTGGATGGTCGGGAACTCGACCTGCGGCAGCGGCGCGACGGGCAGATGAAAATACGCGGCCACGCCCGCGAACAGGATGCCCGCCGTCATCAGGCAGGTGGCGACCGGGTAGCGGATGAACACCGCGAACAGGTTCCGGCTCATGATCGGCGCGCGTTCGTCGCGGGCACGGCGGGCGCTTCGCGGCCCGCCGCCGGCGCGCGAGCGTTCCGCGCGCCGGCGGCGGCGGCGTCGGGCGCGTCGTGCGCCGGCATCATCGTCGCGGCGACGCGCGCGCCGTCCTGCAACCGGTACTGGCCCTGCACGACGACGCGCTCGCCGGCTTGCAGGCCGTGCTTGACGGCCGCGTAGCCGAGCACCCGATGCGACACCTCGACGGGCCGCATCGCGACCTTGTCGCCGGCGCCGATCACATAGACGAAGCTGCCGTCCGGCCCGATCTGGATCGCGTCCTCCGGCACCGCCGTCGCGTTGCGCAGCACGTCGACGACGGTGCGGATCATCACCGACTGCCCGGGCCACAGCGCGCCGTCGGCATTCTCGAACACCGCTTTCATCCGGACCACGCCGCTGGTCGGATCGACGCGGTTCTCGATCGTGCGCAGGCGCCCATGCGAGAGCGTCGTCTCGCCGTCCGTGCTCATCGCGACGGCCTCGACCTCGCCGCGCCGCAGCGCCGCCTGGATCGCCGGCAGTGCATCCTGCGATTCGGAATAGATCGCGGTGATCGGCGAAGTCGTGACGAGCGTGAGCAGCGCCGTATCGTTGGCCTTCACGAGGTTGCCCTGGTCGACGAGCCGAAAGCCGATGCGCCCCGAGATGGGCGCGCGGATCGTCGTGTAATCGACGGCCACGCGGGCGTTCTGCACGGCGGCCTGATCGCCGCGGATCTGCGCATGCAGCTCGTTGACGCGCGCTTTCCATGTATCCAGCATCTGCACCGGCGCCGCGTTCATTTCGGCGAGCCGCTGATGGCGCGCGAGCTCGAGCCGGGCGTTGGCGAGCGTCGCCTTGTCCTGCTCGAGCTTCGCTGTCGCCTGGTCGGCGGTCGCCTGGAGCGCGCGGCGATCGATCTCGACGAGCACGTCGCCCGCGCGCACCTGCTGGCCTTCGTGGAACCGCACATGGGTGATCTGGCCGTCGACCTGGCTTCTCACGGTCACGTCGTACTGCGGCGTGACGGCGCCGACGCCGGTTAGATAGACGGGCAGGTTCATCGTGCCGACGATGGCCGCCGTGACGGGGATCGCCGCGTCGGCCTGTTTCGCGGCCGCCGCGCGCGCGTCGGCCGAGGGTTTGACGAGCCACGCGGCGAGCGTGATCGCGCCGAGCGACAGCAGTGCGAACGCGACGAGCTTACGGCGCGTGACGAAAGGCATGGACATGCGAGTGGACGTACCAATGAATGCGGCCGGCATCGCGGCGCGATGTCGGTGTCGGTGAGCGGGAGGGCGCGGGTTCGAGCGAAAGCGTCACGGCCGGGGCGGCGTCGTCGCGCCGGGGCTCAGCGGGCGCGCGCCGGGCGTCGCGGGCGCCCGCGACGCCGCCCGTGTTCGACGCGCGCCTGGACCACGCGCGGGCGGCGCCTTCGGCCCGACCGGATCGCCGGGGTCGAAGCCGGTCCTTTTCAGGCACAGGTCTTCGCCCCGTGCAAAATCGCTTCGCGCGCGGGATAAATTGCCGTCGACCGCTGGTTCGATCGAATCGCATTTCAAGCCGGGCTTGTCCGGAATGGAAATATCAAAATAATGACCCGCCGCGAATGACGTAAAAACTGCTCATTTTGTGGAGGTCGCCTTTCATTATTTCCGTTCAATTGACTGAATGTCTCGCAATGAAATGGGGCCATATATTTAAAACCGGATGCGCGAGCGATTGAACGCATTCTCGTCATCGATTCGAATGGCGCGGCGAGCGAATCTGACCGGACGCGCAGACCGGTTTTTCAAATCGCGCATTACCGATTCGTCGGGTGCGATTCATCGGTCTTCACGCCGCCGTTTCAGCGGGCATCGGAACGAAAAAAAGGGCGGGCGACGCCTTGCGGCTATGACATGCGCGCATGCCGGCGACGCACGTTCGTCACGATCGACGGCGCGCGTTCGGCGCGCGCGGGCGTATGCCGATATCGACGGAAGGCGAATGGCCGCGCGCCGCCGGTGAGCGCGCGCAGCAGGTTTCCTGGATCAATCCGCCAAGCGTCCGGCGCAAGCGGGACCCGGTCGGGGCAAGCAGCTTCGGGACGTCGATGAACCTCGGAATTCATGTCGCGCCTTTCTACTGGAGAGATGACTGAGATGGCCCGGCCATGGCCATGATTGCCGGTGCGGATCGGCGGGCGTCGCATGTCGTGCGCGCCACGTGGCTTCTCGAACGCGGGCGGTGCTGCAGCGATTCGCGCCCCGCCTTCTGGGCGGCGGTGGCCGGATTCATCCGCGTTTGCCTTCCTGTCTCGATCACACTCGGGTCGTGGCATTCAACAGGACCTCACGGCTTTTGTCAAGCTGATGCATATCGATATGAATTACGGTGATGTCGTTGAAACGTTGCTTCGCGCGCAAACTCGAAGAAATGAGGCGGTTCCCATATCCATTTATCCGAGGGTGAAAAAGGAGATTTTTTGAGGTGCCAAATATTTTCTATATGAACTAAAAAAATAAGCACTTGCGCATTAAGAATAAGTCATGTAAAACACGCTGACCGCGAGACGATTCATAAATCGGTTGCCTTTCCGTAGCGCCGCAGAAGATCAAATACGACATTCCGAGGGCGCGTGCCTGTATTGCACGCGCATGTCAAAACGATTAAATGACGACGTCCATGAGAGAGCGTAGACGGGGTATTGCCTTTATGCGGTCCTGCGATGACTTTCTACGGACATCGGAATTGTCCATCGCGGCGGTCAACAGCCTGCGGCGCACCATCGCGCCGTCGCATCGGGTGCTGGACGCGTGCGGATCGGGCGCCGCCTGCCTGCTGGCGTCGCGCTACGGCGCGAAGCAGGTGGTGGCGCTCGCGGCCGCAGAGGCGACGCTCGTGGGGGCGCGAGCCGGCGCGAACGGTCCCGGCGAACGGATATCGTTCGTCGACGCCGAGCAGGCCGCGGCGCTCGTCGCGCGGCAAGGGCGGTTCGACGTCGTGCTCGGGCTCGCAGGCGGCGGGCGCGACGGGCTCGATCCGCATTACGGCGCTCGGCTCGACGCGTTCGCACGGCGCTTCGGCACGGCGAACGTTGCCGTCGTGCCCAACGGTGTGCGCTACGACGCGCAACTCGTCGAATGGCGCGAGGCCGAGCGGCTCGAGGCGGACGTCGCGGCCAGGCAGCGCGCCCTCGAAGCGCGCTACGACCTCACGCTTGGCCCGGTGCTCGACCAGATGGCGGCCGGGGCCGCGCCGCGTGGTCGCGTGCGCGCCGACGCGCTGCGCGCGCTCTGCGCACGGCTGCCGTTTCTGTCGTGCCGGCCGGGCGATGGCGGTGATGCCGGCACAAGCGGCACGACGGCGCCCGAGCATGTCGAGTTGACCGCCGCGCACGGCGGCCGTGCCGACGGCGTGCTGTGGACGCAGGAGCTGATACACGACGGCATCGTCATCGAACGGATTCAGGGGTGCAGCTGGCTCGACGAACGCGTCGATCTCGAGGCGGGCGACGCGATCGCGGTGCCCGTCGCCGACATGGCGCGGGCCGCGCCGCTCGACGGCGGCGAAGTGCCGCCGCAGCTCGCGCCCGCGCCGCGCGCATCCGGCGCGCCCGCGCCGCTCGTCTTCTGGCTGACCGGTATCTCGGGGGCCGGCAAGACGACGATCGCGACACGTTTCAAGCAGCGGGCGGACGCCGATGCGTGGCCCACCGTCGTGCTCGACGGCGACACGCTGCGCGGCGGCCTCAACGCGGATCTCGGCTTCTGCGACGCGGACCGCGCGGAGAACGTGCGCCGCATCGCCGAGGTCGCGGCGCTGATGGCCGACACGGGGCTCGTCGTCGTCGTCTCGTGCATTTCGCCCAGGCGGTCGTTTCGCGAAACGGCGCGCGAAATCGTCGGCGCCGAGCGCTTCGTCGAGGTGTTCGTCGATACGCCGCCCGCGGTCGCGCAGGCGCGCGATCCGAAAGGGCTGTATCGGCGCGCACGCGCGGGGTTGATCGCGTCGTTCACCGGCATCGATTCGGACTACGAGCCACCGCCGGATCCGCAATTGCGCATCGATACGACGACGCACGACGTCGAGGACGCGACGCAGATGCTGCGCCGCTACTACGTCGACGCGCGCCTGTCCGGCACGCGTGCGGGCACCGCCGAGTGCGCGGCGTGACGCCGCCGCTCCGTTCCTTCCTTCGCCGACGGCCAATAGCGAGACAAACGATGAGCGTTCACGACATGACTCACCCGGGCGAGCTCGCACCGGTGCGAGCGGACCGATTCGGCCGGCGGTTCGCGACGGCGGCCGCGGCCGAGATCGCCGCCGCCGATTCGCTGACGGCGCGATTCGCCGACGTGGCCGCGCGCCGGAGCGATGCGCTCGCGGTGACGTGCGGCGACGAACGCTGGACGTACGGCGCGCTTGCGGCACGCGCGCGCCGCATCGCCGAAGCGGTTCGCGCGGCGGGCGAGGCGGGCGGCGAACCGGTCGCGCTCCTCTATCCGCACGGCGCGCCGATGATCGCCGCGATGTTCGGCGTGCTCGGCGCCGGCAAGTTCTACGTTCCGCTGATCGCCGACCATCCGCTGCCGCACCTGCAATCGATCGTGCGCGAGTGCGGCTGCCGGCTCGTGCTCGCCGCGCCCGAGCTCGCCGAGACGGCCGCGCGCCTCGGCGTCTCGGCGCGCGTCATCGACGACGCGCGCCTGCCGCCGGCGCACGGCCCGTTCGACGCGCGCGGCGGCGACGCGGTTTCGTATCTGCTGTTCACGTCGGGCACGACCGGCGTGCCGAAGGGCGTGATGCAGTGCGACCGCAATGTGCTGCACCACGCCGCGTGCTACGCGGCGTCGATCGGCCTTGACGACGACGACCGGATGACGCTGCTGCCGTACTACGGCTTCGACGCGTCGGTGATGGACATCTTCGCCACGCTGCTGACGGGCGCGAGCCTGCATCTGTGGGACGTGCGCGAGCGCGGCGTCGACGGCATCGGTGAATGGCTCGCGCGCGAGCGCATGACGATCTGGCATTCGACGCCGAGCGTGCTGCGCGCCACGTTTGCCGCCTTCGCGCGGCCGGCCGCGCTGCGCTGGGTCGTGCTGGGCGGCGAGGCCGCGACGGGCGGCGACGTCGCGCTCGTCGCGCGGCACGGCGGCCCGCGATGCCGGCTGCTCAACGGCCTGGGGCCGACCGAGTGCACGACGGCGCTGCAATACGTCGCCGATCCCGCGGCCGATGCGAGTGTCGCGCGTCTGCCCGTCGGCCGGCCGGTGCCGGGCGTCGAGGTCGAGCTCGCCGATGCGCGGGGCGAAGCCTGCGCGACCGAGGGCGAACTCGTGATCGTCAGCCCCTTCGTCGCGCTCGGGTACTGGGGGCGCGCGGAGCTGAGCGCCGAGCGCTTTCGCCAGACGGCGCGCCCGGACGGCGCGCGGCGGTATCGCACGGGCGATCTGCTGCGGATCGACGCGCGCGGCTGCTACGAACATCTGACGCGGGTCGACGATCAGATCAAGATTCGCGGCCTGCGCGTCGAACTCGGCGAAATCCAGGCGACGCTCGCCGCGCATGACGACGTGCTTCAGGCGGTCGTGCTGCCGCGCCTTGACGAAGCCACGCAGCAGCAGACGATCGTCGCGTACGTCGTGCCGCGCGCGGCGTCGGCCGACGTCGCGGCGCTGCGCGAATACGTCGCGAGCCGTTTGCCCGCGCACATGGTGCCGCGCGCGATCGTTCGCGTCGATGCGATGCCGTTGCTGCCGAACGGCAAGCTGAATCGCCGCGCGCTGCCGGCGCCGCCGCGCGCGGAAGTGGCGGCGGGCGAGCGCAAGGCGCCGCGCACGCCGTTGCACCGGCTGCTCGCCGCATGCTGGGCCGACGTGCTGCGGCGCGACACGGTGGGCATCGACGAGAACTTCTTCGAACTCGGCGGCGATTCGCTGCTCGGCGCGCAACTGCTATCGCGCGTGAAGCGCGACCTCGAGCTCGACGCGCGGCTCGGCGACCTGTTTCGCCATCCGACAGTCGAGTCGCTGGCCGAGCATCTGCTGGCTTGCCGATGATCGGCCTCGCGGCCGCGGACATGGCGATGCGAATTCCGATGCGATCAACCGATTCGGCGAGACGGACATGACCGACAGCATGCAGGACAGCCTCGACGAAGCCGCGCGGCCCGCGCGCGTCTCGTGGCTCGCGGCGCTGCGCGGCCCGTTCGCTTACCGCACGTTCGCGGCGATCTGGGTCGCGAGCCTCGTCGGCAATATCGGCGGATCGATTCAGACCGTCGCCGCGTCGTGGCTGATGACGTCGATGGCGCCGTCGCCGACGATGGTCTCGCTCGTGCAGACGGCGTTCACCTTGCCGATCGCGCTGTTCGCGCTGCTGTCGGGCGTCGCCGCCGACGCGTGGGATCGCCGCACGGTGATGCTGCTGTCGCAGGCGCTGATGTTCTCGGTTGCGCTGTGTCTCGTCGCGCTCGCCGCCGCGGGCGCGATGACGCCGGCGCGCCTGCTCGTCTGCATGTTCGTCGGCGGCTGCGCGGGCGCGATGTTCCAGCCCGCGTGGCAGTCCGCCGTGACCGAGCAGGTGCCCGCGCGCGAGCTGTCCGCGGCGATCGCGCTCGACAGCTTTTCGATGAACTTCGCGCGCACCGCCGGGCCCGCGCTGGGCGGCTTCATCGTCGCTTCCGTGTCGCCGAACGCGGCGTTCGTTCTCAGCGGGCTATCGTACGCGGGGCTCATCTACGTGCTGTCGCGCTCGATTCGCGGCGCGGCGGCGCGCCCGCCCGTGCGCGAGCGCCTCGCGACGATGCTCGTTCAAGGCGTTCGCTATTGCGGCCGTGCGCGCGGCATTCGCGGCACGTTGATCCGCAGCAGCCTGTTCGGGTTTCTCGGCAGTCCCGTCTGGGCGCTGCTGCCGCTCTTCGCGAAAACGCAATTCGGCGGCGAGGCGCGCACCTACGGCGTGCTGCTCGCGTCGTTCGGCGCGGGCGCGGCGTCCGGCGCGCTGGGCGGCGCGGCGGGGCGCGCGCGACTCGGCCGCGAGGCGCTCGTGCGGCTGTGCACGCTCACGTTCGCCGCCGGCATGCTGGCGACCGCGTGGAGCCCATGCCAGGCCGTCGCGATGCTGGGCCTCGCCGTCGCGGGCGGCAGCTGGGTCGTGGTCGTCTCGACCTACAACCTGACGATCCAGACGGCATCGCCGGCTTGGGTGGCCGGGCGCTCGCTGTCGCTGTTTCATTCGTTCATCGTCGGCGGGCTGTCGATCGGCAGCTATCTCTGGGGCGTCGCCGCGCAGGGCAGCTCGATCAACTCGGCGTTCGTGGTATCGGCGCTGATGATGGCGGCGTCGGCGTGTCTCGCGGCATGGCTGCCGCTGCCCACGCACGAGGCGCTCGGCGAGCGGACGCACGGCGAGCCGCGGCGGACATGAACGACCGCGCTCGCTCATTGGATGCGAAACGGCCGGGCATCGAGCGCGACGGCGCGGCGCGACCGCCGGCTTCGGCGGCGGCGCCGCGGCGCCGCCGCGGCGATGCGGCGGTGATGCGGTGGCGATGCGGCGGCGCGCGCGATCCGGAGGGGGCGACGAGCGAATGGACGTCGGGGAAGCGGGGCGTGCGGCACCATCCAAACGAACGGGGAAGCAATGAGCACGACGACGGTTGCGATTATCGGTGCGGGGTTTTGCGGGGCGACGCTGGCGACGCATCTGCTGCGAAGGCCGCCGGTGCGGCCAATGCGGGTGCTGCTGATCAACCGGTCGGGCGCGATGGCGCGCGGCGTGGCGTACGGCACGCGCGCGCTCGGCCATCTGCTGAACGTGCCCGCCGGCCGGATGAGCGCGGTGGCCGGCGACGATGACGACTTCTATCGATACGCGAGCGGGCGCGATCCGCGCGTCGCGCGCGGCAGCTTCGTGCCGCGGCGGATCTACGGCGACTACCTCGAGGCGCGCCTGACCGAGGCGATCGAGCAGGCGCACGCGGGCATCGAATTTCGTAGCGTGGTGGGCAGCGCGGTGAGAATCGCGCCCGTCGACGGCGGCGCGCGCGGCGCGATCACGATGGACGGCGGCGCGGTGATCGAGGCCGACCGCGTCGTGCTGAGCAGCGGCAACGAAATGCGCCGCGATCCGTTCATCGCCGAATCGCAACGCAAGTTCTACGACAGCCATGCCTACGTTCGCGATCCATGGCGGCCGGGCGCACTGCGCGGCATCGCGCCCGATACGCCGGTGCTGCTCGTGGGCAGCGGGCTCACGATGATGGACGTGGTGCTCGATTTGCGCGCCCGGGGCCACGCGGCGCCGATTCACGTGGTGTCGCGCCACGGGTTGATGCCGCTCGCGCACCGTGAGATGGACGCGCCGCCGTCCTACGACGATCGGCTGGCGGCCCGCATGCTCGCGCGCGCGGACGTGCGCCATTACGTGCGCGCGGTGCGCGACGCGATTCGCCGAGGCGGCGACTGGCGAGACGTGATCGGTTCGCTGCGCGCGGCGACGCCGGCGCTGTGGCGCCAGTTGCCGAGCGACGAGCGCCGGCGCTTCCTGCGCCATGTCAGGCCGTACTGGGACGTGCATCGCCACCGCTGCGCGCCCGAGCCGGCCGCACGGCTGCAAGCGGAATTCGAGCGAGGCGGCGTCGCGGCCGTCGCGGGGCGGGTGACGGGCTACAGCGAGCATCCGAACGGCGTCGGCGTGACGGTGCGCCGGCGCGGCGCGGCCGTCGACGAGCGTCTCGAGGTGGGCGCGGTCGTCAACTGCACGGGGCCGGCACCGGACTTCAGCGCGCGGGCGGGATCGCTGCTCGGCAACCTGTATGCGGACGGGCTGATCGTGCCGGATGCGATCGGCATGGGGTTCGAGATCGCCGACGACGGCGCGGTGCTCGATCGCGACGGCTCGCCGTCGGCGTGGCTGCGTTATGTCGGACCGTTGCTGCAGGCGCGCGATTGGGAGGCGACGGCGGTGCCGGAACTGCGGCAGTACGTGCAGCGGCTCGCCGATACGCTGCTCGCGCCGCGCGACGAACGGGCGCTGACCTAGTGGCGCGGAGCGGCGCGCATCCGCTTGCGGACGGTGGGCGGGCCGTCGTGCTTCAGGACGGGACGCATAAAATAGGATTGCATATGAATCAATCATATGACGTGGTCGAGACGGCGCTGCGGCTGCGCGCCGGGTTGGCCGAGCATCTGGGGGCGGCCGGCCCCGATGTGGACGAGCCGCTCGTCGATCATGTCGGCGGCGCGCTGCCGCCGGCGCTGCTCGTCGACGTCGTGCGCGCGTGCGGCGGCATGCATGCGACGCGCGTCGACGTGCTCGGGTGCGCGACGCTGCGCGAGCTCGCGGCCTGGATCGAGCGCACGGGCGGCGCGGCGCGCGAGCCTCGTGCCGCGCCCGACGCCGCGCCGACCGGCGCGCGCCCGGAAGCGCCGCTCGCGCCGGAGGACGCGGACGACGCGCCGGCTTCGCCCGCACAGGAAGATCTGTGGCTCGCCGCGCAGGTTCAGGAGGAGGGCGCCGCATATCACCTGTCGATCGCGCTGCGCTTAGACGCGCCCGTCGACGACGCGTCGATGAGGCGGGCGCTCGTCGAGGTGATCGCTCGGCATCCGTCGTTGCGCACGACGTTTCGGCGCGATGCGCAGGGTCTGCGGCAGTGCGTGCGCGCGGCGGCGCAGGCCGAGGTCGACTGGTCCGAGGCGGTGCTGCCGGCGCCGGACGAGGCCGGCGAGCGCGAATCCGGCCTGCGCGACGCATTGACGCGATTCGCGCAGCCGCGCTTCGACCTGCACGCAGGGCCGCTGCTGCGTGCGCGCCTGCACCGCGGGGCGCCGGACTGCGACGTGGTGCAGATCGTCGTTCATCATATTGTCTTCGATGCGTGGTCGCGGATGGTCGTGTCGCGCGAGATCGTCGACGCGTACCATGCGCTGCGCGCGGGCCGCGCGATCGCATGGAGTGCCGCGGCGGCTTCGCCCGGCGCGTTCGCGCGCGGGCAGCGCGACGCGCTGACGCCGCAGCGGGTCGCCCGGTTGCGCGAATACTGGCGCGCGCAACTGGCCGGCGTGCCGCCGGTGCTCGATTTGCCGACCGATTTCGCGCGCCCGGCCGTGCGCGACGGCATCGGCGCGACGGCGCTGCGCATGCTGCCCGCCGCGCTCGCCGAGCGGCTCGCGGCCGTCGGCGCCCGGCACGGCGCGTCGCTGTTCATGACGCTGATGGCCGCATGGCAGATCCTGCTGTGGCGCTGCAGCCGGCAGCACGAATTCGCGATCGGCACGCCGATGGCGGCGCGCGACGCCGGCGCGTTCGAGTCGACCGTCGGCTATCTCGTCAATACGGTCGTGCTGCGCGCGAGCGTGCGCGCCGACGAGCCGTTCGGCGGCCTGCTCGCGCGCGTCGCGCAGACGGTGCTCGATGCGCACGAGCACAAGGCGCTGTCGTTGCGCGAGGTGATCGAGCTCGCGGGCGCGGATCGCAACCCGAGCCACACCCCGCTGTTCCAGGCGATGTTCGAGTTTCACAACGAGCGGCCGGGCGTCGAGGCGGCGCAGGCGGCGCCGGTGCGCGCCGTGCCGCACGACGTCGGCGCGGCCAAGTACGACTTGAGCCTCGAGATCGCCTATCGTCACGACGGCCTCGCGTGCACGATCGAATATGCGACGGCATTGTTCGCGCGCAGCTCGATCGACGGCCTGCTCGCGCAGTACGAGGCGCTGCTCGAGCAGATCGCGGCGATGCCCGATGCGCCCGTCGGGTCGCTTTCGTGCCTGCCCGACGGCGAACGGGAGCGGGTCACGCGAACCTGGAATGCGACCGCGTTCGAGCGCACCGGCTCGCCGCTGATCCACGCGCGCTTCGACGCTCGCGTGCGGGCATGCCCCGCCGCGATCGCGCTGCGCACGGACGCCGCGACGATGACGTTCGCGGCGCTCGGCGAGCGCGTCGACGCACTCGCCGGCCGGCTGCTCGAACGAACGGGCGGCGAGCCCGAACGCATCGCGATCTGCCTCGAGCGCTCGTTCGACATGGTGAGCGCGATCCTCGCGACGCTCAAGGCCGGCTGCGCTTATGTGCCGATCGACCCGCAACTGCCGGCCGACCGCGTGGCGTTCATGCTGAGCGACAGCGCGGCGGCGCTGCTGCTGACGATCGAGCCGATTCGCCGCGAGCGGCTCGCGTCGTTCGACATCGACACGCTGTGCCTCGACGCGCCCGCGCCGCCGCGCGCCGCGCCGCCGCGCGCGGCGCCCGCCGTCGATCCGCACGCGGCGGCCTACGTGCTCTATACGTCCGGCTCGACCGGCAAGCCGAAGGGCGTCGCCGTCACGCACGCGAACGTGACGAACCTGCTCGACGTGATGGAGGCGAGCTACCCGGTGGGCGCGCACGATCGCTATCTGCTGAAGACGAACTACGCGTTCGACGTGTCGGTGCCGGAGCTGTTCGGCTGGTTCGTCGGCGACGGCTCGCTCGCGATCCTCGCGCCGCAGGCCGAGGGCTCGCCCGATCTGATCGTCGAGGCATTGCTTCGGCACGGCGTCACGCACCTGAATTTCACGCCGTCGCTGCTGCGCCAGTTCGTGACGGAGGCGGCGGCCGATGCGCGCTTCGCGCGCGGGCACCGGCTGCGGCACGTGTTCGTCGTCGGCGAGGAGTTGACGAGCGCGCTCGCGAACGATGCGTGGCATGCATTGCGTCCCGCCACGATCTACAACATGTACGGCCCGACCGAGACGACCGTGTTCGCCACCGGTTACGCGCACACCGCGCCGATCCCGAACGGCAGGGTGCCGATCGGGCGCGCGCTCGGCAACATGCGCGTCTACGTGCTCGACGAACGGATGCGGCCGATGCCGATCGGGATGCCGGGCGACTTGTATATCGCCGGCGACGGCGTCGCGCGCGGCTACCTGAATCGCGACGAGCTGACCGCCGAGCGGTTCCTGCCGGACCCGTTCACGCCGGGCGGGCGCATCTACATGACAGGCGACCTCGCGCGCTGGACGCGCGACGGGATGCTCGAATTCCTCGGCCGCACCGATCAGCAGATCAAGATTCGCGGCTATCGCGTCGAGCTCGACGAGATCGCGAGCGCGCTGAACGCGCACCCGCTCGTCGGCGAGGCGGCCGTGATCCTCAAGCGCGAGCCGGACGGCGACGCGCGGCTCGTCGCGTACGTCGTGCCCGCCGAGAGCGCCGCGGCGGCGCCGTCGCGGGACGAGCGCGCGCGCCTGCGCGATGCCCTCGTCGGCGCGCTCGAGCAGCGTCTGCCGGACTATATGGTGCCGGCCGACTACGCGTTCGCGCATGCGCTGCCGAAGGGCATCACCGGCAAGCTCGATCGCAAGGCGCTCGAAGCGCTCCCCGTCGAGCGGCCGGCGCGCGACGCCGCGCTCGGCGCGGTGGCGCCGCGCAACGACACGCAGCGCGCGCTGTGCGCGATCTGGCAGGCCGTGCTGCGCGTGCCGGCGCTCGGGGTGACCGACAACTTCTTCGCCGTCGGCGGCGATTCGATCCTGTCGATCCAGGCGGCGGCGCGCGCGCGCAGGGCATCGTGTTTTCGGCGCGCGACATCTTCCGCCATCAGACGGTCGAGCTTCTCGCGGCGCACGTGCGATGGCAGCAGGCGCCGGACGAAGCGCGGCGGGCGAGCGCGGGCGACATGCCGCTGCTGCCGATTCACCACTGGTTTTTCGAGGTCGATTCGACGCACGTCGATCACTATCACCAGTCGCGGCTCCTCGATGTGCCGGCGGGCGTCGACGCGGCGTTCGTCCGCGCGTGGCTCGCGGCGCTCGTCGCGCGCCACGACGCCTTGCGGCTGCGTTTGCGCGATACGCCGGCGGGGTGGCGCGCGCACTTCGCCGAAGCGCCGCATGCCGACGCGTCGGCGCGGCTGATGGTGTGCGATGTCGCGTGGGCCGGCGCGCCCGATGCGGCGCTCGACGCCTTCTTCGCCGACGCGCGGCGCGGCGTGCGTCTCGCCGACGGGCCGCTCTTCGTCGCGGCGCTGGTCGCGGCCGGCGCGACGGGGCGGGGCCGCCTGCTGCTGATCGGGCATCACGCGGTGGTCGACGGCGTATCGTGGCGCGTCATCGTCGCGGACCTGCGGCGGACGTTCGCGCAATGGCCGGCGCTGCGCCCGGACGCGCCCGGGCCGGCGAGCGATGCGTATCAGGCGTGGGCGCGCGCGCTCGTCGCGGCGGCCGACAGCCCGGCGCTGCACGCGGAGCGCGCGCACTGGCTGCGCGTGCTCCGCGCGCCGGCCCCGGCGCTGCGGCTCGATCGCGCCGCCGGCGGCGACGCCACGCGCCGCGCGACGCGCATCGGGGCGGTGAGCCTGAACGCGGCCGATACCCGCGCGCTGTTGGCCGACACGCACCGCGCGTACCGGACGCAGACCATCGAGCTGCTGCTCGCCGGGCTGCTGCTCGCGTTCCGCCGCTGGCAGGGCCATGACGCGCTGCGCATCGCGCTCGAGGGCCACGGGCGCGAGGCCGACGCGCTCGCGCACTACGGCGCCGAGCGCGGGTTACCCGACGTGGGCGAGACGGTGGGCTGGTTCACGAGCTATTACCCGCAATGGCTGACGCTCGCGGGCGCCGCTTCCGCGCCCGCGCCGGCGGCGGACTCCGTGGCCGCGGCGATCATGGCGGTCAAGACGCAGTATCGCGCGACGCCGCATCACGGCATCGGCTACGGCATCCTGCGTTACGTCGCGGGCGACCCCGAACTGGCCGCGGAAGCCGCCGCGCACGCACCGGAGATCGTCTTCAACTATCTCGGGCAGTTCGACGTCGCAAACGACGAGGCCGCCGGCATCGCGGTGCTCGACCTGTCCTCGCGCGACGACATCGCGGCGGCGCGGCCGCGCGAGCACGCGCTCGGCATCGACGGCGGGGTCAAGGACGGCTGCCTCGCGTTCGAGATCGACTACTCGGGCGCCGCGTTCGACGATGAGTCGATCGCGGCGTTCGGCGCGCATTTCATGCATGCGCTGCGGGAGATCGCCGCGCATTGCAAGGCGTGCGCCGCGTGGCGCCCGACGCCCGAGGATTTTCCGCTCGCCGCGGTGACGCAGGCCGAGCTCGACGCGTGGCACGCGCGCCATCCGTCGCTCGAAACGCTGTATCCGGCGACCGCGATCCAGCGGGGCATGGTGTTCCACAGCCTGCTGCCGAAGCAGGCGAGCGCCTATACGAACCAGGTGCACGCGCGCGTCGGCGGCGGCACGTTCGACGCCGCGCGCCTGCGACACGCGTGGCAGACGGTCCTCGAGCGCCACGCGGCGCTGCGCACCGCGTTCGTCGGCTTCGAGCGCGAGCAGCCGTTGCAGATCGTGCTCGCGCACGCCGCGTGCCCGTGGCGCGACATCGATCACCGGCACCTCGCGCCCGAGGCGCGCGATGCGGCGTTCGCGGCGCTGCTCGCGGCGGACAAGGCCGCGCCGTTCGATTTCGGCCGCGCGCCGCTGATGCGCTTTCATCTGGTGCGCGACGACGATGCGCACTACCGCTTCATCTGGACCTATCACCACGCGGTACTCGACGGATGGAGCGTGCAGCTCGTCTGGTCCGATCTGCTGCGCGTCTACGAGGCACTGGCGGCCGGCCGGCCCGCGGCGTTGCCGGCCGCCGTGCAGTTCGACGCGGTGCTCGCGTGGCGGCAGCGGCACGCGAGCGATGCGGACAAGCGCTATTGGCGTGAGCAGATCGGCGCGCGCACGCAACGCACCGTGCTCGACATCGAGCAGGCCGGGCTCGCGGCGGCTTCGCCCGCCGCGCCCGCCGTCGTCGAGCGCTCGCTCGACGAGGCGGCGAGCGAGCGCCTCGCGACGGCCGCGCGCGCGTGCCGGGTCACGCTCGCGTCGGTGCTGCAGGCGGCCTGGGCGCTGCTGCTCGCGCGCCATAGCGGCGAGACGGCGCCCGTGTTCGGCGTGACGAGCTCGGGGCGCGCGATCGACGTGCCCGGCGTCGAGACGATCGTCGGCCCGCTGATCGCGACGGTGCCCGCGCGCGTCGACGTCGACGCGGCGCTGCCGCTTGGGGACTGGCTGCGCGCGGTGCACGAGCGGCACGTCGAGCGGGAGGCGCACGCGCAGCTCGAGCTCGTCGACATCCTGCGCGAGAGCGGCGTGCGCGGCGGGCAGCCGCTCTTCGACAGCCTGCTCGTCGTCGAGAACTATCCGCTCGCCGAACCCAGCGCGGCGCGCATTCTCGGTCTGCGCGATTACGGCTACGCGGAGGACACGCACTACGGGCTCACCGTATCGGCGACGCCGGGGCCGCGTTTGCGCGTCGAAATCAATTTTGATCGTTCGCGGTACCACATCGAGGATATCGAAGCCATGGCAGACAACCTGAAAGCAGTGCTGACCCGCGTGCCGGACGACCTCGCGCGCCCCGCCGGCGACGTGCTCGGCGGCGCCGACGCCGCGCGCGCGCAAGCGGGCGCGGAAGGCGAGCCGCGGCTCAGCCGCGTGTCGCGGCAGGGCGAGTTGCGGCTCGGCCGTCATCTGGTGCCGCATCTGGTCGAGGATCACGCGGCGGCCACGCCCGAGCGCCGCGCGCTCGTCTATAACGAGCGCGCGTACAGCTACGGCGAGTTGAACCGGGCCGCGAACCGGATCGCGAATCGGCTGATGCAGGCGTTTCCCGATCTCGGCACGGACGCGCTCGTGGGCGTGCGCGTGTCGCGCAGCGACCGGCTGGTGCTGACGGTCCTCGCGATCTGGAAGATCGGCGCGGCCTACATTCCGATCGATCCCGTGCTGCCCGGGCAGCGCATGCGCGAGATGCTCGAGCTGGCGGGCGCGAAGGCGCTCGTCGTCGATGCGGCGGTGGCGGCCGCCGAGCCGGCCGTCGCCGGCGTGCCGCGCATCGCGTTCGACGATCTCGTGCAGGACGATCCGCGCCTCGAGGACAATCCCGACGTGCATCTGTCGGGCAACGATCTGAGCTACGTGCTGTTCACGTCGGGATCGACCGGCAAGCCGAAGGGCGCGATGATCGAGCACATCGGCATGCTGAACAACATCGCGAACAAGGCGCTCGATCTCGAGATGGACGAAGACAGCCGGGTCGCGCAGAACGCGTCGATGAGCTTCGACGTGTCGGTCTGGCAGATGTTCATCGCGCTCACGAAGGGCGGCACGACGTTCGTCTACGACGAGCGTGCCGTCAACGACATCGCCGGGCTGATCCGCCGCATGGCCGCCGACGGCGTGACGATTCTCGAGGTGGTGCCGACCTATCTGATCGCCGTCGTCGAATACCTGGAGGAACATCCCGAGTGCGTGCGCCCCGCGTCGCTCAGGTTCCTGATCGTCAACGGCGAGACCGTCGACGCGACGCTGATCCGGCGCTGGTTCGCGCTGTTCCCCGCGACGAAGCTCATCAACGCGTACGGCCCGACCGAGGCGTCCGACGACATCACGCATCACATCATGTCGCCCGGCGACGAGATCGTGAATCCGGTGCCGGTCGGCCGCGCGCTCGCCAATTTCGATCTCTACGTCGTCGACGACGAACTGCGCCCGGTGCCGATCGGCACGCGCGGCGAGATCGTGGCCACCGGCGTCGGCATCGGGCGCGGCTACATCGGCATGGCGGGCGCGACCGCGCAGGCGTTCGTGAAGAGCCCGTTCCCCGACCGCTACAAGGGGCGCCTGTACCGCACGGGCGACCTCGGCGAGATGCGCGAGGACGGCGTGCTGATGTTCCATGGCCGCAAGGATCGGCAGGTGAAGATTCGCGGGATGCGCATCGAGCTCGACGAGGTGGAGGCGAGCCTGCGCGCGATCGCGGCGGTCCGCCAGGCGGTGGTGCTCGCGATTCGGCCCGAGAACCGCGAGGCGTTCCTCTGCGCGTGCGTGGTGCCGCTCGACGGCGCGCGCGAGGAGATCGTCGACGCGCTGAAGGCGAAGCTGCCGCCGTACATGGTGCCGTCCGTGTTCCGCTTCGAGCGGGAACTGCCGCAATTGCCGAGCGGCAAGGTGGACCGCAACCGGCTGCGCGAGCAGTGCCTGAACGAAACGCCGCGCGCGAGCGAGCACGCGCTCGCGCCGCGCTCGCCGCTCGAGCGGCGCCTGGCGGAGGTCTTTGGCGAGGTGCTCGGCCACGACGCGTTCGGCGTGCTCGACGATTTCTTCGCGCTCGGCGGCGACTCGTTCAAGGCGATCCGCATCGCGGCCAAGTACGGTCCGCCGCTCGAGGTGACCGATATCTACGATCATCCGACGATCGAGGCGCTTGCCGCACATCTCGAGCGCGCGCCCCGGGCCGAGCGCTCGATCGTGCAGATGGCGGGCGATCCGGCGACGGCGAAGGCCGCGCTCGTGTGCATCGCGAATGCGGCGGGCGGCCCGGTCAACTTCGTCGAGATGAGCCGGGCGATGGCGGAGCAGGCGGGCGAGCTCGCGGTGTTCGCGGTGAAGCTGCCGCGCAACGCGGTGGACAGCGACGCGGCGATGCTCGCCGAGGTGACGCGCCTCGCGAACGCGGTGTGCGACGATCTGCTCGCCGCGAGCGGGCTGCCGATCATCGTGTTCGCGCAATGCAACGGCTCGGCGCTCGCGATCGCCGTCGCGCGCGAACTGACGAGGCGCTCGGCCGACCTGCGCGCGCTGTGCATGGGCGGCGCGCTGATGCGCACGGCGAGCGGCAAGCGCGATGCGCGCACCGACGACGAAATCCTCGGCTTTCTCGGCGGCATCGGCTCGACGCTGCCGGGCCGCCCCGACGAGCGCGCGTTCTTCCTGCACGAGTTCCGCTACGACAGCTGGCTCGCCGACGTCTATTACAACCACCTCGTCGACGAGGCGAGCCGCGGCGCGCTCACGCCGCTCGACATTCCGGTGTGGTGCCTCGTCGGCACCGACGATCCGCTCGTGTCGCAGTACGAGACGCGCCACCGCGACTGGTTGCGCATCGGGCGCAGCGTGAAGCTCGCCGAGTTCGCGGGCATCGGCCATTACCTGCTGCGCGATTGCCCGCACGCGCTCGCGCGCACGCTCGGCCAAGCGTGGGAAGCCGTGTCCCGCCGGAGCGTCGAGGCATGACGAACCACGACCATCGCATCGCATTCGTGCATATCCCGAGAACCGCCGGCACGACCTTCGGCGCGTATCTCGACGGGCTGTACGCGGGCCGCGACGTCGCGAAGTTCTATGCGGACGACGCGCACCCCGTCGTCAACGAGAAGCTCGATGCGTTCCGGCGGCTCGAGGCTGGCGAGAAAGCGTCGTACGCGCTGCTGCGCGGCCATTTCGTGTACGGCTTCGACGGCGGCGAGAGCGGCTGCCGCTACGTCACGCTGCTGCGCGAGCCCGTCGCGCGCCTCGTGTCGTACTACTTCTACGCGCTCAAAGAGCCGATGAACTATCTGCACACGTATCTGCTGCAGCGGCGCATCGGGCTCGAATCATTCCTCATGAGCGACGCGAGCATCGACCTCGACAACTATCAGGTGCGCGCGGTGTCCGGCGCGACGTTCGGCTCGTCGCGCGAGCGCGTGAGCGGCGCGCATCTGGCGCTCGCGAAGCGCAACCTCGTCGAGCGGTTCGCGGCGTTCGGGCTCACGGAGCGGTTCGATGCGTCGATGCGGCGCTTCGCGCGGCAATTCGGCTGGGCGCCCGCGCCGCGGGAGCGGCGCAACGAGGGCGCGTACGGGCGCGAGGTCGAGCTTGGCGACGCATGCCGCGCGTACGTCGAGGAAAAGAATCGGTTCGACATCGAGCTGTACCGCTTCGCGCAGGCGCACTTCGAGTCCGCCGCCGCGAGCGGCGACGACGGGCGGGCGGATCGTTCGGCCGATCGCCCGGCCGACCACGCGGTTCATACGACAAGGAGCTGACGAGATGCAAACACTGGAGATTCGGCCGCTGAGCGGGACCATCGGCGCGCAGGTGCGCAACCGCACGCTCGCCGACGTCGTCGAGAGCGGGCGCGCCGACGAGATCCGGCAGGCGCTGCTGCGATACAAGGTGCTGTTCTTCACGAACCAGCCGGAGCTGAGCGTCGAGACCCAGATCGCGTTCGGCAGGCTGTTCGGCGAACTGGAGACGAATTTTCCGTCGTTTACCGCGAAGCCCGACGGCCAGCCCGAGGTCACGGTGTTCGACGGCGCGGTGTCGACCGGCCGCGCGTCGATCTGGCATACGGACCTCAGCATCGCGAAGACGCCGAGCGCGATGGGCATCCTGTGCGTGAAGGAGACGCCCGACAGCGGCGGCGACACGATGTGGGCCGACCTCGAGGCCGCGTACGCGGCGTTGTCGCCGGGCATGCAGGCGTTTCTCGAAGGGCAGCGTGCGGTGCACGACATGATGACCCCGCAGTACGCGCAGCACCCCGGCGCGTTCCAGACGCGGGGCCGCTCCGACATGGACCTGTCCGAGGTGTTCGGCGCCGAGCATCCGGTCGTGCGCGTGCATCCGGAGACGGGGCGCAAGTGCCTGTTCGTCAATCCGTTCCTCACGTCCCACCTCGTGGGCTTTCATTCGGCCGAGAGCGCGACGATCCTCAACTACCTGTACGCGCTGATGGAGCGGCCGCAGTACGTGGTGCGCTGGCACTGGTCGCGCGGCGACGTCGCGCTCTGGGACAACCGCTGCACGATGCACACGGCCGTCGACGACTACGGCGCGGGGCGTCGCTTCGCGCGGCGCGTGTGCGTGCGCGGGGACGTGCCCTACGGCGTCGGCGAACGCACGCCGGCCACGGCCGCCGTCGCGTGAGGCGCGGGCGGCAGACACGCTCGCCGCGGATCGCCCGCGGCGGACCATTCAATTTAGCGCGAGTCCGATATGTCAAATCAGTTGATTCAATCCGGCGTCGATTTTTCCGGTTCGGTGTTCCTGGCGTCGAGCAACGTCCGTGCGAACGCGCATCGCCTGAACTGGCGCGCGAAAGTGCTCGTCAGCGGATATGCGGCGGATTTCAAGGGCAAGCGCGTGCTCGATCTCGCGAGCCACGATGGCCGCTTCATGCACGCGGCGCTCGCGCACGGCGCGACGAAGGTGGTCGGCGTCGAGGCGCGCGACGACCATGTCGACAGCGCGCGGGCGAATCTCGCGCGAGGCGGTCATGATCGCGACCGCTACGACGTCATCTGCGCGGATCTGGTGGAATACCTGAAGTCGGTCGACACGGGCGCGTTCGACACGATCCTCTGCTTCGGCGTGCTGAGCCATCTGATCGAGCACGTCGACATCGTGCGCGAAGTCGGCCGCATCGCGCCGGGCGCATTCATCCTCGATACGTGGGTCGCGCGCGAGCGGTGGAACTTGCGCGAACGGCTGCGCAACCGGCGCGTCAACGCATTCGTGCGGCGCACCCAGCAAGGCGGGTTCGGCAGCGTGTCGGGCATCGCGCGCCTGCGCAACTGGCTCAACGATGTGATCCCGAGCGAGCACAGCCGCACCGGCAATCTCGTGTTCCTTTACGAGGACGCGGCGGCGCCCGGCGCGACCGTGCGCCAGAGCGGGCTGATGGGCTGGGCGAACCGCTCGCTCGTCGAGATGCTGTTCGATCACTACGGGCTTGCGCACGAGCGCGTCGACTGGCGCGCGCAGGGCGTCGCCGACTGGAGCGAGCTCGAGGACTATCGGCTCGGCAGGCGCGAGAGCTGGGTCGCGCGCGCGCGGCGCGCGTGAGAATCGAGAGGAGAGCGTCGTGAAGACATTCAGAGAGAAGGTTCGGGCCAGATGGCCGCATTACGACGACCGGCGCGGCGTGTTCCTGCCCGGCGCGACGCCCGACGAGATGCGGCGCGTCGCGTGCGAGACGCAGCTCGACTGCAAGCTGACGTGCCGCTCGCATCTGCACGCGTATCGCGAGTACCTGCCGAAGCTGTATTTCGAGGGCAACGTCGCCGATTGCGATTTCGATGCGCTGCCGGCGCGCTACGTGATCAAGCCGCGCTGCCAGACGGGCGTGCTGATGCTGATGGACGACGGCGTCGACCTGAAGACGGGCAGGGCGGCGGGCCATGACGAGATCCGCGCGTTCTTCGCGCGGCAGTGGTGCTACCGCGGGTTGAACAACGACGTGCTCGTCGAGGAGATGATCGAGAACCGCGACGGCTCGCCGTGCGTGTCCCAGTTCAAGTGCCTGACGTTTCACGGCCGCGTCGAATACATCCACTACGTGACCGTGGGCTACGACCTCGGCTGCGTCGCGTACGACTACGACCGCGACTGGAACCGCGTCGCGCTGTATCACAGCGCGCAGCCCGTCGAGCGCGGCATCGCGCGGCCCGACACGTTCCCGATGGTGATCGAGTTGGCCGAGCGCCTCGCCGATTACTACCGGCACTGGACGGGCATCGAGCACGTGCGTGTCGACCTGTTCGATTCGGACAAGGGGCCGGTGTTCGGCGAGTACGCGGGCGGCACGAACGGCGGCGAAGGGTTCACCGAAGAGGCCCAGGCGTTGCTGGGGGCGCTGTGGTGAGCGGCGCGAGCGGGAGCTCGCCGTCGCCCGATCGGGGCCGTGACGCGATGAGCGCGTCCGCGCCTGCGTCGCGCTCGTCCGAGCGCCGGCCGGTGCGCGTGCTGCGTGTGCTCGCGCGCCGCCACGTCGATTCGACGCGGATGGTCCGGCCGCGGGATTTCGACACGGCGCTCGTCGCGCAGGTGCCGGGCATGTCCGACATCGGCGACGGCGAGCGCTACGTGCCGCTGTGCGTCGACTGGCGCGACGCGCGGCTTTTCCTGAGCCGCTGGGACGACGACTGCGCGATGACCGACGTGCCGTTTCTCTACCAGCGTCAACGGCGCACCGCGCGGCAACTGCTCGACGTGCCGTTCGAGCAGTTGGAGGCGCCCGGCCGCGCGGCGCGCATGACGCCGATCTTCATCTTCTCGGTGGGGCGCTGCGGCTCGACGCTGCTGTCGCGCTTGCTCGCGGCGGTGGGCGAGCAAGCGGTGTCGGAGCCGGACGTGCTCACGAGCGTCGCGCATTTCGACGACGCGGCCGAGCGCGCCGCGGCGCTGCCTGCGCGCGAGCGGATCGTGCAGAGCTGCGTCGCGGCGTTCGAGCCCGCGTGCGGGCCCGCGCCGATCATCAAGCTGCGCGCGCGCTGCAATCGCGCGGTGGACGTGTTCCTGAACGCGATGCCGCACGCGCGCTACGTGTTCATGTGCCGCAATCGCGACGACTGGGTGCGCTCGAGCTCGCGCGCGTTCGGCGACAGCGGCGAGGCGCTCGCCGAGCTGCTCAAGGCGTCGGTCGAGGCGTTCGACCGGATGCACGCGGCCCGCGTCGATCCGCTGCTCGTCTGGTACGAGGATCTGCTCGCGGATCCGCTCGCGGCGCTACGGCGCATCCTGCGCGCGCGCGACGATCTGGACGCGCACCGCGCCGCCGTCGAGCGCGCGCTGCGCGCCGACGCGCAGGAAGGCTCGGGCCTGTCGCGCGCGTCGCTCGCGGCGCGCACGGGCGATGCCGGCGCGCTCGCCGCGTTCGACGCGCGCTGGCGCGAGATCCGGCCGGAGGCGCTGTTGCGCGAGCACGGCTTGGCGCGCCTGCGCTGAACCCTTGTTTCGAACAGGAGTGACGATGAATCTCGACAACCAGGTGCTGGAAAACCGCAAGCGGGTGCTGAAGATGCTGCACGGCGCCGACGGCGGGCATTTCGGCGGCGCGATGAGCGTGCTCGACACGCTCGTCGTGCTGTATCACCGCGTGCTGCGGCGCGATCCGGCGCGCCGGGCCGACGGGCTCGCCGACCGGCTGATCCTCTCGAAGGGGCACGCCTCGGTCGCGCTGTACGCGGTGCTCGCGTCGATCGGCGAGTTGCCGGAGGCGGAGCTCGCGACGTACGGCAAGGGCGGAGGGCGCTTGCCGTGCCATCCGGACATGACGCTGCTCGACGCGGTCGATTTTTCCACGGGCTCGCTCGGACAGGGGCTGTCGGTCGGCCTCGGCATGGCGTTCGCGTTGCGCGGCACCGGCGCGCGCGTATGGGTCGTGCTCGGCGACGGCGAATGCCAGGAGGGGCAGGTGTGGGAGGCGGCGCAGTTCGCGTCGCGCTACGGCGTCGACAACCTGCATGCGGTTGTCGACCTGAACGGTTTTCAGGAGATGGGCTGGCGCGGCATCGACGGCGTCGCGCCCGAGCCGCTGCCCGACGCGGCGCGCAAGTGGGCGGCGTTCGGCTGGCACGTGCGCGAAGTGGCGGGGCACGATGCCGCGCGGCTCGAAGCCGCGATGCGCGCCATGACCGCGCAGCGAGGGCGGCCGAGCGTGCTGCTCGCGTCGACCGTGAAGGGGCGCGGCATCCCCGCGTTCGAATTCGACCCCGGGCTGTCGCACTGCACGTCGCTCACCGACGATCAGTTCAGGCACGCGGTGGCCGTCGCGGAGGGCGTCGCATGAGGCCCGCCGCGCATTGCGTGCAGGCGCTCGTCGAGCGCGCCGCGCACGATCGCCGGATCTGGCTGCTGGACGGCGATCTCGCCGATTCGTACGGCGCGGACCGGTTCGCCGCCGCGTACCCGCAGCGGTTCCTGATGGCCGGGATCGCCGAGCAGTCGATGGTGTCGACCGCGGCGGGCATGGCCGCTTGCGGCCTGCGGCCGTGGGTGTTCTCGTTCGCGGCGTTCCTGTGCTATCGCGCCTATGATCAGATTCGCGTCGGTCTCGCGCAGACCGGCATGCCCGTCACGCTCGTCGGCTCGCACAGCGGCGGCTGCGGCGGCCCGAACGGCAAGAGCCATCTGGCGCTGAACGATATCGCGGTGATGGCGTCGCTGCCGAACGTCGACGTCTGGGCGCCCGCGTGCGATCGCGATACGCGCTTCGTCGTCGAGGCGGTGATGCTAACGGATCGGCCGGCGTATGTGCGCTATCCGCGCGAGCCGTGGGGCGAGCTGCCCGGCGAGCCGGCCGAATGCCGCTGGATCGGCGCGCGGCGCCGGATCGCGCTCGTGAGCTGTGGGCTGTTTTCGCACGTCGCGCATGATGCGGCCGAGCAGTTGCGCGCGCTCGGCGTCGACGCGGGCGCGCTTCACCTCGCGCGGCTCGCGCCGTTTCCCGTCGAGGCGTTCGGCGCGCTCGTCGACGGCGTCGACGGGATCTGGGTCGTCGATGACCATACGCGCTTCGGCGGCCTGGCCGATCTGCTGCGCGCGAACGGATACGCGGTTCGCGAGCCGGTGTTCAGCTGGCCCGCGAACTGGAGCGGCGACGTGGGCCCGACGGCCGAGTTGCTGCGGCGTTACGGCCTTTGCGCCGCCGACGTCGCCGCGCGGATCGCGGCCGAGCTCGAGCGGCGGGGGCGTTGACGATGCCGGTCGATCTGCTCGTGACGGGTTCCGGCTCGCTCGCCGAGGCGGTGCTGTTCGATCTGGTGGCGATGCCCACGCTCGCGGCGCCGATGACGATCGTGGTGGCCGCGCGCAACGCGCAGCGGCTCGCATGGCTCGCGCAGGCCGCCCATGCGCGCGCGTGCGCGCTCGACACGCATCACCGGGTCGCGTGCCGCGCGATCGACTGGGAGGCGCCGGGCGATCTCGCGCGGCTGCTCGCCGAGGCCGCGCCGAAGGTCGTGTTCCATGCCGCGTCGCTGCAATCGATGTGGGAGATCGCGCGCGGCGAGGACGCATGGGCGGCCGAGATCCGCGCGAGCGGCTACGGCGCGACGCTGCCGCTGCAGCTCGCGCTGGCGCTGCGCGTCGCGCGCGCGATCGGCGAGCGCGCGCCAGCGAGCCGTTTCGTCAACGCGTGCTATCCGGACGCGTCGAACGAGATCCTCGTGCGGCTCGGCCACGACGTGACGTGCGGCATCGGCAACGTCGCGACGCTGGCCGCGACGTATGCTGCGCGACTGGGCGTCGAAGCGCCGCGCCGGCTGCGGATGCTCGCGCATCATCGGCAGGTCGCCGCGGCCATTGCCGGGCAGGGCCGCCTGCATCCGCCGCGCGCATGGATCGACGGCGCGGCGGCGATCGCGCCGGATGCGCTGCCCGACGTGCGGCTGCCCGCCGGAGCATCGCTGAACCTCGTCACCGGGGCGACGGGCGCGCGGTTGATCGCCGCGCTGCTCGGCCGCGTCGAGCGGTACGCGGGGCACGCGCCCGGCCCGCTCGGTCTTTGCGGCGGCTATCCGGTGACGATCTGCGGCGGCCGGCTCGAGTTGGACTTGCCGCCCGGCCTGACGCTGGAGGAGGCGGTGGCGAGCAATCGCGAATGGGCGCGCGAGGAGGGCGTGTCGATCGACGCGCACGGAAACGTCCGGATCGCGTCGGGGCGGGCGGCGCTCGCGGCGGACGGCGGCGCGGGCGGCGAAGGGAGCGAAAGTAGCGAAAGCGCCGCGCTGCCGCTGTCGTATCGCATTGACGAGATCGAGGACGTCGCTCGTCATCTGATGCGCGTGAAGGCGGACTTGCAGCGCCGCGCCGCGTGAGCGGCCGCCCGCCGGCCGCCGCGGCGCGGGAATCTGGAACAGGAAGGGATGATGGAATTGAAAAAACGTAGCGATGGCGTGGACCTGCTGCGCGGGATTGCGATCCTGCTCGTGCTGATCCTGCATTTTCACCTGACGTACCGGCTGCACGTGCTGCCGTTCGACGTCCCATGGCTGTCCGGCGCGATCAAGGCGATCTCGCGCAACGGCAACTACGGCGTCACGATGTTCTTCGCGGTGTCGGGCTTCCTGATCACGTCGACGTCGGCCCGGCGCTTCGGCTCGTTCGGCGCGATTCGGCCGGCGACCTTCTACCGGTTCCGCGCGTCGCGGATCCTGCCGTGCCTCGTGCTCGTGCTGGCGGTGATCGTCGCGCTCGGCTCGCTCGGCATGCGCTCGTTCGTCAACAAGCCGGACACGGCGAGCGTGTTGGTCTCGGTGCTGTCCGTGCTGACTTTCTGGCACAACGTGCTGATGGCCAAGGTCGGCTATTTCAACTACAGCATGAACATCCTCTGGTCGCTGTCGGTCGAGGAGGTGTTCTATCTGTCGTTCCCGATTCTGTGCCTGCTGCTCAAGCGCCGCCGCTACATCCTGCTGTTCCTGTGCGTGCCGATTCTCGTCGCGCCGGTGTATCGGAGCCTGCACGCGGACGACGAGATCGTCGCGCTGTACGGCTACCTGTCGTGCTTCGACGCGATCGCGATGGGCGCCTGCGCGGCGCTGCTGCCCGCGCGCGCGATGTCGCGCGGCCGCAGCCGCGCGATCCAGTGGATCGCCGGCCTCGCGATCGCCGTCACGTACTTGTCTGGTCCGATCATGCAGCACGTCGTCTGGGGCGTGTCGGTGGTCGCGTTCTCCACCGCGGCGCTGCTGTACTGCTTCAGGGGCGGCGCGCCGGCCGAGGCCGCGGCGCCGTCGTTCGTCTCCCGCTTCATCGGCTGGTTCGGGCAGCGCAGCTACGAGCTGTACCTGTTCCACATCGTCGTGCTCGGCGTGCTGCGCGAGTACGTCACGCGGGAAAACGTCGATATCGCCGCGAAGCCGCTGTGGCTGCTCTTCTATCTGTGCGTGTCGGCGCTCGTCGCGCAGTTCGTCTTCAAGTACTACTCGGAGCCGCTGAACGCCGCGCTCAGGCGGGGCGCGACGCGTCCGTCCGCGGGCTATCTGCAGAAGTGATCCGATTCCGGTTCTCACCTTGCCTCGGGAGTGTCGTCAGATGCATCGCAATCAACTGAATTTCTCCGGCGGCCCCGGCGCGCTGCCGGATACCGTGCTCGAACAGGTGCGGCAAGCGGTGGTGGAGCTGCCGGAAACCGGCTTGTCGGTGCTCGGCATGAGCCATCGCTCGAGCTGGTTCTCGAGTCTGCTCGCGCAGGCGCAGGCGGATCTGCGCGATCTGCTGGGCATTCCGGACGAGTACGGCGTCGTGTTCTTGCAAGGCGGCAGCAGCCTGCAGTTCTCGATGATCCCGATGAATTTCTCGCGGCCGGGCGCGGCCGCGCCCGAGTACGTGACGACGGGCTACTGGAGCCGCAAGGCGATCGGCGAGGCGTCGCGCGTGGCCGCGATGCGCGTGGTCTGGGACGGCGCGGCGAGCGGCTACCGGACGCTGCCGTCGCTCGCCGCGCTCGACTGGGACGCGCGCGCGCCGTTTCGTCACTACGTATCCAACGAGACCGTCGAAGGGCTGCAGTTTCCCGACGCGGCGGATCTGCCCGACAGCCCGCTGATCGCGGACATGTCGTCGGATTTCATGTCGAGGCCGTTCGACGTGCGCGCGTACGGCATGGTCTACGCGCACGCGCAGAAGAATCTCGGGCCTGCCGGCGTGACGGTCGCGATCATCCGGCGCGCGCTGCTCGAGCGCGTTCCGGACACGCTGCCGCCGATGCTCGATTTCCGCACGCACGTCGAGCATCGGTCGAACTACAACACGCCGCCCGTGTTCGCGATCTACGTGATGGCGCTCGTGCTGCGCTGGATTAGGGACGAAATCGGCGGCGTGCATGCGATGCGCGACATCAATGCGCGCAAGGCCGCCATGCTCTATGCGACGCTCGATGCGTTGAACGAAGTGATCGACTGCCATGCGCACAGGGCGGCGCGCTCGACGATGAACGTCGCGTTCCGTTTCAGGCAGCCGCGGCTCGACACGCTGTTCAAGGAGCAGTCCACGGAGGCGGGCTTCTGCGGCCTGAGCGGGCACCGCTCGATCGGCGGCATCCGCGCGTCGCTCTACAACGCCGTATCGGAGCAGGCGGTGAGCCGGCTGTGCGCGTTCCTGAAGGACTTCGCGATCCGGCACGCGTGACGCGCGGCCGGCACCCGGCGCGCCGCCGCGCGCGTCGGCGCGGCACTTCGACGGCGTCGATTCAACCCGAAGGAGATTGACCATGCTTTCCATCATCGTGACATGGCGAAACCGCAACGAACTGGCCGGCGCGCTGGCGGGGCTCGTGGAGACCGCGGGCCGGCTGAACGGCGAAGTCGTGATCGTGAATTTCGGCGGCGACGCGGCGAGCCTCGCCCGCCAGCTCGAGGGCTTCGAGCATGCGGTTCAGGTCGCGCAGTGGCGCGAGCAGCGCTATTTCCACAAGACGAAGGCGCAGAACCTCGGCGCGCACGCGGCCCGTCACGACATGCTGTTCTTTTGCGACTGCGACATCATCGTCGAGCCGGACGCGATCGTGTCGCTCGTGCGCAAGCTCGACGCGGCGCCCGGCGTGTTCGCGACACTGAAAGGCGTGCGCGAGACGGAGCAGAACGCGCGGCAGGCGAAGAACGTCGTTCGCTTCGGCTATCGGCTGGACGTGAGGATTCGCAACGGCCGCGAACTCACGATCGTCGACAACGAGGAGGACGCGCAGGACGGCACGCGCCAGGCGCCGGGGCTGCTGTTCGTGAGAAGGCGGGATTTCCTCGCGGTGAACGGCTACAACGGGCGTCTGCACGGCTGGGGCTGGGAGGATCAGGACATGATCTCGCGGCTCACGCTGGGCGCGGGCCTCGTGCGGCACGTCGAGGGCCATGCGCTGCACATCTCGCACGACGATCACGCGCGCGTGTCGCAGTATCCGATGGAGAACCGCTGGGAGAGCCGCGACAAGATGTTCCGGCAGGCGCTCGCGTACTACTACGACGACGATTTTCTCGGGACGTACGCGCAGGATGTCGAACTTTTCGCGGCGCAGGCGGGCCTCGCGTGCTCGTGAGCGGCGCGCGCCGCGCCGCCGTGAAGCCGCGCCGCGGCCGCGCGGCCGATTCGATTCGCCGCGGGCCCCATCGGCGGGCGGAACCGGCGGGCGGAACCGGCGCCGCCGCATCGCGGCCGTCGCGCCGCAGGGGTTCGGAACGGGGGAGCGGAACCATGAACGCAACGCTCGAACCATCTTCGCCGGGCGGGGCCGCCGGCGCGTCGACGAGCCGGATGGGCCATCTCGACTGGCTCGAGGCCGAGTCGATCCACATCCTGCGCGAGCTCGTCGCGGAATGCAGCAAGCCGGCGCTGCTGTTCTCGGGCGGCAAGGATTCGGTGGTCGTGCTGCATCTCGCGCTCAAGGCGTTCGGGCTCGGCGCGAACCGCAGGACGACGCTGCCGTTTCCGCTCGTGCACATCGACACGGGCCACAACTACGACGAGGTGATCGATTTCCGCGACCGCCGCGCGAAGCAGATCGGCGCGGAGCTGGTGGTCGGCCACGTCGAGGATTCGATCGCGCGCGGCACGGTGGTGCTGCGCCGCGAGACGGATTCGCGCAACGCCGCGCAGGCGGTCACGCTGCTCGAGACGATCGAGCGGCACGGCTACACGGCGATGATCGGCGGGGCGCGGCGCGACGAGGAGAAGGCACGGGCGAAGGAGCGGATTTTCTCGTTTCGCGACGAATTCGGCCAGTGGGACCCGAAGGCGCAGCGCCCGGAGCTGTGGAGCCTGTACAACGCGCGGCTGCACCGGGGCGAACACCTGCGGGTGTTCCCGATCTCGAACTGGACGGAGCTCGACGTGTGGCAGTACATCGCGCGCGAGAAGCTGGAGCTGCCGTCGATCTACTACGCGCACCGCCGGGAGATCGTGCGGCGCAACGGGCTGCTCGTGCCGGTGACGCCGCTCACGCCGATGCGCGAGGGCGAGACGAGCGAGCAGGCGCTGGTGCGGTTCCGCACGGTGGGGGACATTTCGTGCACGTGCCCGGTCGAGAGCGACGCGGACGACGTGGAGAAGATCATCGCGGAGACGGCGGTGACGGAGATCACGGAGCGCGGGGCGACGCGGATGGACGACCAGGCGTCGGAGGCCGCGATGGAGCAGCGCAAGAAGCAGGGCTATTTCTGACGCACGCGAGGACACATCCATCATGAGCATCATCGAGAACAACGAAGACCTCGGCGTACTGCGGTTCATCACGGCGGGCAGCGTCGACGACGGCAAGCGCGCGTTGATCGGGCGACTGCTGTACGACGGCGAGGCGATGGAGGCCGAGGCGCGCCGCGCACCGCCGCGCGAGACGCGGATGCGCGCCGGCGGCGCCGCGCCCGAACCCGCGTCGGCCCCTCGCACGCACGTCGTGCCCGATCTCGATGCGATGGCGGGCGGGCCGTCGATCGCCGCGGGCGGCCATGTCGGCCGCGACGGCGGGCGCACGTGCGCGAAGCCCGACAGGACGCGCGCGGCGAGCGCGCACGCACCGCCCCGGCGCCTGTTCTCGATCGGCCGCGCGCCGGCCACGTTCGGCGAACTGGTTCAGGGGCGCGAGCCCGCGTCCGGCGACGATTTTCTGATCACGCTGCCGATCACGCTGAGCTCGACTGCCCGATTCTGCCGGTTTCGCGATTCCGATCGCCTGTATGTCTTTCCGGCGAGCAAGAAGAAATCGCTGAAGGCCGCCGCGCTCTTTCTCGAACGATTCGGCATCCTGACGGGCGGCGTCCTGCAGATCTGCAGCGACGTGTCCGAGGGCAAGGGGCTCGCGAGCTCGTCGTCCGACATCGTCGCGACGCTGCGCGCGCTCGCCGCGTGTTTCGACATCCCGCTTTCTCCCGCCGACATGTGCGCGATCATTCGCGAGATCGAGCCGACCGACGGCGTGATGTTCGACGAATCGGTCGCGTTCTTCCATCGCCGGGTCGAGCTCGGCAAGGTGATGGGCAGGCTGCCGAAAATCTGCATTCTCGCGATCGACGAGGGCGGCACGATCGATACCGTCGAGTACAACTGCCATCGCTTCGAGTTTTCCCACGAGGAAGCGGATCAGTACGCGGCGCTGCTCGCCGACGTCGACGCGGCGATCTCGCGCAGCGATGTGCGGCAGATCGGGCGCGCGGCGACGCTCAGCGCGCAAATGCACCAGAAGCGCAACCCGAAGCGAACGCTGCGGCAGCTCGAAGCGCTGATGCGCGAAGTCGGCGCGCACGGCATCGTCAATTGCCACAGCGGCACGTTCATCGGCCTGTGCTTCGATGCGTCGGGCCCCGACGCGCTCGACACGATCGCGCGTGCCGAGCGCACGCTGCGCGACGCGCTTGGCCAACCCATCTCGCGCTTCTTCACCAGGTGAGCTCATGACATACGACGCCGCATCGAACAGGAAAACCCGGGAGACCGTCTCCGGTGCGATGGCCGAGCCGCGCATCGTGCAGCTCGCGCCGAATCTTTACGCGGTCGCGCTCGAAGTGATGAAGATCATTCCGGCCAAGCACATCATCGAGCAGGCGCTGCGCGACGGCCGGATCGATCGGGATACGCTCGTCGTCGAATCGTCGAGCGGCAATTTCGCGCTCGGCCTCGCCGTCGTATGCCGCGAGCAGGGGCTCAAGCTGAGGATCGTCGGCGATCCGGCGATCGATCCGAAGCTGCGCGGCATGCTGCACAACCTCGGCGCCGAGGTCGACATCATCGAGAAGCCCGATGCGCTCGGCGCATACCAGCGCCTGCGGCTCGCGCGCGTCGCGCAACTGCTCGGCGCGCACCCGAACGCGTTCTGGGTGCAGCAATACGACAACCCCGGCAATCCCGACGCATACCGCCCGCTCGCCGAGCGGCTGCTCGACGAAATGGGCCCGGCGTTCGACCTCGTCGCGTGCGTCGGCTCGGGCGGCTCGTCGGTCGGCCTCGCGACGCATCTGCGGCGGCACAGCGAGCAGGTGCGCGTGACGGGCGTCGACACGTTCAACAGCGTGCTGTTCGGCTTGCCGGACGGCAAGCGCACGCTGCGCGGGCTCGGCAACAGCATCATGCCGAAGATTCTCGACCACACGCAATTCGACGAAATCCACTGGCTCGCGAGCCCGCAGGCGAACCTTGCCGCGATCGAGCTGCATGCGCGGCACGGGCTGTTCTGCGGCCCGACGAGCGGCGCCGCGTATCGGATCGCGAGCCATCAAGCGGCGCGGCAACCCGCGCGCAAGACGCTGTTCGTCGCGCCCGATACGGGCTACCGCTATCAGGACACGATCTTCGACGCGCGCTGGCTGAAGGCGAACGGCGAGATCGCCGGCGCGCCGTGCACGGCCCCGCATCGCGTCGAACGGCTCGATCAGGTCGATCCGGCGCGCGAGTGGGCCTGCATCGGCTGGGGGCGCAAGTCGCTCGCCGAGCAACCGGGGCTCGTCGCGCTCCACGCGTGATGTGCGGCGCGCGGCCGGCATTCGCCCGGCGCCCGGAACGGGCGGCGGGCTCCACCTTCATCGACGTTTCGCGGAAAACATGACGGGCATCTTTGTCTTCATCGAGAGCAACACGACGGGCACGGGCGAGCTCCTCGTGCGCAAGGCGCTGCAACGCGGCCTCACGCCTTACTTTCTCACCGCGAACCGCGGCAAGTATCCGTTTCTCGACGCGATCCGGGTCGTGACGATCTCGCTCGACACGAGCGACGCCGACCGGATCCACCGCTTCGTTTCGTCGCTCGACGGCGTGGCGGGCGTGATGTCGTCGTCCGAGTATTTCATCGAAGTCGCGCGGCGGCTCGGGCTGCCGACCGCGAACACCGAAGCGACGCGTGTGTGCCGCGACAAGAAGCGTCTCGCGCGGACGCTCGCCGAGCATGGGATAGACGTGCCGCGCACGCACGCGCTTGCGCTCGACGCCGACGCCGACGCCGACGCCGACGCCGTCGCGCTGTCCGCGCTCGACGGGCTCGCCTATCCGGTTGTCGTCAAGCCGAGGATGGGCTCCGGCAGCGTCGGCGTGCGACTGTGCGCGAGCGTCGACGAGGTGGCCGAGCACTGCGCGGCGCTGCGGCGCGCGGGCACGCGCGCGGCGCTCGTGCAGGCCTATGTCGAAGGCGACGAGTATTCGGTCGAGACACTGACGGTCGCGCGCAGCACGCAGATCGTCGGCATCGTCAGAAAACGCCTCGGGCGCGAGCCGCACTTCGTCGAGATCGGTCATGACTATCCGGCGCCGTTGTCGAGCCCGCAGCGCGAGCGCATCGAGCGCACGGTGCTGCGCGCGCTCGAGGCGCTCGGCTACGCGTTCGGGCCCGCGCACACCGAGCTGCGCGTGCGCGGCGACACGGTCACGATCATCGAGATCAATCCGCGCCTCGCGGGCGGTCTGATTCCGGTGCTGCTCGGCGAGGTATTCGACGTCGACCTGCTCGACCACGTGCTCGACATGTGGCTCGGCGTGGCGGCGTTTGCCGATCTCACCGCGAAACGCTACGGCGCGATCCGCTTCGCGCTGCCGGCGCGCGAGGGCGTGCTGCGCGGCCCGCTCGCGCTGCCGGCCGACATCGCCGCGCGGCCCGAGCTCCGGCATTTCCATCCGATCGCGCAGCCGGGCGACGCGCTGCGGCTCGAAGGCAGCTTCCGCGACCGCATCGCCGCCGTCGTCTGCGCGGGCGATCATCGCGAATCGGTCGAGGCGCTCGCCGAGCGTGCGGTGGCCGGGCTGAGCATCGACATCGGCGACGACGCGCGCGCAGCCGCGTTAAACGAGTCGAACGAGTCGAACGGCGCGAACGCGGCGACGCCCGGCCTGCCGCCTCGCCTGCAGGCGATCGTCTACGGCGACGGCGCGAGCGAGGCCCCACTCGCGGAACTCGACCATCTGTTCGATCTGAACGAGGCGCATCTCGTCATGCTCGGGGCGACGCGCATCGTCGCGCCCGAACGGGTCCGGCCGCTGCTCGACGCCCATCGCCGGCTGCGGCGCGCGGGCTACGCGCCGCTGCTCGCGCGGCCGAGGCCGCGGGGCCTGTACATGCTCGTCGAGGCATACCTGATCGAGACGCTCGGCGAGGATGTCGGCGGCGTGCTGCAGACGGGCCGCTCGCGCAACGACATCAACGCGGCGACGACGAAGCTGCATTTGCGCGACGCGACGTCGCGCGCGTTCGACGCGCTATGGCGCTTGCGGCGCAGCCTCGTCTTCAAGGCGTCGGCGAACGTCGACTGCGCATTTCCGATCTACAGCCAGTACCAGCCGGCGCTGCCGGGCACGCTCGCGCATCAGCTGCTCGCGTTCGACGGCGCGCTCGCGCACGAAACCCATGCGCTGTTCGCGTTGTTCCAGCACATCGATGTCTGCCCGCTCGGCGCCGGCGCAGGCGGCGGCACGACGCTGCCGATCGATCCGGAGTTCGTCTGCCGGCTGCTCGGCTTCGAGCAGCCGGCGCCGAACAGCCTCGATGCGGTGGCGAACCGCAGCGGCGTCGTCCATTTCCTGTCGGCGATGAACGCGATCGGCCTCGTGCTGTCGCGTCTCGCGCAGGACCTGCAGATCTGGACGACGGCGGAGTTCGCGCTCGTGTCGCTGCCCGCCGCGCTGACGGGCGGCTCGTCGATGCTGCCGCAAAAGAAAAACCCGTTTCTCGTCGAATTCGTGAAGAGCCGCGCGGGCGTGCCGTTCGGCGCGCTCGCGAGTTGCTCGGCGGCGCTCGGCAAGACGCCGTACACCAATTCGTTCGAGGCGGGCTCGCCGATGAACGGGCTGATCGCGCAGGCGTGCGCGGCGATCGAGGACGCGGCGGCGGTCGCCGTGCTGCTGATCGACGGGCTCGAAGCGGCGCAGGCACGCATCGACGCCCATCTGAGGGACACGGGCGTGGTCGCGATGGCGGTGGCCGAATCGCTCGTCGTTCGCCGGTCGATCGATTTTCGCTCCGCGCACACGCGGGTTGCGCAGGCGGTGCGGGACAGCGCCGCGCAGGGGCGCTCGAGCCACGATGCGCTCGCCGCGCTCGATCCCGATTTTGTCTCGCGCGCGCCGCTGGAGTGGGCGCGCAGCCACCGTTTCGGCGGCGGCCCGGGCGCGGCCGACCTGAACCATGGCGTCGCGCGCGCGTGCCGTGCGCTCGCCGACGACGAGGCCGTGTTTCGCCGCAAGCAGGACGTGTGGCGGGAGGCGGAACAGATGCGGCGGCTCGCGGCGCAGCAACTGGCGGGCGATTGAGCCGGCCCGTGCGCGGCATTCGGCCGTCGCGAGCGCGCGCCGCCGATGCGTCCGGCCGGTGGCCGGTGTGCGATGCCGTGTTTTCCGCGCGCGCCGCCTCCGGCGCGCGGCCCCGCGTCGACGACACGGCGGGCGTGTGCCGTCGCGGTTCGGGCAGACCGGATCGTGCGGTGCGCGGTGGCCAGGCTGACCGCAAAAGGCTAGGGCCGCGGAGCGAGGGCTTGATCGTGGCCGGACTTGTCGATAATATACGGTTCGTATATGAACCGTATAAATTCGTGCGATGGGAATAGTCAAGATATCCGACGGGATGCATGAGTCGCTGCGCCACGCGAGCGCCGCGCTGAGCCGCTCGATCAACGCGCAGGCCGAGCACTGGCTGCGCATCGGGATGCTCGCGGAATTGCATCCGACGCTGAGCTATGCCGAGATTTGCCGCCTGCTGATCGAGACGGAAATCCAGGGCGACGAAGCGGCGCCGTCCGTCGACGCCGCGAGGAGCGCATGATGGCGCGTTCGCGACAGGTTCCGATCCGCTCGAAAGCGGAGATCGCGATGGCGCGCCGCGCCGGCACGATGGCGGCGCAGGTGCTGAGCATGATCGCGCCGCACGTGAAGGCCGGCGTGACGACCAACGCGCTCGACCGGCTATGCCGCGAGTACATCGTCGACGTACTGCGCGCGCGGCCCGCGAACATCGGCTATCACGGTTATCCGAAGACGATCTGCGCTTCCGTGAACCATGTGGTGTGCCACGGCATTCCGTCCGATCACGCGCTGCAGGACGGCGACATCGTCAATATCGACGTCGCGCTCGACCACGACGGCTGGTATGGCGACACGAGCCGCATGTACTGCGTCGGCGAGCCGGCCGCGCCGGCGCGGCGTCTCGTCGATGCGACCTACGAAGCGATGATGGCGGGCATCGCGGCGGTGCGCCCGGGTGCGACGCTCGGCGACGTCGGCCATGCGATCCAGAGCGTGGCGCATCGCGAGGGCTTCAGCATCGTGCGCGAGTATTGCGGCCACGGCATCGGCCGCATCTATCACGACGAGCCGCAGGTGCTCCATTACGGCCGGCCCGGCGCGGGGCTGCGTCTCGCGCCGGGAATGATCTTCACGATCGAGCCGATGCTCAATGCGGGGCGCGCCGAAACGCGGCAGCTCGCCGACGGCTGGACGGTCGTGACGCAGGACCGCTCGTGGTCCGCGCAATGGGAGCATATGGTCGTCGTGACGGAAGACGGCTTCGACATCCTGACGCCATGGCCGGATGGCGAGCCGGCGCGCTCGCCGGCGGCGACGGGGGCGGCCGGCGCCGCCTAGCGGCGCCGAATCGGCCGTGCGCGGGGTTGCCCGGCCGGTTTGCGCGCCGGCGCGCGGCGCGCATGCGCGTGCGTCACTTCTTTTTCCGTGCGTCGGCGTCGAACGATCGCATCGTATACGCGAGCACCGAGCGCAGCACTTCGCTGCGGCGCTCGGTGCTCGCCATCGCGCGCGCGACGAGCACCGCGCCGATCGCCGCGCAACCGAGCGTCCATGCCGCTTCGTCGTCGTGCAGCGCGGTCGCGAGCGACGCCTGGAAGCGCTTGATCAGATCCTCGAACATCCTGCGGGTCGCGACGTCGGCGCGCGCGATTTCCGCGCCGAGGGTGGGCACCGGGCAGCCGAGCTCCGGATGATCCGCGTGCGCGGTGCTCAGATAGCTGCGCAGCGTGGCGACGAGGTCGTCCTTCGAGCGGTTCTCGACCGTCGCGAGCACCTTCGACATCTCGTGCTCGACGATCGCGTACAGAAATTCCGGCTTCGAGCGGAATTGCGAATAGAACGCGCCCGTCGTCACGCCGGCCGCCGCGGTGAGCGCGTCCATGCCGGTGTTCGCGAAGCCGTTGCGCTTCGCGAGCGCGGCGCCCGCCTCGACGAGGCGCGCCCGGCTGGCTTCCTTGTGTTTCGGTGAATAGCGCATGTTCGTTTCGGTTTCGAAGCTTTGTTCGATTGACGTCGATGGAAGTATAGAATAACGTCCGTTACCATAACGATCGTTATTCAATGGGCCTTCGCCGATGATCGGCGTGCCCGTTATCGAACGGGCGCCGCTTGCAGGCTTCGGCCCGCCGCTTGCGGTACGTCGACCGAGGCGGCCGGTTCGCGATGCGGGCAGGGCGGTGGCGTCCGGGGGGGGCGATTCGTGTCGATTCGTGTCGATTCGCACGGCAGCGGCATGGGCAGCCGACGGTATTGAATTCGGATACCGCGAGTGTTGCGGAACGTTCGGCCATATGTCGCGTAGTTGGGCCCAGCCGGAATCACGCCCATAAAGTTCCAAATGGGAACTTAATGGGGCCGCGGAACGATGCGCGGGCGCGGTGCGAGACCGTGAAGCTGCGCATTCGCCGTTCGATTTTCAAAACGCGCGGGCTCGAGTCCGCCCTCAGGGAGATATCGCATGACCTTTGTCGTGATGGAAGGCTGCATCCGGTGCAAGCACACCGATTGCGTGGCAGTGTGCCCCGTCGACTGCTTTCACGAAGGGCCCAATTTTCTCGTCATCGATCCCGATGAATGCATCGACTGCGCGTTGTGCGAACCGGAATGCCCGATCGACGCGATACGCGCCGCCGCCGAGCTGCCGGACGATCAGCGCCACTTCGTCGCGCTCAACGCCGAGCTCGCGCGGCATCCGAACTGGCCGCGGATCATCGGCAAGAAACCGGCGCTTCCCGATCACGCGGCGTGGGCCGACGTGCAGGGCAAGCTCGCCCAGTTGGACCGCAACGGCGCGTGAGGCGCGTGATGCCGCCTCGTTTGGAGCCGGGCGCGCGCCGCGGCGAACCGCGCGCCGGCGGCGAGCCGGCGCCGCGCGCGTCGATGGCGCGCGCGCTCGTCGATCGCTTCGGCCGCGCTGTCACGTATGTGCGTCTGTCGGTGACGGACCGGTGCGACTTCCGTTGCGTGTACCGCATGGCGCAGGACATGCGATTCCCGCCGCGCTCGGACGTGCTGACGCTCGACGCGCTCGCCGCTCTCGCGCGGGCGTGCGTCGCGCTCGGCGTGCGCCGGATCCGGCTCACGGGCGGCGAGCCGCTCGTGCGCCCCGGCTTGACGACGCTCGTCGAGCGCATCGCGCGCCTGCCCGGGCTCGACGAACTCGCCCTGACGACCAACGGGGCGCGCCTCGCGCAGTTCGCCGCGCCGTTGAAGGCGGCGGGCCTCGCTCGCGTCAACGTCAGCCTGGACAGCCTGCGCGAGGACCGTTTCGGCGCGTTGACGCGCACGGGCCGCCTGCGCGACGTGCCGGCCGGCATCGCCGCGGCGAAGCGCGCCGGGTTTCGGCGCATCAGGCTGAACTGCGTGATCCTGCGCGGCCGCAACGACGACGAAGTGCTGGATCTCGTGCGTTTCGCGCGCGCGCAGCGGCTCGATCTGGCGTTCATCGAGGAAATGCCGCTTGGCGCGATCGATGAGCACGACCGCGCTTCGTGCTTCGTGTCGAGCGACGAGGTACTCGCGCGGATTCGCGGCCGTTACGCGCTTTTCCCGAGCGACGTTTCGACGGGCGGCCCCGCGCGTTATTTCCGCATGGCGGACAGCGAGATTCGCATCGGCGTGATCGCGCCGCACAGCCACAACTTCTGCGGCGACTGCAACCGGGTGCGCGTCACGGCGAGCGGCCGCCTGCTGCAGTGTCTCGGCAACGAGCACGGCGCCGAGCTGCGCGACGTGCTGCGCACGAGCCCCGGCGACGATGCGCGGCTGCGCGGCGCGATCGCCGCCGCGATGCCGCTCAAGCCCGAGCGGCATCGGTTCGATCTGGACGCGCCGCACATCGTGCGCTTCATGAACATGACGGGAGGAGGAAGAGAAGATGTCCGCGAATGCCCACGAAACCGTGCTGTCCGTTCATCACTGGAACGACACGCTGTTCAGCTTCAAGACGACGCGCGCGCCGGGCTTGCGTTTCAAGACCGGCCAGTTCGTGATGATCGGGCTCGAGATCGACGGGCGGCCGCTGATGCGCGCCTACAGTGTCGTCAGCGCGCACTACGACGATCATCTGGAGTTCTACAGCATCAAGGTGCCCGACGGCCCGTTGACCTCGCGGCTGCAGCATCTGCGGGCCGGCGACAAATTGCTCGTCGCGGGCAAGCCGACCGGTTCGCTGATCATCGACAATCTGCGGCCGGGCAAGCATCTCTATCTGCTGTCGACGGGCACGGGGCTCGCGCCCTTCATCAGCGTGATCCGCGATCCCGACTACTACGGCGCGTTCGACAAGATCGTGCTCATGCACGGCGTGCGCTGGAAGAGCGAGCTCGGCTATTTCGATCACATCACGACCGAATTGCCCGAAAACGCGTACTTTGGCGATCTCGTGCGCGACAAGCTGATCTATTACCCGAGCGTGACGCGCGAGACGTTCGAGCGTCAGGGGCGGCTGACCGAGCTGATCGAATCGGGCAAGCTGTTCGACGACGTCGGGCTGCCGCCGCTCGATCCCGCGGTCGATCGCGCGATGGTCTGCGGCGGCCCGAGCATGCTCGCCGATCTCGTCGAGATGCTGGAGCGGCGCGGCTTTGTCGAAGGCACGAGCCATGCGCCGGGCGATTACGTGATCGAGCGCGCGTTCGTCGAGAAATGACGAGGCGCGTCGGCGCATGACCGGCGCGCGCCGCGCGTACCGAGATGTCGCCTCGGGCGTGCATGGGGCGGCGCGACGCGGGACGCGCCGCGCGCGGAACGCCGCGCCACGCGGCGAAGCGAGCGATTCACGTTTCGATGTGCCGACCAACATCGGCGGGACGCGGGCCGTTCGTCATCGCCGATCGACCGTGCGCGGCCATGCGGCGTTCGAGCGGCATGGCCGGAATCGGGCCGGAGCGCTTCTTCGCGGTGCACGCATGCGCCGCGGTATGCCTTGCATTGCTTTTTTCGGCGCGGTTGCGCTGGCATCGGCGTCGCGCTCGGCGCGCGCTGCGTCTTGCGCTTCGCCGTACGCCGTCATGCATGCGCGGGCGGCGAGGCTTGCACCGCGTTTGGAGCGTCTGTTCGATTGACTCCGATCAATACATCGCATAACGTTCGTTACCGTAACGATCGTTATTTCATATTCATTCTTCCCCGATTCCGGCGGATGCGCCGGCAGATGGAGCGTGCGATGGCAGTCGAGAAAACCGCCTGTATTCTGTGTTCGCGCAATTGCGGCCTTGTCGTCGACGTCACGGACGGCAAGTTCGCGAAGATCCGAGGCGACGACGATCATCCGGTTTCGAAAGGCTATCTGTGCCAGAAGGCCGCGCGTCTCACGTACTACCAGCATCACGACGATCGCCTCACGCACCCGCTGCGCCGCGAGCCCGACGGCAGCTTCGTGCGCGTCACATGGGACGAGGCGCTCGACGACATCGCGCAGCGCCTCGTCGCGCTGCGCGAGCGGCATGGCGGCGACGCGTTCGCGTTCGTCGGCGGGGGCGGGCAGGGCAACCACGTCGGCGGCGCGTACAGCCGGCAGTTGCTCGCCGCGATGCGCAGCCGCTACGCGTACAACGCGCTCGGCCAGGAGAAGACGGGCGACTTCTGGCTCAACGGGCGGCTGTTCGGCCGTCAGGACTGCCACACGACCGAGGACATCGAGCATGCGGATTACGTGCTCGTCATCGGCGCGAATCCGTATCAGGCGCACGGGATTCCGAATGCGCGCGACACGCTGCGCGATCTGAAGAAGGATCCGGCGCGCACGCTCGTCGTCGTCGATCCGCGCCGCTCGGAGACGGCGAAGTTCGCCGATCTGCATCTGCAGGTGCGGCCGGGCGCGGACGCGTATCTGATGAGCGCGATGCTCGCGATCATGCTGCGCGACGGGCTGTTCGACCGCGCGTTCATCGCGCAGCGCTGCACGGGCTTCGAGTTCGTCGAGCGCGTGCTGCGCGACGTGCCGATCGCCGAATACGCGCGCCGCGCGGACGTGCCGCTCGAGGACATCGAGCGCGTCGCGCACGGCTTCGCGACCGCGCGCGCGGCTTGCCTGCGCATCGATCTCGGCATCCAGCACACGCTGCACACGACGCTCAACGGCTACCTCGAGAAGCTGCTGTTCCTGCTGACGGGCCACTTCGGCAAGCGCGGCGGCAACAACCTGCATTCGTTCCTGCTGCCCGTCATCGGCCATACCGACGAGCGCGCGATCCGTCACGGCAAGCCGCTCAAGCGGACCGCGCATCACCGGATGTTTCCGATCGCGGGCATCTATCCGCCGAACATCCTGCCCGACGAGATCGAGCGCGCGGGCGAGAAGCGCGTGCGCGCGGCGTTCGTCGACAGCGCGAATCCGGTCGTCACGTATGCCGATACGAACGCATATGAACGCGCGTTCGGCAAGCTGGAGCTGCTCGTCGTGATCGACGTCGCGATGACCGAAACCGCACGCCTCGCGCATTACGTGCTGCCCGCCGCGTCGCAGTTCGAGAAGTGGGAGGCGACGGGCTTCAACCTCGAGTTCCCGGCGAACGCGTTTCATCTGCGCCATCCGCTGCTGCCGCCGCTCGGCGAGTCGCTGCCGGAGCCGGAGATCTATACGCGGCTGCTCGAGAAGATGGGCGAGCTGCCGCGCCGCTTTCCGCTTCTGGAGCGCATCGCGCGGTTCGAGCCGCGCGCGTCGAAGCATCTCGCCTACCTGGGCGCGCTCGGGATCGTGCTCGCGGCGAACAAGAAATGGCAGCGTCACGCGGCGTCGATCGTCTATCGCACGCTCGGCCGCGCGTTGCCGGGCGACGCGGCGGCGAGCGCGCCGCTGCTGCCGCTCGCGATGCTGTACGCGCAGCGGCATTACGCGGCCGTGCGCCGCGCCGGATTTCGCGGCAATCGCGCGACGCTCGGCACGGCGCTCTTTCGCGCGATTCTCGAGCGCCGCTCGGGGACGCTCATCAGCGTGCACGAATTCGACGAGATGTGGCGCTTCATCCGCCATCCGGACGCTCGCGTGCACCTGCACATCCCGGAGATGATCGACGAACTGCGCGCGCTCGCGACCGAGACGCCGCCCGGTGCCGACTATCCGTTCGTGCTGATGGCGGGCGAGCGGCGCGCGTACAACGCGAACCAGATTTATCGCGATCCGACGTGGCGCAAGGTCGATCCGCACGGCTCGCTGCGGATTCATCCGGACGACGCGGCGGCGCTGGGTGTCGCGGACGGCGACAAGCTCGTGTGCGCGTCGGCGACGGGCAGCATCGAAGTCGTCGCCGAGCTCGACGATAGCGTGCGGCGCGGGATGGTCACGTTGCCGCACGGCTACGGCATGCGCTACAAGGGCGGGCCGCCCGTCGGTCCCGAGCTCAATCGCCTGACCTCGGGCGCGCATTGCGATCCGCTGTCGCGCACGCCTTATCACAAATATGTGCCCGTGCATTTGCGCGTCGTCGATACGCCGGTTGCCGCGCCCGCGACGCTCGAAGCCGAATCGGCTTGATGGCGCGCGCGCTCGTGCGCCTTCGTGCACGCGGTGGCGCAGGCTGACGTGCCGCCGCGTGCACGGCGGGATAGCGCGTGTTCGTTCGCGCGCCGGAACGCGTGGCGCGATGCGGGGGCGGTGAGCGCACGGCGGACGGGGCGACGAATGGTGCGGGCAAGCGCGACGAGCCAGCGCGACGGTTCTGCGCGCGTCGCGCGTTTGGCCCACCGCGCGCTTAGCTCGCCGTTCGCTTAGTCCACCGTTCGCTTAGTGCACCGTTTGCTTTCGCCCGCCGCGCGTTTCGCTTGCCGACGCGCTTTCGCCACGCTTCGCCGCCGTTTTTCCCGATCGATTCGCCGGTGCGCTCGCGCGTGTGGACCGGGGCGGGCGGCGACGCATTCAACGATTCGCCGATTTGCTGATTCGCTGCGGCTAGGCGAAGCGCCGGCATGCGCAACGCGTCGCCGTCCGGCGCCCGATCGCTTTCTGCCGTTTCGTCCTGCCTTGTACGCCGCGGCGCTGGCGCGGCCGTCGCGTCGCGCCGCGCGCGGGCACGCGCTCCGCCCGGCCGCCGCGAGGCCGAATGTAACCAAACGTTAGCCCGCCGACGCGGCTGCGATCCCGCGCATCAGTTCTTACAAAGTTGAAATATGCGGTGCAGACGCTTCCCGCTATAGTCGAATCCAACGAATCAACCAGAAGGGGAGTTCATGAAATCCTTGCGTGCTGCCTCGCTCGCGGCCGGTTTCGCCGCGCTGCTCGCTTCCGGCGCCGCGCTGGCGGGCGTCAGTGTCGGCATCAACGTCGGCGTGCCCGCGCCCGTCTATGTGGCTCCGGCGCCCGTCTATGCGCCGCCGCCGCCACCCGTCGTGTACCAGCCGGCGCCGGTGTACGTGCCGGCGCCCGTCTACGGGCCCGCGCCGTCGATCGTGATCGGCTGGCACGGCGACCGTTACTGGGACGGCCGCCGCTACTGGGGGCGTGACGAGTGGTATCGCCATCGCGGCCGCGATTGGGATCGCGGTCACTGGGACAACGGCCGCCACAACGGCTGGCGCCACTGATTGCGCCGCCTGTCGCCTCTTCGGCGGGGCCGCGCGCCGGCAGCCGGCAGCCGGCCATATGCGGCGTGATGCCGGGCGGCATCGCCGCGCCGCCGCCCGGCGCTCCCATGACCCCATGAAAAAACCGCCCGGGGAAACGGGCGGTTCGATCCTCCGACGAATCCCGCGCTTTCGCGAGCGCGGGATGCTTTTTCGGGGGCGCCGGGCGAAGCCGCGTCAAGGCGCGGGGCCGAGTCCGGCGCCCGGCGGCCTTATTCCTCGAGGCCGGCCATCCCGCCCACCACCGCGTTGAAGCCCGAGTCGACGTGCATGACTTCGGCCGTGACGCCGCTCGCGAGGTCCGACAGCAGAAACGCGCCCGCGTTGCCGACCTGCTCGATCGTCACGTTGCGCTTGAGCGGCGAGTTGCTCTCGACGAAATCGAGGATCTTGCCGAAGCTCTTGATGCCGCTTGCCGCGAGCGTCTTGATCGGGCCCGCCGAGATCGCGTTCACGCGCACGCCCTTCGCGCCGAGCGACACCGCGAGATAGCGCACGCTCGCCTCGAGCGCCGCCTTCGCGAGGCCCATCGTGTTGTAGTTCGGGATCGCCCGCTCCGCGCCGAGATACGACAGCGTGAGCAGCGACGCATCGTCCGACAGCATCGGCAGCGCCGCCTTCGCGAGCGCGGGGAAGCTGTATGCGGAGATGTCGTGCGCGATGCGGAAGTTCTCGCGCGTGAGGCCGTCGAGGAAGTCGCCCGCGATCGCCTCGCGCGGCGCGAAGCCGATCGAGTGGACGAGGCCGTCGAGCGAATCCCAGTGTGTCTTCAGCGACGCGAAGAGCGCATCGATCTGCGCATCGTCGGCGACATCGCACGGGAACACGAGTTCGCTGCCGAACTCGGCCGCGAACTCGGTGATGCGATCCTTGAAGCGATCGCCGACGTAGGTGAACGCCAGCTCGGCGCCTTCGCGCTTGCACGCCTTGGCGATGCCGTAAGCGATCGAACGGTTCGACAAGAGGCCCGTCAGCAGAATACGTTTACCGTCGAGAAAGCCCATGAATTCTCCTATGTGTGGCGCCCGCGCCCGCACGGTCGGCGGGCTGCGTTTGGCTGCAACCGGTTGCGAATGGGTAGAATTCTCTCACATCGCCATCCTCGAACGACTGCCAACACTTCCATGACGATCGGTTCGCCCCGGGCCCGCCGGCCGCGATCGCCGCAACGCGCGGCGCCATCAAAACAGGCCGCGCGCGCCGCCGCGCCGCGACAGGCGGCCCGCGCGCGCGCCGCGCTCGCGCGCTTCGCGCGCCGGGCGGCGGCGGGCGTCACGCTCGCCTTCGTCGCGGTGCCCGCGGCGCACGCCGTCTACGCGATCGCGCAGTACGGCGAGCCGAAGTATCCGGCGGGCTTCGCGCATTTCGACTACGTGAACCCCGACGCGCCGAAGGGCGGCACGCTCGTGCTCGCGAACCCGAACCGGCTCACGACGTTCGACAAGTTCAATCCGTTCACGATGCGCGGCAACCCGGCGCCCGGAATCGACCTGCTGTTCGAGAGCCTGACGACGGGCAGCGCCGACGAGCCCGCCTCCGCGTACGGCCTGCTCGCGGACGACATCGCCGTCGCGCCGGACGGCCTGTCGGTCACGTTCCATCTGAATCCGCGCGCGCGCTTCTCGAACGGAGAACCCGTCACCGCGGCGGACGTCAAGTATTCGTTCGACACGCTGAAGAGCCCGAAGGCGGCGCCGCAATACCCGGCGTACTACGCGGACATCGCGCGCGCGGTGATCGTCGACGCGGCGACCGTGCGCTTCGAGTTTCGCCGCAAGAACCGCGAGCTGCCGCTGATCGCGGGCGGCATCCCGGTGTTCTCGCGCAAATGGGGCGTGCGCGCGGACGGCTCGCACATCGCGTTCGACCAGATCGCGTTCGAGCAGCCGATCGGCAGCGGCCCGTACCTGATCGAGCGCTACGACAGCGGGCGCACGATCACGTACCGGCGCAATCCCGCCTACTGGGGCGCGGCGCTGCCCGTGCGGATCGGCACGAACAACTTCGAGCGCATCGTCTACAAGCTGTACGGCGACGGCGTCGCGCGGCTCGAGGCGTTCAAGGCCGGCGAATACGACGTGCTCGTCGAGTACATCGCGCGCAACTGGGCGCGGCGCGACGTCGGCAAGCGCTTCGACAGCGGCGAGCTCGTCAAGCGCGAGTTCCGCCAGCACAACGGCGCGGGAATGCAGGGCTTCTTCATGAACCTGCGCCGGCCGCTGTTCCAGGACGTGCGCGTGCGCCACGCGCTCGATCTCGCGTTCGATTTCGAATGGCTGAACCGGCAGCTCTTCTATGGCGCGTACACGCGCCTGAACAGCTATTTCGCCGATACCGACCTGCAGGCGACGGGCACGCCGAGCGCGGGCGAGCTCGCGCTGCTCGCCCCGTTGCGCGCGCAGCTCGACCCGGCCGTGTTCGGGCCGATGACCGTGCAGCCGAGCACCGATTTGCCCGCGTCGCTGCGCGCGAACCTGCTGAAGGCGCGCGCGCTGCTCGCCGAGGCCGGCTGGACCTACCGCGACGGCGCGCTGCGCAACGCGAAGGGCGAGCCGTTCGTGTTCGAGATTCTCGACGATTCGGGCTCGGCGTTCGAGCCGGTGGTCGCCGCGTACATCCGCAATCTCGCGAAGCTCGGGATCGTCGTGAAGTACCGGACGGCCGATTTCGCGCTGCTGCAAAAGCGCCTCGACGCGTTCGACTACGACATGACGACGGTCCGCTACCCGGGCGTCCAGGTGCCGGGCGCCGAGCAGGTCGCACGCTTCGCGAGCCGCTATGCGGACGAGCCGGGCTCGGACAACCTGACGGGGCTCAAGTCGCCCGCGGTCGACGCGATCCTGAAGGCGCTCACGCAGGCCGAGACGCGCGACGAACTGCTCGACGCGACGCACGCGCTCGACCGCGTGCTGATGCACGGCTACTATGCGGTGCCGCAGTGGTACAGCGCCGTGCACCGGATCGCGTTCAAGCGCACGCTCGCCTACCCGTCGGTGCTGCCGCTGTACTATTCGGCGGAAGGCTGGGTCGCCTCGACGTGGTGGGCGAGGCCCGAGCATGGCGCGTCCGCGCGTTAGCCCGGCGCGCGCGGCCCGGGCGCGGCGGCCAGGCCGCGGCCCGTCCGGCGCGCGTGCCTTGCGCGCCGCGCGCCGTGCGAAGTGCAAGGCAGGCGCGGCGAAAGACGCGGCGCCAAGCGCGAGCCGGCGGGCGGCCGTTTTCCGCCGCGCCGATTGAAGAAACCGTACGAACACGCCCGAATGCGCCTATGTGGAGCTACATCCTCAAACGTCTTCTGCTGATGATCCCGACGCTCGTCGGCGTCTTGACCATCACGTTCGCGGTGATCCAGTTCGTGCCGGGCGGCCCCGTCGAGCAGGCGGTACAGGAGCTGCGCAAGGGCGCCGAGCGGGGCGGCGCGCCGTTCGGGATGCGCTCGTACACGGGCGTCGACGCACAGCAGCTCGCGCAACTGAAGGCGCTGTACGGCTTCGACAAGCCGCCCGTCGAGCGCTACTGGCTGATGCTGGAGCGCTTCGCGCGCTTCGATCTCGGCGACAGCTACTTCCATCATCAGAGCGTGTGGTCGCTTGTCGTGTCGAAGCTGCCGGTATCGATCAGCATCGGCGTGTGGACGTTCCTGCTCACTTACCTGATCTCGGTGCCGCTCGGCATCGCGAAGGCGGTGAGCAACGGCTCGCCGTTCGATTTCGCGACGAGCCTCGTCGTGCTCGTCGGCTACGCGATCCCGGGCTTCGTGCTCGGCGTGCTGCTGCTCGTGCTGTTCGGCGGCGGCTCGTTCTGGCAGATCTTCCCGCTGCGCGGCCTCACGTCGGACAACTTCGCGCAGCTCACGCTAGCCGGCAAGATCGCCGATTACCTGTGGCACATCGCGCTGCCCATCATCGCCTCGGTCGTCGGCAGCTTCGCGGTGATCACGATGCTGACGAAGAACGCGTTCCTCGACGAGATCCGCAAGCAATACGTGCTGACCGCGCGCGCGAAGGGGCTCGCCGAGCGCACCGTGCTGGGCAAGCACGTGTTCCGCAACGCGCTCCTGCCGCTCGTCGTGGGCTTTCCGGCCGCGTTCATCGGCGCGTTCTTCACGGGCAGCCTGCTGATCGAGACGCTCTTCTCGCTCGACGGGCTCGGGCTGCTGTCGTACGAATCGGTGATCCGGCGCGACTACCCGGTCGTGCTCGGCACGCTGTACATCTTCACGCTGATCGGGCTCGCGACGAAGCTCGTGTCCGATCTCTGCTACGTGTGGGTCGACCCGCGCGTTCAATTCGAGCAACTGGAGCGCTGATTTGAGCCGACTCGCCGTCTCTTCCAGGATCGACGCCGCGCGCGCGCGGGTATCGCCGTCGCCCGCGCGGCGCGTGTGGCTGCGCTTCAAGGCGCAGCGCCTCGGCTACTGGAGCCTCGTGATCTTCGCGATCGCGTTCGCCGCGAGCCTGGCCGCGCCGCTGTGGTCGAACGACAAGCCGCTCGTCGTGCGCTACGACGGCCAGTTCTATTTCCCGCTCTTCAAGAGCTACCCGGAAACGACCTTCGGCGGCGATTTTCCGACGCCCGCCGACTATCTCGATCCGTACGTGCGCGGCAAGCTCGACGCGCCGGGCAACTTCGTGCTGTATCCGCCGAACCGCTATTACTACGACACGCTCAACTACTTCTCGAAGCGCCCGAACCCGGCGCCGCCGTCGCGCGAGAACTGGCTCGGCACCGACGCGCAAGGGCGCGACCTGCTCGCGCGGCTCGTCTACGGCTTTCGCGAGTCGGTCGAGTTCGCGCTGATCCTGACGTTCATCGGCACGCTGCTCGGCATCGCGGCGGGCGCGGTGCAGGGGTTCTTCGGCGGGCGCATCGACATCGTCGGCCAGCGGCTCATCGAAATCTGGAGCTCGATGCCCGAGCTGTATCTGCTGATCATCTTCGCGTCCGTGTTCGAGCCGAGCTTCGTGCTGCTGATCGTGCTGTTGTCGCTGTTCGGCTGGATCGGCCTGTCCGATTACGTGCGCGCCGAGTTCCTGCGCAACCGCACGCAGGACTACGTACGCGCCGCGCGCGCGATGGGCCTCACGAACTGGCAGATCATCTGGCGCCACGTGCTGCCCAACAGCCTCACGCCCGTCATCACGTTCCTGCCGTTCAGGATGAGCGGCGCGATTCTCGCGCTCACGAGCCTCGACTTCCTCGGGCTCGGCGTGCCGCCGCCGACGCCGAGCCTCGGCGAGCTGCTCGCGCAGGGCAAGGCGAATCTCGACGCGTGGTGGATCTCGCTCGCGACGTTCTGCGTGCTCGTCGCGACGCTGTTGCTGCTCACGTTCATGGGCGACGCGCTGCGCAACGCGCTCGACACGCGGATCGCGGATACCGCGCGCGCCGCGGGGCGTCTGCAATGAGCGCCGCGCAGATCGCGCGCGGCGCCGGCGCGCCGCCGTCGCCGTCGACGCCGCCGCATGAGCCGTTGCTGTCGATCGAGCGGCTGCGCGTGCGCTTCGGCGGCACGCTCGCCGTCGACGACGTATCGCTTGCGATCGGCCGCGGCGAGCGCGTCGCGCTCGTCGGCGAATCGGGCTCCGGCAAGAGCGTCACCGCGCTGGCGATCCTGCGCCTGCTGCGCGACGCCGACGTGAGCGGCGCGATCCGCTTCGCGGGCGAGACGCTCGCCGACAAGAGCGAGCGCGAGATGCGCGCGCTGCGCGGCGCGGACATCGCGATGATCTTCCAGGAGCCGATGACCGCGCTCAATCCGCTCTTCACGATCGGCGAGCAGATCGGCGAGACGATCGAGTTGCACGATGGCGTATCGAAGCGCGACGCGCGCGCGCGGGCGATCGCGCTGCTCGCGCGCACCGGGATCGACCGGCCGGACGAGCGCGTCGACAGCTACCCGCACCAGTTGTCGGGCGGCCAGCGGCAGCGCGCGATGATCGCGATGGCGCTCGCATGCCGGCCGCGCCTGTTGCTCGCCGACGAGCCGACCACCGCGCTCGACGTGACGATCCGCGCGCAGATCGTCGAGCTGCTGCTCGAACTGCAGCGTGACGCGGCGGCCGAGCGCGGGATGGCGGTGCTGCTCATCACGCACGATCTGAATCTCGTGCGGCGCTTCGCCGAGCGGGTCGCGGTGATGGAGAAGGGCCGGCTCGTCGAGTGCGGGCCGGTCGAGCGGATCTTCGATGCGCCCGAGCACCCGTACACGCAGCGCCTGTTGCACAGCCGGCCGCAGCGCACGGTGTCGCCCGTGTTGCCGATCGCGCCCGTCGTGCTCGACGCGCGCGGGGTCACCGTGCAGTTCAGGCAGAAGCTGCCGGGCTTCGCGGGCTGGCTCCGCTCGGGGCGCTTCACCGCGGTGTCGGACGCGAGCGTGTCGGTGCGGCAGGGCGAGACGCTCGGCATCGTCGGCGAATCGGGCTCCGGCAAGTCGACGCTCGCGATGGCGCTCCTCGGGCTGCAGCGGGTCGCGCACGGCGACATCGAATTCGAGGGCCGTTCGCTCGCGAGCTTTCGCGGGCGCGAGCGCGTCGCGCTGCGCGCGAACATGCAGGTGGTATTTCAGGATCCCTTCAGCTCGCTTTCGCCGCGGCAGACGATCGGGCGGATCGTGTCCGAAGGGCTCGAACTGCATCGCCCTCGGCTCACGGCCGACGCGCGCCGCGACAAGGTGATCGCGGTGCTGCGCGAAGTCGGCCTCGATCGGACGGTGCTGCATCGCTATCCGCACGAGTTCTCGGGCGGCCAGCGCCAGCGGATCGCGATCGCGCGCGCGCTCGTGCTGGAGCCGCGCGTGCTCGTGCTCGACGAGCCGACGAGCGCGCTCGACGTGTCGATCCAACAACAAGTGTTGAAGCTGCTGTCGAATCTGCAACGAAAGTACAACCTGGGCTACGTGTTCATCAGCCACGATCTGGAGGTGATCGGCGCGATGGCGCACCGGGTGGCGGTGATGCAGGGCGGGGCGATCGTCGAGACGGGCGACGTCGAGCGCATCTTCACCGAACCGGTGCATCCTTACACGCAAAAATTGCTGAAAGCCGTTCGTTAAGTCTGATGAACCCGAATGGTGCAAGAAGTTTGATTGAAAATATCAATTCCTTTTGACAAACAAATACTTCGTGGCTAGTATCGACCGGAATTTTTCCGCCAATCAGCTGATTTTCCAGCACAAGTTCATCGACCAATGCAGCACCGATATCTGACCCAGGCTTGTACGCGCGTCGTCGCCGGGATGTTCGTCGGCATCCTGATCGCTGCAGCTCCCGGCGCGTTCGCCGACGAAGTCAGCAGTTCCAGTCAGAATGCGATCAATTCGGCTCAATCCGAGCCGGCTTCCTCCTCCTCGAATCTCCAACAGGTCAACGTGCCCGCACCCGCGAAGAGCCAGGGCGGCGCCAAGGCGTTCCTGTCGGGCATGGCCGGCAAAGCGGGCGACGTCGTCGTCGGCGCGCTGAACATGATCGGCGTGCGCTACCGCTGGGGCGGCAACACGCCGGATTCGGGCCTCGATTGCAGCGGTTTCGTCCGCTACGTGTTCCAGGACACGCTCGGCATGTCGCTGCCGCGTCGCGCGGAGGAGATGAGCCGTGTCGGCGAGAAGGTGCGCATGAGCGAGCTGAAGCCGGGCGACCTCGTATTCTTCAACACGATGCGCCGGACGTTCTCGCACGTCGGCATCTACATCGGCGACAACAAGTTCGTGCACTCGCCGTCGACGGGCAGCACGATTCGCGTCGACGATCTCGATAGCGGCTACTGGGAAAAGCGTTTCACCGGCGCGCGCCGGATCGAGACGCAGTTCTCGACGAAGCCCGACGATCTGCGCCAGCGCGTGAAGGCGACGATCGGCGACGGCGGCGTCAACGCGAGCGCGAGCGGCAGCAACTAGCCGGTCACGCCGCATCGCGCCGGCCGATGCCGGTGTCGAAGCCCCGCTCTCCCATGGAGGCGGGGCTTTTGCTTTGGGGCGGCGTTTTCGGCGCGGCGCGATATGACCGTGACCGGGCGCGCGTGCCGAGGCGCGCGGCGGGCGGCGGCGCGACGCGAGCCGGCTTCAGGCGGCCGCGGTCGCCGAGCGCGCGGCCGCGAGCTTGCGCTGCAGCTCCGGCATGATCCGCGCGACCGCCTCCTCGCCCGCGAGGATCGCCGCGTTGCGCTGATTGAAGTCGCTGCCGCCCATCGCGGCGAGGTTCGGGCGGATCACGACGTCGGCATACTTGTCGAGCTCGTAGGTCTTGATCGTCTGGCCCATGATCGTGAACGTCTGCAGCAGCATCTCGATCGGATTGCCGGTGGCCGCGCCGTCCGGGCGCGACGAGATGTCGACGGCGATCACGAAGTCCGCGCCCATCTTGCGCGCGAACGACGCGGGCACGGGGCTCACGAGCCCACCGTCGACGTATTCGCGATCGCCGATGCGCACCGGCTCGAACACCGAAGGCACGCTGCACGACGCACGCACCGCGAGCCCCGTGTTGCCGCGCTGGAACAGGATCGGCTGGCCGCTCTTCAGATCGGTCGCGACGATGCCGAGCGGCTTGGCCATCTTCTCGATCGGCCGGTTGTTCAGCGTCTTGTTGATGAAGTTCTGCAGCGCGATGCCTTGCAGCAGGCCGCGCGAGCGGAACGGCGTCGCCCAGTCGCTGATCGACGCTTCGTCCATCGTGAGCGCGAGCTTGTTGATCTGCAGCGCATTCATGCCCGACGCGTACAGCGCACCGACGACCGAGCCCGCGCTCGTGCCGGCGACGAGCTCGACCGGAATGCCGCGTGCCTCGAGCGCCTTGAGCACGCCGACGTGCGCGAAGCCGCGCGCCGCGCCGCCGCCGAGCGCGACGCCGACCCTGATCGGCTTCTCGCGCGGCTGCGTCGGGTTGGTGGGCGTGGCGGCGCCCGTCGTCGGCTTCGTGCCGGTGGACGTGCAGGCGGCGAGGGCGGCCGACGCGCAGGCGAGCGTGAACGCGCGGCGGGACAAACGGGGGGACGACATCGACTCGATCTCCGGCGGCATGCCGCGCGCGGCCTCGACGGGCGCGCCGTACGCGGCGAAATTTCGGCGGCCGCGACGACGTCGGGCGGCCGCGCGCGGCGCCGGCATGGCGGCCGCGGCGCGCACATCATAAAGCAACTGGGCGCCTGCGCACGAAAGCGCGCCGGCGGTGCGCGATCGTTGGCCGAACGGATGAGGGGCGGCGTGGGCGGGCGGCGGCGAAGATGAGGGTGTGCCGCGGCGCCGGCGGCTCGCGGGCGTGCGGCATGCGAGTGCGAGTGCGAGAGTGCGCGTGCGGCGCGGATGGGTTTGGGCGAGGCGGCGGGACGCGGGGTGGCACGTCGTCGGGGGCGGGAGGACGGAAGTGCGGGAGGACGGGGGGCGAGCGACGAGACACGCCGCGTCTGGTCGCGCAGCCGGGCGCGACGCGACGAGGAACCGCGGCGCGACGAGTATAATTCGTGCTCTTTCCGTTCCGGTCGCGTGCGCACCCGGCAGAGCCGTGCGGCGTGCGCCGCCGCGTCGTTTCAATTGATGCGCCGCTTGAGGCGTTCGAGCTATCGTTTATGACCCGTCCTGTACGCACCCGTTTTGCGCCGAGCCCCACCGGCTTCATCCATCTCGGCAACATCCGATCCGCGCTCTATCCGTGGGCGTTCGCCCGCAAGATGAAGGGCACGTTCGTGCTGCGGATCGAGGATACGGATCTCGAGCGCTCGACCGAGGCGTCGGTCGATGCGATCCTCGAAGGGATGGCATGGCTTGGGCTCGACTACGACGAAGGCCCGTACTACCAGATGCAGCGGATGGACCGCTATCGCGAGGTGCTCGCGCAGATGCTCGAGAAAGACCTCGTCTACCCGTGCTACATGTCGACCGAAGAACTCGATGCGTTGCGCGAGCGCCAGCGCGCGGCGGGCGAGAAGCCGCGCTACGATGGCACGTGGCGCCCCGAGCCGGGCAAGGTGCTGCCCGAGCCGCCGGCGGGCGTGACCCCCGTGCTGCGCTTTCGCAATCCGCTGACGGGGTCGGTCGTCTGGGACGACGCCGTGAAGGGCCGCGTCGAGATCTCGAACGAGGAGCTCGACGATCTCGTCATCGCGCGCCCCGACGGCACGCCGACGTACAACTTCTGCGTCGTCGTCGACGATCTCGACATGGGCATCACGCACGTGATCCGCGGGGACGACCATGTGAACAATACGCCGCGCCAGATCAACATCCTGCGCGCGCTCGGCGGCGAAGTGCCGGTGTACGCGCATCTGCCGACCGTGCTCAACGAGCAGGGCGAGAAGATGAGCAAGCGCCACGGCGCGATGAGCGTGATGGGCTACCGCGATGCCGGCTATCTGCCGGAGGCGGTGCTCAACTATCTCGCGCGTCTCGGCTGGTCGCACGGCGACGCGGAGATCTTCTCGCGCGAGCAGTTCGTCGAATGGTTCGATCTCGAGCATCTCGGCAAGTCGCCCGCGCAGTACGATCACAACAAGCTGAACTGGCTGAACAACCACTACATCAAGGAAGCGGACGACGCGCGCCTGGCCGAGCTGGCAAAGCCGTTCTTCGCGGCGCTCGGCATCGACGCCGACACGATCGCGCGGGGCCCGGACCTCGTGGGCGTGATGGGGCTGATGAAGGATCGCGCGTCGACGGTGAAGGAGATCGCGGAGAATTCGACGATGTTCTACCGTTCGCCCGCCCCGGATGCGCAAGCGCTCGCGCAGCACGTGACCGACGCGGTGCGCCCGGCGCTCGCCGAGTTTGCCGCGGCGCTGAAGACGGCCGAGTGGACGAAGGAGGCGATCGCGGCCGCGCTGAAGGCCGTGCTCGGCGCGCACAAGCTGAAGATGCCGCAGCTTGCGATGCCGGTGCGCCTGCTCGTCGCGGGCACGACGCATACGCCGTCGATCGACGCGGTGCTGCTGCTGTTCGGCCGCGACGTCGTCGTGTCGCGCCTCGCGGCGGCGCTCGCATAGGCGCGCGGGGCGTCCGGGAAGCCGTGCGGTTGAGGCAACGAACCGAGGCAACGCACGCGTCGAACGCACGGCTTCCAAAAATTTTGCGCGAAACGCAAATAGGGTATTTACAAACCTCAAAACCGTCTCTACAATCTCACTTCTCTGTTGTTCAGCAGTCAACGAGACACGGGGGTATAGCTCAGCTGGGAGAGCGCTTGCATGGCATGCAAGAGGTCAGCGGTTCGATCCCGCTTACCTCCACCAGTTGAACGCAGAGTGAGTGAAGTTTGCGAAGCATTGAGTGACAGAAAAAATGCTTCACAAACGGAATGAAAGAAGTTAGAATTTCGTTCTCTGCTGTTGATGAAAATTGACAGTGAGAACAAGGCAACAAGACAGATCTGAAAAGATTTTGTCCCCTTCGTCTAGAGGCCTAGGACATCACCCTTTCACGGTGAGTACAGGGGTTCGAATCCCCTAGGGGACGCCAGAACAGGGCGTCGTTCGAACAAGCGTCGAGACGATACGCCGGCAGGAAGCAACCGACGCCTGCCAGGCAAGCAGCAAGACTGGAGCGGTAGTTCAGTCGGTTAGAATACCGGCCTGTCACGCCGGGGGTCGCGGGTTCGAGTCCCGTCCGCTCCGCCAAATCGAAGCCCGTTCAGGCATGCCTGAACGGGCTTTTTGTTTTGCGCCGCGTGAGCTGCCGCGAACGGTGCCGCATGCCGCTGCCGCATGCGTGCAAATGGGCATTGCAACGCGCGCGGGCTGCGCTATCGTGGCGGTGACGCAGGTTTTGCGAATATGCCATGTCCGATTCCGCCGCCGCCCCTCTCGTTTATCTGCTGCGCCCCGCCGCGTCGGGCGATTTCGAATTCGCGGAAGCGCTCACGCACGGCAACATGAACGCGTATTACCAGCGCCATGGCCTCAGGTGGCGCGCGGATCTCTTTTTTGCAAGCTGGCGCGATTCGGAAAACTTCATCCTCGAACTCGACAGCGTGTCGATCGGCCTGTTGAGGATTACCGAGGAGGGCGATTCGCTGCACATCCGCGATGTGCAGATCGCGCCGGGGCACCGACAGCGCGGCGCCGGCACCTATCTGCTCGAAACCTCGCACCGTTTCGCGAAGGCGCGCGGGCTGCGCGAGACGCAGTTGCGCGTGTTCGTCGACAATCCGGCCGCGCGGCTCTATCTGCGAATGGGATATCGGCTCGCGGGGCCGCGTCTCGCGCAGTTCGGATCGATCCGCCACATGGTGCGGCCCGTGTCCTGACCGTGCCGGGCGAGTCGACGCGGCGGCGGGGCGCACCCCGACGCCGGACTTCCCGTGTCGGGCGTTGCCCGCTGGCTTCGGGCCCGGGCGGCTCGATGCCGTCGCGGCGTTCCGGCGAGCGTTGACGTCGGTGCGAGAGAACGTCCGTGGGCGGCATGGGCGACGGCAGGCGAGCGTCGCGTATGAAAGGACGCATGTGTCCGGGCGATTCGCGCGAAATGTTCGACGGAGCGGATTCGATCAAGAACGAGCATGCTTCGCGAAAATGCAGCGAAGACGTGATGCTCTGGCCGGCCGATGCGTCGCTCGATGTTCCGGGCGAGTACGCGGCAGCCCGGGCGGGCCGGGCAAACGGACGGCATCGCATCGTGTGGCCTGCGATCGCGTTGGATTTCCCTGGCAACGATGGGCGGGCATTGATCAATCGGGCCCTTGTCATCGGGTTTTGATGCGGCCGTCCGTAGGGGCGTCCATCCTGATGAAGGCTTCAGCGGCTTCAGCGGCTTCAGCGGCTTCAGCGGCTTCAGCGGCTTCAGCGACAGAAGCGACAGAAGCGACAGAAGCGACGGAAGCGGCGGAAGCGCCCGCGATAACCCAATCCCGAGAATCGACCGCGCTCACAGCAGCGGTTCCGCATCCCCATCGTCGGTCGACGCGAGCTCCGACGCCGCATGCATGTCGCCGCGCTGAATGAACGCGCGCGGGCTCGCGCCGAACGCGCGCCGGAACATCGCGGAGAACGCGCTCTGGCTCTGGTAGCCGAGTTCGTTGGCGATGTGCGACAGCGGCCGCCCCTGGTTCAGGAGCGGAATCGCGCGCGCGAGCAGCGCCTGCTGGCGCCATTGCGAAAAGCTCACGCCGAGTTCCTGCTTGAACAGCCGCGCGATCGTCCGCGTGCTCGCGCCGACGCCCGCCGCCCAGTGCTCGAGCGATTCGCCCTGCGCCGGATGCGCGAGCACCGCTTCGCACAGCGCGCGCAAGCGCTTTTCGGTCGGCATCGGCACGGCGAGCGGCAATGGCTCGGCGCGCGTGAGCTCGTCGAGCACGAGCTCGGCCAGCAGCCGCTCGCGCGTGCGATTGAGCGAGCGCGCCTCGAGCGCGACGATCAGCTCGCGCAGCAATCCCGACACCTCGACCACCCGGCACGCGTCGAGCCCGCCCGGCACCGCCGATTCGTCGACGTACAGCGTGCGCAGATACGCGTCCTCGACGATCACCACTTCGTGGGCAATTCGCGGCGGCACCCAGATCGCGCGCGAGGGCGGCACCATCCACGTCGAGCCGGCCGTCGCGAGCCGCAGCACGCCGCGCGACGCGTACGCGAGCTGCGCCCAGGCATGCGCGTGCGGCGGCACGCGCATGCCGGCCGCGATCGCGCGGGCGCGCACGCGCATCGGGTGCGAGCGGGTGGGCGCGAATTCGGACGGAACGTCGATCGTGGCGGCCGGGGGCTGCGCGAAAAGGGGAACGGACGGGCTCATCGATGATCGAAGACGGGGCGCAGGGGGCATCCGGCTATTGTAGGGCGAGCCTTCTACCCGCCGCAGCGGGGAATTTTCTTCGCCGATAATGCCGGATCGACACCCTACGACACGCCAGGAGATTTCGACATGATGTTCGCCACCACCGACCTTTGCGACGCGCACGAAGACCGCCTCGCGGCCGGCACGCTGCGCGTGCTCGAGCCCGTGTTCCGCCCGTTCGGCGGCGTGCGGCGTTTCGCGGGGCCGGCTGCGACGCTCAAGCTGTTCGAGGACAACTCGCTCGTGCGCACGGCGCTCGAGCAGGACGGCGCGGGGCGCGTGCTCGTCGTCGACGGCGGCGGCAGCCTGCGTTGCGCGCTCGTCGGCGGCAACCTCGGCAAGCTCGCCGAGAAGAATGGCTGGGCCGGCATCGTCGTGAACGGCTGCGTGCGCGATTCGGACGAACTTGCCGAATGCCGCGTCGGCGTGCTCGCGCTCGCCGCGCATCCGCGCAAGAGCGACAAGCGCGGCGCCGGCGTGAGCGACGCGCCTGTCGACGTACGCGGTACGCGCATCGTGCCGGGCGACTGGATCTACGCGGATGCCGACGGCGTCCTCGTCAGCGACGACGCGCTGCTCGAGTGACGCGGCGGCGTGCCGGTTCGATGGCACGATTGAAACAAGGAAGGAAGATGCGCTACGTATTCTGCTACGGGACCCTGAGAGCGGGCGAGATCAACGACATCGGCCGGGCGGCGGCGACGCACGGCATCGCGGCGCCGAGGCTCGTCGGCGCGGTGGCGGTGGCGGGGCGCCTGTATGACTTCGGCAACTATCCGGGGATGGTCGCGGGCGGTGGCCGCGATCTCGTCTGGGGCGACGTCTACGCGATCGACGAGCGGCTCGTGCCGGTGCTCGACGAGATCGAGGAAGTGTACCCGGGCGTCGAGGGGCTGTTCGTGCGGCAGCGGGCGTCGGTCGAACTCGGCGGGCGCCGGTACGATTGCCTGTATTACCCGGTCGGTGCGCACGCGATCGCGGACAAGCCGCGCATCGAGTCGGGCGACTGGGTGCAGTATCGGCGCGCGCGCACCGCGTGACGCGTAGCCGCGGCGACGCGGCGACGCGCAGGCGAGCGCGCCGAATGCCGTCGCGTACAGGCGCGGCGGCGCGAGCCGGGCGTCAAGCGTTCGTCGCGCGAGCCGTCGGCGATTCGGCGGTTCGATTCGTGCTGTGACTGCGGCGTGCGCCGGTGTCGGCGCCCGTGGCGGCGGCTACGGAATCGCAGGGCGGGCGCCGTGCCAAGAAGCTGATGCCCGCGGGCGTCCAACGGCTGCGGAACCCGAGCGAAAACCCGCGTCCGACGCTGAACGCTGAACGCTGAACGCTGAACGCTGAACGCTGAACGCTGAACGCTGAACGCTGAACGCTGAACGCTGAACGCTGAACGCTGAACGCTGAACGCTGAACGCTGAACGCTGAACGCTGAACGCTGAACGCTGAACGCTGAACGCTGAACGCTGAACGCTGAACGCTGAACGCCAAACGCCAAACGCCAAACGCCAAACGCCAAACGCCAAACGCCAAACGCCAAACGCCAAACGCCAAACGCCAAACGCCAAACGCCAAACGCCAAACGCCAAACGCCAAACGCCAAACGCCAAACGCCAAACGCCAAACGCCAAACGCCAAACGCCAAACGCCAAACGCCAAACGCCAAACGCCAAACGCCAAACGCCAAACGCCAAACGCCAAACGCCAAACGCCAAACGCCAAACGCCAAACGCCAAACGCCGCGCCCTCACGGCCGCCGAAGCCGCCGAAGGAACGAAACCCGAACCGCGCGCGACAAAAAAGCGCCCAGCGGGCGCTTCGCTGGCACGGCGTCCGCCGCACGAATGCGTCTTCAGCCGGCCGATCCGCGAGCGACGCACAGGCGGCGGTGCGCGTCGCTCGCGCCCGCCGCCCGCGCCGCTCAGATCTCTTCGTAGAGCGGCAGCGTCAGGAACTCGGTGAAGTTCTCCGACGTCGACATCTGCTCGAAGATCGCCGCGGCGCGATCGTACGGCGCGGTATCTCCGCCGACAACCTGCTTCACGTTCGCGAGCTCGACCTTCGCGTACTCACGCACGAGCTCGGCCGTGACCTTGCGGCCGTCGTCGAGCGTGCCCTTCGGCGAACGGATCCATTGCCAGACCTGCGAGCGCGAGATCTCGGCCGTCGCCGCGTCTTCCATCAGGTTGTGGATCGGCACGCAGCCGTTGCCCGCGAGCCACGAGCCGAGGTAGTGGATGCCGACGTTGATGTTGTTGCGCAGCCCGGCTTCGGTGATCGGCGCTTCCGGCTGGAAATCGAGCAGGTTCTTGCCCTCGATCTGCACGTCGTCGCGCTGCTTGCCGATCTGGTTCGGCTTGTCGCCGAGCACCTTGACGAACTCCTCCATCGCGAGCGACACGAGGCCCGGGTGCGCGACCCAGCCGCCGTCATAGCCGTCGCCGGCGTCGCGCGCCTTGTCCGCGCGCACGCCCGCCATGGCGCGATCGTTCGCTTCCGGATCGTTCTTGATCGGGATCAGCGCGCTCATCCCGCCGATCGCGGGCGCGTTGCGCTTGTGGCAGGTCTTCAGCAGCAGCAGCGCGTAGGCGCGCATGAACGGCACCGTCATCGTGATCTTCGCGCGATCGGCGAGGCAGAAGTCGCGGTCGTTCTTGAACTTCTTGATCGCCGAGAAGATGTAGTCCCAGCGGCCCGCGTTCAGGCCCGAGCTGTGTTCGCGCAGTTCGTACAGGATCTCGTCCATCTCGAACGCGGCGAGGATCGTCTCGATCAGCACGGTCGCGCGGATCGTGCCGCGCGGCACGCCAAGCGCTTCCTGCGCGGCGACGAAAATGTCGTTCCAGAGGCGCGCCTCCAGATGGCTTTCCATCTTCGGCAGATAGAAGTACGGGCCCGAGCCGCGCGCGATCAGCTCCTGCGCGTTGTGGAACAGGAAGAGGGCGAAATCGAAGACGCCGCCCGACACGCGCTGACCGTCCACCGTCACGTGCTTTTCGTCGAGGTGCCAGCCGCGCGGGCGCACGATCAGCGTCGCGATCTTGTCGTTGAGCTTGTACGACTTGCCGTTCTGTTCGAGCGAGATCGTGCGGCGCACCGCGTCCTTCAGGTTGATCTGGCCGTCGATCTGGTTGGTCCAGCTCGGCGCGTTCGAATCCTCGAAGTCCGTCATGTACGAATCGGCGCCCGAGTTCAGCGCGTTGATGATCATCTTGCGCTCGACGGGGCCCGTGATCTCGACGCGGCGGCATTGCAGGTCCGCGGGCAGCGGCGCGATCTTCCAGTCGCCCTCGCGGATCGATTTCGTTTCGGCGAGGAAGTCGGGGCGCTCGCCGGCGTCGAGGCGCTGGGTGCGCTCGACGCGTGCGGCGAGCAGCTCGCGGCGGCGCGGCTCGAACTGGCGATGCAGCTTCGCGACGAGTTCGAGCGCCTCGGGCGTGAGGATCGCTTCGTAGCCGGGCTTGATTTCGCCCGTGATCGCCATGCCTTGCGGCAGCTTCAGCGTCGTGGTCATCGGTTTTCTCCTTGGTCGGTCAGTCAGTTACGGAGTGGTGCAATTGCATGAATCAGGTCGGCGGCGCGCCGAGGCGGCTTACGCGGGGCGCCGGGCGCGCTCGGCCGCCCGCTTTCGCGGCGGCGCGCGGCGCGTCGAGAAAGGCGAGCAGTTCGGCCATGCCGGCGCCCGTGCCCGCGGGCGCCGCGCCGAGCTCCTCGAGCGGCGCGCCCGTGCGGTTCAGCCAGAAGGTCCGGTAGCCGAACCAGCCGGCGCCCGCGACGTCCCAGCCGTTCGACGACACGAATGCGATGTCGGCGGGGGCCGCGTCGAACGCCGCGGTGCCGAGCGCATACGCGGCGGGCGACGGCTTGTACGCGCGAACCGCGTCGACGGACAGCACGCGGTCGAACAGGCCGCTCATCCCGGCGCTCTTGACCGCGATATCGAGCATCTGCGGATTGCCGTTCGACAGGATCGCGAGCTTCGGCGGCGTGCTGCGCGCACGCAGCGCGCGCAGCGTCGGCACCGTGTCCGGGTACGTCGACAGGCACGCATACTCGTCCATCAGTCTTTTCTCGGCGGCCGCGGACAGCGCGAGGCCGAGCGCGCGCGCGGCAAAGCGCAGCGCGTCGAGCGTCAGCTCCCAGAACGGCCGATAGCGCCCGCCCGCCGGATCGGCGAGCGTGCGCAGTTGCGAATATTCGATCTGCTTGCGCCGCCAGAGCTGCGACAGCGCGTCGCCGCGCCCCGGAAACAGCTGCTCGGCCGCGGCGACGACCGCGTGCACGTCGAACAGCGTGCCGTACGCGTCGAAGAGAATCGCCTTCGGGAAGGCGGGCGGGGTGCCGGGCATGACGTTGCGCTCCACGATCACAGGTCGAAATCGATTCTATTAGTGATGGCTTGAACTAAAAAAGACAGTAATCATCACTTGATCTTTTACTTTTCGATATCTAATCTGGAGCGATTTCGGATTCGACGAGGCGGCCGGTGCGCGCCGCCCGCATACGGGATGGATCGCTTCAAACAGATCGAAACGTTCGCCGCGGTTGCGGCGAAAGGCAGCCTGTCGGCGGCCGCGCATGCGGAAGGGGTCGCGCCCGCGATCATCGGCCGCCGGCTTGACGCGCTCGAGGAGCGGCTCGGCGTGAAGCTGCTCGTGCGCACCACGCGCAAGCTCACGCTGACGTTCGAAGGCTCGGCGTTCCTCGAGGATTGCCAGCGCATCATCAACGACATGCAGAACGCCGAGGCGAGCGTGTCCGCGGGCGGCGTGAAGGCGAGCGGGCATTTGCGGGTGTCGGCGCCCGCGGGCTTCGGCCGGCGCCACGTCGCGCCGCTCGTACCCCCGTTTACGGGCGCGCACCCGGACGTGTCGGTCACGCTCGATCTGTCCGACCGGATGGTCGACCTCGTCAACGAGGGGTTCGATTGCGCGGTGCGCCTGGGCGAGCTGCCCGATTCGTCGCTCGTGTCGCTCAAGCTCGGCGAGAACCGGCGCGTGTGCGTCGCGTCGCCGGCCTATCTCGCGCGCGCCGGCATGCCCGGGACGCTCGACGATCTCGCGCGCCACAACTGCCTCGCGCTCGCGGCGAACGCGAACCAGCAGCGCGGCTGGAGCTTCGTCGACGGCGGCAAGGTGGTGTCGATCCGCGTGTCCGGCACGATGGAGTGCTCGGACGGCGCGGTGCTGCACGAATGGTGCCTCGAGGGCCATGGCCTCGCATGGCGCTCGTGGTGGGAAGTCGGCGCGGACATCGCGGCGGGCCGGCTCGTCAGCGTGCTCGACGCGTTCGCCGCGCCGCCGGTCGGCATTCACGCGGTGTTTCCGCAGCGCCGGCACTTGCCGCTCAGGGTCCGGCTCTTTCTCGATTTCCTGAAGCACACGTACGAACGCCCCGGCTATTGGGGATGACGTTCGCGCGACGGCGCGTGCCATGGCCGCAGGCGCGGCGTTTCCGCGCGCCGCTCCGGCTGGCGTCGTGCGCGCCGCCGAATTTGCGCTCCAATGCGTAACCGATGGGCTCGATTGCACGCGTTTCCGATATGAGGGCGAACCCTCTGGCGAAGGCGGCCGCGTGCATTCGCGCACTACAATCGAATCACTCGGCGTCCGCGCGGGCCGCCCGGCCCCGACGGCTGGCCGCGGGTGCGCCCGCGGCCGGACGCGCCGCAGTTGCCGACGGAGGTCGCCATGTTCAAGCACATCCTGGTTCCGACCGACGGGTCCGAGCTGTCGAAGAAGGCCATCGACGGCGCGATCGATCTCGCGCAGGCGGTGGGCGCGCGCGTGACGGCCTACGCGTGCCTGCCGCAATATCCGTACTCGCCGTTTTCCGAAGTCGTGATCGAGCCGCCCGCTGATTTTCGCGAGCGCAGCGAGCGCGAGGCGCGCATGCATCTGGACGAAGTGGAGGCGGCCGCGCGCCGCGCGGGCGTCGCGTGCGAATCGGCGACGAGCGTGCATCCGTCGCCCTATCTCGGCATCATCGAGGCCGCGGAGCGGGGCGGCTGCGACGTGATCTTCATGGCGTCGCACGGCAGACGCGGGCTCGGCAGCCTGCTCATCGGCAGCGAGACGCAACGCGTGCTGACCCATACGAAGATTCCCGTGATCGTCTATCGATAGCGCGCCGGCCGTCGCTCATTGCCCGCCGTTTATCGCCGGGCGTTCGGTTGCGACGCGTCGCGCAAAAAAAACGGCGCGCCGGGCAAGGGACCGGCGCGCTTGAATGTCGCGCGGCGTCGCGAGACGCCGCACATCCTGGGCGGGCATGGCGCAACCACGCGCGCCGCAGGCGAGTGCTCCCCGATATGGTCTTGGTCTTGCCGGGTCGCGCGCCGCGGCGGCTCATGGCCGCGCGCGGCGTGCCTGCGCCTGCCGGAGCTCAGGCGACTTTCTGGCCGTCGAAGAACTGTTCGTCTTCGGTCGAGCCGTGCAGCGCGGTCGTCGACGCTTCGCGCTCGACCGTCTGCGTCACCGCGTCGAAGTAGCCGGTGCCGACTTCACGCTGGTGCTTGACCGCGGTGAAGCCCTTGTCGGCCGCCGCGAACTCGGCTTGCTGCAGTTCGACGAACGCGCTCATCTGCGTGCGGGCGTAGCCGTGCGCGAGGTTGAACATCGAGTAGTTCAGCGCATGGAAGCCGGCGAGCGTGATGAACTGGAACTTGTAGCCCATCGCGCCGAGTTCCTTCTGGAACTTCGCGATCGTCGCGTCGTCGAGGTTCTTCTTCCAGTTGAACGACGGCGAGCAGTTGTACGACAGCAGCTTGCCCGGGAACTGCTTGTGGATCGCTTCCGCGAACTTCTTCGCGTATTCGAGATCCGGCTTGCCGGTTTCGCACCAGATCAGGTCGGCGTACGGCGCATAGGCGAGGCCGCGCGAGATCGCCTGCTCGAGGCCCGGCTTCGTGCGGAAGAAGCCTTCGACCGTGCGCTCGCCCGTCAGGTACGGCTTGTCGTTGTCGTCGATGTCGGACGTGATCAGGTCGGCCGCTTCGGCGTCGGTGCGCGCGACCAGCACGGTCGGCGTGCCCATCACGTCGGCGGCGAGACGCGCGGCCGTCAGCTTCGCGACCGCCTCGCGGGTCGGCACGAGCACCTTGCCGCCCATGTGGCCGCACTTCTTGACCGAGGCGAGCTGGTCTTCGAAGTGAACGCCCGACGCGCCCGCCTCGATCATCGCCTTCATCAGTTCGAACGCGTTCAGCACGCCGCCGAAGCCGGCTTCCGCGTCGGCGACGATCGGCGCGAAGAAGTCGACATAGCCTTCGTCGCCGGGGTTCTTGCCTTCCGACCACTGGATCTGATCGGCGCGCGTGAGCGTGTTGTTGATGCGCTTGACGACGAGCGGCACCGAGTTCGCCGGGTACAGCGACTGGTCCGGATACATTTCGCCCGCGACGTTCGCGTCGCCCGCGACTTGCCAGCCCGACAGATAGATCGCCTTGAGGCCGGCCTTGACCTGCTGCATCGCCTGGTTGCCCGTCAGCGCGCCGAGTGCGTTGACGAACGGCTCGTTGTTGATGAGCGTCCAGAGCTTTTCCGCGCCGCGCTTCGCGAGCGTGTGCTCTTGCTGGATCGAGCCGCGCAGGCGCACGACGTCCTCAGCGGTGAACGCGCGCTTGATGCCCTTCCAGCGCGGATCGGTTTCCCATTGCTTTTGCAGTTCCTGAGCCTGTTGTTGACGCGACATGATGCGTACTCCTTGAGTGGTCGTTGCCTGAAGAGAAGAAATCTTTGACTGGGCGAAACGGACGGCGCGATTGGGATTCGGCGGTTTCGTTCGTGAAGTCTTGTATAAGAGTCTAGGCAAATCGACGGCGTCGAGACAGGGGCTTTTTCACGAAGCTGTAAAAAATTTATTCCATTAAAATCAATAGATTGACGTCTATATTTCTTATTGCGGAATATGGTTTTCCATGCTGCAATGGGTTGGGTTGTGCCACGCAGCATGATTTTTTACGACGCAAAAGTTTTTTCGTATCGTGAAATCTCGGGCGCAAACAAAAACCGGCGCGAATGCGCCGGTCAGACTGCTGACGAACCCCACGTTTTTGTGAGCGTGGGGTTTTGTCTTTCTGGGATCAGGATTGCGGGTTCGCCGCGAGCGGGTAGTCGAAGCTGCAGCGCAAACCGCTCACCAGACGCAGCAGCATGCGCACGAAGCGCCAATCGGGACCCGCTGGCCCCTTTTTCCGCTTCCGCGCCAGCAGCATCGCAATCTTCTTGATGTTCTGTGCCGCCGCGGCCAGCAAGCACTGCTCGGCCACCTTGCGTAGCCCACGCATACGGGCATAACGGTGCCCATGCAGCTGCTTGGCATCGGCGAAGCTGCGCTCCACCGTCTGCTTGCGCCGCGCGTAAATGCGTTGGCCCCATTCGGTCAAGCGCCGCGCGTCCACCCGCTCCTTGGCGCGCTCCCACACGTGGCGCGTTACCACCTTCACCGCGATCGCACTGTTCGTGCACTGCGATCGTACCGGGCAGCGCCCGCAGATCTGCGCATTGGATTTGTATTCCTGATAGCCGAGCCGATTGGTCGTGCTGTACGGCAGGGCCTGCCCCTGCGGGCACACGTATTCGTTGCGATACGCGTCGTACTTGAACTGCCGTTTGTAGAACATGCCCGGCTTGTGGTTCGGCGTGCGATAGCCCATCACCCCGGCAATCCCTCGCTCCTCCAGCCCCTGGCACACCGCCGGCGTGAAGTAGCCCGCATCCAGCCCCACCGCCTCGACCTTGAACTCAAAGCGCTCGCGCTGGCGATCCAGCCGATCCAGATACGGCTGGCTGTCATGCACCGAGGCCGGCGTCACATGCGTATCGGTGATGATCGCGTGCTTGGCATCCACCGTGCGGTGGTCCAGATAGAAGAACCCCTTCGGCTTGTCGTCCCGCACCATGTAGCCGCTGTCCGGATCGGTCCGGCTGAGCTTGGTGTCCTTGCTAGACGGCGGCTCATCGTCGTCGCGATCCAGCGGCTTCCTGCCATGCGCGGCCCGGTCCGCATCCACTGCCGCGTTCAATGCCTCCGTGTAGGCGGCCGGCGTCTGCTCCAGCTTCACCACATCGAACTTGCCTTTGTTCGCGTTCGCCTTCAGGTGCGTGCTGTCCGTGTACAGCACCCGACCGTCGACCAGCCCGCGCTTGATCGCCTGCCGCACGATCTCGTCGAAGATCTCCTGATACACCGTCGTGTCCGTGAAGCGTCGGCGGCGATTCTGCGAGAACGTTGACGCATCCGGCACCTTGTCGGTCAGCCGGAACCGGGCGAACCAGCGATAGGCGACGTTGACCTGGACCTCACGCATCAGTTGCCGCTCGCTGCGCACCCCGAACAGGTAGCCGATGAACAACAGCTTGAACATCACCACGGGATCGAGCGCCGGCCGCCCGTTGTCCGCGCAATACAGATGCGCCACCTTCGCGCGGATGAACTCGAAATCCACCGCCGCATCGATCTGGCGCAGCAGGTGGTCCTTCGGCACGAGTTCCTCGAGCGTCACCATCTCGAGTTCGTGCTGCGTGGGCATGGGCGTCTTCAGCATCACGCCATTAAAAAACAAAAATCCCCCACTTGGCGAGGGTTTGTCAGCAATCTGACCGGCGCGAATGCGCCGGTTTTCGGGGGCGGGGCGGGTACGCCCGCGTCGCGAACGCGGCCGCCGGCCGCCGCTTATGCCGCGGAATTGCCGCGGCGCGGGCCGTTGCGCTGGCCGTCGCCGCGCCGCGCGCCGTAGGCTTCACGGTTGCCGCCACCCGGCTTGCCGCTCCAGCCGCCGGAGCGGCCGCCGCCATGGCCGCCGCCCGGCTTGCCGCCGAACCGGCGGCCGCCATTGCCGTTGCCGCCCGGACGGCCGCGGCCGTTGCCGCGATCGTTACGCGGCGGCGGCGCCTTGCGCGGCTCGAAGCCTTCGACGACATTCACCGGCAGCGGCGCGCGCACGAAGCGCTCGATGCGCTTGAGCGCGCCTTGCTCCGCGTGATGCACGAGGCTCACCGCGGTGCCGGAGCGGCCCGCGCGGCCGGTGCGGCCGATCCGGTGCACGTAGTCCTCGGCGAACTTCGGCAGGTCGTAGTTGAACACGTGCGTGATGCCGGGGATGTCGATCCCGCGCGCGGCGACGTCGGTTGCGACGAGCACGCGCACGCGGCGCTCGCGCAGCGCGCGGATCGTGCGGTTGCGCGCGCCCTGCGGCAGGTCGCCGTGCAGCGCGGCCGACTGGAAGCCGGCGTCGGCGAGGCGGCCGGCGAGCTGGTCGGCGTCGATCTTGGTCGCGGTGAAGATGATCGCCTGATCGAGCGCGACATCGCGCAGCAGGTGATCGAGCAGGCGATCCTTGTGATCGCGGTCGTCGACGTAGTGCACGGTTTGCGCGATGTTCGAGCGCGATTCGATCTTCTGCGTGATCTCGATGCGCTCCGGATCCTTCAGCAGACGGTTCGTGAGCGAGCCGATCTTGCCGTCGAGCGTCGCCGAGAACAGCATCGTCTGGCGCGTCGCGGGCGTCGCCGCGACGATCGTGTCGATGTCGTCGATGAAACCCATGTCGAGCATGCGGTCGGCTTCGTCGAGCACGAGCATCTTCAGTTCGGACAAATCGATGCGGCCGCGCTCGAGGTGGTCGAGCAGGCGCCCCGGCGTCGCGACGAGGATCTCCGGGTTCTTCGCGAGCAGCATCAACTGCTGGCCGTACGCGACGCCGCCGAGGATGCTGACCGTGCGCAGGCGGCGCAGGTGCTTGCCGTACGTCGACGCGGCCGTCGTCACCTGCATCGCGAGCTCGCGCGTCGGCGTGAGGACGAGCAGGCCGGGGCGCGCGACGGGTTGCGGGCGGCGGCCGCGGCGCTCGCCCGGCTGCCCTTCGCGCGGCGCGCGCGGCTGCTGCGCCTGCGCCTTTTGCAACTGCGCGAAGCGCTCGATCGCGGGCAGCATGAACGCGGCCGTCTTGCCGGAGCCCGTCGGGCTCGACACGAGCAGGTCGCGGCCGGCGATGCCGGCCGGAATCGCGCGCTGCTGCACGGGCGTCGGCTTCACGTAGCCGGCCGCCTGCAGCGCGGAGACGATCTCCGGCGACAGGCCGAGCGACGCGAACGTCGGTTCGTCCGACGCGGCGTCGCAGGCGTCGCCGGCCTCGCTCGCGGCCGGTTGAGCGGCGGCGGCGGGCAGGCCGAGCGCCTCGTCGGCGATCGCGTTGAGCGGGCTGAGGGAATGGCTCGAAGTCATGTCAATCCTTGAAACACAGTGGGTCGAACGCCGCGCCAATCGCGCATACCCAAGTCGACGGATTCATCGAGCAAATCGGGAAACGTGGCGATTGTCCGCATGTCGACGACGTGCGGACAACAATTTCGTTAGAAGCTGTTTTTGGGTGCGGCGCGCATCGGATGCGCATGCCGCCAGCCTGAGACTTGACAGCCCGCTAGGGGCCACGCAGGAAGGGACAGGTTCTAAACTGGATTGGAGCGAAACGCTATGGAACGCTGGCGACGAGGGATGCCGGCTTCAGCCGGCAGAGCGCCCGTCGGGACGCGCAGCCCGCATCATACCGGTTTTTGCTGCGCCGCGCCACCGTTGATTTCGCGCGCGGCGAAGGGCGCGCCGCGGTGGCGCGTCGCGCGCCGGTGCCCGCACGCGGCCGGCGCGGGGCCGGCCGACGCGCGCGCCGCCGTCAGGAGGCGGTGCCGTTCTTCAGCGATTCGACGAGCTCGACGTATTGCTTCTTCGCGTCGTCTTGCGGCGTGCCCTTCAGCGCGTCCCACGCGTCGTACTTGTACTTGCCGACGATGTCGGTGAAGCCCGGCTTGTCGCCGTGCACGTCGCCGTCGGTCGCCTGCTTGAAGAGCGCGTACAGACGCAGCAGCGTCAGGTTGCCGGGACGCTCGGTCAGTTGCTTCACGTCGATCTGCGCTTGCTCGAATTGGGCGGTGATGTCGCTCATGGGTGTCTCCGTCAGGGTTTCCAGGCTGGCTTTTCCAGGCCGACGATCTTAGCAAGCGGGGGCGGGCGGCGGGTCGAGCGTTCCTTCCAAACCGATTCGCGCCCGGCGCACGCGCGCGAATCGGAGCCGATCGCCCGTGCGGGCGGGGCGCCGCATTACAATGTCGGCCATGACGCAAACAGTGCTCCTCGCCATCGATACGTCGACCGAGTTCTGCTCGGTCGCGCTGCTCGCCGCGGACGGCCCGACGGCCGACGCCGCTTCCTTCCGAACCTGGGTCCGCCACGAGCGCACGGGCGCCGTGTCGAGCACGCGCGTGCTGCCCGCCGTGCGCGAGGTGCTCGACGAAGCGGGCCTCGCGTTCGCCGATTGCAATGCGATCGCGTTCGGCGCGGGGCCCGGCTCGTTTACCGGGCTGCGCACCGCCACCGGCGTTGCGCAAGGGCTCGCGTTCGGCCGCGCGCTGCCTGTCGTGCCGGTCGGCACGCTCCTCGCGTGCGCCGAAGCCGCGCGCCTGAACGCGGGCGCCGCCGCCGGCCGCGCGACGCGCGTGCTCGCCGCGCTCGATGCGCGCATGGACGAGGTCTATTGGGCCGACTACGCGTGGGACGACGCGGCGGGCGACTGGCAGGCGCTCGTGCCCGCGTCGCTCGCGGCGCCCGCCGACGTGCGGGCGCCCGATGCGCCGTTCGTGCTCGCCGGCAACGCGGCGGCCGCGTTCGGCGAGCGTCTGCCCGCCTGCGCGCGCGCGCAGGCGATCGACGCGAACGCGCTGCCGCATGCGCTGCCGATCGCGCACGTCGCGCTGCGCGCATATCGCGCGGGACGCGCCGTGCCGGCCGATCGCGCGGCGCCCGAGTACGTGCGCGACAAGGTCGCGCAGACCACCGCCGAGCGGCTCGCCGCGCGCGCGGACGGAGGCGGCCGATGAGCGGCGTGCTGATGACCGATCGCTATCTGGCGCCGATGACGGACGCCGATCTCGACGAAGTCGTCGAGATCGAGCGCGCCGCGTACGAATTTCCGTGGTCGCGCGGCAACTTCGAGGATTCGCTGCGCAACGGCTACTTCGGCGTTTGCATGCGGCACGTGACGGGCGTGCTCGTCGGCTATTGCGTGCTGATGCCCGTCGTCGACGAGATGCATCTGCTGAACCTGTGCGTCGCGCCTGTCGCGCAGCGCTCGGGCGTCGGGCTCGCGCTGCTGCGCGAGGCGGTGCGGATCGCGCGCGCCGAGCGGCTCGACGGCGTGCTGCTCGAAGTGCGGCCGTCGAATCCGCGCGCGATCCGGCTGTACGAGCGCTTCGGCTTCGTGTCGGTCGGGCGGCGCAGAAACTACTATCCGGCGAAGCATCGCAGCCGGGAGGACGCAATCGTGATGCGTCTCGCATTGACGAAGGAGGGAGGCGCGCATGGCATGGACTGAAGCGGCGCTCGAAGAACTGGGGCTCGCGCCCGCGTGGGTGCGGCGCGACGCGGCGCGCGCTGCGGACGTGAACGAGGCGGCCGCGCACGCGGCCGGAGAAGCCGCGGTCGCGGCGGTTGCGCGAGGAGCGCAGCCGGCGTCGCCGGATGCGTCGCGCGAGCCGGCGCGTCGGATCGCGCGCGACGGCGGGCGCGACGGCGGGCAAAACGGCGCGAGTGGCGACGCGGGATCGGCGTCGCCGAACGACGCGGCGCATGCGATGGCGCGTGTCGCGGGCGCGGAAGCGAGCGCAGCCGCCGCCGTCGCCGACGAACACGCGGCGCTTGCGCGGCAGGCCGGCGACGGGCGCGGACAGGCGCGGCAAGCGGCGGCCGAATCCGGCGCGCGGGCGGCGGCGGATGCGCCCGCGCCGGCCGCGGCGCCCGCATCGCGGACGCGGGATGCGACGATTGCGCGCGGGGCTTCGCCGGACGAGCCGGGCGTGGTGGGCGTGGCGGACGAGCCGAGCGTGGCGGGCGGCGCACGCCGCGCGCGGACGAGTGGCGGCGGCGCGGAGGTGCCGGCGAGCGCGCTTGACTTGACGGATGCGGCCGAGGCAACGCGTCCGGCGGCGGCGCCCGCGCCGGCCGCGCTCACCGGTGGCGATGCCGGCGCGGCGGCGTCCGACGAGGACATGTCGTGGTTCGATCTCGAACCGGTGCACGAGCCCGCGCTGCCGGACGTTGCCGCACGGCCCGCCGCCACTACGCCGTCCGTCGCCGAGCTCGGCTGGGACGAACTGCGCGCGCGCGTCGCCGACTGCGCGCGCTGCCGCCTCTGCGAAAAGCGCACGAACACGGTGTTCGGTGTCGGTGACGAGCACGCCGACTGGATGCTCGTCGGCGAGGCGCCCGGCGAGAACGAGGACAAGCAAGGCGAGCCGTTCGTCGGCCAGGCGGGCAAGCTGCTCGACAACATGCTGCGCGCGCTGGCGCTCAAGCGCGGCGAGAACGTCTACATCGCGAACGTGATCAAGTGCCGGCCGCCCGGCAACCGCAATCCGGAGCCCGACGAGGTCGCGCGCTGCGAGCCGTATCTGCAGCGGCAGGTCGCGCTCGTGAAGCCGAAGTTGATCGTCGCGCTCGGCCGCTTCGCCGCGCAGACGCTGCTCAAGACGGACGGAAGCATCGCTTCGATGCGCGGGCGCGTCCATCAGTACGAAGGCGTGCCCGTGATCGTCACGTACCATCCGGCGTATCTGCTGCGCAGTCTGCAGGACAAGGCGAAGGCCTGGTCCGATCTGTGTTTGGCGAACGATACCTACCGGAGTGCCGCGCCCGCCGCCGATCCGCCATGAGCGCCGCGGCGTCGCCCGTGCCGCCGGTCGCATTGCGCGACGCGGCCGTGCGCGACCTCGCGTGGCTGCTGTCGAGCGCGAGCCTGCTCGCGCCGTCGGCGGGCGCGCCGCTTGCGCAGCCGTGGGCGAGCGTGGCCGACGCGGCGCGCACGGCCGCATGGCTCGCCGCGCTCGACGCGCAGCCGGCGCCGCTCCATGACGCGCTCGCCCACGCGCGCCCGGTCCGCCTCGGCCGTTATGCCGAGTGTCTGCTCGGCTTTTTCGTCGGCCATGCGCCGTCGCTGCGGCTCGTCGCCGCGAATCTGCCGCTGAGATCGAACGGTCGCACGCTCGGCGAGTGCGATTTCCTGATCGAGACCGCACGCGGCGAGCGCCTGCACTGGGAGCTCGCGGTCAAATGCTATCTGTGCGTCGCGACGGCGGGCACCGCGTCGCTCGCCGATTTCGTCGGCCCGAATCTCGCCGACCGCTTCGACCTCAAGCGTGCGAAGCTCGTCGATCATCAACTGCGGCTCACGGCACGCGACGAGTTCGCGTCGCTCGGCCACGCGGGGCCGTGGCGTGCTCAGATGTTCGTGAAGGGGTGGCTGTTCTATCGCGCGGACGACGGCGCGAACGCGGCCGGCGCGGTGGCCGATCCACCCGAAATCGGCGCCGACCATCCGCGCGGCTTCTGGATCACGCGCGAAGCGTGGCCGAAGTTCGCGCTTGCCGCCGCGCGGCGCGACGTCGCATGGATCGTGCTGCCGCGCCTCGCATGGCTCGCGCCGCGCGCGTTCGACGATGCGGACGTGGCTTGCGGGCGTTGCGTGCCGCTCGCGTCGGACGCGGTGCTTGACGAAGTCGCGCGGCAGTCGGGGCCGTCGCTCGTCGCCGCGCTCGCGCGCGATGCCAGCGGGGGGTGGCGCGAAACCGCGCGCGGCTTCATCGCGCCCGACGATTGGCCACGGCGGGCAAGCGCGTTCGCCGCGCGTTGACCGGCATCGGCAGGCATTCGATGCACGACGGTTCATGTCGATGCGAGGTGTGTTTCGGCGGAGGCTTCGATCGGGCGCACGCCGTCCGCCGAGACGGCGATGCGCGCCCGGCGCGGCGGTGCTTCGTGACGATGCGGCGGCTTCGGCGTGTGGCGCGAGTCGCGCGTGATGCCGCATACTGAACGCCGAAGCCGAAGCCGAAGCCGAAGCCGAAGCCGAAGCTGGTTACCGCGCGGTATCGGGCATGTCGCGGTCGTGGCGGCGATCGCGGCAAGGCACGGGCCGTCGGACCGGTGCGTCGATTCCGGTCGATTCGCGGCGCCCATCCGTTTCATGCGCGGCGGCCCGCGCCGGTCGATTCGCAGCCGGCGTCTACCGCCGGTTCACCACCATCGATAGAAGTGATGCACGGGCCCGACGCCGTGCCCGACGTCGAGCTGCCCGCTCGCGCCGATCGCGCCCATCAGGTAGATCTTCGCATCGGCGATCGCCTCCGCGAGCGTCGCCCGCTGCGGCAGCAGCGCGGCGATCGCCGACGACAGCGTGCACCCGGTGCCGTGCGTGTTCGCGACCGGCAGCCGCGCGCCCGCGAAGCGTTGCGCGCCGCCCGCATGAATCAGCCAGTCCGGGCTTTCGCGCTCGGCGCCGAGGTGGCCGCCTTTCATCAGCACCGCCTTCGCGCCGTGCGCGACGAGCGTCTCGCCCTGGCGCACCATGTCGTCCTCGGTCGTCGCGGCCGCGACGCCGAGCAGCGCGGCCGCCTCGGGCAGATTCGGCGTGACGAGATCGGCGAGCGGCAGCAATTCGTTGCGCAGCGCGTCGACCGCGTCGGGCGCGAGCAACGCATGCGCGCTCTTCGAGATCATCACCGTGTCGAGCACGACGTGGCGCGGCGCGTGGCGCGTGAGCGCCGCCGCGACCGCACGCACGATCGCCGCGTTCGCGAGCATGCCGATCTTCACCGCGTCGATGCGGATGTCGTCGAATACCGCATCGAGCTGCGCGCTCACGAAGCCTGCGTCGGGCGCATGCACGCCCGTCACGCCGCGCGTGTTCTGCGCGGTGAGCGCGGTGATCACGCTCGCGCCGTACGCGCCGAGCGCGGAGAACGTCTTCAGGTCGGCCTGGATGCCGGCGCCGCCGCCCGAATCGGAGCCGGCGATCGTGAGCGCGTTGGGAATCGGTCGGGTCATGGCGGCGAGGCGGGACAGGTTGCGGCGCTCACGGGCAAACGCGCAGGGCGCGCGGCGTCGCCGGGTCGATGGGCTGCACGCGGCGCGGCATGGGCGGCGCGCGCAGCGGCTCAATGCTTCGATTCGCCGATCAGCGCGACCGAGTCGAAGCGGCGCTGATTCGCGACATGCAGCCGCATCACGAGCCACATCGTCAGGCACACGAAGGTGCCGAACAGCACGATCACGATGCCGACCGGCACGTCGAGCCACACGAGCGCCGCGTACACGCAGAGCATCACGAGCACCGACAGGTTTTCGTTGAAGTTCTGCACGGCGATCGAATGGCCGGCCGACAGCAGCACGTGGCCGCGATGCTGGAGCAGCGCGTTCATCGGGACGACGAAGAAGCCGGACAGCGCGCCGACGAACATCAGGAATACGTACGCGACGAGCAGATAGACGGGCAGATGCAGGCGCCCGAGGTGCAGCGCCCAGTGCGCGGGGAACAGCTCGCGCGTGTAGAACGCCATGAGCATCACCGCGATGCCCATCACGATACCGACGGGCAGCACGGTGAGCGACTTGCGCAGCGGAATCCGGCTCGCGGCGATCATCGCGCCCGCCGCGACGCCAAGCGCGACCACCGCCTGCAGGATCGCGCCTTCGGATAGCGACATGCCGAGCGACACCTCCGCCCACTTGAGCACGATGAACTGCAGCGTCGCGCCCGCGCCCCAGAAGAGCGTCGTGACGGCGAGCGAGATCTGGCCGAGCTTGTCGCGCCAGAGGGCCATGAAGCAGTCGGCGAAATCGGTGACGAGCTTGAGCGGGCCGTGCTGCTGCCTCGGGTAGCGCGCGCCCGTGTCGGGAATGCGCAGGTTGAAGAGCGCGGCCGTGACGTAGATCGTCATGATGACGAGCATCGCGGCTTCGGCGGGCGTGTTGATCGAAGGCGGCGTGTGCGCGATCACGTGCGACGCGATCTTCGGGCTGATGAGCGCGCCGCCGAGCACGGTGCCGAGGATGATCGAGCCGACCGTCGTGCCTTCGATCCAGCCGTTCGCGGCGACGAGCCGCTCGGGCGGCAGCAGTTCGGTCAGGATGCCGTATTTCGCGGGCGAATACGCGGCCGCGCCGAAGCCGACGATCCCGTACGCGATGAGCGGGTGCGCGCCGAACAGCATGATGAGGCAGCCGACGACCTTGATCGAATTGGTGATGAACATCACGTGCCCTTTCGGGCGCGAGTCGGCGAACGCGCCGACGAAGGCGGCGAGCACCACGTACGACAGGACGAAGAACAGCTTCAGGAGCGGTATCATCCAGTTCGGCGCGTGGAGGTCTTTGAGCAGGGCGATCGCGGCGATGAGAAGAGCGCTGTCGGCCAACGACGAGAAAAACTGCGCGGCCATGATGGAGTAAAAACCTTTTTTCATCTGAAGCGATGCGTTCCTCGCGGCGGCTCGGCCGCGCGGGCCGTGCAATCGGACTTATTCCGTTCGAAATGGGTTGTGCGCACGGCTTTATATCACGAAAATACGTCAATTCGGACTAGCAAGATCCCCCGATCGTTCCGCGCGTTTCCGGCGTCGCGCCCAAAAGGCGCGATAAGCTGATGATTCGCAAGCGTCTTTACAGAAATTTCCTATGCCGCGCCCGATTTCCGCCACGATCCACACCGCAGCTCTCGCGAACAACCTCTCCGTCGTGCGCCGCCACGCCGCCCAGTCGAAGGTCTGGGCGATCGTCAAGGCGAACGCGTACGGGCACGGTCTCGCGCGCGTCTTTCCCGGGCTGCGCGGCACCGACGGCTTCGGCCTGCTCGACCTCGACGAGGCCGTGAAGCTGCGCGAACTGGGCTGGGCGGGGCCGATCCTGCTGCTCGAGGGCTTCTTCCGGTCGACCGACATCGACGTGATCGACCGCTACAGCCTGACGACCGCGGTGCACAACGACGAGCAGATGCGCATGCTCGAGACCGCGCGGCTGTCGAAGCCCGTGAACGTCCAGCTGAAGATGAACAGCGGCATGAACCGGCTCGGCTACACGCCCGAGAAGTACCGGGCCGCCTGGGAGCGCGCGCGCGCATGCCCGGGCATCGGCCAGATCACGTTGATGACCCATTTTTCGGACGCCGACGGCGAACGCGGCGTGGCCGAGCAGATGGCGACGTTCGAGCGCGGCGCGCAAGGCATCGCCGGCGCGCGCAGCTTCGCGAACTCGGCCGCCGTGCTCTGGCACCCGTCGGCGCACTTCGACTGGGTGCGGCCCGGCATCATGCTGTACGGCGCGTCGCCGTCCGGCCGTGCGGCGGACATCGCCGACCGGGGCCTGAAGCCGACGATGACGCTCGCCTCCGAGCTGATCGCCGTGCAGACGCTCGCGAAAGGGCAGGCGGTCGGCTACGGATCGATGTTCGTCGCCGAGGACACGATGCGCATCGGCGTCGTCGCGTGCGGCTATGCGGACGGCTATCCGCGGATCGCGCCCGAGGGCACGCCCGTCGTCGTCGACGGCGTGCGCACGCGGATCGTCGGCCGCGTGTCGATGGACATGCTGACCGTCGATCTCACGCCCGTGCCGCAGGCGGGCGTCGGCGCGCGCGTCGAGCTGTGGGGCGAGACGCTGCCGATCGACGACGTCGCCGCGCGTTGCATGACGGTCGGCTACGAGCTGATGTGCGCGGTCGCGCCGCGCGTGCCCGTGCGTGCCGAGTAAGGGCGCGCGCATGGCCAAGCAGAAGACGGTATTCGTCTGCACCGAGTGCGGCGGGCAGACGCCGAAGTGGCAGGGTCAATGCCCGTCGTGCCACGCATGGAACACCCTCGTCGAATCGGTCGAGAGCGCGCCGTCCGCGCACCGCTTCCAGTCGCTCGCGAAGCGCGCGCCCGTGCAGCGGCTCGCGGATATCGAGGCGGCCGACGTGCCGCGCTTCTCGACCGGGATCGGCGAATTCGACCGGGTGCTGGGCGGCGGGCTTGTCGCGGGCGGCGTGGTGCTGATCGGCGGCGATCCGGGCATCGGCAAGTCGACGCTGCTGCTGCAGTCGCTCGCGCAGATCGCGAGCGAGCGGCCGGCGCTCTATATCAGCGGGGAGGAGTCGGGCGCGCAGATCGCGCTGCGCGCGCAGCGGCTCGCGCTCCTCGAAGGCGGCGCGAGCGCGGCCGATCTGAAGCTGCTCGCCGAGATCCAGCTCGAGAAGATTCAGGCGACGATCGACGCCGAGCGGCCCGACGTCGCGGTGATCGATTCGATCCAGACGATCTATTCGGAGGCGTTGACGTCGGCGCCCGGTTCGGTCGCGCAAGTGCGCGAATGCGCGGCGCAATTGACGCGCATCGCGAAGCAATCGGGCACCGCGATCATCATGGTCGGCCACGTGACGAAAGAGGGCAACCTCGCCGGGCCGCGCGTGCTCGAGCACATCGTCGACACCGTGCTGTACTTCGAAGGCGACACGCATTCGTCGTTCCGGCTCGTGCGCGCGTTCAAGAACCGCTTCGGCGCGGTCAACGAGCTCGGCGTGTTCGCGATGACCGAGCGCGGCCTGCGCGGCGTCGCGAATCCGTCCGCGCTGTTCCTGTCGCAGCACACGGAGGTCGTGCCGGGCTCGTGCGTGCTCGTCACGCAGGAGGGCACGCGGCCGCTGCTCGTCGAGGTGCAGGCGCTCGTCGACACCGCGAACGTGCCGAACCCGCGCCGGCTCGCGGTCGGCCTCGAGCAGAACCGGCTCGCGATGCTGCTCGCGGTGCTGCACCGGCACGCGGGCATCGCGTGTTTCGACCAGGACGTGTTCCTGAACGCGGTCGGCGGCGTGAAGATCACCGAGCCGGCCGCCGATCTGGCGGTGCTGCTCGCGATTCACTCGTCGATGCGTAACAAACCGTTGCCAAAGGGTCTGATCGTATTCGGCGAAGTCGGGCTCGCGGGCGAGATCCGGCCGTCGCCGCGCGGGCAGGAACGCCTGCGCGAGGCCGCGAAGCTCGGCTTCACGACCGCGCTGATTCCTAAGGCAAATGCGCCGAAACAGCCGATCGACGGGCTTCGCGTGCATGCGGTCGAGCGTATCGAACAGGCGATCGACCAGATTCGCGTGCTCGAATGAGCGCGGCGCGCGGCGGTTGCGCCCGGGCTTGCCGCCTGTCAGGCGCGGATCGGGAGCGTAAAACCATGTAACGTTTTGGTACGCTGATGTAACCCTTTTGCAGCCCGTTTTTTTCTATGCTTGCCCGGGTTGTCTGCCGCATGATGCGGAAAAGGGAAGCGTGTTGAAACGATCTCATCAAGCCAGTGCGCAGCCGCGCACGTACAACGTACGGGGATGCCGCGTGTCCGAGCCGATCGGCGCGCCGTGGGGCGGCGGTTGCCGGATCGTCGAATGGATCGGCGGAGACGGGCGGATCGCCCGTCGCGTCGCCGCCGTCAACGTGACCGAGGCGGAGGTCTACGCGATGATCCGCCGGCCGGTCGAAGGGCGGCGCTATCTGATGAGCGATGACGAACAGATGCCCCGCGATACGCTGCCGCGGCGCTGAGTTTCAAGCCTCGAGAACCCGGCCCCGGGCGCCCGGGCGCTGAACGCCGCGTGACAGCGCTGCGATGCCGCTGCCGTGCGGCGCTCGTCACCCGATTTTTTCCAGCTCGTCCTGCGCGCCGAGCCAGTCCGCCTCGAGCGTTTCGAGCTGGCCGTTGACGTCGCCGAGCTTGCGGATCGCCTCGGTGAGCCGCGTCTTCTGGTCCGCCGCATAGCTCGCCGGATCGGCGACGAACGCGTCGAGCTCCGCCTTCTGCGCGTGCAGCCGCTCCATTTCCTTCTCGATCTTCGTGATCCGCGCCTGCAGCGGTTTCTTCAGCTGCGACAGACGCTGGCGCGCTTCGGCTTCCTGCCGTTTCTGGTCCTTGCGATTCACGGCGGGCGCGCCGCCGTCGGCGTCGCCCGCCGGGCCGCAGGCTGCCTTCGCCGCCGCGCGCTGTTCGGCCGCGTGCTGCAGCAGCCAGTCGCGGTAGTCGTCGAGATCGCCGTCGAACGGCTGCAGCCGGTGCTTCGCGACCAGCATGAACTGGTCGGTCGTCGCGCGCAGCAGGTGACGGTCGTGCGACACGAGGATCAGCGTGCCCTCGAATTGCGCGAGTGCCATCGTGAGCGCGTGGCGCGTTTCCAGATCGAGGTGGTTCGTCGGCTCGTCGAGCAGCAGCAGGTTCGGCTTCCGCCAGATGATCAGCGCGAGCGCGAGCCGCGCTTTCTCGCCGCCGGAGAACGGCGCGATCGGCGCGGTCGCCATCTCGCCGGAGAAGTTGAAGCCGCCGAGAAAGTCGCGCAGTTCCTGCTCGCGCGTGTCCGGGGCGAGGCGCGCGAGATGCGCGAGCGCCGAATCGTCCTCGCGCAGCGTCTCGAGCTGGTGCTGGGCGAAATAGCCGATCGTGAGCCCGCGGCCGGTGCGCAGCTCGCCCGACAGCGGCGCGAGCGTGCCCGCGAGCGTCTTGATGAGCGTCGACTTGCCCTGGCCGTTCGCGCCGAGCAGGCCGATGCGCTGGCCGTTCTGGATCGACAGCGCGACGCGCTCGACGATCGGGATTTCGCCGCCGTCGTCCGCGCGGTAGCCGCAGCGCACGTTTTCCATCACGAGCATCGGGTTCGGCGCGGAATCGGGCGTGCGGAATTCGAACGTGGATGGCGAAGCGATGTGCGCGGGCGCGATCCGCTCCATCTTCTCGAGCGCCTTCACCCGGCTTTGCGCCTGCTTCGCCTTCGACGCCTTCGCCTTGAAGCGGTCGACGAAGCTCTGCAGATGCGCAATCGTCTTCTGCTGCTTTTCGTATGCGCTTTGCTGCAATTCGAGCTGCTGCGCGCGCAGCACTTCGAACTGCGAGTAGTTGCCGCCGTAACGCTTCACCTGGCGATTCTCGAGATGCAGCGTCACGTCGCAGACGGCGTCGAGGAATTCGCGATCGTGCGAGATGATGACGAGCGTGCCCGGATAGCGATGCAGCCAGTCTTCGAGCCAGACGATCGCGTCGAGATCCAGGTGGTTCGTCGGCTCGTCGAGCAGCAGCAGATCCGAGCGGCACATCAGCGCCTGCGCGAGATTCAGGCGCATGCGCCAGCCGCCCGAGAAGCTCGCGACGGGCTCGCGCGTCTGCGCGAGCGTGAAGCCGAGCCCGAGCAGCAGCGCCTCGGCGCGCGCGGGCGCGGTGTAGCCGTCGGCGTCCGCGAACGCCGCGTGCGCGTCGGCCTCGGCTGCGCCGTCGTGCGCGGCGGACGCCTGCGCGATGCGCGCCTCGATCGCGCGCAACGCGGCGTCGCCGTCCAATGTGTAGTCGAGCGCGCTGCGCTCGACGGCGGGCGTTTCCTGCGACACGTGCGCGATGCGCCACGCCGGCGGCATCGAGAAGTCGCCCGCGTCCGCGTGCAGCTCGCCGCGCAGCACCGCGAAGAGCGTCGATTTGCCGGCGCCGTTCGCGCCGACGAGGCCCGCCTTCTCGCCGGGATTCAGCGTGAACGAGGTCGCGTCGAAGAGCGGCTTCGTGCCGCGGGCGAGGCTGAACTGATTGAAACGGATCACGGCGAGAAATGCTGGGGAAAACCGTTATTCTAGCCGCGCGCCGCATTCGGGGGATCGTCCGGATGGCGGAATGTGCGCGCCGCGCCGAATTCGCCTAGACTTCCGCGGACGGCGCAACCATATCAAAACAGGGAGGAACGAGCCGATGTCGAAACTGTATTCATTCAACGCGCAGGCGCTTTCGGGGGGCGAGGTGCCGCTCGAGCAATACCGGGGCAAGGTGCTCCTCATCGTCAACACGGCGAGCGAGTGCGGATTCACGCCGCAGTACGCGGGGCTGCAGCAACTGTACGATCGCTTTCGCGAACGCGGGCTTGTCGTGCTCGGCTTTCCGTGCAATCAGTTCGGCAAGCAGGAGCCGGGCGATGCGTCGCAGATCGGCGCGTTCTGCGAGAAGAATTACGGCGTCACGTTCCCGATGTTCGGGAAGATCGATGTGAACGGCGCGAACGCGCACCCGCTATACCGGTATCTGACCGAGGAGGCGCCCGGCATTCTCGGCCTGAAGGCGATCAAGTGGAATTTCACGAAGTTCCTCGTGAACCGGGAAGGCGAGATCGTGAAGCGCTATGCGCCGTCGACGAAGCCCGAGGATATCGCCGCGGACGTCGAAAAGCTGCTTTGAGCCCGGCGGCGCGCCGCGCGGCCCGGATCGGGCATGCGGGCTGTGCGGGCTGTGCGGGCCGCCGGGGCCGTTCGGGCGGGCCGCCCGGCGCCCGCTCGCGCGCCGCGCGTCGTCAGAGGATCGGCGCGAACAGCCGTGCGACGTGCATCGCCACGCGCCGCCACGCAGGCGAGCGCCGGTACTCGCTCAGGTCGACCTCGAACGCTTGATCGAAGTCGCGCGCGAGCATCGCTTCGACTTCGGCGGCGAAGCCCGCGTCGACGGTCAGCACCATGATCTCGAAATTCAGCCGGAACGAACGGTTGTCGAGGTTCGCGCTGCCGACGGCGGCGGCCGCCCGGTCGATCAGCACGACCTTCTGGTGCAGGAAGCCGGGGCGGTAGCGGAAGATTCGCACGCCCGCGTCGACGAGATCGCGCGCATAGAGCTTCGACGCTTCGAAAACGACATAGTGATCGCGCCGGCTCGGAATCATCACCCGCACGTCCACGCCGCGCATCACCGCGAGCTTCAGCGCGGAAATCACCGCTTCGTCGGGCACGAGGTAGGGCGTCGTGATCCACACGCGCTCGCGCGCGGCGTTGATCGCCTCCGCGAAGAAGAGCGAGCCCGTCTCCTGCTTGTCGGCGGGGCCCATCGGCACGACGAGGCAGTGCATGTCGGCGTCGGGAACCGGCGCGGGCGGCGGTGCCTGCGGGGGGAGCGACTGGGTTGCCCAGTGCCAGTCCTCGGCGAACACGTACTGGATGTTCGCGGCCGCCGGGCCGCGCACTTCGATGTGCGTGTCGCGCCACGGCGACAGGCGCGGGTTGCCGCCGAGATATTCGACGCCGACGTTGTGCCCGCCGACGAACGCGCGCTCGCCGTCGACGACGACGATCTTCCGGTGATTGCGGAAATTCAGCTGGAAGCGGTTGACGAACTGCTTGTTGGTCGCGAACGGATGCACTTCGACGCCGCCTTCGCGCAGCGCGTGCACGTAGCTCGACGGCAGATCGAAGCTGCCGATGCTGTCGTACAGCAGATAGCAGCGCACGCCCGCCTTCGCGCGCGCGATCAGCGTGTCGCGCAGCATCGCGCCGAGCGCGTCGTCGCGGACGATGAAGAACTGGACGATCACGTAGCTGCGCGCGGCGTCGATCGCGGCGAGGATCGCGGAGAACGTCGCGTCGCCGTTGACGAGCGTGCGCACCGCGTTGCCGGCGACGAACGGCATGCCGACCAGGCGCGTGAGCGCGCGTACGCGCGCGGCGCCGAGCGCTTCCTTCGGCGCGCCGAGCGTCGAGCCTTCGGCGTCCCACGGCGCGGGATGCGTGCGGGTGCGCAGCGCCGCGGTCTCGTGGCGGCGCGCGTCGACATAGCCGGAGAACTTGCTGCGGCCGAGGAACAGATACGGGATCAGCGTCAGGTACGGCATCGCCGTCAACGACACCGCCCACGCGATCGCGCCTTGCGACGTGCGCGTGTTCAGGATCGCATGGCAGGCCGCGATCACGCCGAGCACGTGCGCGAGGCCGATGAGGGTGCCGAGATGGAGCCAGTCGAGGGTCATGAGCGCGTCGGATACCAGAAGGAGGCCACGCGGCGCCGCGACCGGGCGCCGCTTACGCGCATCTTACCGAAGCGTGCGCGCAAGCGGCCACCCCGCATGAGCGGGACATGCCGGTCGCGGACGTGCCGGTCGCGGACATCGCGGCCACGACCATGCCGGCTCGCCCGGGAGCCGCGCAAGCGTCAGCCGGCGACGGCGGGCAGCTCGCTCGCGTGGATCAGGAACACGCTGCCGTCGCCCGCGCTCGTCGGCAGCCAGACGAGCTCGAGGCCGCCGAACGCCGCCTCGACGTTCGCGCGTTCGTTGCCGATCTCGACGACGAGCACGCCGTCGTCCTGCAGCCAGCGGCGCGCTTCGCCGATGATGCGTCGCACGATGTCCATGCCGTCCGCGCCGCCCGCGAGCGCCATTTCCGGCTCGTGCCGGTATTCGGCCGGCAGCTCGGCCATCGAACCCGCGTTCACGTAAGGCGGGTTCGCGATGATCACGTCGTAGCGCTGCGCGGGATCGATCCACTTGAATTGCGGCAGCGGCGCGTACAGATCGCCGTGGTAGAGCGCGATCCGCTCGTCGAGCCCGTAATTGTCGCGGTTGATCTTCGCGACGGCGAGCGCGTCGGCCGACAGGTCGACCGCGTCGACGCTCGCATTCGGGAACGCGAGCGCGGCGAGGATCGCGAGGCAGCCGGAGCCCGTGCACAGCTCGAGCACCGAGCCGACGAGCTCGGGATCCTCGACGTACGGTTGCAGGCCGTCGTCGAGCAGCTCGCCGATGAACGAGCGCGGAACGATCACGCGCTCGTCGACGTAGAAGCGATGGCCGTGCATCCACGCTTCGCGCGTGAGATACGCGGCGGGCACGCGCTCGGTCGCGCGGCGCTCGATCACGGCGAGCACCGCGTCGATTTCGTCGGGCGCGAGGCGCGCGTCGAGGAACGGCTCGAGCGTGTCGAGCGGCAGGTGCAGCGTGTGCAGCACGAGGTAGACCGCTTCGTCGAACGCGTTGTCCGAGCCGTGGCCGAACGCGAGCTTCGCCTGCGAGAAGCGCGACACCGCGTGGCGCACGAGGTCGCGGACAGTCTTGAACGGGGTGGGGGATGTCGTCATCGGGCGGCCTTCGTCAGGCGATCAGTTGTTCGAGCACGCGGCGGTACACGTTCTTCAGCGGGTCGACGAAGCGCACGTCGATGTGCTCGTCGATCTTGTGGATGCTCGCGTTCGGCGGGCCGAACTCGATCACCTGCGGGCAGATGCGCGCGATGAAGCGGCCGTCGGACGTGCCGCCCGTCGTCGACAGCTCGGGCGAGACGCCCGTTTCCGCGCGGATCGCGGCGTCGAGCGCGTTCGACAGCTCGCCGCGCGGCGTGAGGAACGGCAGGCCGCTCACCGACCAGTTCAGCGTGTAATCGAGCCCGTGCCTGTCGAGGATCGCGTGCACGCGCGCCTGCAGGCCCTCGACCGTGCTCGCCGTCGAGAAGCGGAAGTTGAACAGCAGATCGGCGTGGCCCGGAATCACGTTCGTCGCGCCGGTGCCCGCGCGCAGGTTCGACACCTGCCAGGTGGTCGGCGGAAAGTACTCGTTGCCTTCGTCCCATTGCTCGGCGGCGAGCTCGGCGAGCGCCGGCGCGAGCAGATGGATCGGGTTCTTCGCGAGATGCGGATACGCGATATGGCCTTGCACGCCCTTGACGACGAGCTCGCCCGACATCGAGCCGCGCCGGCCGTTCTTCACGACGTCGCCGAGCGTCGCCGTCGAGGTCGGTTCGCCGACGATGCAGTAATCGAGGCGCTCGCCGCGCGCGGCGAGCGCCTCGACGACTTTCACGGTGCCGTCGGTGGCCGGGCCTTCCTCGTCGCTCGTGATCAGGAAACCGATCGAGCCGCGGTGCTGCGGATGCGCGGCGACGAACTCCTCGGCCGCGACGACGAAGCCCGCGAGCGAGGTTTTCATGTCGGCCGCGCCGCGGCCGTACAGCTTGCCGTCGCGGTGCGTCGGCACGAACGGCGGCGAGCGCCACTGCTCGAGCGGGCCGGTCGGCACGACGTCGGTATGGCCCGCGAACGCGAGCAGCTTGCCTGCGCGGCCGGCCGTGCCGCGCTTGACGGCCCAGAAGTTCGTCACGCCGTGCGACGCGATCGTTTCGCACTCGAAGCCGAGGGCGGCGAGGCGCTCGATCATCAATTGCTGGCAGTGCTGATCGTCGGGCGTGACGGACGCGCGCGCGATCAACTGTTCGGTGAGGGCAAGGGTGGCGGACATGTTTCGGACCACTTTCGATAAAAAATGCCGGCGCGACGGCCGGCAGCAGGTTGGGGGCGGCGGCGCGCGGCGCTCAGGCGAAGAGCCCCGCGTACTCGTCGGCCGAGAAGCCGAGCGCCTTCACGCGGCCGTCGACGACGGGCCGCTTGATCACCGAGGGCTTGTCGATCATCAGCGCGATCGCGCCCGCCTCGGATTCGGCCGCGGCCTTCTGTTCGTCGGTGAGCGCGCGCCACGTCGTGCCGCGCCGGTTGACGAGCGCGTCGAGCGGCACGTCCGCGAGCCAGCCCTTGACGAGCGGTGCGCTCACGCCCGCTTTCTTGAAATCGTGGAACGCGAACTCGACGCCGTGCGATTCGAGCCACGTGCGGGCCTTCTTCACGGTGTCGCAGTTCGGGATTCCGTAGACGACGGTGCCGGCCGCGGCTTTCGCGCCCGCCATCAGTCGCCTCGCAGCAGTTCGTTCAGGCCGACCTTCGCGCGGGTCTTCGCGTCGACCTTCTTCACGATCACCGCGCAGTAGAGGCTGTGCGTGCCGTCCTTCGCCGGCAGGTTGCCCGCGACGACGACCGAGCCGGCCGGAATGCGGCCGTACGTCACTTCGCCTGTCTCGCGGTCGTAGATCTTCGTGCTCTGGCCGAGATACACGCCCATCGAGATCACCGAGTTTTCCTCGACGATCACGCCCTCGACCACCTCCGAGCGCGCGCCGATGAAGCAGTTGTCCTCGATGATGACGGGGTTCGCCTGCAGCGGCTCGAGCACGCCGCCGATGCCGACGCCGCCCGACAGATGCACGTTCTTGCCGATCTGCGCGCACGAGCCGACGGTGGCCCAGGTGTCGACCATCGTGCCTTCGTCGACGTACGCGCCGATGTTCGTGTACGACGGCATCAGCACGACGTTCTTCGCGATGAACGAGCCGCGGCGCGCGATCGCGGGCGGCACGACGCGAAAGCCGCCCGCCGCGAAGTCTTCGGCGGTGTAGTTCGCGAACTTCGACGGCACCTTGTCGTAGAACTGCGAGTAGCCGCCCGCCGGCATCGGCGCGTTGTCCTCGAGGCGAAACGACAGCAGCACGGCCTTCTTCAGCCACTGGTGCACGGTCCATGCGCCGTCGATCTTCTCGGCGACGCGCAGCGCGCCGCGGTCGAGCTGCTCGATCGCATGCGCGACGGCTTCGCGAATTTCCGCGGAGGCGGCCTTCGGCGACAGCTCGGCGCGGTTTTCCCAGGCGTTATCGATGATTTGCTGAAGTTGTTGCGACATGTTCGTGGCTATGCTGGACGTGGATGATGAATGAATCGGGGCGTTTCGGCGCGCGTTCAGCGGGCGAGGCCGCGGCAGAAATCGACGATGCGCTGCGCGCCTTCGACGCATTCGGCCGTGCCGGCGACGAGCGCGATCCGGACGAAGTCGCGGCCGGGATTCGCGCCGTGCGCGTCGCGGGCGAGATACGAGCCGGGCAGGACCGTCACATTATAGTCGGCGTAGAGGCGCCGGGCGAACTCGGTATCCGACAGGCCGGTTCGCGCGACGTTCGCCCACAGGTAGAACGCGGCATCGGGCAGACGCACGTCGAGGACCTCGGCGAGCATCGGCGTGACGGTCGCGAATTTCTGCGCGTAGAGCGCGCGGTTCTCGCGCACGTGCGCCTCGTCGCCCCAGGCGGCGACGCTCGCCTTCTGCCAGACGGGCGACAGCGCCGCGCCGTGGTAGGTGCGGTACAGCAGGAAGCGCTTGAGGAGCGCCGCGTCGCCCGCGACGAAGCCCGAACGCATGCCCGGCACGTTCGAACGCTTGGACAGGCTCGAGAGCATCACGAGGCGCGTGAAGTCGCGGCCGAGCCGGTGCGCCGCCTCGAGGCCGCCCAGCGGCGGCTTCGTCTCGTCGAAATAGATCTCCGAATAGCATTCGTCCGACGCGATCACGAAGCCGTGTTCGTCGGACAGCGCGAACAGCTCGCGCCAGTCGTCGAGCGTGAGCACGGCGCCCGTCGGGTTGCCCGGCGAGCACACGTAGACGAGCTGCGTGCGCGCCCAGACGTCGGCCGGCACGCTCGAATAGTCGGGCGCGAAGTTGCGCGCCGGATCGCTGTTGACGAAGTACGGCGCGGCGCCCGCGAGGAGCGCCGCGCCTTCGTAGATTTGATAGAAAGGATTCGGACAGAGTACGATCGGCCTTTCGCCGTCCTGCGTCGCGCCGTTTTCGCGCGGGCTCGAATCGATCACCGCCTGCGCGAGCGAGAAGAGCGCCTCGCGCGAGCCCGACGCGGCGAGCACCTGCGTCGTCGCGTCGATCGCGGGCAGCCCGTAGCGCCGCTCGAGCCAGCGCGCGACGGTATCGCGAAGCGCGTCGGTGCCCGCCGTCGCCGGATACGACGCGAGGCCGTCGAGCGCGGCGGCCGCGGCGTCGCGGATCAGCGCGGGCGTCGCGTGCTTCGGCTCGCCGATGCCGAAGCTGATCGGCGGCAGGGGCGTGCTTGGCGTCACGCCGGCAAAGAGCGCGCGGAGCTTTTCGAACGGATAGGGCTGGAGCGTGTCGAGGCGAGGATTCACGGGCGTGGGGCTCACGGAGCCGGTAGGTGGCCGATCGGACGGGCCGGTTTAAGCGAAGCGGCGCAAGGCGGCGGCGCGGCTGGCGCCGCCTTGCGCGGGCGAGGACGGGCGCGGCGGTTCGCGGCGCGCGATGCCGGCGTGAGCCGGCCCGTGCCGGCCCGGTGGGGCGCGGCGACGGCGCTCGATTATAGCGTGACATCGGGTGGCTCGACGCGCGGCGCGCGTGCCGCGGCGCCGTCCGGGGAAGGAAAGACGAGGTTCGGTTTGCAAGAGAATGAACGACGCAGCGCCGGCTGGCCGACGCTCGCGATTCTGGTTGGCGCATCGGTATGGGGCCTGATCTGGTATCCGCTGCGCCTGCTGGCGGCGCTCGGCGTGACGGGCACGGTGGCGAGCGCGGCGACGAGCATCGTCGCGTGCGCGTTCGTGCTGATCGTGCGGCGCAAGTCGATCGCGACCGTGCGCCGGCATTGGCTGCTGCCCGCGCTGGGCGTTGCCGCGGGCGTGACGAACCTCGGCTTCGTGTGGGGCACGATCCACGGCGAGGTGCTGCGCGTGATGCTGCTTTTCTATCTGACGCCCGCGTGGACCGCGATCTGCGCGCACTTCATCCTGCGCGAGCGGCTGACGGCGGCGGGCGCGGCGCTCGCCGCGCTGTCGCTCGGCGGCGCGGTGCTGATGCTGTGGTCGCCCCGGCTCGGCGTGCCGCTGCCGTCGAACCCGGCCGAATGGGCGGGGCTCGCGGCCGGAATGAGCTTCGCGATGAGCAACGTGCTCGTCGTCAAGGCGAGCCGCGAGCTGCCGCGGATGAAGCCCGAGATGCGCACGGCGACGCTGTTCGCCGGCGCGGCCGCGATGGGCGTCGCCGCCGCGTTCGTCGAGGGCTTGCCGCCGCTGCCGGCGGGCGGTGAGCTCGGCCGCGCGGCGCTGCTCGTCGTCGGGATCGGCGTGACGGTCGCGGCGAACAACATGCTCGTCCAGCACGGCCTCGCGCGCGTGCAGGCGAACCGCGCGTCGATCATCATGCTGTTCGAGATCGTCGTCACGGCGCTCACCGCGTGGCTTTTTGCCAACGAAGTGCCGAGCGCGCGCGAATGGGCGGGCGGCCTGTGCATCGTCGTCGTGACCCTGCTGTCGAGCCGCGTGCATCGCGCCCGCCCGGCCGAAGACGAACCGCTCGAGCCGCGGGACGGCGCGCGCGCGATGGTATGATTGGCCCCATTCGCGGGGCCGACTGCTTGACAGCACGGCCCCGTTTTTCGAATCTTGGGCGTGCGGCGCGCGCGCGCGGGCCTTCCGGCCGAATCGCGGCGCGCAACGCAGGTTCCGAACCGTTTCACTCTCTTTACCACCGATACCGCCGTGCGTCTGAGCTCGATCAAACTCGCTGGCTTCAAATCTTTCGTCGATCCCACGCACTTCCAGGTTCCAGGTCAACTGGTCGGCGTGGTGGGCCCGAACGGGTGCGGCAAGTCCAACATCATCGACGCCGTGCGCTGGGTGCTCGGCGAGTCGCGCGCCTCCGAGCTGCGCGGCGAGTCGATGCAGGACGTGATCTTCAACGGCTCGACGACGCGCAAGCCCGGCAGCCGGGCGAGCGTCGAGCTGATCTTCGACAACTCCGACGGCCGCGCGGCCGGCCAGTGGGGCCAGTACGGCGAGATCGCCGTGAAGCGCGTGCTCACGCGCGACGGCACGTCGAGCTATTACATCAACAATCTGCCCGCGCGGCGCCGCGACATCCAGGACATCTTCCTCGGCACGGGCCTCGGCCCGCGTGCGTACGCGATCATCGGGCAGGGGATGATCGCGCGGATCATCGAGGCGAAGCCCGAAGAGCTGCGCGTGTTCCTCGAAGAGGCGGCGGGCGTGTCGAAGTACAAGGAGCGCCGCCGCGAGACCGAGAACCGGCTGCACGACACGCGCGAGAATCTGACGCGCGTCGAGGACATCGTCCGCGAGCTCGGCGCGAATCTCGAGAAGCTCGAGGCGCAGGCGGTGGTCGCGACGAAGTACAAAGAGCTCGTCGCCGACGGCGAGGAGAAGCAGCGCCTGCTGTGGCTGCTGCGCAAGAACGAGGCGGCCGCCGAGCAGGACAGGCAGCGCCGTGCGATCGGCGACGCGCAGATCGAGCTCGACGCGCAGACCGCGAAGCTGCGCGAAGTCGAGGCGCAGCTCGAGACGCTGCGCGTCGCGCACTATTCGGCGAGCGACGCGATGCAGGGCGCGCAGGGCGCGCTCTACGAGGCGAACGCCGAGGTGAGCCGGCTCGAGGCGCAGATCAAGTTCATCGTCGAGTCGCGCAACCGCGTGCAGGCGCAGATCGCCGCGCTCGTCGCGCAGCAGGAGCAGTGGCGCGCGCAGGCGGACAAGGCGCAGGGCGATCTCGAAGCGGCCGAAGAGGCGCGCGCGGTCGCCGACGAAAAGGCGGCGATCGCCGAGGACGACGCGGCCGCGAAGCACGACGCGCTGCCCGCGCTCGAGGCGCGCTGGCGCGATGCGCAGACGGGCCTGAACGACGAGCGCGGCCGGATCGCGCAGACCGAACAGGCGCTGAACCTCGAAGCCGCGCACCAGCGCAACGCCGATCAGCAATTGCAGCAGTTGCAGCAGCGCCACGAGCGCCTGAAGGTCGAGGCGGGCGGCCTCGACGCGCCGGACGAGGCGCAGCTCGAGGAGTTGCGGATGCAGCTCGCCGAGCACGAGGCGATGCTGGCCGACGCGCAGGCGCGCCTCGCCGACGCGCAGGAAGCGCTGCCGCGCCTCGACGCGCAGCGCCGCGCGGCGCACGAGCGCGTGCAGGCCGAGAGCGCGCAGATCCATCAGCTCGAAGCGCGTCTCGCCGCGCTCAAGCAGTTGCAGGAAAACGTGCAGACGCAGGGCAAGATCCAGCCGTGGCTCGACAAGCACGAGCTCGGCGCGCTGCCGCGTCTGTGGAAGAAGCTGCACGTCGAGGCCGGCTGGGAAACCGCGCTCGAAGCGGTGCTGCGCGAGCGGCTCGCCGCGCTCGAAGTGTCGAATCTCGACTGGGTGAAGGCGTTCGCCACCGACGCGCCGCCCGCGAAGCTCGCGTTCTACGCGCCGCCCGCCGCGGGCGAGCCGCTCGCCGCGCCGGGCGCGTTGCGCCCGCTCCTGCCGCTCGTGCGCATCGACGACGCGGGCTTGCGCGCGGTGCTCAACGATTGGCTCGGCACGGTGTTCGTCGCCGACGACCTCGCGCAGGCGCTCGCCGCGCGCATGCAATTGCCGCAGGGCGGCGCGTTCGTCGTGAAGGCGGGCCACGTCGTCACGCGCTCGGGCGTGCAGCTCTATGCGGCCGACTCCGAGCAGGCGGGCATGCTCGCGCGCGCGCAGGAAATCGAGAACCTGACGCGCCAGGTGCGCGCGCAGGCGCTCCTGTCCGACGAGGCGAAGGCGGCGGCGATCCGCGCGGAAGCCGCGCACACGCAGGCGTCGCAGGCGCTGACCGAAGTGCGCGCGCAGGCCGAGCGTGCGACGCAGCGCGTGCACGCGCTGCAGATGGACGTGCTCAAGCTCACGCAGGCGCACGAGCGCTATACGCAGCGCAGCACGCAGATCCGCGAGGAACTCGAGGAGATCGGCGCGCAGATCGAGGAGCAGCGTGCGCTGCGCGCGGAGTCGGAGGCGAATTTCGAGCGCCACGACGCCGAGCTCGCCGAATTGCAGGCGCGCTTCGAGGACAATCAGCTCGCGTTCGAATCGCTCGACGAGACGCTGACGAACGCGCGCCAGGAGGCGCGCGAGCGCGAGCGCGCGGCCACCGACGCGCGCTTCGCCGCGCGCCAGTCCGCGAACCGCATCGACGAGCTGAAGCGCTCGATCCAGGTCGCGCACGAGCAGGCCGAGCGCGTCGCGGCGTCGCTCGAGGATGCGCGCGCGGAGCTCGAGACGATCAACGAGCAGACCGCGCACACCGGCCTGCAGGACGCGCTCGAAGTGCGCGCGGCGAAGGAGCAGGCGCTCGGCGCCGCGCGCGCGGAGCTCGACGATCTCACGGCGAAGCTGCGCGCGGCCGACGAGGCGCGGCTCGCCGCCGAGCGCTCGCTGCAGCCGCTGCGCGATCGCATCACCGAGCTGCAACTGAAGGAGCAGGCGGCGCGTATGACGGGCGAGCAGTTCGCCGAGCAGCTCGCGACGGCCGAGGTCGACGAGGCCGCGCTGAAGGAAAAGCTCATGCCGGACATGAAGCCGTCGTACCTGCAGGGCGAGGTCACGCGGATCAACAACGCGATCAACGCGCTCGGCCCGGTCAACATGGCGGCGCTCGACGAGCTCGCGGCCGCGAGCGAGCGCAAGGTGTTCCTCGATGCGCAATCGGCCGATCTGACGAACGCGATCGAGACGCTCGAGGACGCGATCCGCAAGATCGACCAGGAAACGCGCGCGCTCCTGCAGGCGACCTTCGACGAAGTGAACCGCCATTTCAGCGATCTGTTCCCGCGCCTGTTCGGCGGCGGGCAGGCGAAGCTCATCATGACGGGCGACGAGATTCTCGACGCCGGCGTGCAGGTGATGGCGCAGCCGCCCGGCAAGAAGAACGCGACGATTCACCTGCTGTCGGGCGGCGAGAAGGCGCTGACGGCGACCGCGCTCGTGTTCGCGATGTTCCAGCTGAATCCGGCGCCGTTCTGCCTGCTCGACGAGGTCGACGCGCCGCTCGACGACGCGAACACCGAGCGCTTCGCGAATCTCGTGCGCGCGATGTCCGACAAGACGCAGTTCCTTTTCATCTCGCACAACAAGATCGCGATGGAGATGGCGCAGCAACTGATCGGCGTGACGATGCAGGAGCAGGGCGTATCGCGGATCGTCGCGGTCGACATGGAAACGGCCGCGGGTTTTGCCCAGAATTGACGTATGACGAATGGCACGCGGGCGCGCGGCGCATCGGCGCCCGTCCGCGAGTCCGATGACACGGAATTGGATGGAGCTTGCATGGACGAGTTGACACTCGGGTTGATCGGCGCGGGCGCCGTCGTGGTGGGCGGCGTCGTGGTCTACAACGCGTGGCAGGGCGCGAAGGTGCGCCGCAGGATGCCGCGCCCGATGCCGAGCGAGGCGGAGGCCGCCGCGCGGCACGAGCGCGAAGACGACGCGCCTTTCATCGAGCCGGTGCGCCAGCCGGCGCGCCGCGACGCGGCGGCGGGCGCGGCGGGCGGCGATGCGGTGCGCGTCGAGCCGACGTTCGGCGGCGGCGCGGCGCCCGCCGATACGCCGGCCGATCTTCAGGCCGAGGCGAGCGTCGCGAACGGCGCGCTTGAGCCGGCCGCCGAGGCCGCGCATGGCGGCGAAGCGGCCGTCGCGGCCGATGCCGCGCGCGACGAGCCGCTCGAGCCGGTGCTGCCCGCCGCGACGACGATTTCCGCGGCGCCGCCGGCGGTCGTCGATCGCCGGATCGACTGCATCGTGCCGATCCGCCTCGCGAGCCCGCTCGCGGGCGACAAGATCCTGCCCGCCGCGCAGCGGCTGCGCCGCGCGGGCAGCAAGCCGGTGCACATCGAGGGCAAGCTCGACGGCGGCGATGCATGGGAGCTGCTGCAAAACGGCGTGCGCTACGAGGAGCTGCGCGCGGCCGCGCAGCTCGCGAACCGCAGCGGCCCGCTCAACGAGCTCGAGTTCTCCGAGTTCGTGACGGGCGTGCAGCAGTTCGCGGACGCGATCGACGGCGCGCCGGAGTTCCCGGACATGATGGAAACGGTATCGATGGCGCGCGAGCTCGACGGCTTCGCCGCCCAATGCGACGCGCAACTGTCGATCAACGTGATGTCGGACGGCGCGCCGTGGTCGGCCAATTACGTGCAGGCGGTCGCGTCGCAGGACGGGCTGCTGCTGTCGCGCGACGGCACGCGCTTCGTGAAGCTCGACGCGAAGCAGAACCCCGTCTTCATGCTGCAGTTCGGCGATACGAACTTCCTGCGCGACGATCTCACGTACAAGGGCGGCAACCTGATCACGCTCGTGCTCGACGTGCCGGTGGCCGACGAGGACATCCTGCCGTTCCGGCTGATGTGCGATTACGCGAAATCGCTGTCCGAGCGCATCGGCGCACGCGTCGTCGACGATCAGCGCCGGCCGCTGCCCGAATCGACGCTGCTCGCGATCGAGCAGCAACTGATGAAGCTGTACGCGCGGCTCGAGGAGGCCGGCATTCCGGCCGGCTCGCCCGTCACGCGGCGGCTGTTCAGTCAGTAGGCGCCGCCGGGCGCGCGGGTTTCGCCGCGGCGCGGCCTTGCCCGAACGTGCGCGGGCAGCGGCTTGCGCTTGCGTTGCCGCGCCGCATCATCCGGACCGCCGCGCGCGGCGGCTCGAACGCCGGGCGTTTCGTTTCGGTGGTCATCGTGCGGCGCACGATGCGTTTCGCAACGTGCGCCGCGCCGCGCGGAGCGATCGCGGCCGCCGGCGCGCCGGTTGCCCGGCGTGTCCCGTATCGTCGCCGCGCCGGTTGCGCGGGTCCGCGCGCGGTGCCGGCAGGCCGGCGCGCCGCGACGAAAGCCGCGGGCCGCGATGGCCGCGCCGAATGCCCGATCGCCCGAGATTTCCACGCTCGAGCGGCCATTCAGCCGATGCCGAAAAGGGCTCGAACTGAGATAATCGTCGCCTGATTATCCTCACGAGAAAGTGCCGCCAGCATGGCCCGATCCCCAGTTGAACCGCCCGCCAGCCAGCCGGCGAAGCGCGCCGCGTGGCTGCGCGCCGAGCTCGAGCGGGCGAACTACGCGTATTACGTGCTCGACCAGCCGGACCTGCCCGACGCCGAGTACGATCGCCTCTTCGTCGAACTCCAACGGATCGAGGCCGAGCACCCCGATCTCGTCACGCCCGATTCGCCGACGCAGCGCGTCGGCGGCGAGGCCGCGAGCGGCTTCACGCCGGTCGTCCACGACAAGCCGATGCTCTCGCTCAACAACGGCTTTGCCGACGAGGACGTCATCGCGTTCGACAAGCGCGTCGCCGACGGCCTCGACAAGGCGACCGACCTCGCCGGCACCGTGACCGAGCCCGTCGAATACGCGTGCGAGCTGAAGTTCGACGGCCTCGCGATCTCGCTGCGCTACGAGAACGGCCGCTTCGTGCAGGCGTCGACGCGCGGCGACGGCACGACGGGCGAAGACGTCACCGAGAATATCCGCACGATCCGTGCGATTCCGCTGACGCTCAAGGGCAAGCGGATACCGCGCATGCTCGACGTGCGCGGCGAGGTGCTGATGTTCAAGCGCGATTTCGCGCGGCTGAACGAGCGCCAGCGCGCGGCGGGCCAGCGCGAGTTCGCCAATCCGCGCAACGCGGCGGCGGGCAGCCTGCGGCAGCTCGATTCGAAGATCACCGCGTCGCGGCCGCTTTCGTTTTTCGCATACGGAATCGGCGTGCTCGACGGCGCCGACATGCCCGACACGCACAGCGGCCTGCTCGACTGGTACGAGACGCTCGGGTTGCCCGTGAACCGGGAGCGCGCGGTCGTGCGCGGCGCGGCGGGCCTGCTCGCGTTCTTCCATTCGGTGGGCGAGCGGCGCGAATCGTTGCCGTACGACATCGACGGCGTCGTCTACAAGGTGAACCGCCGCGACGAGCAGGATCGGCTCGGCTTCGTGTCGCGCGCGCCGCGCTTCGCGCTCGCGCACAAGTTCCCCGCGCAGGAGGCGCTCACGAAGCTCACCGCGATCGACGTGCAGGTCGGCCGCACCGGCGCGATCACGCCGGTCGCGCGCCTCGAGCCCGTGTTCGTCGGCGGCGCGACCGTCACGAACGCGACGCTGCACAACGAGGACGAGGTGCGCCGCAAGGACATCCGCATCGGCGACACGGTCATCGTGCGCCGCGCGGGCGACGTGATTCCCGAAGTGGTATCGGCCGTGCTCGACCGGCGTCCCGCCGACGCGCAGGAGTTCGTGATGCCGACCGAATGCCCGGAATGCGGATCGCGGATCGAGCGATTGCCCGACGAGGCGATCGCGCGCTGCACGGGCGGGCTGTTTTGCCCCGCGCAGCGCAAGCAGGCGCTCTGGCACTTCGCGCAGCGCCGTGCGCTCGACATCGATGGGCTCGGCGAGAAGATCATCGATCAACTCGTCGAGCAGAACCTCGTGCGCACGCCGGCCGATCTGTTCAATCTCGGCTTCTCGACGCTCGTCGCGCTCGATCGCTTCGCGGAGAAATCCGCGCGGAATCTGATCGATTCGCTCGAAAAGGCGAAGCACACGACGCTCGCGCGCTTCATTTACGCGCTCGGCATCCGGCACGTCGGCGAATCGACGGCGAAGGACCTCGCGAAGCACTTCGGCTCGCTCGATCCGATCATGGACGCGCCGATCGACGCATTGCTCGAGGTCAACGACGTCGGGCCGATCGTCGCCGAATCGATCCATCAATTCTTCGCCGAGGAGCACAATCGCACGGTGATCGAACAGTTGCGCGCGCGGGGCAAGGTCACATGGCCCGAAGGGCCGCCCGCGCCGCGCGCGCCGCAAGGCGTGCTCGCGGGCAAGACCGTCGTGCTCACGGGCACGCTGCCGACGCTCACGCGGGAAGCCGCGAAGGAGATGCTCGAGGCGGCGGGCGCGAAAGTCGCGGGCTCGGTATCGAAGAAGACCGATTACGTCGTCGCGGGCGCCGACGCGGGCAGCAAGCTCGCGAAAGCCGAGGAACTCGGCATTCCGGTGCTGGACGAAGCAGGCATGCACACACTTCTGGAGGGCCACGCGCGATGATTCGCGAGATTTTGAAGATGGGCGATCCACGTCTGCTGGAAGTCGCCCGGCCGGTGGAGGCGTTCAACACGCCGGAGCTGCACGCGCTCGTCGCGGACATGTTCGAGACGATGCATCACGCGAACGGCGCGGGGCTCGCCGCGCCGCAGATCGGCGTCGGGTTGCAGGTGATCATCTTCGGCTTCGGCAGCAGCGAGCGTTACCCGGAGGCGCCGCCCGTGCCGGAGACGGTGCTCGTCAATCCGAGCATCGAGTACTTGCCGCCCGACCTGGAGGAGGGCTGGGAGGGCTGCCTGTCGGTGCCGGGGCTGCGCGGCGTCGTGAGCCGCTACCGGCGCGTGCGCTACAGCGGCTTCGACCAGTACGGCGCGAAGCTCGAGCGGATCGCGGAAGGCTTCCACGCGCGGGTCGTCCAGCACGAATATGATCATCTGATCGGCAAGCTCTATCCGATGCGGATCACCGATTTCTCGAAGTTCGGCTTCGCCGACGTGCTGTTCCCGGGGCTCGACGCGCAAGCGGACGACTGACGCGGCGCGCCGGCGCGGGGCGGCGCCACGCGAACGCGTGCGCCGGGCGCGCGCGACGGTAGGACGCCCGCGATCGCAATGGGGCGTTGGGGTGTTTTCGTTCGATTTCCGTTGCCGCAAACCGCGGCGGCGCGGCGCGCGGCTATTGCGCCGCCCCGCGCGCAGCCGCGGCCCGGGCACGGCGGCCGCCGTGCTCAGAACGATTCGTCCGGCCCGAGATAGCGCCACTCGCCTTGCGGCAGCGCGCCCAGCATCACGCGGCCCATCCGCACGCGCTTCAGGCCGATCACCTCGAGGCCGACGAGTTCGCACATCCGGCGAATCTGGCGCTTCTTGCCTTCGCGCAGCACGAAGCGCAGTTGCTCGCCGTTCTGCCAACTGACCATCGCGGGCTTGAGCGGCACGCCGTCGAGCTCGAGGCCGTGGCGCAGCTTCGCGAGCGACTCGGCGGGGAAGTGGCGTTCGATGTCGGCCGTGCGCTCGCCGAAGCGCACGCGCACCAGGTATTCCTTGTCGATGTCCGATTGTTCGCCGATCAGCTGTTTCGCGACGCGCCCGTTCTGCGTCAGCACGAGAAGGCCCGTCGAATCGATGTCGAGCCGGCCCGCGGGCGCGAGCGCGCGCAGGTGCTGCGGCGAGAAGCGCAGCGGCGAGCGGTCGCCGCTCCAGTGGTTCTCGCGCGTGACGAGCGTCGCGGCGGGGGCGTAGCCGTCCTCCGCCTGGCCCGACACGTAGCCCACCGGCTTGTGCAGCAGGATCGTCACTTGCGCGGCCTGCGCGGCGCGCGCGTTCGAATCGATCTCGATGCGCTGGTCGGCGCGCACCTTCGTGCCGAGCGTGTCGATGCGCTCGCCGTCGACGAGCACCCAGCCTTTCTCGATCCATTCGTCTGCTTCGCGGCGCGAGCAGAGACCCAGCTCCGACATGCGCTTCGACAGGCGCACGAGGCCGGTTTCGTCGCCGCGCTCGATACGCTTGCCGCGTTCGCCGTGCTCACCGCCGCGAGCGGATTCGCCCAGTTCGCCGCTGCCGCGCTTGATCGGCTGCGCGAGCTTGAGGCGCGAACCCGTCGCCGCGCGGGCCGTGGGGCGGCGCTCGCCGGATGCGCTCGCGCGGGTGGCCGGCCGTTCGCCGAAGCGGGCGGGGCGCTCGGTTCGCTCGGTTCGCTCGGTGCGCGGCGATGTGCGCTTCCCGGCTGCGCCGTAGCGATCGTCGGCGCGCTGCGGCGCACGCTTGCCGGCTGTCGCGGTCTTGCCCGCGAACGACGACGGCGCGGCATCGCGCGCGCGGCTGTCCGCACGCGTCGCGCGGGGCGTTCGACGGTCGGCGTCGTCCGATCGACGCGCCGCGCCGCCGAACTTCGCGCCCGTCGCGCCCCGTGCGCCGGGCCTTGCGCCCTCGCGGGGCGCGCGGTCCTTACCGCGCGTGCCCGCATCGAACGCGCGCGCATCCGAGTCGCGCGGTGCACGCTCGTCGCGGCCGGCAGGGCGTTCGTTGGTGCGGCGCGCCGGCTTCGCGTCGGTGCGGCGCGTGCGCGGCGCGGACGCCGCGCCGGGCGTGGTGGCGCGCTTGGCCGGCGCACGCTCGCCGCCCGTGCGGCCGGCGTCGTGCGCGGTGCGCGGCTTCGCGACGCGCTTGCCTTCCGATGCCGCGGCCGGGCGCGACGGCCCCGGCGCGCGCTTCGGCGCAGCGTTCGCCGCGCTGCGCGGCGCCGCCGGCTTGGCAGCCGATGCGGACTTCGCAGCAGGCTTCGCCGCGGCGGGTTTTGCGCCCGCCGCTTTCGGGTCGGGCCGCGCGACCTTGCGCGCGGTGAGGCTGCCGGAGCGGACGGGGGCGCGGCCGGGCGTCGCCGGGCGCGGATTCTTGACGGTCAATTTTGTGCGCATAAACGCTGGAATACTCACACTGCGATCGCGCGCAGCAGCTCGGTTTCGACTTGGATCTGCAGACGGTTGTCGGACAAGCCGGTGCCGTCGAGCATGAAGACGTCCTCGACGCGTTCGCCGAGCGTATTGATCCGCGCCGCGTGGACGCCGACCCGGTGCTCGGCCAGCACGCGCGCGATCGAATAAAGAAGGCCCGGCCGGTCGTTCGCCGACACGGACAGAATGTAGTACTGGCCGCGCTCGTCGGCCCGCAGGTCGACGCGCGGCGTGATCGGGAACGTGCGCGACAGCCGCGAGAGCCGCCCCTTCGACGGCTCGGGCAGCGGCGCCGATTCGGCGAGGCGTGCGGCGAGCTGCTGCTCGACGAGGTTCGCGATGTCGCGATATTGCACGTCGTGCTCGGTCTGCGTGACGATGAAATTGTCGAGCGCATAGCCGTGGCGCGTCGTGTTCACGCGTGCGTCGAGCACCGACAGCCCGTTGCGGTCGAAGTACGCGCAGATGCCGGCGAACAGGTCCGAGCGGTCCTTCACGTAGACGAGCACTTGCAGCGCGTCGCCGACGGGCGACGGCCGCGCGCGGACGATCGCGGTATCGGCCGCGACGTGGCGGTACAGCACGCGGGTCTGCCACGCGATGTCGGCCGCATCGTGGCGCAGGAAGTAACCGACGTCGAGCTGGTCCCACAGCGCGCGGTGCGCGTCGGGCGGCACGGTTTCCAGGCGCAGCAGCGCGAGCGCCTCTTCCTGGCGCGTCTTCAGCTCCGAATGCGCGTCGGGCTGCGCGCCGCCCAGCACGGCGAGCGTCGCGCGATACAGATCCTCGAGCAGCTTGCCTTTCCACGTGTTCCACACCTTCGGGCTCGTGCCGCGAATATCGGCGACGGTCAGCAGATAGAGCGCGGTCAGCCGCCGCTCGCTGCCCACGAGCTCCGCGAAGCGCTTGATCACCACCGGGTCGCTCGTATCCTGCTTCTGCGCGACCTGGCTCATCGTCAGGTGATGCTGGACGAGCCAGACGACGAGCGCCGCGTCGTCGCCCTCGATCCCGTGCTCTCGGCAGAATCGCCGCGCGTCGGCCATCCCGAGCGCCGAGTGATCGCCGCCGCGGCCTTTCGCGATGTCGTGGAAGAGGGCGGCGACGTACAGCACCCAGGGCCGCTCGAAATTCACGATCAGCTGGCTGCAGAACGGATATTCGTGCGCGTGCTCGGCCACCGCGAAGCGGCGGATGTTGCGCAGCACCATCAGGATATGCTGATCGACCGTGTACACATGGTACAGGTCGTGCTGCATCTGGCCGACGATTCGCCGGAAGTTCAGCAGATAGCGGCCGAGCACGCTCGTCTGGTTCATCAGCCGGAACGCGTGCGTGATGCCTTCCGGCTGCTGCAGGATCTGCATGAACGTATGGCGGTTGCGCGGATCGCGCCGCCACGCGTTGTTCATTACGTCGCGCGAGTTGTAGAGCGCGCGCAGCGTGCGTGCGGACAGGCCCTTCACGCCGCGCGTCGCCTCGTACAGCAGGAACGCTTCGAGGATCGCGTCCGGGTGGCGCTCGAACACGTCGTCCGCGGCGATCTCGAGCATGCCCTGCTTCTCGACGAAGCGCCCGGGCGACAGCACGCGCGTGACGCCGCTCGTTGCCGGGAAGAGCTGCGCCTCGATGTTCTGGATCAGGATCGTCGCGAGCTGCGTGACCGCCTTCGCGGCCCAGTAGTAACGCCGCATCAGCTGCTCGCTCGCGCGCTTCGCGGACGTCGGCTGGTAGCCGAAGCTCTCGGCCGCCTGCGTCTGCAGATCGAACACGAGGATGTCCTGGCGCCGCCCGGCGATCACGTGCAGCCGCGCGCGCAGCGTTTTCAGGAAGCCTTCGTTGCGGCGCAGCTCGCGCGCTTCGCGATCGGTGATGAGCCCGCGCGTGTCGAGCTCGCGCCAGCTGCTGCCGAAGCCCGCCGCGCGCGCGATCCAGAGGATCGTCTGCAGATCGCGCAGGCCGCCGGGGCTTTCCTTCACGTTCGGCTCGAGGCTGTACGGCGTGTTCTGGAACTTCGCGTGGCGCTGGCGCATTTCGAGCACCTTCGCCTGGAAGAACGCGCGCGCGTCGAGCGCCTCGCGGTAGCGCAACATGAAGCGCTCGAAGAGCGCCGTGCTGCCGACGATGCGACGCGCCTCGAGCAGCGACGTCTGCACGGTCACGTCGTGCGATGCTTCCTCGATGCACTGGTCGACCGTGCGCACGCTGCTGCCGATCTCGAGCCCGAGATCCCACGCCATGCCGATGAAGCGCTCGATGCGCTCGTCGAGCTCGCTCGCGTGCGCATCGGGCAGCAGCACGAGGATGTCGACGTCCGAGTGCGGCGACAGCTCGCCGCGCCCGAAGCCGCCGACCGCGACGAGCGCGAGCGTCGCGGGCAGCCCGCATTCCTGCCACAGGCTGCGCAGCGCGTCGTCGGTCGCGCGCGACAGCGCGTGCATCAGCGGCGTGACGTGGTTCGCGCTCTTGAAGCGCGCGAGCAGCTCGGCCTTCGCGGCCTTGAATTCGGCTTTGCGCGACAGCGCGGGAGGCGGCTCGGCGACGGATGCGCTCATGGGCGGCGATCGAATTGGGCGGTTGAACGGCCGCGCGCGGCTGCGCGAGCGGCTACCTGGCTAAATTGGTGCGGGCTCGCGCCGCTCAGGCGGGGCGAGCCGCGCGAGCGGGCCGGGGCGGGTGAAGCGGGCGGCGGCGCATGCCGGTGCGCGCGCGCGGGCCGCTCAAGCCGCCGTCGCCGGCGCGGCGAACGTCGGGCGCGCCGGCGTGCCGGCCGACACCGTCAACACCTCGTGACCCGTGTCGGTGACGAGGATCGTGTGCTCCCACTGCGCGGACAGGCTGCGGTCGCGGGTCTTGACGGTCCACTGGTCGGGCATCGTGCGGATGTCGCGCTTGCCGGCGTTGATCATCGGCTCGATCGTGAAGATCATGCCCGGCTTGAGCTCGATGCCCGTGCCCGGGCGCCCGTAGTGGACGACTTGCGGGTCCTCGTGGAACACCGTGCCGATGCCGTGACCGCAGTATTCGCGCACGACGCTGTAGCCTTGCGCTTCCGCATGCTTCTGGATCGCGTGGCCGATGTCGCCGAGATGCGCGCCGGGCCTCACCTGGTCGATGCCGAGCCACATGCATTCGTAGGTGGTTTGCACGAGGCGCTTCGCGAGGATCGAGCCCTCGCCGATGATGAACATCCGGCTCGTGTCGCCGAAATAGCCGTTCTTGATGACGGTGATGTCGATGTTCAGCGCGTCGCCGTTCTTGAGCGTCTTCTCGCCCGGGATGCCGTGGCAGATCACGTCGTTGACCGACGTGCAGATCGCCTTCGGGAACGGCGGATAGCCGGGCGGCTGGTAATTGAGCGGCGCGGGCACCGTGCCCTGCACATGGGTCATGTATTCGTGGCAGAGGCGATCGAGTTCGCCCGTCGTCACGCCGGCGACGACGAATGGCGTGATGTAGTCGAGCACTTCGCTCGCGAGACGGCAGGCGATGCGCATCTGCGCGATGTCGTGTTCGTTTTTGAGCGTAATAGCCATGAGTCGATGCCTGAAATGCGGTGAATTGCGCAATTATCGCACCTTATTCCGGCCGTCGCAGCCTTTCGCGGGTCGGCGACGCGCGAATCGCGGCCGGCTCGGCGCGGTCGCGGGCGAGCCGTTCGAGGCGCCTTTCGGTGAGCGGGCCGGCACGCGCCAGCGCGCGGGGCGCGGCGGGCGACTTGAGAGCCGTCATGCCGGCGTGCTATACTCTTTGGCTAAGTCGACGCTGAAATCGTCAATTTGCCCCGTGCGGGAACCCTCGAGGAAGCTTCGGGTTTCTCGTTGCGGGCGCGGCGGCGGTGGCGGCGAAGACGCCAGGCGTGATGCTTTCGAATGGGTTTCAATTTTCGAGGGCCGCGCCGAAATCGCGAGCCGGCGCACCCAGGGTGTCGCGGCGCGGACGGCAAAAGGGCAGCGCCCACCGTTGCGCCATGATACGGCAGCCGGCTTAAGACCCAAACCCTCGTGGAGAATACAAATGGCAATCACGATGCGCCAAATGCTGGAAGCCGGTGTCCACTTCGGTCACCAGACGCGCTTCTGGAACCCGAAGATGGCTCCTTTCATCTTCGGTCACCGCAACAAGATTCACATCATCAACCTCGAAAAGACGCTGCCGATGTACAACGACGCGCTGAAGTACGTGCGTCAGCTCGCAGCGAATCGGGGCACGATCCTCTTCGTCGGCACGAAGCGCCAGTCGCGCGACACGATCGCGCAGGAAGCGCTGCGCGCGGGCATGCCGTACGTGAACGCACGCTGGCTCGGCGGCATGCTGACCAACTTCAAGACGCTGAAGGTATCGATCAAGCGCCTGAAGGACATGGAAGCGGCGGTCGAGGCGGGCGAGCTCGAGAAGATGAGCAAGAAGGAAGCGCTGCTGTTCGAACGCGAAATCGCGAAGCTGCAGAAGTCGATCGGCGGCGTGAAGGACATGGGCGGCATTCCGGACGCGATCTTCGTCGTCGACGTCGGCTATCACAAGATCGCCGTCACCGAAGCGAACAAGCTGGGCGTGCCCGTCATCGCGGTGGTCGACACGAACCACTCGCCGGAAGGCGTGGACTACGTGATCCCGGGTAACGACGATTCGAGCAAGGCGGTCGCGCTGTACGCGCAAGGCGTCGCCGACGCGATCCTCGAAGGCCGTGCGAACGCGGTCAACGAAGTGGTCCAGGCGGTGCGCGGCGACGACGAATACGTCGAGGAAAACGCGTAACCGGCCCCGAGCCGGCGCAAAAAGGGGGCTCTCAACAGGCCCCCTTTTTTTAAGCCGCTTTTTTCCGTGCGGCCGATCCGGGCCGGCGCCGCGCAAAAAATGCGCGAACGCCCGGAAACGAATGCCTGCCGCCTGCGTCGAAGTGCGGGCGGCGTTGTGAATACAGACTCAAGGAGCGAATGATGGCGGCAATTACCGCAAGCATGGTGGCAGAACTGCGCGCGAAGACCGACGCACCGATGATGGAATGCAAGAAGGCGCTGACGGAAGCCGACGGCGACATGGCCAAGGCCGAAGAGCTGCTGCGCGTGAAGCTCGGCAACAAGGCGAGCAAGGCCGCGTCGCGCGTGACGGCCGAAGGCGTCGTCGCATCGTTCGTCGGCGCGAATGCCGGCGCGCTCGTCGAGCTGAACTGCGAAACCGATTTCGTCGCGAAGAACGACGATTTCAACGCGTTCGCGAAGACGGTCGCGGAGCTCGTCGCGACGCAGAACCCGGCCGACGTCGCCGCGCTGTCGGCGCTGCCGCTCGACGGCAAGACCGTCGACGAAGTGCGCCTCGCGCTCGTCGGCAAGATCGGCGAGAACATCTCGATCCGCCGTTTCGTGCGTTTCGAAACGTCGAACAAGCTCGCGACGTACCTGCACGGCAGCCGCATCGGCGTGATCGTCGAGTACACGGGCGCGCAAGAGCAGGTCGGCAAGGATGTCGCGATGCACGTCGCCGCGATGAAGCCCGTCTCGCTGTCGGCCGACGAAGTGCCGGCGGACCTGATCGAGAAGGAGCGCCGCGTCGCCGAGCAGAAGGCCGCGGAATCGGGCAAGCCGGCCGAGATCGTCGCGAAGATGGTCGACGGCAGCGTCCAGAAGTTCCTGAAGGAAGTGTCGCTGCTGAACCAGCCGTTCGTGAAGAACGACAAGCAGACGATCGAGCAGATGCTCAAGGCCGCGGATGCGGCGGTGCAGAAGTTCGCCCTCTTCGTGGTCGGCGAAGGCATCGAGAAGCGCCAGGACGACTTCGCCGCGGAAGTGGCCGCGCAAGTCGCCGCCGCGAAGCAGCAGTAACCAGTCGTAAAAGCAGTAACCAGCAGTACGCTTGACCCGCGGCGGACGACCGTTGCGCCGCGGTCGGCGGCGCCGCCTGACGGGGCTTTCAGCCAGCCCGGCCCGGCGGCGCTTGCCCGAACCAGCATTTCGCCCCTACAGTTCATGCTTGTCATCCTCTCGTCGCTCGGAAGTCCCTATGCCCAATGCCTATAAACGCGTCCTCCTCAAACTTTCCGGCGAAGCTCTGATGGGCGACGATGCCTTCGGCATCAATCGCGCGACGATCGAGCGGATGGTTGCCGACATCGCGGAAGTCGTGCGTCTCGGCACGCAGCTTGCGGTCGTGATCGGCGGGGGCAACATCTTTCGCGGCGTCGCGGGCGGCGCGGCCGGCATGGACCGCGCGACGGCCGACTACATGGGGATGCTCGCGACGATGATGAACGCGCTCGCGCTGCAGGACGCGATGCGCCACGCGGGCATCGAGGCGCGCGTGCAGTCGGCGCTGCGCATGGACCAGGTGGTCGAGCCGTACATCCGCCCGCGCGCGATCCGCCAGCTCGAGGAGGGCAAGGTGGTGATCTTCGCGGCGGGCACGGGCAACCCGTTCTTCACGACGGACACGGCGGCCGCGCTGCGCGGCTCGGAAGTCGGCGCCGAGGTGGTGCTGAAGGCGACGAAGGTCGACGGCGTCTACTCGGCCGATCCGAAGAAGGACCCGTCGGCGACGCGCTATTCGTCGATCAGCTTCGACGAGGCGATCGGCCGCAACCTGCAGGTGATGGACGCGACGGCGTTCGCGCTCTGCCGCGACCAGAAGCTGCCGATCCGCGTGTTTTCGATCAACAAGCCGGGTGCGCTCAAACGTATCGTTCAAGGAGAGGACGAGGGCACGCTCGTCCACGTGTAAACTCTCGCCGATGCGGGAGGCCGCGGCGCCGCGCGCCGCCTTTGGCCATTGCCCGCATCGTTTTGAAGTTCGGAAGGTTCGGAGGTTGAAATGAGTGTCGCTGATATCAAGAAGAGCGTCGAGCAGAAGATGCAGCGCTCGATCGAAGCGTTCAAGAACGATCTGGCGAAGATCCGCACGGGCCGTGCGCACACCGGTCTGCTCGATCACGTGCAGGTCGACTACTACGGCTCGATGGTGCCGATCTCGCAGGTCGCGAACCTGACGCTCGTCGACGCGCGCACGATCGGCGTGCAGCCGTGGGAAAAGACCATGGTCGCGAAGGTCGAGAAGGCGATCCGCGAAGCCGATCTGGGCCTGAACCCGGCGACGTCGGGCGACCTGATCCGCGTGCCGATGCCGCCGCTCACCGAGGAGCGCCGCCGCGAGCTGACGAAGGTGGTCAAGAGCGAAGGCGAAACGGCGAAGGTCGCCGTGCGCAATCTGCGCCGCGACGCGAACGAGCAACTGAAGAAGCTCGTGAAGGACAAGGAAATTTCCGAAGACGACGAGCGCCGCGCGAGCGACGACGTGCAGAAGCTGACGGACAAGCACGTCGCGGAGATCGACAAGCTCGTCCAGGCCAAGGACGCGGAGATCATGACGGTCTGAAGCCGCCTTGCGTCGCACTTTTTCCTGCAGCTACAGTCTCAGCGGCCATGACCTATACCAGCTCTACCGTTCGCGTGCCTGACGTCGCCGCCGTGCCGCGTCACATCGCGATCATCATGGACGGCAACGGCCGTTGGGCGACCGAGCGCCGCCTGCCGCGCGTCGCGGGGCACACGCGCGGCGTCGACGCGGTGCGCTCGGTCGTCGAGGGATGCGCACGCGCGGGCGTCGAATATCTGACGCTCTTCGCGTTCAGCTCCGAGAACTGGCGCCGGCCGAACGACGAAGTGTCGTTCCTGATGCGCCTGTTCATCACCGCGCTCGAGCGCGAGGTCGGCAAGCTGCACGCGAACGGCATCCGGCTGCGCGTCGTCGGCGATCTGACGAAGTTCGAGCCGCGCATCCAGGCGCTGATTCGTCGCGGCGAGACGAAGACGGCGCGCAATACGCGCCTCACGCTCACGATCGCCGCGAACTACGGCGGCCATTGGGACATCCTGCAGGCGACGCGCAAGCTCGTCGAAGAGGCGGCGCGCGAAGGGCGCGCGCCCGAAATCGACGAGGACGCGTTCGCCCGCCATCTGGCGATGGCCTATGCGCCCGAGCCGGATCTCTTCATCCGCACGGGCGGCGAGCAGCGCATCAGCAATTTCCTGCTCTGGCAGCTCGCCTATACCGAGTTCTACTTCACCGACACGTTCTGGCCGGATTTCGACGCCGGCGCGCTCGCCGAAGCGCTCGCGTCGTACACGCACCGCGAACGCCGCTTCGGCCGCACGAGCGCGCAGCTCGAACCCCAGGCCCAGGACGCCGATTCCCTTTCATGCTGAAGACCCGTGTCATCACGGCGGTCGTGCTGCTGGCGGTGCTGCTGCCCGTGACGCTGTTCGCGCCGCTCGCCGCGTTCGGCGCGCTGATCGCGTTCGCGCTCGTATTCGCCGCGTGGGAGTGGGGGCGGCTGTTGAAGCTGGGCGGCGCGGGCCCGCTCGCGTACGCGGCCGTCGCGGCGCTCGCGCTCGGCGCGAGCACGCGGCTCGGCATCGGCGCGGCCGCCGCGCGGCCGCTGTTCGCGGCCGCGGGGGTGTTCTGGCTGCTGGCGGGCCCGTACGCGCTCTGGCGCAAGCCCGCGCTCGCCGAGCGCGCGTGGAAGCCGTTCCTGCTCGTCGCGGGTCTCGTCGTCTTCTCGGCGTGCTGGCACGCGCTCGTCGCCGCGCGCGCACAAGGCGTACCCTTCGTGTTGTCGCTGTTGGTAGTGGTATGGCTCGCCGATATCGGCGCATACTTCGCCGGAAAGGCGTTCGGCAAGCACAAGCTCGCGCCGTCGGTGAGCCCCGGCAAAACCTGGGAAGGCGCGGCGGGCGGCTGGCTCGCGGTGATGATCGTCGCCGGCGCGGCTGTCGCGGCGCACGCCTTCGAACCGACCCTTTATTCGACGTTCGTCGCGCGGTACGGTGCGGCGGGCGCATTCGCGGCGCTCACGGTGCTCGTCGCGTTCAGCGTGGTCGGCGACCTGTTCGAGTCGCTGCTCAAGCGCCAGGCCGGCGTGAAAGATTCGAGCGGTCTCCTGCCGGGCCACGGCGGCGTGCTCGACCGCGTCGACGCGCTGCTGCCCGTGCTGCCGCTCGCGATGCTGCTGCTCGGTTAAAACTAGACCCTATTATGCAAAAACGTCTGACATTGCTCGGTTCGACGGGCTCGATCGGAGACAGCACGCTCGACGTCGTCGCGCGTCATCCGGAACGCTTCGCGGTTCATGCGCTCACGGCCCACCGCAACGGCGAGAAGCTCGTCGCCCAGTGCCTGCGCTTTGCGCCGGACGTCGCGGTGGTCGGCGACGCCGAAACCGCCGCGCGGGTCGAGGCGCAATTGCGCGCCGCGGGCAGCCGGACCCAGGTCGCGTACGGCAAGCAGGCGCTCGTCGACGTATCGAAGAGCGACGGCTGCGACACCGTCGTCGCGGCGATCGTCGGCGCGGCGGGGCTCGCGCCGAGCCTCGCCGCCGCGCGCGCGGGCAAGCGCATCCTGCTCGCGAACAAGGAAGCGCTCGTGATGTCGGGCGCGATCTTCATGGACGCGGTGCGCGATCACGGCGCGATCCTGTTGCCCGTCGACAGCGAGCACAACGCGATCTTCCAGTGCATGCCGCGCGACGCGGCCGAGCATGGGGGCATCGCGAAGATCATCGTGACCGCGTCGGGCGGCCCGTTCCGCACGCGCGAGCCCGCGACGCTCGCGAGCGTGACGCCCGACGAGGCGTGCAAGCATCCGAACTGGGTGATGGGCCGCAAGATCTCCGTCGATTCCGCGACGATGATGAACAAGGGCCTCGAGGTGATCGAGGCGCACTGGCTGTTCGGCCTGCCGAGCGAGCACATCGACGTGCTGATCCATCCGCAGAGCGTGATCCATTCGCTCGTGTCGTATCGCGACGGCTCGGTGCTCGCGCAGCTCGGCAACCCGGACATGCGCACGCCGATCGCGCACGCGCTCGCGTTTCCCGAGCGTGTCGACGCGGGCGTCGCGCAGCTCGATCTCGCGCAGATCGCGACGCTCACGTTCGAGAAGCCCGACTACGCGCGCTTCCCGTGCCTCGCGCTCGCCATCGACGCGCTCGAGGCGGGCGGCGTCGCGAGCGCGGCGCTCAATGCGGCGAACGAAATCGCCGTGGACGCGTTCCTGTCGCGCCGCATTCGCTTCACCGCGATCGCGCAGACGGTCGGCGCGGTGCTCGATGGGCTGTCCAACCGCACGCCGGGCGGCCTCGACGACGTGATCGAAGCCGACGCCGCCGCGCGCCGCGCGGCGACGGCGTTCATCGGCAAGCTGCCCGCGCCCGGCGTCGAGCGCGCCGCCTGAATGGAGTCGACACGCTCATGAACGTGCTGGTCGAACTGATCGCGTTTGCTGTGGCGATCGGCGTGCTGGTCGTCGTGCATGAGTACGGGCATTACCGCGTCGCGCGCTGGTGCGGCGTCAAGGTGCTGCGTTTCTCGATCGGCTTCGGCGCGCCCGTCGCGCGCTGGGTCAGCAAGAAGACGGGCACCGAGTGGACGCTGTCCGCGCTGCCGCTCGGCGGCTACGTGAAGATGCTCGACGAGCGGGACCCCGGCGACGGCATTCGCGCGGACGAGCTGCCGCATGCATTCAACCGGCAGCCGGTCGGCAAGCGGATCGCGATCGCCGCGGCCGGGCCGGTCGCGAACTTCCTGCTCGCGATCGCGCTCTTCTCGGCCGTGTTCGCGACCGGCGTGACGGAGCCCGCGGCGATCGTCGCGCCGCCCGCGGCCGGCACGCCCGCCGCGGTCGCGGGCTTTGACGGCGGCGAGACGATCGTGTCGATCCGCATCCCGGGCGCGGGCGGCGCGCAAGGAGGACAGGCCGAGCCGGTGCGCTCGTGGTCCGAGCTGCGCTGGAAGCTGCTCGGCGCGGCGTTCGACCACAGGGACGTCGTGCTCGGCGCGCGCAACCGCGCGGACGGCGCCACCTACGATTTTCGCGTCGATCTGCACGGCATCGCCGATCGCGACGTCGACGACGATTTCATGTCGCGCCTCGGCTTCGAGCCGGGCGGCGGATCGCTGACGGTGACGTCGGTGCTGCCGGGCGGCGCCGCGCAACGGGCGGGGCTTCAGGCGGGCGACAAGCTCGTGGCGCTCGACGGCGCGCGCATCGGCGGCTCGACGCGCTTCATCGACGACGTGAAGGCGCACGCGGGCCGCGCACTCGCGCTGCGCATCGAGCGCGCGGGTGCCGAGCGCACGGTGTCGATCGTGCCGCAGGCGCAGCGCGACGACGAGACGGGCAAGCAGGTGGGCCGCATCGGCGCGGCGCTCGCGCTGCAGACGCCGAGCGTGGACGTGCGCTACGGCGTACTCGAGAGCGTCGAGCTCGGCGCGCGGCGCACGTGGGACATTTCGGTGTATTCGCTGAAGATGTTCGGCAGGATGGTGACGGGCGAGGCGTCGCTGAAGAACCTGTCCGGCCCGGTGACGATCGCCGATTACGCGGGCAAGAGCGCGCGGCTCGGTTTGTCGGCTTTCCTATCGTTTCTCGCCCTTGTCAGCATTAGCCTCGGCGTGCTGAACTTGCTGCCGATTCCCGTTTTGGACGGGGGGCATCTGTTATATTATCTGGTTGAAGCCGCGACCGGCAAGGCCGTATCGGAGCGCTGGCAACTGATTCTGCAAAGAGCGGGGTTGATCTGCATCGTCGCGTTGTCGGCGATCGCGCTGTTCAACGATCTGGCTCGGTTAATCCATTTTTGACGCGTCGGGCGGCAGCCGTAACGGTGGCCGCCTGATCTGATGCAAGCTTAAACACTGGGGATGCATGTTGTTCAAACCTCATCGCTTCGTACCTAAGACGGTTGCTGCCGCGGCGCTCGCCGCGCATGGTCTCGCGGCACACGCAACGGCGCCCTTCGTGGTGCAGGACATCAAGATCGAAGGCTTGCAGCGCGTCGAAGCGGGTTCCGTGTTCGCCTACCTGCCGATCAAGCAGGGCGATACGTTCACCGACGGCAAGGCATCCGAGGCGATTCGCGCGCTGTACGCGACGGGCTTCTTCAACGACGTGCGGATCGCGACGCAGGGCGGCGTCGTGATCGTCCAGGTGCAGGAGCGTCCGGCGATCGCGTCGATCGACTTCACCGGCATCAAGGAATTCGACAAGGACAACCTGAACAAGGCGCTGAAGGCCGTGGGCCTGTCGCAGGGGCGTTACTACGACAAGGCGCTCGTCGACAAGGCGGAGCAGGAGCTCAAGCGCCAGTACCTGACGCGCGGCTTCTACGCGGCGGAAGTGTCGACGACGGTCACGCCGGTCGACGCGAACCGCGTGTCGATCCTGTTCGCGGTCGCCGAAGGCCCGAGCGCGAAGATTCGCCAGATCAACTTCATCGGCAACAAGGCGTTCAAGACGAGCACGCTGCGCGACGAGATGCAGCTGTCCACGCCGAACTGGTTCTCGTGGTACACGAAGAACGACCTGTACTCGAAGGAAAAGCTGACGGGCGACCTCGAGAACGTGCGCTCGTACTACCTGAACCGCGGGTACCTGGAGTTCAACATCGAGTCGACGCAGGTGTCGATCTCGCCGGACAAGAAGGACATGTACCTGACGGTGGCGCTGCACGAAGGCGAGCCGTACACGGTATCGAGCGTGAAGCTCGCCGGCAATCTGCTGGATCGCCAGGCCGAGCTCGAGAAGCTCGTCAAGATCAAGCCGGGCGACCGCTTCTCGGCCGAGAAGCTGCAGCAGACGACGAAGGCGATCGTCGACAAGCTCGGCCAGTACGGCTACGCGTTCGCGACGGTGAACGCGCAGCCGGAAATCGATCAGGCGACGCACAAGGTGGGCCTCACGCTCGTCGTCGATCCGAGCCGGCGCGTGTACGTGCGGCGGATCAACATCGTCGGCAACACGCGCACGCGTGACGAGGTGGTGCGCCGCGAGATGCGCCAGCTCGAGAGCTCGTGGTTCGATTCGAGCCGTCTCGCGCTGTCGAAGGACCGCGTGAACCGTCTCGGCTACTTCACCGACGTCGACGTGACGACGGTGCCCGTCGAGGGCACGAACGACCAGGTCGACGTGAACGTGAAGGTCGCCGAAAAGCCGACGGGCGCGATCACGCTCGGCGCGGGCTTCTCGTCGACGGACAAGGTCGTGCTGTCGGCCGGCATCTCGCAGGACAACGTGTTCGGCTCCGGCACGAGCCTCGCGGTGAACGTGAACACCGCGAAGAGCTACCGCACGCTGACCGTCACGCAGGTCGACCCGTACTTCACCGTCGACGGCATCAAGCGGATCACCGACGTGTTCTACCGCACGTATCAGCCGCTCTATTACTCGACGAACTCGAGCTTCCGGATCATCACGGCGGGCGGCAACCTGAAGTTCGGCATTCCGTTCTCGGAAACCGACACGGTCTATTTCGGCGCGGGCTTCGAGCAGAACCGCCTCGACGTCGATTCGAACACGCCGCAGTCGTATCAGGATTACGTGAACGAGTTCGGCCGCGTGTCGAACACGGTGCCGCTCACGATCGGCTGGTCGCGCGACGCGCGCGACAGCGCGCTGATCCCGAGCCGCGGCTACTTCACGCAGGCGAACGCCGAATACGGCGTGCCGGTGGGCAAGATCCAGTACTACAAGATGGACGTGCAGGGCCAGTACTACTACTCGTTCGCGCGCGGCTTCATCCTCGGCCTGAACTTCCAGGCGGGCTACGGCAACGGCATCGGCAATCCGTACCCGATCTTCAAGAATTACTACGCGGGCGGTATCGGCTCCGTGCGCGGCTACGAGCCGAGCTCGCTCGGCCCGCGCGACACGAAGACGAACGATCCGATCGGCGGCTCGAAGATGGTCGTCGGCAACATCGAGCTGACGTTCCCGCTGCCGGGCACGGGCTACGACCGCACGCTGCGCGTGTTCACGTTCCTCGACGGCGGCAACGTGTGGGGCAATGCGCCGGGCGGCACGAGCACGGGCGCGAACGGTCTGCGCTACGGCTACGGTATCGGCCTCGCGTGGATCTCGCCGATCGGGCCGCTCAAGCTGAGCTTGGGCTTCCCGCTGCAGAAGCACGAAGGCGATCAGTATCAGAAATTCCAGTTCCAGATCGGGACGGCGTTCTGATCGATCAGGCACTGACTACAGCATCGAGAGGGTAATCTTGCTAACCGGTAAGTTTTCGAAACGAGTGATGTGCGCGCTGGCGCTCGCGGCCGCGCTCGGCGCGACGGCCGCGCGCGCGCAGGACGTCGCGCGCATCGCGGCCGTCAATTCGGATCGGATCCTGCGCGAGTCCGCGCCGGCGAAGGCCGCGCAAACGAAGCTCGAGGCCGAGTTCGCGAAGCGCGACAAGGATCTGCAGGACATGGCCGCGCGCCTGAAATCGATGTCCGATGCGCTCGACCGGAACGGCCCGACGATGTCGGCCAACGATCGCGCGCAGAAGCAGCGCGACCTCGCGCAGCTCGACACCGATTTCCAGCGCAAGCAGCGCGAGTTCCGCGAGGATCTGAACCAGCGCCGCAACGAGGAACTCGCCGCGGTGCTCGACAAGGCGAACAAGGTGATCAAGCAGATCGCCGAGCAGCAGAACTACGATCTGATCGTGCAGGAAGCGGTGTACGTGAGCCCGCGCATCGACATCACCGACAAGGTGCTGAAGGCGCTCGCATCGCCTTCGAGCCTGTCGAACTGAACGGAGCGAACGTCGAATGGCATTGACGCTTGAGGCGCTCGCCGCGCGGTTCGGCGGCGAGATCGTCGGCGACGGCCGCTGCGAGGTGGGCGCTCTCGCGCCGCTCGATCAGGCGGGCCCGCGGCAGCTCGCGTTCCTCGCCAATCCGAAGTATCTGGCGCAGGTCGAGACGACGGGCGCCGGCGCGGTGCTGATCGCGCCGGGCGATCTCGAGAAGCTCGGCGCGGCCGCGCACGGCCGCAATTTCATCGTCACGCCGAATCCCTACGCCTATTTCGCGCGGGTCGCGCAGATGTTCATCGATCTCGCCGCGCCGCCGCGCGCGGCCGGCGTGCATCCGAGCGCGACGATCGATCCGGCCGCGCAGGTCGCCGCGAGCGCGGTGATCGGCCCGCACGTGACGGTCGAGGCGGGCGCCGTGATCGGCGAGCGCGCGCAGCTCGACGCGAACGTGTTCGTCGGCCGCGGCACGCGGATCGGCGACGATTCGCACCTGTACCCGAACGTCGCGATCTATCACGGCTGCACGCTCGGGCCGCGCGCGATCGTGCACTCGGGCGCCGTGATCGGCTCCGACGGCTTCGGCTTCGCGCCGGATTTCGTCGGCGAAGGCGACGCGCGCACCGGCGCGTGGGTCAAGATTCCGCAGGTCGGCGGCGTGAAGGTCGGCCCCGACGTCGAGATCGGCGCGAACACGACGATCGACCGCGGCGCGATGGCGGACACCGTCATCGACGAATGCGTGAAGATCGACAATCTCGTGCAGATCGGCCACAACTGCCGGATCGGCGCCTACACGGTGATCGCCGGCTGCGCGGGCATCGCGGGCAGCACGACGATCGGCAAGCACTGCATGATCGGCGGCGCGGTCGGCATCGCCGGGCACGTGACGCTCGGCGATTACGTGATCGTTACCGCGAAGTCGGGCGTGTCGAAATCGCTGCCGAAGGCGGGCATCTATACGAGCGCGTTTCCGGCCGTCGAGCACGGCGACTGGAACCGGAGCGCGGCGCTCGTGCGCAACCTGGACAAGCTGCGCGATCGGATCAAGGCGCTCGAAACCGCGCTGGTCGCGCGGGAAGGCGACGCCGGCGGCGCATGAATCCACGTCGGCCGCAACCGCGCGACGCAGCACTCGCAGGCTGCCCGCCGCACCGGCCGATCGAACCGCGCGCCGCTTTCCCCGACGCGGCCCGCATCAGCATTTGCAGTCATCACCGCGCAGCCATTGCGTGAGACGAACCATCATGAGCACTGAAAAAATCAACTTCGACATTCACAAGATCCTCACGCTGCTGCCGCACCGCTATCCGATTCTGCTCGTCGATCGCGTGCTCGAACTCGAACCGCACAAGGCCATCAAGGCGCTGAAGAACGTGACGGTCAACGAGCCGTTCTTCACCGGCCACTTCCCGAAGCGGCCGGTGATGCCGGGCGTGCTGATCATCGAGGCGCTCGCGCAGGCGGCCGCGCTCCTCACGTTCGCCGAGGCGCAGCCGAAGGATCCGGAGAACACGCTGTATTACTTCGTCGGCATCGACAACGCGCGCTTCAAGCGCGTCGTCGAGCCGGGCGACCAGTTGATCCTGAACGTGACGTTCGAGCGCTATATTCGCGGCATCTGGAAGTTCAAGGCCGTTGCGGAAGTGGACGGCAAGGTCGCGGCGGAAGCCGAGCTGATGTGCACGGTCAAGACGGCCGACGCGGCGCCCTGAGCGCGCGGCACGCAAGGCTACGCAACGCGACATAGACATTGAGAGGCAACGGCGCATGAGCAGGATTCACCCCACGGCGATCATCGAGCCGGGCGCGCAGCTCCACGAGACGGTCGAGGTCGGCCCGTACGCGATCGTCGGTTCGCACGTGACGATCGGCGCGCGCACGACGATCGGCTCGCACAGCGTGATCGAAGGCCATACGACGATCGGCGAAGACAATCGCATCGGCCATTACGCGTCGGTGGGCGGCCGTCCGCAGGACATGAAGTACAAGGACGAGCCGACGCGGCTCGTGATCGGCGATCGCAACACGATCCGCGAATTCACGACGATCCATACGGGCACCGTCCAGGACACGGGCGTCACGACGCTCGGCGACGACAACTGGATCATGGCGTACGTGCACATCGGCCATGACTGCCGTGTCGGCAGCCACGTGATCCTGTCGAGCAACGCGCAGATGGCGGGGCACGTCGAGATCGGCGATTGGGCGATCGTCGGCGGGATGTCGGGCGTTCACCAGTTCGTGCGAATCGGCGCGCATTCGATGCTGGGCGGCGCATCGGCGCTCGTGCAGGACATTCCGCCGTTCGTGATCGCGGCGGGCAACAAGGCCGAGCCGCATGGGATCAACGTCGAAGGGCTGCGCCGCCGAGGCTTTTCCCCGGATGCGATCTCCGCGCTGCGCAGCGCGTACCGGATCCTCTACAAGAACAGCCTGTCGCTCGAGGAGGCGAAGGTCCAGCTGAGCGAGCTCGCGCAGGCGGGCGGCGACGGCGATGCGGCGGTGAAGTCGCTCGTCGACTTCGTCGAGTCTTCGCAGCGCGGCATCATTCGCTGACCGATGGCGTTCCAACTCACACCGCTGCGCGTCGCGCTCGTCGCGGGCGAGCCGTCGGGTGATCTGCTCGGCGCGTCGCTCCTCGGCGGGCTGCATGCGCGGCTGCCCGCGTCGTCCCGCTACTACGGGATCGGCGGGCCGCGCATGAGCGCCGTGGAATTCGATGCGCACTGGCCGATGGAAAAGCTCGCGGTGCGCGGCTACGTCGAGGCGCTCAAGCACATCCCCGAGATCCTGCGCATTCGCGGCGAACTCAAGCGCCAGTTGCTCGCCGAGCCGCCCGACGCATTCGTCGGCATCGACGCGCCCGATTTCAACTTCGGCCTCGAGCAGGCGTTGCGCGGCGCCGGCATTCCGACGATCCACTTCGTCTGCCCGTCGATCTGGGCATGGCGCGGCGGCCGGATCAAGAAGATCGTCAAGGCCGTCGACCACATGCTGTGCCTGTTCCCGTTCGAGCCCGAACTGCTCGAGAAGGCGGGCGTCGCGGCGACGTTCGTCGGCCATCCGCTGGCCGACGAGATTCCGCTCGAGCCCGATACGCACGGCGCGCGGATCGCGCTCGGGCTGCCGGGCGGGGGGCCCGTGATCGCGGTGCTGCCGGGCAGCCGCCGCTCGGAGATCGAGTTGATCGGCCCGACATTCTTCGACGCGATGGAACTGATGCAGCAGCGCGAGCCCGGCGTGCGCTTCGTCGTGCCGGCCGCGACGCCCGCGCTGCGCGCGTTGCTGCAGCCGCTCGTCGACGCGCATCCGTCGCTGTCGGTTACGCTGACCGAGGGGCGCGCGCAGGTCGCGATGACGGCGGCCGACGCGATCCTCGTGAAAAGCGGCACGGTGACGCTCGAAGCGGCGCTGCTCAAGAAGCCGATGGTGATTTCGTACAAGGTGCCATGGCTCACCGGGCAGATCATGCGCCGGCAGGGCTATCTGCCGTACGTCGGCCTGCCGAACATTCTCGCGGGCCGCTTCGTCGTGCCCGAGCTGCTGCAGCATTTCGCGACGCCCGACGCGCTCGCCGACGCGACGCTCACGCAACTGCGCGACGATGCGAACCGTCGCGCGCTCGCCGACATTTTCACCGACATGCATCTCGCGTTGCGCCAGAATACCGCGCAGCGCGCGGCCGAGGCCGTCGCGCACGTGATCGACAGCAGGAAGCCGCGCTGATGGCGACGACGCGCAAACCCCGCGGCGGCGCTGGCGGCGCGACCCAGCCCGCGCTCGATTTCGACGCGCCGGGCGAGATCGTCTGCGGCGTCGACGAAGCCGGGCGCGGCCCGCTCGCCGGGCCCGTCGTCGCGGCGGCCGTCGTGCTCGATCCGGCGCGGCCGATCGTCGGCCTCGACGATTCGAAGGCGTTGTCCGCGAAGAAGCGCGAGCGGCTCTTCGACGAAATCGTCGCGTATGCGCTCGCGTACAGCGTCGCCTCGGCGAGCGTCGAGGAAATCGACAGCCTCAACATCCTGCATGCGACGATGCTCGCGATGAAGCGCGCAGTCGAAGGGCTCTCGGTGCTGCCGACGCTCGCGAAGATCGACGGCAACCGCTGCCCGATGCTCGCGATCCGCAGCGAAGCGATCGTCGGCGGCGACGCGCTTGTGCCGAGTATCTCGGCCGCGTCGATCCTCGCGAAGGTCACGCGCGACCGGATGCTCGTCGAACTGCATCAGCAGTTTCCGATGTACGGTTTCGATGCGCACGCGGGCTACGGCACGCCGCAGCATCTGGCCGCCTTGCGCGAGCATGGGCCGTGCGAGCATCATCGCCGCTCGTTCGCGCCGGTGCGCGAAGCCTTCGATCTGATTCGATGAAAGCGATCACTTCCCGCGACAATCCGCTGTACAAGCGCCTGAAGGCGCTCGCGGGATCGACGCACCAGCAGCGGCGCGGCGAGCAGGCGCTCCTCGAAGGGTTCCATCTCGCGAGCGCCTATCTCGATGCGGCCGGACAGCCGCAGCTGTGCGTCGTCACCGACGGCGCGCTCGCGCATGAGGAGGCGCGCGGGATCGTCGCGCGCATCGAGCCGGCGCGGGTCGTCACGTTGCCCGATGTGCTGTTCGGACAGCTATCGAACGTCGTCAACGGCGTCGGGCTGCTGCTGCTCGTCGCCCGGCCGGCGCCGGCGCTGCCGGCGCGTGTCGCGGGCACGTCGGTCGTGCTCGACGGCGTGCAGGACGCGGGCAACGTCGGCTCGATCCTGCGCAGCGCGGCCGCGGCGGGCGTGGAGCGGGTGTTCTGCGCGCCGGGCACCGCCTACGCGTGGTCGTCGAAGGTGCTGCGCTCGGCGATGGGCGCGCATTTCCTGCTCGACATCCACGAGGACGTCGACGCCGGCACGCTGATCGAGCGGCTCGCGATTCCGGTCGCGCTGACCGATTCGCACGGCGCGCGCGCGATCTACGACTGCGATCTGGCCGGGCCGCTCGCGTGGGTGTTCGGCAACGAAGGAGCGGGCGTGTCCGCCCGGTGGCGCGAGGCGGCGACGCATCGCGTGACGATTCCGCAGCCGGGCGGAATGGAGTCGCTCAATGTGGCCGCGGCTGCGGCGGTTTGTCTCTTCGAGCAATGCCGGCAGCAACGCGCGCTTCGCGCGTGACGCACGCGCTTTCTCGCTCGCTCTCGCTCTTCTTCGCAATCGGCTTGCCTCGCTGACGCGGCGACGCCGCGACAGCGCCGGCGAAGGCCGTCGCCGCGACGTCGAATGGTCGATCATGGGCGCCGCCCCGCGCGGTCCGTCGCGGCGCATGCCGCGCGCGACGGCGATACGGCGCGGCCCCACGCGCCGCGCGCCGCGTGGTCAATACGATTGCCGCTCGAGCTTGATTTCCTGCAGGATCGTCGTCGCGATTTCCTCGATCGACTTGTGCGTCGACGACAGCCACTTGACGCCTTCGCGCCGCATCATCGCTTCGGCCTCGTTGATCTCGTAGCGGCAGTTCTCCGGCGCCGCATACTTGCTGCCGGGGCGGCGCTCGTTGCGGATCTCGGACAGGCGCATCGGATCGATCGACAGGCCGAACAGCTTGTCGCGGTGCGGATGAAGCGGCGTCGGCAGCTTGCCGCGCTCGAAGTCTTCCGGAATCAGCGGATAGTTCGCCGCCTTCACCCCGTACTGCATCGCGAGATACAGGCTCGTCGGCGTCTTGCCGCTGCGCGACACGCCGATCAGGATCACGTCGGCGTCGGCGAGGTTGCGGTTCGACTGGCCGTCGTCGTGCGCGAGCGAGAAGTTGATCGCCTCGATCCGCGTCTTGTATTCCTCGGTGTCCGCGTTCTGGTGCACGCGGCCCATCGCGTGGCTCGACTTCAACTGCAGTTCCTGCTCGAGCGGCTCGACGAAGCGCTGGAACATGTCGAGCACGAGCGCGTTCGAGCGCTTGACGATCTCGTTCGATTCGCCGTCGACGAGCGTCGTGAACACGATCGGCCTGCGGCCGTCGTGCTGCGCGGCGTCGTTGATTTTCCGGACGGTGTCGTACGCCTTCTCGATCGAATCGATGAACGGCACGCGCACGAGCCGGAATTTCTGATCGAACTGAGACAGGATCGAATGCGCGAAGGTTTCGGCGGTGATCCCGGTGCCGTCGGAGACGATGAATACGGTTGGAAGCATGAATCGAAGCGTCGAGCGAGTGCGTGGCGGCCGCGCGCGGCCGGGAGACGATCATTCTAGCAGGCACGGGCATGCCACCCGGCGCGATGGGCGAAGCGGTGCCGCCGACGGTTTGGCGTCGCTTCGTCCGCAACGACGGCGAATGATTGATCCGGATCGGACGATTAGCATTTGCGGATCGCGCAATAGTCGGGGCGCGCACCCGTTGAAATGATCTGTAATATTTCGTCGTGCTGCTCGAAAGGCGATGGCGACGGCCGGATGCCGGGTTGATTTCACCGCACGATCTCGTTTGCGCCGCTTGAATCGAGGTATTGGTCGAGCGGGTTAATTCGGAATCCTTTTCGATGGGCGAAGCGAAGGCGCGGGCTCCGGCGAGCGCCGGCGGGCTCGCCGATCGTCGGTCACCGGCCGCGTCGTGCGCGGCGGGCCGGGAGAGCGGCGTCGTTCGCCCTCGGGCAGCAGGCGCGGCGGTGCTCATCCGCGAGCGGTTCGGCGGGCCGCTTTCATGGTGTTCGACTGTATTCAAACCGAATGAGGAACGACGAAATGACGTCAAGAAAATGGGCCAGGCCTCGCGCTTCGCAGGCGAAGCATGCGATTTACGCGGCGACGTTCTTTGCCGCGGCGGCATTGAGCGCGCACGCGGCGGCGGCATGGGTCGACACGCAAACCGGCGCGTATCCGGCGCTTGCGCAGCAGGCGCTTGCGGCGTCGCAAGCTTCGGCGGCGGCAACCGCGGCCGGAAAGGCGATCGACACGGCGCCCGGCGAGCCGGTGCGGGTCGTCGTCAGTCTCAATCTCAACGACGAAGCGAGGCTCGATCGCTTCCTGCGCGATCTGCATACGCCCGGCAGTGCCGCTTACGGCCGGCATCTGACGCCCGCCGAATTCGCCGCGCAGTATGCGCCGACGCCGCAGCAGGTCGCGCTCGTCGAAGCGCATCTGCGCCGGGCCGGATTCCGCGACATCGAGGTGGCGCCGAACCGGCTGCTGATCTCGGCGACGGGCACCGCCGCCGCGGTCAAGACGGCGTTCAACACGCGGCTCAAGCGCTTTACGCTCGAAGGCCGGCGCGTGTATGCGAACCAGGACGCGGCGCAGGTGCCCGCCGAGCTCGGCCGAATCGTTGGCGCGGTGCTCGGGCTCGATAATGCGACGCTCGCGCGCACGTACAACCGCCAGGCGGCGGTGACGGGCGCGGTCGGCGGCGCGAAGGCGTCGCTGGCCGCGCGCGCGAGCGACGCGTCGGCCGCCGCGAGCGGCGCGCCCGTGCTGACGGGACACGATCCGCTCGAATTCTCGCGAATCTATCGCGCGGGCTCGACGCTGACGGCGTCGCAGACGACGGTCGGCGTGATCATGGCGGGCGATGCTGCGCCCGTGCTGCGGGATCTCGATACGTTCGCGGCGAAGGCCGGGCTCGCGCGCGTCGCGGCGACGGTCACGCGTACCGGGCCGCCCGGCAGCGATTACAGCGACAATTCGGGCCTGAGCGAATGGGATATGGACAGCCAGGCGATCGTCGGCGCGGCGGGCGGCGCGGTGAAGGGGCTTGTGCTCTACGCGGCGCCCTCGATGCTGCTCTCCGACATCACCTCGGCGTACAACCGCGCGGTCGTCGACAACGTCGCGAAGGTGATCAACGTGTCGCTCGGCGTGTGCGAGGCGGACGCACGCGCGTCCGGCACGCAGGCGGCGGACGACCGCATCTTCAAGAGCGCGGTCGCGCAGGGGCAGACGTTCGTCGTCGCGGCGGGCGACGCGGGCGCGTACGAATGCAGCGTGAGCCGCGTGTCGGGCGGGCAGGGCGTGCCGGCGCGATCGAACTATTCGGTGAGCGAGCCCGCGACGTCGCCGTACGTCGTCGCGGTCGGCGGCACGACGCTGTCGATCGACAGGACGACGCTCGCCTACGCGGGCGAAGTCGCATGGAACGAGGGTTTGCAGCCGATCGGCGTGTACGACGCGTACGGCAGCTACGACGGCACGAGGCGTCTGTGGGCGACGGGCGGCGGCTACAGCCGAAGCGAAGCGGCACCGGCGTGGCAGCGAAGCGTGCTCGGCGCGTCGGCGAAAGCGCGCGCGCTGCCCGATGTCGCATTCGATGCGGACGGCCGCAGCGGCGCGCACGTCTACGTGAACGGCCGGACCGAGCAATGGGGCGGCACGAGCCTCGCGGCGCCGATCTTCACGGGCATCTGGGCGCGCGTGCAATCCGACAACGGCAACCGGCTCGGTTTTCCGCTCGCGAGCCTCTATCGCTACGCGCCGGCCAACGGCGCGTTCGCGCATGACGTGAAATCCGGCAACAACGGCTCGGGCGGCTATGGCTACAAGGCCGGTGTGGGCTGGGATCCGGTGACGGGCTTCGGCAGCCTCGACATCGCGAACTTCGCCGCGTTCGTCAAGCAGACGGCCGATTTCGCGCGATAAGTGGCGCCGCGGCGCGCGAAACCTTAGGGGGTGTGGCGCGGTGGTCGGGCGTTGGCGTTTATGTTGACGTCGGCGTCGGCGTCGGCATTGGCATTGGCGATGATGGCATTGGTGTCGGTGTCGGTGTCGGTGTCGGTGGCGATGGCGATGGCGATGGCGATGGCGATGGCGATGGCGGCGGGCCGAACGCGCGGCAAGCCGCCTCCGTCTATCGGGCCGCCTGGCACGTGCCCGCGTGCCGCCGCGCGGCATCGTTACGGGCTTCGCGCTATGCTCGTGCGGGCGTCGCGCGAGCGGCGCTTCGCTCGTCGAACGATTCAGGAGCCGTGACCGTGAACACAAGACTCGCCGGCGCCGTGCTCGCCGCGCTCGCGTTGATCGGCCCCGCGGCCGCGCAGCCCCTGCCATTGCCCGCCGGCCTGATCGACCTCGGCAGCCTCGCCGGCGAACAGATGTTGGCCGAGAGCGGCGCGCGCAGCGCATACGCTTCGCTCGGCAGCCATTTCGTCACGCAGAAGACGCAGAGCTATTGCGGCGTCGCGTCGCTCGTGATGGTGCTCAACGCGCTGCGCGTGCCGGCGCCCGCCGCCGCGCAATATCCGCCGTTCCACTATTTCACGCAGGACAATGTGCTCGGCGACGCGACCGAGCGGATTCGGCCGCGCGCGCTGATCGAGCGGCACGGGATGACGCTCGATCAGCTCGGCGCGCTCGCGAACGCGCTCGGCGCGAGCGGCGACGTGCGCCATGCGTCGGACGTATCGGTCGACGTGTTTCGCGCGGACGCGATCGCGCATCTCGGCCGCCCGGGGCGCTACGTGCTCGTCAACTACCTGAGAAGCCGCCTCGGTCAGCAGACCGGCGGCCACATCTCGCCGCTCGGCGCGTACGACGCCGCAGCCGACCGCTTCCTGATCCTCGACGTATCCCGCTATAAATATCCGCCCGTCTGGGTGACGACGGCCGATCTGTACGCGGCGATGAACACGCCCGATGCGGACAGCGGCGGGCGCAGCCGCGGCTATGTGCTGATCGACGGCGTGGTGGCGGGCGCTGATTCGTGAGGCTCGCACGTGGGCGATTTCCGGCGGCGCGCACGCGGGTTGGCGTGCGTGTCGGCCGGCGGCCGAATGATGGGGGCGACGCGAGACGCGCGATCGGTCGGTCGGCCGGCGGGCTGGCGGAACGCCGTGCGTCGACGCAGGGGTGGGTTTGATTGGTCGTCCCTGCGTTCGTCGTTCAGCGTTCGGGGTAGAGCCGGGCCTGCCAGGAAACCTTGGGCCAGGCCGAATCTCGGAGTCCGACGCCGACGCCGACGCAGGACACCCGATACCCGATACCCGACATCGTCCCCCGCACATCGAACGTCTTCCACACCGCACCGTCACACGCCGGCTTCCCGAAGCGGAATCGAAATCGGCACATCGGCGAGCGCGCCCGTGCCGGCTGCTCCCCGCCGCGGCGCGTCCGCGCGTCGAAACCGCGCGCTAGAGCACCATCGCGAGCGGGTTGCGCCACATCCGCGAGCCGGCACGGTAGAATAGCGGCAACCTGTTGGATAAGCCCTTGCGGCTGATGCGCGGCGCGGCCGCGTTTCGGTTCGTGATGCGCTACGGATTCCCGGCAAGTTCGGCGATTTGTCTGCTTTTTCGCCTTTCTGCCGGGATTTTTTGCAAGCGCGACGGTATCGCCCTGTTCCCGCGAAGGCTTATCCGACAGGTTGTGCAATGCGCGTCCCGCCTTTTGCAGGCGGCCGTGCTCCGAGCCCGTTGCACGATCGAGCATTTTTTTCACACTTAGGGGCTTGTATGACTAACGCAGCAAACGTCGCAAAGGATCAGGCGTATGTAATTCCGTTCGAGCAGTTGCGAATGACCGATGTCGAAATCGTCGGCGGCAAGAATGCGTCGCTCGGCGAGATGATCAGCCAGTTGGCCGAGGCAGGCGTGCGCGTGCCCACCGGTTTCGCGACGACCGCGCTCGCATTCCGCGATTTTCTCCAGCACAACAACCTCACCGAACGCATCGCGCAACGTCTCGAGTCGCTCGACATCGACGACGTGAAGGCGCTCGCCGAAGCCGGCGCCGAGATCCGCAAGTGGATCGTCGACGCGCCGCTGCAGCCGCGCCTCGAGCAGGAAATCCGCGCGCAGTTCGAGATCCTGAAGAACGGCTCGCCGGGCGAGCTGTCGTTCGCCGTGCGCTCGTCCGCGACCGCGGAGGACTTGCCCGACGCATCGTTCGCCGGTCAGCAGGAGTCGTATCTGAACGTCGTCGGCATCGAGGACGTGCTCGACCGCATGAAGCACGTGTTCGCGTCGCTGTACAACGATCGCGCGATCTCGTACCGCGTGCACAAGGGCTTCACGCACGCCGAGGTCGCGTTGTCGGCCGGCGTGCAGCGGATGGTGCGCTCGGACGTCGGCGCGGCCGGCGTGATGTTCACGATCGACACCGAATCGGGCTTCAAGGACGCCGTGTTCATCACCGCGAGCTACGGCCTGGGCGAAACCGTCGTGCAGGGCGCGGTGAATCCGGACGAGTTCTATGTGTTCAAGACGACGCTCGCACAGGACAAGTACCCGATCATCCGCCGCTCGATCGGCTCGAAGCTGATCAAGATGGAATTCACGCAGCCGGGCGAGCCGGGCCGCGTGAAGACGGTCGACGTGCCGCACGAGCAGCGCAACCGCTATTCGATCACCGACGACGACGTGATCGAGCTCGCGAAGTACGCGGTCATCATCGAGAAGCACTACCAGCGCCCGATGGACATCGAGTGGGGCAAGGACGGCCGCGACGGCAAGATCTTCATCCTGCAGGCGCGTCCCGAAACGGTGAAGAGCCAGGCGCACGGCAAGGTCGAGCAGCGCTTCAAGCTGAAGGGCCAGTCGCAGGTGCTCGCGACGGGCCGCGCGATCGGCCAGAAGATCGGCGCGGGCCCCGTGCGCGTGATCCACGATCCGTCGGAGATGGAGCGTGTGCAGCCGGGCGACGTGCTCGTCGCCGACATGACCGACCCGAACTGGGAGCCGGTGATGAAGCGGGCGTCGGCGATCGTCACGAACCGCGGCGGGCGCACCTGCCATGCGGCGATCATCGCGCGCGAGCTCGGCGTGCCGGCGGTGGTCGGCTGCGGCGACGCGACCGACGTGCTGAAGGACGGCGCGCTCGTCACGGTGTCGTGCGCGGAGGGCGACGAGGGCAAGATCTACGACGGCCTGCTCGAAACCGAAGTGTCCGAGGTGCAGCGCGGCGAGCTGCCGAGCGTGCCGGTCAAGATCATGATGAACGTCGGCAACCCGCAGCTCGCGTTCGACTTCTCGCAGTTGCCGAACGCGGGCGTCGGCCTCGCGCGCCTCGAGTTCATCATCAACAACAACATCGGCGTGCATCCGAAGGCGATCCTCGAGTACCCGAACGTCGACGCCGACCTGAAGAAGGCGGTCGAGAGCGTCGCGCGCGGCCACGCGTCGCCGCGGGCGTTCTATGTGGACAAGCTGACGGAAGGCATCGCGACGATCGCGGCGGCGTTCTATCCGAAGCCCGTGATCGTGCGTCTGTCCGACTTCAAGTCGAACGAGTACAAGAAGCTGATCGGCGGCTCACGCTACGAGCCGGATGAGGAAAACCCGATGCTGGGTTTCCGCGGCGCGTCGCGCTACATCGCCGAGGATTTCGCGCAGGCGTTCGAGATGGAGTGCATGGCGCTCAAGCGCGTTCGCGACGAAATGGGCCTGACCAACGTCGAGATCATGGTGCCGTTCGTGCGCACCGTGAAGCAGGCGGAGCGTGTGGTCGGCCTGCTCGGGAAGTTCGGCCTGAAGCGCGGCGACAACGGCCTGCGTCTCATCATGATGTGCGAAGTGCCGTCGAACGCGATCCTCGCCGAGGAGTTCCTGCAGCACTTCGACGGCTTCTCGATCGGCTCGAACGACCTCACGCAGCTGACGCTCGGCCTCGACCGCGATTCGGGCATGGAACTGCTCGCCGTCGATTTCGACGAACGCGATCCGGCCGTGAAGTTCATGTTGAAGCGCGCGATCGACACGTGTCGCAAGCTCGACAAGTACGTGGGCATCTGCGGTCAGGGCCCGTCCGATCACCCGGATTTCGCGAAGTGGCTCGCCGACGAAGGCATCGCGTCGATCTCGCTGAATCCGGACACGGTCATCGAGACGTGGCAGGCGCTCGCCGCGAAGCAGTAATCCGCGGTAATCGCCGGTCCGGACGGGAATTGCCCGATTGCCGCCCGGATGAAGGTAAATTGCAAGGTTCGTGCTATAAACACCCCGGTAACACCGGGGTGTTTTTCTTTGCGCAACGGGAGGCGCGATGGTATCGGGGCAGTTTTTCTGGTGGATCGGCGTCGGCGTGTTCGTCGTCGCGGAGCTGCTGACGGGAACGTTCTACCTGCTGATGATCGCGCTCGGCTTTCTCGCGGGCGGCCTCGCGCATCTGGCGGGCGTGCCCGCCGCGTGGCAACTGGCCGCGGCCGCGCTCGTCGCGCTCGTCGCCGTGATCGCGCTCAGGCGCTCGGGGCTCGGCCGCAAGCAGAAGCGCGACGCGGGCGCGAACCCCGACGTCAACCTCGATATCGGCGCGACGATCGAGGTCACGCATTGGCGCGACCGCCGGGCGCGCGCGCAGTATCGCGGCGCGCCGTGGGACGTCGAACTCGCGGCCGGCGAGCGCGAGGACGCGCATCTGTATGAAGTGCGCGCGGTGCGGGGCAATTGTCTGATCGTCGCCGCGAAGCCGCCGGCGTGAGCGCGCGCATTTTCATACGCACTTTCGTGCCCTTATTCGCGCGTTCACCTTTCATATTTCAACCAGGAGGACCCGTTTCATGGATTCGTTGATCGTCTGGGTGGTGCTGCTCGTCATCGCCTTCGTGATCGTGTCGCAGACGGTGAAGATCGTGCCGCAGCAGCACGCGTGGGTGCTCGAGCGGTTCGGCCGCTATCACGCGACACTTTCTCCGGGCCTGAACATCGTGCTGCCGTTCGTCGACCGGATCGCCTACCGGCACGTGCTCAAGGAGATTCCGCTCGATGTGCCGAGCCAGATCTGCATCACGCGCGACAACACGCAACTGCAGGTCGACGGCGTGCTGTACTTCCAGGTCACCGATCCGATGAAGGCGTCGTACGGTTCGAGCAACTTCGTGCTCGCGATCACGCAGCTCGCGCAGACCACGCTGCGCTCGGTGATCGGCAAGCTCGAACTCGACAAGACGTTCGAGGAGCGCGATTTCATCAATCACAGCATCGTGTCGGCGCTCGATGAGGCGGCCTCGAACTGGGGCGTGAAGGTGCTGCGCTACGAGATCAAGGATCTGACGCCGCCCAAGGAGATCCTGCATGCGATGCAGGCGCAGATCACCGCGGAGCGCGAGAAGCGTGCGCTGATCGCCGCGTCGGAAGGGCGCAAGCAGGAGCAGATCAATCTCGCGTCGGGCGCGCGCGAGGCGGCGATCCAGAAATCCGAGGGCGAGAAACAGGCGGCGATCAACCAGGCGCAGGGCGAGGCGGCCGCGATTCTCGCGGTGGCCGAGGCGAACTCGCAGGCGATTCAGAAGATCGCGCAGGCGATCCAGTCGCAGGGCGGGATGGACGCGGTGAACCTGAAGGTGGCCGAGCAGTACGTCGGCGCGTTCGGCAATCTCGCGAAGGCGGGCAATACGCTGATCGTGCCGTCGAACCTGTCGGATCTGAGCACGGCGATCGCATCGGCGCTGACGATCGTGAACCGCAGCGCGCCGGGCGCGCTCGCCCCGGGCGCGAGCAAGAGCTGACGCGCGGCGCAGGTCGACCCGGCCCGCATCCGCAATTGCATGAAGAAACGGCCTGCTTCGATTGATTCGAAGCAGGCCGTTTCGATTTCGGCGCGGCTCGCGTGCCGAGCGGCTCGTGCGTCGCGAGCGTGCGCGGCCGAGGCGGCTCGCGTGTGGCAAAGCGTCGCGTCAGGTGGCCGAGCGCATGATTCGCGCCTTCTCGCGCTCCCAATCGCGCTTCTTTTCGGTCTCGCGCTTATCGTGCAGTTTCTTGCCTTTCGCAAGGCCGATCTCGCATTTCACGCGGCCGCCCTTGTAATGGAAGTTCAGCGGCACGAGCGTATAACCGCGCTGCTCGACCTTGCCGATCAGCTTCTTGATCTCGTCGCGATGCAGCAGCAGCTTGCGGGTGCGGACGGGATCGGGCTTGATGTGCGTCGAGGCTTCGGGCAGCGGGCTGATGTGCGTGCCGATCAGGAAGATCTCCGCGTGCTTCACGACGACGTAGCCTTCCTTGATCTGGCCGCGCCCGGCGCGCAGCGCCTTGACCTCCCACCCCTCGAGCACGAGCCCCGCTTCATAGCGTTCTTCGATGTGGTAATCGAAGAACGCTTTTCTATTGTCGATGATGCTCATGAAGGGAAATGGCCAACTCGTTTAAAATCACGATTTTAGCAAAGCGGGGCGGCGTTGGCCCGGCTTGCTCGTTTACCTTTGCGATGCCGCGCGATTTATGGCAGATGTCCAGAAAACCGTATTGATCCGCCATTCGGCGGAACAGATGTTCGACCTCGTCACCGACGTGGACGATTACCCGAACTTCCTGCCCTGGTGCGGCGGCGTCGAGATTCGCCGCCGCGACGAAACCGGGATGGAGGCGCGCATCGACATCAATTTCAAGGGCATCAAGCAGCATTTCGCGACCCGCAACACGCAGGAGCGGCCGACCCGGATCGACATGGAGTTCGCCGACGGGCCGTTTCGCAAGTTCACCGGCTACTGGCGCTTCACGCCGCTGCGCGCGGACGCGTGCAAGATCGAGTTCGCGCTGCACTACGAATTCTCGAGCATCATTCTCGAGAAGATCATCGGCCCCGTGTTCACGCACATCGCGAATACGTTCGTCGAATCGTTCGTGAAGCGCGCCGATCAGCGCTACGGCAAGGGGTGACGCGTATGCCGAAGGTCCAGGTCTGCTATGCGCTGCCCGAGCGGCAGACGCTCGTCGCCGTCGACGTGCCGGCAGGAGCGAGCGTGCGCGACGCGATCGCCGCGAGCGGCGTGCTCGCGCTGCATCCCGATATCGATGCCTCGGCGCTGAAGACGGGCATTTTCGGCAAGCTCGCGCCGCTCGATGCGCCCGTCGCCGACGGCGATCGCGTCGAGATCTACCGGCCTCTGATCGTCGACCCGAAGCTCGCGCGGCAGCGCCGCGTCGACAAGACCCGCCGCGAGGGCTCGATCGAGGGCCGCAAGTGGCTGCCGAAGGATTCGCGCTGAGCGGCGCGCGGCGCGCGGCGCGGGCGTTGACGGACGCCGGACGTCGGACGCAATCGGCCCGCGCGTCGCTGCCGAAGCGGCCGGCGGCCGAGCGGCTGAACGGCCGACCCAACCTCCGCGCCAATGCGCGGGCGGCGCCCGCGCTCAGTGCGCGCCGAGGTTCGCGTTGAGCGGATCGTCGGCCGCGCGCTTGTCGCCGTGCCGGCGTACCGAGCCGTAGACGCCGGCGAGCAGCAGCACGAGCGCCGCGATCTCGAGCACGCGCGGCAGCCGATGATCGAAGACGAAGCCGTATAGCAGCGCGAAAACGGTTTCGAACACGATCAACTGGCCCGACAGCGTGAGCGGCAGCCGCTTCGACGCCGCGTTCCACAGCCCGTTGCCGAGCCACGACGCGCCGATCGCGAGGCCGAGATTCAGCAGCCAGAACAGCTGCCAGCGCGACGCGGGCAGCGCCGGCTGCAGCGCGCCGGCCGGCAGCGCGGCGATCCCGATCCAGCACAGCCCGCCAATCAGGCCGGTGACGACGCCCCATAGCACCGACCATTCGTTGCCGTCGAAATGATGGTGGCGTTGCAGATAGCGGGCGTTCGCGACCGCATACCACGTCCAGCTCGCGAGCGCGCCCGTCGCGCAGGCGATGCCGGCGAGTTTTTGCGCGAGCGTCGTCGCGTGGGCGGCTTCCGACGTGAACAGATCGACGTTGATGCACGCGATGCCGGCGACGACGAGCGCGAGCGGCCCCGCGAGCCGCTTGAGCGGCACCGCGCCGTGGTCGCCCAGGCCGGCGAGCGTGACGGTGACGGGCAGCACGCCGACGATCAGCGAGCTGGGCGCGATGCCGATCAAATGCACGGCGCTCGACAGCAGCATGTAGTACGCGACGTTGCCGACGAGCGCGAGCTTGACGAGCGCGACGAGATCGTCGTGCGTGAGACGCGAGGCGAGCGAGCGGGCGGCCGGCAGCGCGGCCGCGAGCGACACGAGGCCGTACATCGCGTAGCGGCCGACGCTCAGCAGCAGCGGCGAGAAATCGGTCAGGAGCCGCGGCACGAGAAACACCATTCCCCACAAGGCGCCCGCCAAGACGCCGTACACCACACCCCGCTGCATCGAATTCTCCGACCATTTTCACTGACGAGCGCGCATCTTAGCGGTGCCGCGCGGTGTTCGTCTTGTTCATTCCTGCATTCGGCCCTGCGCTTGGTCGATGCGTTGCGTCGTTCGGGCGTGCGCGTTGTGTCGTGCGACGCGTCGGCGGGGAGACGCACGCGCGGATTACCGGCGCGGCGACGTGGCCGCGGCAATGGGCAAGGGCGATGGCGAACGGCATCCGCCGTGTCGTCGCGCTCATGCCGGCGTCGGTGCTGCTATCGCTGTCGCGATCGTTGGCGGCCGTCGTCGGTATTGGTATCGCCGCCGCTGTAGCACCCGACGGGTGGATGCGCTATTCGTCGGCCGAACCGCCGGCGCGCCCGCTGCGCGCGTGCGCCGCGGCGTCGCGCGCGGGGCGGCGCACGGCCCGCACCTTCGCGCTGTTTCCGCCGCCGCAGAAGAACCGGTCGCCGCCGTCGGATTCGAGCCCCGATACGCCGACGCCCGCCGGCATCCCGAGCGCCTCCAGCACGTCGCCCGTTTGCGGATCGACGCGGCGCAGCTCGCTCTCGTCGTTTTCCCACGTGCCGTGCCAGAGCTCGCCGTCGACCCACGTGACGCCGGTGACGAAGCGGTTCGATTCGATCGTCCGAAGAATCGCGCCCGTTTCGGGATCGATCTGATGAATTCGGCGATCGCGATACTGGCCGACCCAGAGCGAGCCTTCGGCCCACGCGAGCCCCGAATTGCCGCGGCCGGGCGCGAGGATCGTCGCGAGCACGCGGCCCGTGTCCGGGTCGATCTTGTGGATGCGGTCTTCCGCGATCTGGTACAGATGCCGGCCGTCGAACGCGGTGCCCGCGTGCGCGGCGACGTCGATCGAGCGCTGCGTCGCGCCGCTCGCCGGGTCGAGCGCGTTCAGCTTGTCGCCGCAGGCGAACCAGACACGCCGGCCGTCGAACGTCACGCCGTGCACGCTGTCGACGCCCGGAAACGGGCCGTATTCCTGGATGATTTCGGCGCTCGATCGCTTCATGTCCGTCTCCCGGTTGCTCGATGGGGTCATCCTAATCGCCCGGCAGCGGCGCCGGGAGTAACAAGGTCGTCGCGAATCCGGGCACGGGCGGGGTCGTCCAGCGGCGCGCGCGGCCGCAGCCGAACGATTGCGCGTTGCCGGCCGCCGCGAGCGCGTCGAGCGAGCGCTGCACGGTGTGCTGGCTCGCGCCGAGCGCGAGTGCAAGCGCGGAACTCGACCACGATTCGCCGTCGGCGAGGAGGGCGAGCACGGCCGCGTGCGCGTCCTCGTGCGGGCGCGCGAGCACCGCCACTTCGGGCGCCCGGCGCGGGATCAGCACGAACCCCCGCTGCGTCGCGCGAATGTCGGCCAGTTCGCCTAGCAGGGCGCGCAGCCGCCCGATCTCGACGCGCAGCCGCGCGCGGTGCGATTCGTCGGCATGCTTCACGCGAAACGCGCGGGCGACGAGCGCCTCGCGCGGCGCGTCGCCGGGCCAGGCCTCGCCGAGCGCGCGTGCAAGCGCGAACAGCACGGGGCGGCGCGCGAGCGGAACCGTCGCGCGCGCGTCGTGCACGACGCGGCGGCACGCGTCGACGACGAGCGACGCCGATGCGCGCCAGGCCTCGACCTCGTCGAGCTGCAGCGCGCGCGTTTGGCCGCGTGCGACGAGGCGCGCGGCGGGCGTGTCGAGAACGCGAAACGCGCGCTCGACTTCGGCCGCGAGCGCGGGAATGCCCGCGTCGCGCGCCGCGCGCTCGGCGCGGGCGAGGGCCGCGCGTGCGGGCTTCGTCTCGATGCGCCGCAGCGCGATACCCGCGACGATCAGCTCGTGCGCGGCCCGCAACGCGGGCGGGTGCGTGGCGGCATCGAGCGCGGCGAGCGTGCGCGCGGCTTCGTCGACGCGGCCGATCAGCAGCAGGCGGCGGATCGCGAGGTATCGCGCATGCGCGGCATTGACGCTGTCGCCGTGCGCCTCGAGCGTCGCGCGCGCCGCGTCGAGCGCCTTCTCGGGCCAGCCGAGCTCGCGCGACGCGAGCGCGATCTCGGCTTCGGCGACGACGCATCGCGCGCGGGCGAGCGCTTCGTTCGGGCTGAACGCGCGAGCCGCGCGGCGCACGAGCGCCTTTGCCCGGACGAACTCGCCGAGCTGCGCCATCGCGATGCCGCGAGCGCGAGCGCGGGCGCATCGTCGCGCAGCGCGACGCGGTTCAGCGCGCCGAGCGGATCACCCGCGGCGAGCGCGCGCGCCGCGGCCGTGATCAGCGAGTCCATCGGAATCCCGCCACACTTGTCACTCCCACCGTTCGAAGCCCGCGACTAATCTACCACCACGCGATCACACTCCCCGCGCGCCGGATCGCGGAACGATCGAGCGGCGCGCGACGCAGGCTAAAAGGAGGGACGACCGATGGCGACACACCCGACCGGTACGCGCGACGAATGGCTCGCCGCGCGGCTCGAACTGCTCGATGCGGAAAAGGCGCACACCCGGCGCGGCGACGCGCTCGCGCGGCAGCGCGCGGCGTTGCCGTGGGTGCGCGTCGACAAGGCGTACCGATTCGATACCGACGGAGGCGGCGCGTCGCTCGCGGACCTGTTCCGCGGCCGCTCGCAACTGCTCGTCTACCACTTCATGTTCGGACCCGACTACGCGGCGGGATGCCCGTCGTGCTCGGCGCTCGCGGACGGCTTCGACGGCTTCGTCGTCCATCTCGCGCATCACGACGTCACGCTCGCGGCGGTGTCGCGCGCGCCGCTCGCGAAGCTGCGGGCGTATCGCACGCGCACGGGATGGAGGTTCGCGTGGGCGTCGTCGCTCGACGGCGATTTCAACTACGACTTCAACGTGTCGTTTACCGAAGCGCAGCAGCGTGACGGCAGCGTCGAATACAACTACCGGCGCGGCGGCCGCGCGATGGATGTGACGCCTGCGCCTGCGCCCGTCGCCGGGTTCGCGGCCGATTGCGGGACCGATGCGCGCACGTACGCGCGCGATCGGCCGGGAATGAGCGCGTTCGTGCTCGAGGACGGCGCCGTCTATCACACGTATTCGACGTACGCGCGCGGGCTGGACGGCCTCTGGGGCATGTACCAGTGGCTCGATCGCGCGCCGAAAGGGCGCAACGAAACGGGCGTCTGGTGGCGTCGCCATGACGAGTACGACGGGCGCTGAAGGCGTGAGCCGGCATGGCCGGCGCGTTGCCGGGCGCGGCGTGCGGTGTCGCGCGGCGGGAGCGCGCGGCGACGCGTGGCATGGCCGGCGCCCGGCGCGGGCGCGACGTTCGCGTCGAGGCCGGCCGGCATGCCGCCCGCCGTATTTCGCCGTGCGGTATGCCGCGGCATGAGCGCGGCATGGGCCGCATCATACGTCTCGTGCATTCCGCGCGCCGGGCACGTTCGACGCATCCGGCGCACCCATCCCGCCCATCCGGCGCGAACCCGCGCGACGCCGGCGGAAACGAAACCGGATCGAAAACGACTCGAACCGGGATCCGAACGATTCGGGGCCCAAACGGCTAAGCCGTTGTTCGTGTTGTGAAAATTAACCGGGCATCGCGTATAATTCGGTTTTGCGCCTATAGGATTTGCCATGCGTCTGATCCAAAAAGCACTCACGTTCGATGACGTGCTCCTCGTCCCGGCGTTCTCCGACGTTCTGCCGCGCGACACCAGCCTCAAGACCCAGCTGACCCGCAACATCTCCCTGAACATGCCGCTCGTGTCCGCCGCGATGGACACGGTCACCGAAGGCCGCCTCGCGATCGCGATGGCGCAGCAAGGCGGCGTCGGCATCGTCCACAAGAATCTCACCCCCGTCGAGCAGGCGCGCGAGGTCGCGAAGGTCAAGCGCTTCGAATCGGGCGTCGTGCGCGATCCGATCACCGTTCCGCCGAGCATGAAGGTGCGCGACGTGATCGCGCTGTCGCGCCAGCATGGCATCTCGGGCTTCCCGGTCGTCGAAGGTCCGAAGCTCGTCGGCATCGTGACGAACCGCGACCTGCGCTTCGAAACCCGCCTCGACGAGCCGGTCAAGTCGATCATGACGCCGCGCGAGCGCCTCGTGACGGTGGCCGAGGGCACGCCGCTCGCCGAGGCGAAGGCGCTGATGCACAGCCACCGTCTCGAGCGCGTGCTCGTCGTCAACGACGCGTTCGAGCTGCGCGGCCTGATGACGGTCAAGGACATCACGAAGCAGACCGAGCACCCGGAAGCGTGCAAGGACGAGCACGGCAAGCTGCGCGTCGGCGCGGCGGTCGGCGTCGGTGCGGACAACGAAGAGCGTGTCGAGCTGCTCGTGCAGGCGGGCGTCGACGTGATCGTCGTCGATACCGCGCACGGCCACAGCAAGGGCGTGCTCGAGCGCGTGCGCTGGGTCAAGCAGAACTTCCCGAAGGTCGAGGTGATCGGCGGCAACATCGCGACCGCGGCTGCCGCGAAGGCACTCGTCGAATACGGCGCGGACGCGGTGAAGGTCGGCATCGGCCCGGGCTCGATCTGTACGACGCGGATCGTCGCGGGCGTCGGCGTGCCGCAGATCAGCGCGATCGCGAACGTGTCGGATGCGCTGCGCGGCACCGGCGTGCCGTGCGTCGCCGACGGCGGCATCCGCTTCTCGGGCGACGTGTCGAAGGCGCTCGCCGCCGGCGCGAACGCGGTGATGATGGGCAGCATGTTCGCCGGCACCGAAGAGGCGCCGGGCGACGTGTTCCTCTACCAGGGCCGCCAGTACAAGTCGTATCGCGGCATGGGCTCGGTCGGCGCGATGAAGGACGGCGCGGCGGACCGCTACTTCCAGGACAACTCCGCGAACATCGACAAGCTCGTGCCGGAAGGCATCGAAGGCCGCGTCGCGTACAAGGGCTCGGTCAACGCGATCATCTTCCAGTTGATCGGCGGCGTGCGCGCGAGCATGGGCTACTGCGGCTGCAAGACGATCGCCGAGCTGCACGAGAAGGCCGAGTTCGTTCAGATCACCGCAGCCGGCATGCGCGAGTCGCACGTGCACGACGTGCAGATCACGAAGGAAGCCCCCAACTATCACGTGGACTGATCGCCGATGAAACCGTTGCTGCGCGCCGTTCTTCTGATCGATGCCGTGCTGCTCGCCGCGTTCGGCGTGCTGTTCGTGCTGACCCCGTGGAAAGCGCTGTACGACGCGCTGCAACTCGTCACCGTCGATCCCGCGATGGTCGGCCAGGCGTTCGGCATCGCGCTCCTCGGGCTGGCGTGGCTGTCCGTGCACGCCGCGTTCAACGGCGATCTGACCGCGGGCGTCGCGCGCGCGGTCGGGCACGTGAACTGGCTGACGGGCGTCGTGATGCTCGTGTGGCTGCTCGCGGTCCGCTCGCCGCAGTTGTCGTCGTTCGGCCAATTTGTATCGGTCGTCGCGGGGGCCGTGCTGCTCGTGATCGGTTTCGGCGGCGTGCGGCTCGCGGCCGCGGTGCGGCGGCGCGAGAAGGCGCAGGCGGCCGACGCGCGCGGCGCGTCGAAGCGCGCTGCGCAGCCGGTCATGGCGCCGCCCGCGGCCGCGCGGATCGAGCCGGGCGTGTCGCGCGTGAGCACCGCGCCGGGCGCACCCGCCGCCGCGTCGGCCGCGAGCGCCGCGCCGGCCGCCGTGAACGCGGGCACCGCGGCGGCGACGCCTGCCGCGCGCGAGGACGCCGCGCCGAGCGCGCTCGGCGACGCGGCGCGACCGCCGTCGCAACCGTGATCGGCGCGGTTTTCCGGCCCGTCAGGCCGCCGCGCTTCGCGGCGGCGCGATCGCCCCGATACATATTCGATGCAGCGCCGCGTGCGCTGCTTTTGTTATTCCCTTGTTCCTTTCCTCGTCCGCTGCCATGCACGACAAAATCCTGATTCTCGACTTCGGTTCGCAAGTCACTCAACTGATCGCGCGGCGCGTCCGCGAAGCGCACGTCTACTGCGAGATCCATCCGAACGACGTTTCCGACGACTTCGTTCGCGAGTTCGCACCGAAGGGCGTGATTCTGTCCGGCAGCCACGCGAGCACCTACGAGGACCACCAGTTGCGCGCGCCGCAGGCGGTATGGGATCTCGGCGTGCCCGTGCTCGGCATTTGCTACGGGATGCAGACGATGGCCGTACAGCTGGGCGGCAAGGTCGAGTGGAGCGACCACCGCGAGTTCGGCTATGCGGAAGTGCGCGCGCATGGCCGCACGCGCCTGCTCGACGGCATCCAGGATTTCGCGACGCCCGAAGGCCACGGGATGCTGAAGGTCTGGATGAGCCACGGCGACAAGGTCGGCGAGATGCCGCCGGGCTTCGCGCTGATGGCGTCGACGCCGAGCTGCCCGATCGCCGGCATGGCCGACGAGGCGCGCGGCTACTACGCGGTGCAGTTCCACCCGGAAGTCACGCACACGGTGCAGGGCCGCAAGCTGCTCGAGCGCTTCGTGCTCGACATCGCCGGCGCGAAACCCGACTGGATCATGCGCGACCACATCGAGGAGGCGGTCGCGCGGATTCGCGAGCAGGTCGGCGACGAGGAAGTGATCCTCGGCCTGTCGGGCGGCGTGGATTCGAGCGTCGCGGCGGCGCTCATCCACCGTGCGATCGGCGATCAATTGACTTGCGTGTTCGTCGACCACGGCCTGCTGCGCCTGAACGAAGGCAAGATGGTGCTCGACATGTTCGAAGGCCGGCTGCATGCGAAGGTCGTCCACGTCGACGCGTCCGAGCAGTTCCTCGGCCATCTTGCGGGCGTCGCCGATCCGGAGCACAAGCGCAAGATCATCGGCCGCGAGTTCGTCGAAGTGTTCCAGGCGGAAGCGAAGAAGCTGACGAACGCGAAGTGGCTCGCGCAGGGGACGATCTACCCGGACGTGATCGAATCGGGCGGCGCGAAGACGAAGAAGGCGACGACGATCAAGAGCCATCACAACGTGGGCGGCTTGCCGGAGACGCTCGGCCTGAAGCTGCTCGAGCCGCTGCGCGATCTGTTCAAGGACGAAGTGCGCGAGCTTGGCGTCGCGCTCGGCTTGCCGGCGGAGATGGTGTATCGCCATCCGTTCCCGGGCCCGGGCCTCGGCGTGCGGATTCTGGGCGAAGTGAAGCGCGACTACGCGGAGCTGCTGCGCCGCGCGGATGCGATCTTCATCGAAGAGCTCCGCGGGACGCTCGCGACCGAGCAGGATGCGGCGGCGGGCCTGTGCGAGCCGTCGCAGGTCGGCAAGAGCTGGTACGACCTGACGAGCCAGGCGTTCGCGGTGTTCCTGCCGGTGAAGTCGGTCGGCGTGATGGGCGACGGCCGCACGTACGACTACGTGGCCGCGCTGCGCGCGGTGCAGACGACCGATTTCATGACGGCGCACTGGGCGCATCTGCCGTATGCGCTGCTCGGCCGCGCGTCGAACCGGATCATCAACGAAGTGCGCGGGATCAATCGGGTGGTGTACGACGTGTCGGGTAAGCCGCCGGCGACAATCGAGTGGGAGTGATCCGGCGTCCTTCGACGACTATCGCCTGATCGTCGAGCGCTGCCGTGATGTATCGATTGATTGCGAAATGCATCCCGGCGGCTATTGGGGGGGTACCGTCGACCGACAGAACCGGCCGGCGGTACACGTGACGGCAAGAACGGCAAGAAAGGGAGGCGGGATCAAGGCCCTCGCGTTTCACTATTCAAATTTTTCACCGTCCAAAGGGTGAAAATCTTTTCGGGAAAGCTCGTTTTATGCGGCTTTCCGGACATCAGCAGGCCTCCTGATTCTAACGGTGAAAACCGCCACGAACAGGAGGAAAACCGCGATGCTGACCGGCGCGCACTGCGCAATCCTGAATCCAAGATTTCAAGGCTATCGACCGCGATGGCATGTGCTTGACGGCATCGTGCCGTATGCGGAAAACGATACGACGACGTGGACGGGCTTCCCGCAGTTGCGGCGTCGGGCACGCTTTGCGTCGATGGCCGAGCTGCCGGTGCCTGTGGAGCGCCAAGCCTTCTGGACGGGGGCGCAAGCATGCCGGCGCAGCCGAGCATCAGGCGTCAGCGAGCATTTGCCTCACGGGCACCCGAACAATCGCGATTGGCCGCGATAGTTCGCGACCTCGATGAGCGTACGAGTCGGCCCGTCGAAGTCGGCGCCGTTGCGCGATGTCGCGAGTGGGCTTGCCGGGAACGGTCATGCCACGCCTGGAAGCGCTCCAGCCGGTCACGGCGTCGATTATCGAGCCCGTACCATGCCCGAGGGCGCCTCCGCGCAGCGTCGGGGCCGGGAATCCCGGCGTTCGGTTCGCGACGGCCGCGCGTCAATGGCGCCGCTGCCGGCCGCGCGAGCGCGCCTTCCGGGACGAATATGTCGGTCATCGGCATCGTATGTATCCTCGAGTGGTGTCCGGCGCGTCGCGCCGAGTGCGGGCGACGTGCGGCCACTTCAGGCGCGCACGCAGTTCGGCGGCGGCATCTGAACTGCCATTCGACAAGGGCATGTCGGACACGGCCGGCTACCGGGCGGATCGCCGCCGATCACCGCGCGAACCGGCGCCGGTATTCGCCGGGCGATACGCCCGTCACGCGCTTGAACCATTGCCGAAAGGCGCCGACATCGGTATGTCCGACGCACTCGCAGAGCGCATCGATACTCAGTCTTGTTCGAGCAGGCGCTTCGCCACTTCGATCCGCGGCGTGTGCGGATACCGGTTGGCGGCCGTCAGATGCCGATGGGCACGGCGATGCCCGATGCGAGGCAATGCTCGACGGCCCAGATTCGGATAAACGGCATGGTTGGCGCAATCGTCGCTGGATAGGGGCGATCCTGCCATCGCGAGATTCACCGCCGGAGCCGCCCGTTTGCCGTATGCGCCGACGCGGCTTCGTTCGGCGTCGGCCGCGCCGTGGCCGCCCAGAATATGAGCGCCGCCGCGCTGACGGCCGCGCCCAGCATGCAGACGCCGCGCCATCCGTGCGTTGCGTAGACGGCCGTCGACGCGATCGCGCCGAGCCCGCTGCCGACCGAATAGAACAGCATGTAGGCGGCGATGAGCCGGCTGTGCGCATCCGGCCGCGCGCGGAAGATCATGCTCTGATTCGTCACGTGAATCGCCTGTCCGCCGGCATCGAGCAGCACGATGCCGAGCACGAGCGCCCATAGCGACATCGGCATGAAGGCGAGCGGCAGCCACGATGCGAGCAGCAGCGCGAGCGCCGCGGCGCTCGTCGGTTGTCCGAAGCCGCGATCGGCCCAATGCCCGGCGCACGCGGCGGCGAACGCGCCCAATGCGCCGACGAGCCCGAATGCGCCGATCGCGGTGTGCGAAAGCGTATAGGGCGGCGCGCTGAGCGGCAGCGCGAGCGCACTTCAGAAAATGTTGAACGCGGCGAACATCAGCATCGCGAGCATCCCGCGGATCTGCAAGACGTGCTCGTCGCGCAGCAGGCCGAACAGCGATGCGATCAGCCGCGGATAGCCGATGCGCGGCGATGCCGGCGCGAGCGCGGGCAGCTTGCGCGCGAGCAGCGCCGCGAGCGCGAGCATCGCGGCCGCCGACAGGAAATAGACGCCGCGCCATCCCGCCACGTCGCCGACGAAGCCCGCCAGCACGCGCGCGAGCAACAGCCCGATCACGACGCCGCCTTGCGCGGCGCCGACCACGCGCCCGCGCTCGTGCGAGGCCGAGGCGCTCGCCGCGTACGATACGAGCCCCTGGGTCATCGCCGTGCCGAGCAGCCCTGTGCCAAGCATGCCGGCGATCAGCACGGCGCTGGCCGACGCGAAGCCGACGGCGATCAACGTCGCCGCGAGCGCGAGCGATTGCACGAGCATCAGCCGGCGGCGGTCGACGAGGTCGCCGAGCGGCACGAGCAACAGCAGCGCAAGTGCGCAGCCGATTTGCGTGGCGGTCACGACGCCGCCGATCGCCGCGCGGCCGATCGTGAAATCCGCGGCAAGCGCGTCGAGAAGCGGCTGCGCATAGTAGACGTTCGCCACGCTCAAGCCGCTCGCACCGGCGAACAGCGCAACCGTGCCGCGCGGCAGCGCGGTTTGCGTCATGGGCGAATCGGCCGTTCGGAGCGGGGCGGCGGCAGGCGCCGCTGGCGGAGCTTGCATGGCGATATCTCTCTTGATGGTTGCAAATTGAAACCATGCGAAGAATAGAAGCATTGGTTTTAAATTGCAACCATTTGGGCGCGGCGCCGATGTGGCGACGCGGCAGGACGTGCGATGAAAAGCCGGCGGGAGGAGGATTCCGTTTCGTGACGCGCGTCGGCGGCGGCGCGGCCAGGCGGCGCGCCGCGGCGTGTCCGCGCCTGTCGCCCGGCGCCATCGAGCGTGGCTATCCGATCCGGTCTATGCTACGGAGCCGGCGCCACACTGAGTCGGCCGTCTCGCGGACCCCGCAACCCGTCAAGGAGAACCCATGGCACTTTCGATGTACGACGTCTCGATTCCCGCGCTGATTCGCGGGCTGAACAACCTGTCGGCCGTGCTCGACAAGGGCGACGCGCATGCGCGCGCGCAGGGCATCGATCCGGCCGAGCTCGTTCGTGCGCGGCTTCGCGACGACATGTACGCACTCGACGCGCAGGTCCAGCGGGCGAGCGATACCGCGAAGGGATGCGGCGCGCGGCTCGCGGGCATCGAGGTGCCGTCGTTCGCCGATACGGAGACGACGTTCGCCGAGTTGCGCGCGCGCATCGGCAAGACGATCGATTTCCTGAAGACGATCCAGCCCGCGCAGCTCGACGGCAGCGAGTCGCGCACGATCGAGCTGCCGTTGCGCGACGGCGTGATGACGTTCGACGGCAAGTCGTACCTGGTCGGCTTTGCGCTGCCGAACTTCTATTTCCATACGACGACCGCGTACGACATCCTGCGGCACAAGGGCGTGCCGCTCGGCAAGATGGACTATCTCGGCGGGCGCTGACGCGCATCCGCTCGTGGCCGCCGCGGCCGGCGTCCACGGGCCGAGGCCTGGCGACGACCGAATGCTTCTGCATGGTCGGCGCTCCGCGGCGCGCGCGGCTCGTGCGAGCGGCGCCGCGTGGGCGACGGCGAAAGAACCGGCCGGCGGCGTCGATCGACGGGGTGGCCTGCGCTTGGCGGGGAGAAAAGGGGCGCGAAACGGCGCGGCTTGTCGGCGGACGCATATCGCGAAGGCGACGCTCGACGAAGCGGCCAGCGCCGGCGAACCGATGCGATGCGCCGGCGAACGAAACCGGGCGAAATGCATGACATGACGTGACATGGCGCGGCGTGCTGCCGCACGAGGCAACGGCGCGCTGTGCCGGCAAACGTGGCACGTGCGGTCCGCTCGCGGCGATTCCGCGCGCGACGAGCGGCGCTCGCCGACCGAACCCGCTTGCGTTCGCCCTTGGACAGCGGCTTTCCGCTATGTCTAAAACCTCACTCCGGTCGCGCATCCACCCGCGAATCCGCCGGTGCCGCCGGCCCCGCCGCACATCACGCCGCAGCCCGATGCCAGTCCGGCCGCGATGAGCGAAACGGCAAAAACGAGGGCGCGAACACCGCGCCGAGCGACGATCGACATTGCTTCGTTACCCTGAACGAGCGCGGAGTGGCAGGCGCCGCGCGGTTGGACGGATCGCAGCCAGAATAGCGTGTTTTCTCGCGTCCGGGCCCGGATATCGAGCATTTGCTCGGATGGGCTGGACCTCGGCGCGGCGCCTGTTAAAATCCGCATGCCGCATTGTTATGAAACCCCGATGAAACTGCTTGACGCTCTAGTCGAACAACGTATCGCCGCCGCCGCCGCGCGGGGGGCGTTCGACGATTTGCCGGGCGCCGGCGCGCCGATGGAGCTGGACGACGATCTGCTCGTTCCGGAAGAGGTGCGCGTCGCGAATCGGATCCTGAAGAACGCGGGCTTCGTGCCGCCCGCGGTCGAGCAGTTGCGGGCGCTGCGCAATCTGCAGGACGAGCTGCGCGCGGTCAGCGATCGCGCGACCCGTTGCCGTCTGCAGGCGAAGATGCTCGCGCTCGATATGGCACTGGAATCGTTGCGCGGCGGCCCGATGGTCGTGCCGCGCGAATACTGCCGTCGCATCGCCGAGCGGCTGTCCGAGCGTGTGCTCGGCGACGCGCAGGGCGAAGCGGGGGCGATGTGAGGCCCGCCGGCGCGTCCGCGTCCGGCGCCGAGCTCGACGATTCAACGCAATCCCCGCCGCACGCCGCGTTGCTTTCCGCGGCCGCCGAGCGCGACCGCCGCTACATGCGCCTCGCGCTCGCCGCCGCCGAGGAGGCGCGCGCGGCGGGCGAGGTGCCGGTCGGCGCGGTGATCGTGCGCGGCGACGAAGTGATCGCGCGGGGCTTCAATCACCCGATCGGCGGCCACGATCCGTCCGCCCACGCCGAGATGGCCGCGCTGCGCGCCGCCGCGCGCGCGCTGCGCAATTACCGGATGCCGGGCTGCGAACTGTACGTGACGCTCGAGCCGTGCCTGATGTGCTCGGGGGCGATCATGCATGCGCGGATCGCGCGCGTCGTGTTCGGCGCGCCCGATCCGAAGACGGGCGCATGCGGCAGCGTCGTCGATGCGTTCGCGGATGCGCGCCTGAACCATCACACGACGGTCGAAGGCGGCGTGCTCGCCGACGAATGCGGCGCGGTGCTCAAGTCGTTCTTCGCGCAGCGGCGGCAGGCGGTTCGCGAGGCCCGCCGCGCGCAGCAGGCGCCCGGCGCGCCGCCGCGCGACGAGTGAACCGCGCGGCGCGGGACGCCTCTAACTACGTCCGATCGATTCTTCCTGCGAATTCATGATTTCCACGCCCTGCACGCCGCGCACGATTCGTCTGCTTGCCCCGTCCGGTTATCCGCACGATCCCGCCGCGATCGAGCGCGCGCTCGAACGCCTGAGCGACGAGCAGCATCGAATCCAGAATCTCGACGCGACGCAACGCCGCTATCAGCGCTTCGCCGGCACCGACGGCGAGCGGGCAGGCGACCTGAACCGGCTTGCGGACCCGTCGTTGCCGCTGCCCGACATCGGCCTCGCGGTGCGCGGCGGCTACGGCGCCGCGCGGATCCTGCACGGGCTCGACTATCGCGGCCTCGAACGCCGGCTGCGCGACCAGCCGATCGCGCTCGTCGGCCACAGCGACTTCACCGCGATCCAGCTCGCGCTCTATGCGAAGGCGCGCGTGAAGACGTTCGGCGGCCCGATGCTGTCGGCCGATTTCGGCGCGCCGACGCCGAGCGAGTTCACGCTTGCGCATTTCTGGCAGACCCTCACGCAGCCGACGACGACGATCGTCTCCGACGTGCCGCAGACGCAGGTCGTCAACGCATCGGGCACGCTATGGGGCGGCAATCTCGCGATCCTCGCGTCGCTCGTCGGCACGCCGTACATGCCGCAGATCGAAGGGGGGATCCTGTTCGTCGAGGATGTGAACGAGCAGCCGTTCAGGATCGAGCGGATGATCTATCAGCTGCATCTCGCGGGCATCCTCGCACGCCAGCAGGCGCTCGTGCTCGGCCAGTTCACGGGCGCGCGCCCGTTCGATTACGACAACGGCTACGACATGCAGGCGATGATCGAGCAGGTGCGCGGCGTGATCGGCATCCCGATCGTCACCGGGTTGCAGTTCGGTCACGTGCCCGATCTGCTGACGCTGCCGTTCGGCGCGCGCGCGGAGCTCGTCGCGAACGAGCACGGTTTCAGGCTGACGATGTCCGACTATCCGCATCTCGCCGCATGAGCGGGACGAAAGTCGATGCGAAGCAAAAAGGCGGGAGACCGCCTTTTTTTGGTTCATCGCAGAAAACCGTGGAGACTTGGAGAACGATTGCGTAACCTGACGCCTGATTTTATGGATGTCAGGAGGCGGAATTGCTCGATCGCAAGGCACTTCAGGCACTAGGTTGCTGGACAGGCTATCGGCTGGAGCGGGTGGAGTGGCCGCAGGGCGATAGCCGCACGCTGTCGCTCTACCTGAAGCCGGTCAGTCAGATCATGTACTGCGAGCAATGCGGTGCGCGTTGCCAGCAGATTCATGAAACGACCGTACGGCGGGTACGTGATCTGCCGTTGTTCGAGTACCGGGTGGTGCTGCACGTGCCTCGACGCCGAGTCTGGTGCGAACGCTGCGGCGCAGCGCGGCTGGAGAAGCTGGACTGGCTGGGCCGCTACCAGCGGGTGACGCAGCGGTTTGCCAAGGCCTGCGAGAAGTTGCTGCAGGCCGCCAGCGTACAGGCCGTGGCGGCCTTCTACGATCTGGGCTGGCACACGGTCAAATCGATCGACAAGATGCGCTTGCGCGCGCGCGTGGCCGAACCGGACTGGTCGACGATCCGTTATCTGGCGATGGACGAGTTCGCGCTCCATAAAGGCCATCGCTACGCCACGGTGGTGGTTGATCCGATCGGCCGACAGGTCCTCTGGGTTGGGCCCGGACGGTCACGCGAGACGGCGCGCGCCTTCTTCGAACAACTCCCCGAAGGCGTGGCCGAGCGCATCGAAGCGGTCGCAATCGACATGACCACGGCCTATGAGCTGGAGATCAAGGAACAGTGCCCGCAGGCGGAAATCGTCTTTGACCTGTACCACGTCGTGGCCAAGTACGGTCGCGAGGTGATCGATCGGGTACGGGTGGATCAGGCCAACCAACTGCGACATGACAAGCCGGCCCGCAAGGTTCTGAAGTCCAGTCGCTGGTTGCTGCTGCGCAACCGTCATAACCTGAAGCCAGAACAGGCCGTGCATCTGAAGGAACTGCTGGCGGCCAATCAGTCGCTGTTATGCGTCTATGTGCTGCGCGACGAGCTCAAACGGCTCTGGTTCTACCGCAAGCCGGCCTGCGCGGAAAAGGCTTGGGGGCAATGGTTCGAACAGGCTCAGCAAAGCGGGATCGCCGCCTTGCAAAAGTTCGCCCAGCGCTTGCAGGGTTACTGGCACGGAATCGTGGCCCGCTGCCGCCATCCGCTCAATACCAGCGTCGTCGAAGGCATCAACAACACGATCAAGGTCATCAAGCGCCGCGCTTACGGGTACCGCGACGAGCAATACTTCTTCCTCAAGATCCGCGCCGCGTTCCCCGGGATTCCGCGATGAACCCTTTTTTTGCGCTCGTTGTTGCAACTAACGGTCAATTATCTTCGAGGGCTCGGGTGGTCGTTGCACGCTCTTTGAGGGGAAGATTGTCGACAAAATTGGGCTGGGGTCGACGATAGAAAGTGCTTCCGGATGAGCTGTGATCCCCGAGAAGTATGCTTGATCGGGGCGATGGCACCGAAATGAAGCGCGCCTGCGCACCTCGATTGTGCAAAATAATGGAGCAAAATTGTTGACAATATTTATGTCCAATCTACGATGCAGTCCATAACGAGATGCGAACCATGACGAAGAAAGATGCCGCGCCGACGGGCGCGAGTGCCGAGTCGATCGCCGAACGGATCCGCACCGCGATCCTCGAGCACCGGCTCGCGCCCGGCACGAAGCTGACGGAAGCGCAGTTGTGCGAAGTGTTCGGCGTAAAGCGCGGCGCGATCCGGCAGGCGCTCGCGCTCCTCGCGACCGACCGGCTCGTCGATCTCGAGCCGAACCGCGGCGCGTTCGTCGCGAGTCCGACACTGCAGGACGTGCACGAAGTGTTCGAGATGCGGCGCATCGTCGAGCTCGCGGTGATGGAGCGGCTCGCGACGGGACCGGGCGCGAAGCGCCTGAAGGGCGTCGCGGCGATGATCGACAAGGAGCGCCATGCGTTCGAGCGGCGCGATTTTCCGGCGTGGATCCGGCTGTCCGGCGAGTTCCATACCGCGCTCGCGGCGCTTACCGGCAACACGGTGCTGCGCGATTGCCTGGGCGGGCTCGTCGCGCGCTCGACACTGATGTCGGCGCTGTATGAATCGCACGGGCGCAGCCCGTGTTCGTTCGACGACCATGCGCAGATTCTCGCCGCGCTCGAAGCGGGCGATGCGAAGCGCGCGGCGCAATTGATGGCGCATCATTTGCAGCACGTCGAACTGAAGATGCTCGATCGGCCGGCGCAAGGCGCGGTCGATCTGCGCGAGGTGTTCGGCGATCCGGGCTGACGGCCGGCCGCACGCCGAACGCGCTCACTGTACTGACGAAATGCCGGGCGGCCGCGTGTGCGGACGCCTCGCCAGGGCGGCATCGGGCGATCCCGTTCGAGCCGCGATTTCAATGACGATCGCGCGGCTCGTCCGCGGCAGGCAAGGAGATGTCATGGCTCAGTTCAGTGTGGCGCGGCAAAGCGCCTCGTATCGGCCGAACGAGGATCGCGCCGGCGGCCCGGATGGCGGCGCTCAGATGCCCGCCGGCTACAGCAGTCGTCTGTACAACGAAGATCTCGCGCCGCTCGCGAGCCAGCGCTGGGGCGCATACAACATCTTCGCGTTCTGGATGTCGGACGTGCACAGCGTCGGCGGCTACGTGTTTGCGGGCAGCCTGTTCGCGCTCGGTCTGACGAGCTGGCAGGTGCTCGTCGCGCTGATCGTCGGCATTTCGATCGTCAACGTGCTGTGCAACCTGATCGCGAGGCCGAGCCAGCAGCTAGGCGTGCCGTATCCGGTGGCATGCCGCGCGACGTTCGGCGTGCTCGGCGCGAACGTGCCCGCGGTGATCCGCGGCCTCATCGCGATCGCATGGTACGGCATCCAAACTTATCTGGCGTCGAGCGCGCTCGTGATCGTCGTGCTCAAGTTCTTTCCGCACTGGATGCCGTACGCGGACGTGCATCGCTACGGCTTTCTCGGGCTGTCGGCGCTCGGCTGGGCGGGCTTCATGCTGCTGTGGGTGCTGCAGGCGTTCGTGTTCTGGAACGGCATGGAGACGATCAAGAAGTTCATCGATTTCGCCGGCCCCGCCGTCTACGTGGTGATGTTCGCCCTCGCGGGCTACATGGTATGGCGCGCGGGCTGGCGCAATATCGGCCTGAATCTCGGCGGCGTCCGGTATCACGGCGCCGAAGTGATTCCGGTGATGGTGACGGCGATCTCGCTCGTCGTGTCGTATTTCTCGGGGCCGATGCTCAACTTCGGCGATTTCTCGCGTTATTGCAGCAGCTACGGCGGCGTGAAGCGCGGCAATTTCTGGGGGCTGCCCGTCAATTTCCTCGCGTTCTCGCTCGTCACCGTGATCACGACGGCCGCGACGCTGCCGGTGTTCGGAGAACTGATCACCGATCCCGTCGAGACGGTCGGGCGCATCGATCATCCGAGCGCCGTGATACTTGGGGCGCTAACCTTCACGATCGCGACGATCGGCATCAACATCGTCGCGAATTTCGTGTCGCCCGCGTTCGATTTCTCGAACGTCGCGCCGCGCCTGATCAGTTGGCGCGCGGGCGGGATGCTCGCGGCGGTCGCATCGGTGTTCATCACGCCGTGGAATCTCTTCAACAATCCCGCGGTGATCCATTACACGCTCGACGTGCTCGGCGGCTTCATCGGGCCGCTGTACGGCGTGCTGATCGTCGATTTCTATCTCGTGAAGCGCGGCGCGCTGCGGCGCGACGATCTGTACACGACGTCGGCCGACGGCGCGTACTGGTATCGCGACGGCGTGAACCGGCGCGCGATCGCCGCGCTGTTGCCCGCGGCCGCGATCGCCGTCGCATGCGTGATGGCGCCCGCGCTGTCCGGGCTCGCGAATTTCTCGTGGTTCATCGGCGCGGCGCTCGGCGGCGCGTTCTATCGCGCGCTCGCGAAAGCATGACGGAGTCCCCGTGAAAATAAAGCTGATCAATCCGAACACGACGCGGCGGATGACCGACGCGATGGGCCGTTGCGCGCGCGAGGTCGCGTCGGCGGGCACGGCGATCGTCGCCGTGAGCCCGGCGATGGGGCCGCCGTCGATCGAAGGCTATTACGACGAGGCGCTCGCGACGCCCGGCCTGCTCGCCGAAGTCGCGGCGGGCGAGCGCGACGGCTTTGACGGCTACGTGATCGCGTGCTTCGGCGATCCGGGGTTGTATGCGGCGCGCGAACTCGCGCGCGGGCCCGTGATCGGCATCGCGGAGGCGGCGATGCATGCGGCGAGCGTGCTCGCGCCGGGCTTTTCCGTCGTGACGACGCTCGCGCGCACCTGCGCGATGGCGTGGCATCTCGCCGAGCGTTACGGGATGAAGCGGTTCTGCCGCAACGTGCGCGCGACCGACGTCGCGGTGCTCGATCTCGACCGGCCCGGCTCCGCGGCACGGCGCGTGATCGTCGACGAATGCCGGCGCGCGCTGGACGAGGACGGCGCGGACGCGATCGTGCTCGGCTGCGCGGGCATGGCCGAGTTCGCGCACGAGATCGAGGCGGCAATCGGCGCGCCCGTCGTCGAGGGCGTGACGGCCGCGGTCAAATGGACGGAGGCGCTGATCGCGCTGAAGCTCGCGACCGCGAAGCGCGGCGATTTCGCACGGCCGCTCGCGAAGCGCTACGACGGCGAGTTCGCGCGCTTTAGCCCGGACGGCGCGTTCGCGCGCGAGGCGGCGGCGGCGGGTGCCGCCGGTGCCCCAGCGGCCCCGGCAGTCTCAGCAGTCTCAGCGGTCCCAGCGACTTCAGCGACTTCAGCGACTTAGGCGGCCCCAGCGACTTCGGCGGCGGGATCGGACGCCGCGCCGCCCGGCGCGCCGGCCACCGGCGTTTTTCCGCAAGCGCACATACATTCCGTCTGACATGCACTATCCGTGTGCCCGTATGGGCGCTCAGGGGTGTTTTCGCTACACTGGGCCATCCGTCGCATCGGCCGCGCGGCCCCGGTTTCCGGGCTTCGCGCGGCCGGCGCGAACCCGCTGACGGGGCATCATTTCGCATCCAATCATGGCATTCGATCCCAACTATCCACGCGATCTGATCGGCTACGGCCGACATCCGGTGCAGGCGAACTGGCCGGGCCGCGCGCGCGTCGCGGTGCAGTTCGTGCTCAACTACGAGGAAGGCGGCGAGAACTGCGTGCTGCACGGCGACCCCGCCTCCGAGCAGTTCCTGTCCGAGATCGTCGGCGCGGCCGCGTATCCGGCGCGCCACATGAGCATGGAGTCGATCTACGAATACGGCTCGCGCGCGGGCGTGTGGCGCATCCTGCGCGAGTTCGACAAGCGCGGGCTGCCGCTCACGGTGTTCGGCGTCGGCATGGCGATCGAGCGGCATCCGGAGCTCGCGCGCGCGTTCGTCGAGCTCGGCCACGAGATCGCGTGTCACGGCTGGCGCTGGATTCACTATCAGGACATGACGCCCGAGCACGAAGCCGAGCACATGCGGCTCGGAATGGTGGCGATCGAGCGCGTGACGGGCGTGCGCCCGCTCGGCTGGTATACGGGCCGCGACAGTCCGAACACGCATCGGCTCGTCGCCGAGTACGGCGGCTTCCTGTACGACTCCGATCATTACGGCGACGATCTGCCGTTCTGGATGGACGTCGAGGTGTCGGGCGGCGCGAGCGTGCCGCAACTGATCGTCCCGTACACGCTCGACGCGAACGACATGCGTTTCGCGACGCCGCAGGGCTTCAACACCGCCGATCATTTCTTCCACTATCTGCGCGACGCGTTCGACGTGCTGTACGAGGAAGGCGACGAAGCGCCCAAGATGATGTCGATCGGCATGCACTGCCGCCTGCTCGGCCGGCCGGGGCGCTTTCGCGCGCTGCAGCGCTTTCTCGATCACATCGAGCGGCACGATCGCGTGTGGGTCGCGCGCCGCGTCGAGATCGCGCGGCACTGGCGCGAGCATCATCCGTATCGGCCGCACGCCCGGCGCGAGGGGGACGCATGATGAAGGCGATGCACTACACGCTCGAGCAGTTGAACGCGATGTCGACGGATGCGTTCGTCGCGGCGCTGTCCGGGATCTTCGAGCATTCGCCGTGGGTCGCCGAAGCCGCCGCCGCCGCGCGGCCGTTCGGCAGCATCGACGCGTTGCACGGGACGATGAAGGACGCGGTCGAAGTCGCGGGCGACGCGCGGCAGCTCGCGCTCATCAATGCGCACCCGGAACTCGCCGGCAAGGCGGCGGTGCGCGGCGAGCTGACCGCCGAGTCGACCCGCGAGCAGAGCGGCGCGGGGCTCGACCGCTGCACGCAGGCGGAATTCGACAGACTGCAGCAGCTCAACCGCGCGTACCGCGAGAAATTCGGCTTCCCGTTCATTCTCGCGGTGCGCGGCTTCGATCGGCACGGCATCATCGCGAACTTCGAGGCGCGCGTCGGCCATACGCGCGACGAGGAGTTGCGCGCGAGCCTCGCGCAGATCTATCGGATCGCGCGTTTCAGACTCGACGATCTGATCGGCGCGTGAGCGTCGGCTGAACGCTTCGGCGGCTCGGCGCGGAGCAGGGTTGCGCCGCGATCGATCCGTGCCGGCGAAGCGAAAACGAATCCGGCGATGCGCGGCGCGGCGGGTTCGCCGCGACGGCATCCGCTGCGGCGCGCCAGACGCGCCGCCTCGGTCGCCCGAGCCGCGCGAGACGGCGCGCGGCGGCGTTCCACTCATCAGGCATCACGCACTTACGACAAGGACAAGACGATGGCTCTTCCGCTTTCGGATCCGAACGCTCCCGAATTCACGCGGCGTTACGTGAATCTCGCCGATCCGCGTCTCGGCGCGCAGGCGCTCGAGGCGAGCGACGATTTCTTCGCGCCGAAGGAGCGCATGCTGAATCCGGAGCCCGCGGTGTTCATCCCGGGCAAATACGACGATCACGGCAAATGGATGGACGGCTGGGAGACGCGCCGCAAGCGCACGACGGGTTATGACTGGTGCGTCGTGAAGCTCGCGCGTCCGGGCGTGATCAAGGGTGTCGACATCGATACGAGCCATTTCACCGGCAATTTCCCGCCCGCCGCGTCGATCGAGGCCGCGCACGTGCCCGACGGCGCGCCGAACGAGGCGACGAAGTGGGTGGAGATCGTGCCGGCGACGACGCTGCAGGGCAACAGCCATCACTACGTCGAAGCACGCGACGCGAACGCATACACGCATCTGCGCGTGAACCTCTACCCGGACGGCGGCATCGCGCGGCTGCGCGTCTACGGCCAGCCGCAGCTCGATTGGGCGGGCGCGAGCCGATCGGCGCTGTTCGATCTCGCGGCGATGGAGAACGGCGGCTACGTCGTCGCGGCGAACAACCAGCACTTCGGCCTCGCGTCGAACGTGCTGCTGCCGGGCCGCGGCGTGAACATGGGCGACGGCTGGGAGACGCGCCGCCGCCGCGAGCCGGGCAACGACTGGGCGATCGTCGCGCTCGCGCAGCCGGGCGTGATCCGCAAGGTCGAAATCGACACCGCGCATTTCAAGGGCAACTATCCGGACCGCTGTTCGATCCAGGCCGCCTATGTGCAGGGCGGCACCGACAGCTCGCTCGTCACGCAGGCGATGTTCTGGCCGGTGCTGCTCGGCGAGCAGAAGCTGCAGATGGACAAGCAGCACGCTTTCGAAGCCGAGCTCGCCGCGCTCGGGCCCGTCACGCACGTGCGGCTGAACATCATTCCGGACGGCGGCGTATCGCGTCTGCGCGTATGGGGCACGCTCGACAAATGAAGACGCTCTCGATCGAACCGCTGACGCGCGCCGCCTTCGCGCCGTTCGGCGACGTCATCGAAACGCAAGGCGCGAAGCAGATTCCGATCAACCTCGGCACGACGATGCGCTTTCACGATCTCGCGAAGATCGACGTCGCCGACGAAGGCGGGCGGCCGCTCGTGAACCTGTTTCGCGGGCAGCCGCGCACGCTGCCGTTCGAGGTGACGATGCTCGAGCGGCATCCGCTCGGCAGCCAGGCGTTCGTTCCGCTGACGGACCGGCCTTATATCGTCGTCGTCGCGCCGGCGGGCGATCTCGATGCGTCGAAGATCCGCGCGTTCGTGACGAGCGGCTGGCAGGGCGTGAATTATGCGAAGGGCGTCTGGCACCACCCGCTGATCGCGCTCGGCGAGGTGAGCGATTTCATCGTCGTCGATCGCGGCGGCGACGGGCGCAATCTGAACGAACAGAATCTGCCCGAATCGCTGTGGTTGACCGACGATGCGTTGCTGGCGGTGGGCGCATGAGCGACACATGAGCGACACATGAGCGACACATGAGCGACACATGAGTGACGCATGGGCGACGCATGAGTGGCGCGTGACACGCGCCGGCGCGCCCCCAACATCCGGCCCGCGCTTCGTGCGCGGGTTTTTCATTGGGCTCCGCGCGGATTGTGGGGGATGCGCCCGGCGGTCCGCTTGTTCGCCGTCCGCTTGATATGGCGTCGCGGCGCGGCCGGCCGCACGCGTCGCGCTCGCGGGCGGGGGCGTCGATCGCGAGGAGGGCCGTTTTGCGATAGGCGCGCGGGGTAGAGAGGCATGTCGTCGGGCGGCCGCCATCATGCCCCGCGTCGGCGCAACGGCCTTGCTCGCCGAACCCGCCTGCGACGAGCCGCGCCTCGGGATTTTTCCGCTCCGTTTTACGCTTCCCTCGAATTTCGTCGAGCGACGGATCTTCAGTTATCCGAATCCGTGCGACGGGCCCATCGGAAAATAGACGCGGCCATGCCCGGCGTTGGGGAGCGGCCGGTCCTTGCAGCGAGAACGGATCGATTCCCGGCGGAGGTTCGCATCGAGCCCGGTTGCGCGCGCGCGGGGAGAAGGGCGCCATCGCAGCGAGGCCGCCGAACGCTCCGCGCTTTCTTTGCGCTGGCCCGGCCCAGCCCGGTTCGGTTCGGCCGAGTTCGGCCTGGTTCGGCCGATGCCGGCTGACCGCGGATCATCCGGAATTCGGCGCCACGAGCTTGAGCACGTTCGGCCGCTCGCGGCCGAACGTCGTCGATCGCCGTTTGGCGATTCAACCGGAGCGCGCCGACGCGTGCCGGGGCCGCGCCGCGCGTCTCGGCAGGCATCGATCGACAAAAAAACAGGCCCGCCGAAGCGGGCTTCAGATTGCTGACAAACCCTCGCCAAGCGGGGGTTTTTTGTTTTTTAATGGCGTGATGCTGAAGACGCCCATGCCCACGCAGCACGAACTCGAGATGGTGACGCTCGAGGAACTCGTGCCGAAGGACCACCTGCTGCGCCAGATCGATGCGGCGGTGGATTTCGAGTTCATCCGCGCGAAGGTGGCGCATCTGTATTGCGCGGACAACGGGCGGCCGGCGCTCGATCCCGTGGTGATGTTCAAGCTGTTGTTCATCGGCTACCTGTTCGGGGTGCGCAGCGAGCGGCAACTGATGCGTGAGGTCCAGGTCAACGTCGCCTATCGCTGGTTCGCCCGGTTCCGGCTGACCGACAAGGTGCCGGATGCGTCAACGTTCTCGCAGAATCGCCGCCGACGCTTCACGGACACGACGGTGTATCAGGAGATCTTCGACGAGATCGTGCGGCAGGCGATCAAGCGCGGGCTGGTCGACGGTCGGGTGCTGTACACGGACAGCACGCACCTGAAGGCGAACGCGAACAAAGGCAAGTTCGATGTGGTGAAGCTGGAGCAGACGCCGGCCGCCTACACGGAGGCATTGAACGCGGCAGTGGATGCGGACCGGGCCGCGCATGGCAGGAAGCCGCTGGATCGCGACGACGATGAGCCGCCGTCTAGCAAGGACACCAAGCTCAGCCGGACCGATCCGGACAGCGGCTACATGGTGCGGGACGACAAGCCGAAGGGGTTCTTCTATCTGGACCACCGCACGGTGGATGCCAAGCACGCGATCATCACCGATACGCATGTGACGCCGGCCTCGGTGCATGACAGCCAGCCGTATCTGGATCGGCTGGATCGCCAGCGCGAGCGCTTTGAGTTCAAGGTCGAGGCGGTGGGGCTGGATGCGGGCTACTTCACGCCGGCGGTGTGCCAGGGGCTGGAGGAGCGAGGGATTGCCGGGGTGATGGGCTATCGCACGCCGAACCACAAGCCGGGCATGTTCTACAAACGGCAGTTCAAGTACGACGCGTATCGCAACGAATACGTGTGCCCGCAGGGGCAGGCCCTGCCGTACAGCACGACCAATCGGCTCGGCTATCGGGAATACAAATCCAATGCGCAGATCTGCGGGCGCTGCCCGGTACGATCGCAGTGCACGAACAGTGCGATCGCGGTGAAGGTGGTAACGCGCCACGTGTGGGAGCGCGCCAAGGAGCGGGTGGACGCGCGGCGCTTGACCGAATGGGGCCAACGCATTTACGCGCGGCGCAAGCAGACGGTGGAGCGCAGCTTCGCCGATGCCAAGCAGCTGCATGGGCACCGTTATGCCCGTATGCGTGGGCTACGCAAGGTGGCCGAGCAGTGCTTGCTGGCCGCGGCGGCACAGAACATCAAGAAGATTGCGATGCTGCTGGCGCGGAAGCGGAAAAAGGGGCCAGCGGGTCCCGATTGGCGCTTCGTGCGCATGCTGCTGCGTCTGGTGAGCGGTTTGCGCTGCAGCTTCGACTACCCGCTCGCGGCGAACCCGCAATCCTGATCCCAGAAAGACAAAACCCCACGCTCACAAAAACGTGGGGTTCGTCAGCAGTCTGGGGCCGTTTCAAACGGCCCGTTTCATGATGGCGAGAATTACAGCGAGCGGGGCGTGGTATCGCCGGCGTTCGGTTGTCCGATGCCGCTTCGCAGCCCGGCTTTCACGCCCGCGCCGAATTCGGGCAGGATGCGCGCGCGGGCGCGGCTCGCGAACACGAGAAAGCCGAAGCCGTTCGCCTCGTACCAGTAGCCGCCGTTTTCGAGCCCGTCGAGCGGCTGCTCGAGCGCGTTGGCGATCGATTCGATGCAGCGCTTGCGCAGCTCGGCGATCGCGGGGTACGGCGGCTGCGCGCCGCGCACGCTGCAAAGCAGGACGTCGAGGCCGGGCAGCACGTGCGCGTAGAGCACGGGCTCGTCCTGCGCGCGGGCGCGCGCGATCTTCGTGTCGAGCTGGGCGAACGGTTTCGCATGGCGCAGCACCGCGAGGAACGATTCCTGGCCGTCCGGTTGCGCGCGTCGGCGTTTTTTCGGGAAGGACATAAACACTCGCCTCAAAAACAATTGCAAGAAATGCGGCATCCTCATGCGACCCACTCCCGGCTATGTGCGCCGCATGTCGATCTCTTATAGCATACGAAAATGCCGGCTTCACGAAGTTCGCCGATGCGTTTTTGCCGTGCGTCGTCCGAACCGGGTGAGAGCCTACGATCGCCAAAGCCAGCGCTTTTGCGCCTGCACTGTCGTTGAGTCTCCATGATAGACCCGGTAGCGCCGCACGTGCGTCAGAACGTCGCAAAAAATGATGCGGGTATTCTCTGCCTTGCGCACCGCGTTGACGAAAACTATCCGGACGACGAAAAAAAAGCCCGCGCGGAGGCGGGCTTTGTTGCGGTTCGCGGCGCGCGCTCAGCGCTGCTTGAGCGAATCGCGGATCTCGCGCAGCAGCAGCACGTCCTCGGGCGTCGCGGCGGGCGCGGCCTCCTCGGGCTTGCGCAGCTTGTTGATGAACTTGACCATCAGGAAGATGATGAACGCGAGGATGATGAAATTGATCAGCACGGTGATGAACGAGCCGTAGCCGAACGTCGCGACGCCCGCTGCCTGCAGATCCTTGAACGATTCCGGATTGCCCTTGAACGAAGCCGGAATCTGACCGAGCAGCACGAATTTGTTCGAGAAATCCAGGCCGCCCGTCAGCACGCCGATCACGGGCATGATGAGATCCTTCACCACCGAGTCGACGATCTTCGAAAACGCTCCGCCGATGATCACGCCGATGGCGAGGTCCATGACGTTGCCCTTGACGGCGAATTCCTTGAATTCCTTGATGATGCTCATGGGCGGCTTGCTCCTGTCGAAAATGAAATGAGGCGCAGCGCAACGATTCGTTACGGCGCGTTGATGGCCATCATCATAACGAACCCGATCCTTTATCGATAGTTCATCTGAAAAAGCTTGACAAAGGCGCGCGCAGAAAAATGGGCCGTTTCCGGCCCATTCAGACTGCTGACGAACCCCACGTTTTTGTGAGCGTGGGGTTTTGTCTTTCTGGGATCAGGATTGCGGGTTCGCCGCGAGCGGGTAGTCGAAGCTGCAGCGCAAACCGCTCACCAGACGCAGCAGCATGCGCACGAAGCGCCAATCGGGACCCGCTGGCCCCTTTTTCCGCTTCCGCGCCAGCAGCATCGCAATCTTCTTGATGTTCTGTGCCGCCGCGGCCAGCAAGCACTGCTCGGCCACCTTGCGTAGCCCACGCATACGGGCATAACGGTGCCCATGCAGCTGCTTGGCATCGGCGAAGCTGCGCTCCACCGTCTGCTTGCGCCGCGCGTAAATGCGTTGGCCCCATTCGGTCAAGCGCCGCGCGTCCACCCGCTCCTTGGCGCGCTCCCACACGTGGCGCGTTACCACCTTCACCGCGATCGCACTGTTCGTGCACTGCGATCGTACCGGGCAGCGCCCGCAGATCTGCGCATTGGATTTGTATTCCCGATAGCCGAGCCGATTGGTCGTGCTGTACGGCAGGGCCTGCCCCTGCGGGCACACGTATTCGTTGCGATACGCGTCGTACTTGAACTGCCGTTTGTAGAACATGCCCGGCTTGTGGTTCGGCGTGCGATAGCCCATCACCCCGGCAATCCCTCGCTCCTCCAGCCCCTGGCACACCGCCGGCGTGAAGTAGCCCGCATCCAGCCCCACCGCCTCGACCTTGAACTCAAAGCGCTCGCGCTGGCGATCCAGCCGATCCAGATACGGCTGGCTGTCATGCACCGAGGCCGGCGTCACATGCGTATCGGTGATGATCGCGTGCTTGGCATCCACCGTGCGGTGGTCCAGATAGAAGAACCCCTTCGGCTTGTCGTCCCGCACCATGTAGCCGCTGTCCGGATCGGTCCGGCTGAGCTTGGTGTCCTTGCTAGACGGCGGCTCATCGTCGTCGCGATCCAGCGGCTTCCTGCCATGCGCGGCCCGGTCCGCATCCACTGCCGCGTTCAATGCCTCCGTGTAGGCGGCCGGCGTCTGCTCCAGCTTCACCACATCGAACTTGCCTTTGTTCGCGTTCGCCTTCAGGTGCGTGCTGTCCGTGTACAGCACCCGACCGTCGACCAGCCCGCGCTTGATCGCCTGCCGCACGATCTCGTCGAAGATCTCCTGATACACCGTCGTGTCCGTGAAGCGTCGGCGGCGATTCTGCGAGAACGTTGACGCATCCGGCACCTTGTCGGTCAGCCGGAACCGGGCGAACCAGCGATAGGCGACGTTGACCTGGACCTCACGCATCAGTTGCCGCTCGCTGCGCACCCCGAACAGGTAGCCGATGAACAACAGCTTGAACATCACCACGGGATCGAGCGCCGGCCGCCCGTTGTCCGCGCAATACAGATGCGCCACCTTCGCGCGGATGAACTCGAAATCCACCGCCGCATCGATCTGGCGCAGCAGGTGGTCCTTCGGCACGAGTTCCTCGAGCGTCACCATCTCGAGTTCGTGCTGCGTGGGCATGGGCGTCTTCAGCATCACGCCATTAAAAAACAAAAATCCCCCACTTGGCGAGGGTTTGTCAGCAATCTGAATGGGCCGTTTCCGGCCCATTTCGTCACTTGTGTCGCGCATCGTCAACCGTTGTTGCTCCAATCGTCGCCGCTGCTGCCGAGATCGATGCTCCCGCCGCCGTCCGAGCCGCCGCTGTCCCAGCTGTCGCCCTGGCCGAAGTCGATGCCGGGATCGGCGCCCGCGCGGCGCCGCGCTTCGTCGTCGACGATCACGTCGCGCTCGATCACGCGGTCGCGGCCGTGCGACATCGCCTGGCCGAGCAGGACGCCCGTGAGCAGCCCGCCCATGCCGCCGCCGAAGCCGCCGCCGCCTTGCTGGATCACGACGGGCGGCGGCTGTTGCGGCTGCGGCGGATACGGCGAGTAGGGCGGCTGGCCCTGTGCCCCCGTCAACCGATCGGCCTCCTGAGCAAATACCGAGCCCGTTTGGCCAGGCCCGCCCGGCGCGGCCGCGTTCGGATCCGGGCGCCCCTCGACGCGCGCCTTCAGGCTGGCGAACTGTTTCTCCAACTCGTCGAGCCGGTACGGCGGCGCGGGATTCTTGCCGTTCGACAGGGTCTCGACGAGCTCGCGCGCCTGGGCTTCGAGCTCCTCGATCTCGCCGTTGAGCGCGGCGGCGCCCGGCGCCGTCGACAGCCGCGCGTCGAGCTTGAGCGGACGCACTTCGTTGAGGATGTCGGTTGCGCGCTTCAACTGCGCGCGGCGTTCGTCGTCGGCGCGCTGATCGTCCGCCGAGCGCGCGCGGCGCAACGTTTTGCGCAGCACGATCACGATCACGCCGAGCAGCACCGCGAAGCCGATCCACATACCCACCGACGGGCCGCGATGCACGGGCGCGGCAGGCGCGACAGGGGCGGCGGAGAATGGCGCGCGGGCCTGGGCCGGCGCCTGCGGCGCGGCGAGCATGCCGCCCGAGGTCGCCGAGCGCGAGTCCTGCGCGGCCGTCGCGCGGCGCGCGTCGGCCCGCACGCGCGCTTCAGTTTGCGCGAAGCGCGACGGATCGGTGAAGCGCAGTTGCGGATCGAGCGACTTCGCCCGTTCGATCTGCGCGAGCGCCTCGGCGGGGCGGCCTTCGCGGTCGAGCACCTGGCCGTACAGATAGCGGGCGCGCGCGTTGTCCGGGTACGCGTCGATCACTTGCGAGAGCTGCGCATCGGCGCGCTGCCAGTTGCCTTGCGCGATCGATTGCTGGATTTGTTGCAGCGACGGCACCGCCGCGTTCGCGGCGGCCGACAGGAGGATCAGCGACAATCCGACGGCTGCGAGAAGCTTTTTCATGATCGGTTCGGGCGCTCGGCCCGTCTCCTTGCGGATGTTCGCGGCGCGGCGGCGGGCGCGTCGAATGCGCGCGCCGCCGCCGCCGCCGCGAAGCGCCGGCTGGCGGAGCCGCCGTTACTGCGCCGGCGTGTTCAGTTGCTTTTTCAGCGCTTCGAGGCGGTCCTCGACGGACGGCCCCTTGTTCAGCGCCGCGAGCTTGTCGTCGAGCGCGCGGCCGCTGTTCGTATCGGCTGAATTCAGGCGCGCGTCCGAACGCGCGTTCGACAGCGCGACCTTGTCCTCGAGCTTCTGGAAGTCCTCGGACAGGTTCTTGCCGCCGATTCCGCCGAGTGCGGTGGCCGCGACGTCCTTCGCCTGCGCGATTTCCTGCTTTGCCTGCAGGATGTTCGAGCGCGCGTTCAGATCGTTGCGGCGCGCGCGCATGTCGGCGATCTGGCCTTTGAGCTTGTCGACCGACGGCTCGAGCGTGTCGAGTTCGCGCGCGAGCGCGTCGCGCTCGGCCTCGGCGTTCGCCTGCGCGGCGAGCGCCTCGCGCGCGAGCGCCTCGTCGCCGGATTGCAGCGCGCGCTTCGCGCCGTCCTCGTACTTTTTCACGCGCTCGTCGGCGGTGTCGCGCTTGCTGCGTTGCGTTGCGACCTGCGCTTCGATCTCGATCAGCGAGTTTTCCGCGCGGCCGATACTGTCGTCGAGCTCCCGCACGATCTGCCGCGCGTCGCGCGACGGGTCCTGCACCGAGTCCGCCGCGTCGTTCAGCAGACCTTTGATCGTGCGCGAAATAGAGTCGAAAAGCGACATGGATTCCTCCGTAAATGATGAACGATGCGCGCATCGCGCACCGCGGGCGATGCCTCGCCGCGGGGCCAGGCGGCTCGCGTCGGCGGATATTACACCACCGGTTCGCTTAAATACCGCTTAAACGCGCTCCCGGGCGGGCGGCGCGGAGCGGGCCGCCGCGACCGAAAATAAGGGCGGCGGCCGCCATTTCCAGAGCGAAGCGCGCCATTTTTCCGTGCGCGCGCCTTTCAGAACGAAAGGAGGCGCCGCGCCGTGTATATCGCCTTCATCATAGGAGCGTTCGCGGTGCGCGACGGTGCGCGGCGCAACGAATTGGAGGATTTTTTACAAAAAATCCTGAAGGGGGCCCATCGATTTCATTAAAATGTGCTGTCACGCTGCGGACCGGATAGCCGTATGGACCGACGCGCGCCGGGAACCGTCGACGTGATACGCTCCACGACGCTACGTCCATCGATTCCATGCACGCGTTCAGCGCGTGCTCGAGGCGCGCCTCGTGCGCCGCCCATCCGACATGCCTATTATCAAACGACCGCCTTCCTCCCGCGCCACGAACGAGCACCATTATTCGCTGCGACGCTCGCCGGCCGGCGCCTATTACACCGATGACGACGATGATGACGAGCGCGCGCCGCGCCGCACGGGCCGCGACGGCGGCTCGCGCACGTTCGGCTCGCGCGTCGCGCTGTGGTTCGCCGGGCTCTTCGCGACGCTGCTCGTCGTCGGCGCGCTGATCGTAGGCTATGCGCTGGTGGTGATGGGGCCGCAACTGCCGTCGCTCGACGCGCTCACGAATTACCAGCCGAAGGTGCCGCTGCGCGTGTACAGCGCGGACCACGTGCTGCTCGGCGAATTCGGCGAGGAGCGCCGCAGCCTCGTGCGCTTCGCGGACATCCCCGACGTGATGAAGAAGGCGGTGCTCGCGATCGAGGATTATCGCTTCTACGAGCACGGCGGCGTGGATTTCGTCGGCATCCTGCGCGCGGGTGTGGCCGATCTGCTGCATGGCGGCGCGCGGCAGGGCGCGAGCACGATCACGATGCAGGTCGCGCGCAACTTCTTCCTGTCGAGCGAGAAGACGTACACGCGCAAGATCTACGAGATGCTGCTCGCGTACAAGATCGAAAAGGCGCTGACGAAGGACCAGATCCTCGAGCTGTACATGAACCAGATCTATCTGGGCCAGCGCGCGTACGGCTTCGCGGCCGCCGCGCGCGTGTATTTCGGCAAGGACCTGAAGGACGTCACGCTCGCCGAGGCCGCGATGCTCGCGGGGCTGCCGAAGGCGCCGTCCGCGTACAACCCGGTCGTCAACCCGAAGCGCGCGAAGGTGCGTCAGGAGTACATCCTGAAGCGGATGCTGGAGATCGGCTACATCACGCAGCAGCAGTACGATCAGGCGGTGAAGGAGGAAATCCACGTGCGCACGCCGGGTAACCAGTACGCGGTGCACGGCGAGTACGTCGCCGAAATGGTGCGGCAGATGATGTATGCGCAGTACAAGGACGAAACCTACACGCGCGGCCTGACCGTCACGACGACGATCAACGCGGCCGACCAGGAAGCCGCGTACCAGGCGGTGCGCCGCGGGATCATGGATTACGAGCGCCGCCACGGCTATCGCGGGCCGGAAGGCTTCGTCGCGCTGCCGCCCGCCGGCGACGAGCGCGACGAGGCGATCGACGACGCGTTCGCGGATCATCCCGACAACGGCGATCTGCAGTCGGCCGTCGTGCTCGCCGTCTCGCCGACGGCGGTCGACGTGCAGTTCGTCGGCGGCGCGACGGCGACGATCAACGGCGCCGGGCTGCGTTTCGCGGCCGGTGCGTTGAGCGCGCGCGCGTCGGCTACGCTGAAGATCAAGCCGGGTTCGATCGTGCGCGTGATGAAGGACGCGAGGAGCGCATGGCAGATCGTGCAGTTGCCGCAGGTCGAGGGCGCGCTCGTCGCGGTCGCGCCGCAGGACGGCGCGATCCGCTCGCTCGTCGGCGGCTTCGATTTCAACAAGAGCAAGTTCAACCACGTGACGCAGGCATGGCGGCAGCCGGGCTCGTCGTTCAAGCCGTTCATCTATTCGGCGTCGCTCGAAAAGGGCCTCGGGCCCGCGACGATCATCAACGACGCGCCGCTCTATTTCCCGCCGAGCGTGCCGGGCGGCCAGCCGTGGGAGCCGAAGGACGACGATCAGCCGGACGGCCCGATGCCGATGCGCACCGCGCTGCAGCGCTCGAAGAACCTCGTGTCGATCCGGATTCTGGCGTCGATCGGCACGTCGTATGCGCAGGACTACGTGACGCAGCGCTTCGGCTTCGATCCCGCGAAGACGCCGCCGTATCTGCCGATGGCGCTCGGCGCGGGCCTCGTCACGCCGCTGCAGCTCGCGGCGGGCTACGCGGTGTTCGCCAACGGCGGCTTCAAGGTCGATCCGTATCTGATCGCCGAAGTCGACGACGCGCGCGGGCAGGCGCTGCAAAAGGCGCAGCCGGTGGTCGCGGGCGCGAGCGCGACGCGCACGATCGACGCGCGCAACGCCTACGTGATGAACAGCCTGCTGCACACCGTCGCGACGGCGGGCACGGGCGCCGGCACGAACGCGCTCGGCCGCGGCGACCTGCAGGGCAAGACCGGCACGACGAACGAGGCGAAGGACGGCTGGTTCGCCGGCTATCAGCAGTCGCTCGTCGCCGTTGCATGGATGGGCTTCGATCAGCCGAAGAGTCTCGGCAGCCGTGAATTCGGCGCGCAGCTCGCGTTGCCGATCTGGGTGAATTACATGCGCACCGCGCTCAACGGCGTGCCGGAGCAGCAGATGGCGATGCCGGACGGGCTGACAACGATCGACGGCGAGCTGTATTACGCGGATCGCACGCCGGGCGCGGGCTTCGTCGCGAGCGTCGATTTCAATCCGGCCGCGAGCCCGACCGTGAGCGCGAACGACGCGCTCGGCTCGGCGGGCGCGGCGGGCCTGACGCCGCCGCCCGTGACGCCGGAGGAGAAGCGGCAGATCATCGACATGTTCGAAGGCAACAAGCCTTGATCGGCGATCGGCGATGCGGATCGCATGACGAGGAAACGGGCGCCGGCGGCGCCCGTTTTTTTGGCCGGCGCGGTTTGGCGGGCGGCGTCGGCGCTGCCTGGGCGCGGCGTCGTTGCGCGCCGGGCGGCGTGCTTGCCGGCGAGCGCGCCGCTGGGGCGGCACGGGGCGGCGGTGACGGCGATCGGCCGCCGCGGCTTGCGCCATCGCCGAGGATTCGGGGCGTCGGGCCGCGCGCATCGCCGAAGCGCGCTCGCGCGGGTAGGCTCGATGCGCCGGTATGGTGGCCTGGGGTGGGCCGATCCGCTTCGAACGCTTGAAACGTGATGGACGTGGCGAACGCGTCGCGCGCAGTCATGCGAGCGGTCGCGGCGGCGTCGACGTTGCCGCGATCGAGCCCTCGGCGACGCCGAAGGCCGGTGGTCGGCCATCTCGCGGCGCGCTTGCGAGGCGGTTGCGTGCGTCGGGCTGCGTCGTGTGTTTGGCGCGTTGTGCGCGCGAATCTCGCGGCGTGATCGTGACGATGGCGTCCGCGTGATCCGTTCAGCACGATCCGTTCAGAACGACGCGCAAACGCGCGCCAGCACGAGTCCGACCGATTGCTGATGGAACCGCTCGGCGTACGCGCGGCGGATGGCGGCGAGGCTGTCGAGCGTCGCGGGCGAATCGGGCGCGATGATACGGATCACGAAGCTTTCCTCGCGCACGATGCGGCCCGTTTCGCGATCGCGCCATTGGCCGCGCGTGTCCCATGTCGTGAGCCCGTCGGGAAAGCGCGGCGTGACCGCGTCGGCGACGAAGCGCGCGCGCTGCTCATCGGTGATGGGGCCGCGGCCGGCGACGTCGCGGCCGAACAGCAGGTCCGCCTGCAGTTCGCGCGTGCCGCCCGCTTGCGTGCAGCGTGCATCGCCCGAGGCTGGCTGGGGCGACGTCGCGCAGCCCGGCAGCAGCGCGGCGACGGCCACGCTCAGCGCGAGGCTGCAGCCGATCCGTGTCGCATGAGAAGCTCGCATCGTCGATCCTTATGATTGATCGCGGTCGATTCGATTAGCCGGGCAAGCGCGCCGGGCGATCGGCGCGCATCGCGCCGCCGCATGCGTGAGCGCCGCGGCAAAGGGCTGCGCGCTCAAGCACTTACGCGGTTGTTCGGCCGCTTATCAACAAGCCTGTCAACACGATCTGTGGAAAACGCGGCGCCCGGCCCGGCATACGGCCGGCGCGACGCGATCGTGCAACGCGTTGACACGGCGCCGGCGAATCGAATCGGATCAACCAGTTAGCGCCGCTGCCCCACGCTTATCAACAGCCCTTTCAACAAAAACTGGGGATAACCGCCCCGCCGCGCGCGCGTGCCGAGCACGCCCGCGACGCATTTCGCGGCGGCTTCCGAAAACGTCGCGCGATCAACGCGTTAGCACGCTTGTCCGCGGCTTTTCAACATACTCTTCAACACGAACTGGGGATAACCGGCGCTACGGTTGCGCGGCCCGATGCAGCCGCGCGTGCTCGAGATGCGCGGCGAGCGCGGTCGAATCGATGTTGGTGCCCGACAGCAGCACGCCGACGCGCCTGCCCTGCAGCGACTCGCGCAGCGGCCCGAGGAGGGCGGCCGTCGCGGCCGCGCACGCGGGCTCGACCGCGACCTTCAGATGCGCGAACAGATAGAGCATCGCCGCGCGCAGCGCGTCGTCCGACACGGTGACGATCCGGTCGACGTGGCGACGACACAGCTCGTAGCTGTACTCCTCGGTGTGCGGCGCCATCAGCGAATCGGCGATCGTGTGCATCGCGCCCATGCGGACCGGGTGATTCGCGGCGAAGCTGCGGCTCATCGCATCCGCGCCTTCCGGCTCGACGCCGTACACGTGCACGCGCGGGTTCGCGAGGCGCAGCGCGGTCGACGTGCCCGCGGCGAGGCCGCCCCCGCCGATCGGCACGATCACCGCATCGAGGTCGGGCGTCTGCGTCGCCCATTCGTAGCCGAGCGTCGCGGTGCCGAGAATCGTGTGGTAGCCGTTGAACGGATGCACGAAGAAGCGGCCTTCCTCGGCTTCGATGCGCCGCACGATCTCGAACGCCTCGGCGGGGCTCGACGCCATCACGACCTCCGCGCGGTAGTGGCGGCAGAGCGCGACGCGCGCCGGGCTCGCGGTGTCGAACATCACGACCTTCGCGCTCGTGCCGAGCCGCATCGCCGCATACGCGACGGCCGCCGCGTGATTGCCGGCCGACACGCAGGTGACGCCCACGCTCTTCCTGTCCTCGCCGAGCGCGAGCAGGTTCGTGAACGCGCCGCGCGCCTTGAAGCTGCCGCTCGCCTGCAGCAGCTCGAACTTGAAGTTCACGTGCGTGTTGTCGAGCGACGGCAGATCCGCGCGCTCGAACACCGGCGTGCGCATGACCCACGGCGTGAGCGCGAAGTGTTGCGCGGCGATCTCGTCGAGCGTCGGGATCGGCTCGCCGTTGATCGTCAGATGAGCGGGGCGGTTGGGTGAGGTCGACATGTGCGTGCGCGTATCGATGACGGCGGCCGAGCGGACGGCTGGAACGGAGTGCGGCGCGGGCTTACGCGAGCGTCATGCCCTGCACGAGCTTGCGCACGAAGCGCTCGCACGACGCGAGCTGCTCGAGTTCGACGAACTCGTTCGGCTTGTGCGCCTGCTCGATGTAGCCGGGCCCGCAGACGACGCTCGGAATGCCCGCGCGCTGGAACAGGCCCGCCTCGGTGCCGTAGGCGACCTTGCGCTTTTCCTGATCGGCGGTGAGCGAGCGCACGAGTTCGGTGATCGCCGCCTGCTCGGCCGCATCGAGGCCGGGCGCGGCGGCGACCTTCGAGAACTCGATCGCCGCGTTCGGATGCTCGCGGCGCATCCGCGGCAGCAGCGTGTCGCGCGCGTATGCATCGATGCGCGCGAAGATCGCGTCGGGATCGAGCGTCGGCAAATTGCGGAACTCGAACGAGAACTGGCATTCGGCGGGCACCGTGTTGACCGCGTTGCCGCCCTGGATGAGGCTCGTTTGCGCGGTCGTGAACGGCACGTCGTACAGTGCGTCGAACGGGCCTTGCGCGCGGAATTCGTCGGCGAGGTCGCGGATGTGGCAGATGAGGCGCGCCGCGTATTCGATCGCGTTCAGGCCCTTCGGCGTGAGCGACGAATGCGCGGCGTGGCCGCGCACGCAGCAGCGGTAGACGTTGATGCCCTTGTGCGCGATCACGGGGCGCATGCCGGTCGGCTCGCCGACGATGCAGCCGGCGGGCGCGACGCCGCGCGCCTTCAGATCGGCGAGCAGCAGCGGCGCGCCGACGCAGCCGATCTCCTCGTCGAACGACAGCGCGAAGTGAAGCGGCTGCGCGAGCTTGGCCGCCTGCATTTCGGGCAGCAACGCGAGCGCCGCGCCGATGAAGCCTTTCATGTCGCAGGTGCCGCGCCCGTAGAGCTTGCCGTCGCGCACTTGCGGCTTGAACGGATCGCTGTCCCATTGCTGGCCGTCCACGGGCACGACGTCGGTGTGGCCCGACAGCACGATGCCGCCGTTCGTCGTGCCGTCGTGCGCGGGGATCGTCGCGAACAGGTTCGCCCAGCCGTCACGGGCATCGTGCGTGAGCGTCGATTCGACGCCGGCCGCCGCGAGCGCGTCGCGAACCATTTCGATGAGGCCGAGATTCGGCACGCGGCTCGTCGTGTCGATCGAGACGAGCTGCTTGACCCATGAGAGGCTGATCGGTTCGGCCAACGAGGAGGATGAGGACGCGGACGGTGCCGTTGCGTCGAGAACGGACATGGCGGGACTCCGGCAGAGAGGCGAACGAATGCAAAGATCATACTCAAAAACGGCGCGGCCCGTCTTCGCGCGACGCTTTGCGGCGCAGCATCCGGTGCGTTTGCTTGCAGGCATGCGCGACACGCTTCGCGGCGCGCGATGAGCCCGCCCGCGCGGGCCTGCGCGCGCTTCGGAGGCTTCGCGCGAGGCCGATGGCGGATCGCCATGGGGGGCGAAGGCACGCGAGCGAAGGCGGCGAACCGGCGGGGGGCGAACCGGGGCCGGCCGCGAAGGGGCGCGGCGTTCGTGCGTTCGGATCGCGGTGATCGTGACGATTGCGGCAGTTGCGGCAGTTGCGGTCGGGCCCGCGTGCGTCGCGATGCGCGGCCGCGGCGCGACGTACGATTCGCGTTTTGGCGAAGCAATGCGCGTCACCATTCGAATCCGCGAGAAACGACGCCTTCGGCGGCGAGTCCACGGTCGGATATCGCCCGTGTGGCGCGCTTGCAGGTATGCGGCCGGGCTTCGGCTTTCGGGGCGGCATCGGCACGCACACGCACACACGCGGGCGTGCCGCGCACGCGTCGCCGCTTTGGGCGCGCTCTATTTGGAAGCCTAATATCGAATGGCGTGACATCTGCCGACGTCATGGTTGCGGCGGCCGTGGCCGACGCTCGATGCCGCCCGCGCAGCAGGCGCGTTGCACGGCTGCGGCGTCGGACCGCGGAGCGCGGAGGGGGCGGCAAAGCATCGGCACATCGTACGCGGCGCGTGTATGCCGACCGTGAGCTTCGGCCATCCGCCGTTCTACTTTTTCGTTCACGGTCGCGATGACGTGCGCGTCGAAGCGTCTGCTCGGCGACAGCGGGCGCGACGCGGCAATCGGCATCGACGCGATGCGCGCGTGGATCGGCAGCGTAGCCGCCAACCTTTTATGCTGGGGCGGTAATTTTCGGCGGTCGGTCGATACCGGCCCGGTGTCGACGGCCTGCGGGCGAAGGGCGTTGCGCGGCGCGCCGGCGAAAATCGCCGACCACCGACCACCGACCACCGACCACCGACCGCCGACCACCGACCACCGACCACCGACCACCGACCGCCGACCACCGACCACCGACCACCGACCACCGACCACCGACCACCGACCACCGACCACCAACCACCAACTACCAACCACCAACTACCAACCACCAACTACCAACTACCAACTACCAACCACCAACTACCGCGCCGCCGCCTGCGCGCGCGGCTGCTGCGGCTGGCCGAGCGCGCGCAGCGTTTCCTTCACCGTCGACACGCGCACCGCGAGGTCCGGCGTGCGCGTCTCGATGCGCAGCTTGTCCTGGCCCGCGAGCTTGATGTGCCGGTGCTTCTGCACCATGTCGATGATCCGCATCGGATCGATCGGCGGATTCGGCACGAACTGCAGCCCGATCGCCGCTTCGCTCGCGTCGATCTTCACGATGCCAAGCGGCTTCGCGGCGAGCCGCAGCCGGTGCGTTTCGACGAGCGCGTGCGCCTGCGGCGGCAGTTTGCCGAAGCGGTCGATCAGCTCCTCCTGGATGCCGTCGATCGCATCGCCGTGCTCGCAGTTCGCGAGCCGCTTGTACAGCGACAGCCGCTCCTGCACGTCGCCGCAATAGTCGGCGGGCAGGATCGCGGGCGCGTGCAGGTTGATCTCGGTCGTCGCGGCGAGCGGCGCGGTCAGGTCCGGCTCCTTGCCGTTCTTCAGCGCCTTCACCGCATCGTTCAGCATCTCGGTGTAGAGCTGGAAGCCGATCTCGTGGATCTCGCCCGACTGCTTGTCGCCGAGCACTTCGCCGGTGCCGCGGATCTCGAGGTCGTGCATCGCGAGATAGAAGCCCGAGCCGAGCTCCTCCATCTGCTGGATCGCCTCAAGCCGGCGCTGCGCCTGCTTCGTCAGCGCTTGCGGATCGTGCACGAGCAGGTACGCGTATGCCTGATGGTGCGAGCGTCCGACGCGCCCGCGCAACTGGTGCAACTGCGCGAGGCCGAACTTGTCTGCGCGGTGCATGATGATCGTGTTCGCGCTCGGCACGTCGATGCCGGTCTCGATGATCGTCGTGCACAGCAGCACGTTCGCGCGTTGCGCGACGAAATCGCGCATCACGCGTTCGAGCTCGCGCTCGTGCATCTGGCCGTGCGCGATCACGATGCGCGCCTCGGGCACCAGTTCCTCGAGCATCGCCTTGCGGTTCTCGATCGTCTCGACCTCGTTGTGCAGGAAGTACACCTGGCCGCCGCGCTTGAGCTCGCGCAGCATCGCCTCGCGGATCACGCTTTCTTCCTCGCGGCGCACGAAGGTCTTGATCGCGAGCCGCTTCTGCGGCGCGGTCGCGATCACCGAGAAATCGCGCAGCCCTTCGAGCGCCATGCCGAGCGTGCGCGGGATCGGCGTCGCGGTCAGCGTGAGCACGTCCACTTCCGCGCGCAGCGCCTTCAGCGCTTCCTTCTGGCGCACGCCGAAGCGGTGCTCCTCGTCGATGATCACGAGGCCGAGGCGCTTGAACTGCACGTCCGACGACAGCAGCTTGTGCGTGCCGATCACGATGTCGACGCTGCCTTCGTTGATCTGCGCGATCGCCGCATTCACTTCCTTCGCGGTCTTGAAGCGCGACAGCTCGGCGATGCGCACCGGCCAGTCCGCGAAGCGGTCGGCGAAGGTCTGCGTGTGCTGCTCGGCGAGCAGCGTGGTCGGCGAGAGCAGCGCGACCTGCTTGCCGCCCATCACCGCGATGAATGCCGCGCGCAGCGCGACCTCGGTCTTGCCGAAGCCGACGTCGCCGCACACGAGGCGGTCCATCGGCTTGCCGCTTGTCATGTCGCCGATCACGGCCGCGATCGCCGCGGCCTGGTCCGGCGTTTCCTCGAAGCCGAAGCTGTCGGCGAACTTCACGTAGTCGCGCGGGTCGAGCCCGAACGCGTGGCCCTCGCGCGCCGCGCGGCGCGCGTACAGGTTCAGCAGCTCGGCGGCCGTATCGCGGATCTGCTGCGCGGCGCGGCGCTTCGCGCGCTCCCACTGGCCGGAGCCGAGCGCGTGCAGCGGCGCGCTGTCCGGGTCCGCGCCGCTGTAGCGCGAGATCACGTGCAGTTGCGCGACGGGCACGTACAGCTTGCTGTCGCCCGCGTATTCGAGATGCAGGAACTCGGTGTCGCCTTCGCCGAGATCCATCGACACGAGCCCCATGTAGCGGCCGATCCCGTGCTGCGCATGGACGACCGGGTCGCCCACCTTCAGCTCGGACAGATCGCGCACCATCGCGTCGACGTTGCTCGCCTGTTCCTGGCGGCGGCGTCCCGCGCGGCGGCCGAGCGCGCCGTACAGCTCGGTCTCGGTGACGATCGCGTAACCCTCGCCCGGCACCGCGAAGCCGTTCGCGAGGGGCGCGACGCCGAGCGCGAAGCGCTCGTCGCTCGCGAGCCACGCGGCGAAGCTGTCGCTGCCCGCCGGCCGCAGATGGTGCTCGGCGAACAGTTGCGCGATCGTCTCGCGGCGGCCCGCCGATTCGACGGTGAAAAGCACGCGGTTCTTCGTCGTTTCGAGATACGCGGCGAACGCGGCGAGCGGCGCGTCCGCGTGGCGCTCGAGCGCGAGATTCGGCAGCGGCGCGGCCCAGCCGCCCGACGGCTGCGCGGGCAGCACGATCCGCGCGAACGGCTTGGCGAGCAGGTAGAAATCGTCGTCGGAGAGGAACAGGCGCTGCGGCTCGAGGATCGGCCGCTCGCGATCGTGCGACAGGAACGCGTGGCGCTGCTTCGTGTCGGCGGTGAAGCGCTTGATCGCCGCGTCGAGATCGCCCGTGAACACGAGCTGCGCGCGCTCGGGCAGATAGTGGAAGAGCGTCGCCGTCTCGTCGAAGAAGAGCGGCAGGTAATACTCGATGCCGGCCGACGGCACGCCGTTGCCGATGTCCTTGTAGATCGGCGCGCGGCTCGGGTCGCCCTCGAACGTCTCGCGCCAGCGGCTTCGGAACGCGGTGCGCGCGGCCTCGTCGAACGGGAATTCGCGGCCGGGCAGCAGGCGCACGTCGCGCACCGGGTAGAGGCTGCGCTGCGTGTCCGGATCGAACGCGCGGATCGAGTCGACCTGATCGTCGAACAGATCGATCCGGTACGGCAGCGGCGAGCCCATCGGGAACAGGTCGATCAGCGAGCCGCGCACGCAGTATTCGCCGGGCCGCACGACCTGGCTCACGTGCTCGTAGCCGGCGAGCGTCAGCTGCGCCTTCAGCTTCGCTTCGTCGAGCCGCTCGCCCTGCGTGAACGAGAACGTGTACGCGGCGAGGAACGACGCGGGCGGCATCCGGTAGAGCGCCGTCGTCGCGGGCACGAGCAGGATGTCGCAGCGGCCTTCGCCGAGGTCGTGCAGCGTCGCGAGCCGCTCGGACACGAGATCCTGGTGCGGCGAGAACGTGTCGTACGGCAGCGTCTCCCAGTCGGGCAGCACGCGCACGCGCGCGTCGGGCGCGAAGTAGGCGAGCTCCTGCGCGAGCCGTTGCGCGTCGACCGCGTTCGCGCAGATCACGGCGAGAAGCGGCACCTGCGCGCGGTGCGCGGCGAGATAGCGGGCGATGACGAGCGCGTCGGCGGAGCCGTGCGCGCCGTCGAAGGCGAAGCGCTGGCCCGCCTTGACGAGCGCGACGGGGGACTGCGAAGGGGAGGCGTTGTCTGACATAACGAGCGGCTGGTTGGCGAACGCCGGATGGCGGACGAGCTCGGCGCGGCGCATCGCGGCGAAAGACGTATTATAAAATCCGTCCTTCGATTTCATCTTCCCGGCGTTCCCTTTCCGTGACCTCCCGACTTTTTGCCCTGATTCCGTGCGCCGGCACCGGCAGCCGTTCCGGCTCGGCATTGCCGAAGCAATACCGCACGCTCGCCGGACGCGCGCTGCTGCACTACACGCTTGCCGCGTTCGACGCATGCAGCGAGTTCGCGCAGACGCTCGTCGTGATCTCTCCCGACGACGCCCACTTCGACGCGCGCCGCTTCGCCGGCCTGCGCTTCGCGGTGCGGCGCTGCGGCGGCGCGTCGCGGCAGGCGTCGGTGATGAACGGGCTGATCCAGCTCGCCGAATTCGGCGCGACGGACGCCGACTGGGTGCTCGTGCACGACGCCGCGCGCCCCGGCATCACGCCGGCGCTGATCCGCACGCTGATCGGCGCGCTGAAGGACGACCCCGTCGGCGGCATCGTCGCGCTGCCGGTCGCCGACACGCTCAAGCGCGTGCCGGCGGGCGGCGACGCGATCGAGCGCACCGAATCGCGCAACGGCCTCTGGCAGGCGCAGACGCCGCAGATGTTCCGCATCGGCATGCTGCGCGACGCGATCCGGCGCGCGCAGCTCGATGGCCACGACCTGACCGACGAGGCGAGCGCGATCGAATGGGCGGGCCACACGCCGCGCGTCGTGCAGGGCAGCCTGCGCAACTTCAAGGTCACCTATCCGGAGGATTTCGACCTCGCGGAGGCGATCCTCGCGCAACCGGCGCGCGCTTCCTGAACCGCATCTTCACCATCGCATCACACTCGGATCGAATCACATGGATTTCAGAATCGGACAAGGCTACGACGTGCACCAGCTCGTTCCCGGACGCCCGCTCATCATCGGCGGCGTGACGATCCCTTACGAGCGGGGGCTGCTCGGCCACTCGGACGCCGACGTGCTGCTGCACGCGATCACCGACGCGCTCTTCGGCGCGGCGGCGCTCGGCGACATCGGCCGCCACTTTTCCGACACCGATCCGCGCTTCAAGGGCGCCGACAGCCGCGCGCTGTTGCGCGAATGCGCATCGCGCGTCGCGCAGGCGGGTTTTGCGATCCGCAACGTCGACAGCACGATCATCGCGCAGGCGCCGAAGCTCGCGCCGCATATCGACGCGATGCGCGCGAACATCGCGGCCGATCTCGACTTGCCGCTCGATCGCGTGAACGTGAAGGCGAAGACGAACGAGAAGCTCGGCTATCTCGGGCGCGGTGAGGGGATCGAGGCGCAGGCGGCTGCGCTCGTCGTGCGCGAAGCGGCCGCGTGAGCGGGGGGCATGAATGGGGGCGGGGCGCGGAACGCATCGCGCGCCCGGCGCGCGCGGCGCGCTTCGCGCTCCACGCGGCGCCGTGGCCTCGCGGCGGCCTTAACGGCAATCGATCGGCGCGCGGCGGCCGATACGGCGCGACGGCGTGACGGATCGCACCGGACGTAGCGGACGAAAGCAGGCGGAAGCAGGCGATGCGGCCGGCGTGCAAGCCCGCGTCGCGCTGACGCCGCGAGGCCGTCTCGCCGCCCGCGCATGAACGAACACGCCACGCGCAACCGCCGCGTGGCGTGTTCATTGCAACGCGAGCCAGCCCGGCCAGCCGGCCGCGCCGCGAACGTGAGCGACCGCGGCGGGCATGGCCGCGCTTACTTGCCTTCCGCCGAGATCACTTGCGCGGCGGCATTGATCACTGCCGCGATCCGGCCGACGTCGCGCAGTTGCGTGACTGTCATCCCTTGTTCGTTCTTGAGCAACGCGTAGTGCGATTTCACGCAGAAGTGGCACTTGCCGACGATCGACGCGGCGAGCGCGTACATCTCGAACTTGCGCTTGTCGACGCCGCCGTGCGTGGCGTACGCGCCCATCCGCAGCTCGGCGCGCTGCGTCTTCAGGTCGGCGTCGTCGGCCATCTCGACATACGGATACCAGGCGTTGTTCATCCCCATCAGCGCGGCAGCCGTCAGCGCCGCCTGGGTTTCCTCGGGCGACAGCACGCCCGCTTCGCGGATCGCCTTCACGAGCACCGGGCTCTTGGCCGCGAAAGCTGCGGCGAGCGCCGCGCCGACCGCGTCCGTGCCTTCGAGCGACGAGCGCGAGATCGTGCCGTCGAGGTTCAGGCGAATGTCCTTCGCGTAGTCGGGAATCTGAGCCTTAATCGATTCGATGAATTCCATTGATATCTCCTATGATTGGGCCGTTAAAAAAGCCCGCAGGCAAGACGCAGCGCCGCGGGCTTTCGTGCATCGGACGCTTACAGCGTCGCGCCGCCGATCGCGCGGTTGCACGGGCAGAGTTCGTCCGTTTGCAGGCCGTCGAGAATGCGCAGGATTTCTTCCGGGCTGCGGCCGACGTTCAGGTTGTTCACCGACACGTGCTGGATCGTGTTGTCCGGATCGACGATGAAGGTCGCGCGCAGTGCGACGCCCGCTTCCTTGTCGCGCACGCCGAGCTGGTCGATCAGCTCGCCCTTGACGTCGCCGAACGAGTAGTGGTTCAGCTTGTCGAGATCCTTGTGCTCACGGCGCCATGCGAGCTTGACGAATTCGTTGTCCGAGCTGCCGCCGAGCAGGACGGCGTCACGCTCTTCGAACTGCTTCGCGAGCTTCGCGAATTCGACGATTTCCGTCGGGCAGACGAACGTGAAGTCCTTCGGGTAGAAGTAGATGATCTTCCACTTGCCCGGGAACGACGCTTCGGTGACGGTCTCGAATGCCGACTGGCCGTTTTCTTCGTGATTGTTGAAGCCCGGCTTCGCGGCCACAACGGTGAAAGCTTCGAGTTTATCGCCCACGGTCTTCATGCGGATGCTCCTGTGTGAGTTGGGAAAAACTGCTACTGACGGTCAAGCTACCGATGCGCTGCAACGTTTCCGTGACAGCATGGAGAAGACTATAACGCTATTATGATTTTCTATCAATAGATTTTAACTAACGAACTTCATAGGAATTTTCAAAGACGTCGATAGGGTTCGACCATCGGGGGGCAGGTTCGTCGTGCGTCACGCAGCCGCACGCGCTTTGGCGCTCGGAAACTCCAGCGTGACTTCGAGGCCCGCGTCGGGCGTGCGGTTGCGCAGCCGCAGCGCGCCGCGGTAGCGATTGACGAGGCGCAGCACGATCGCCATGCCGAGGCCGGTGCCGTCGGCCTTGCTGCGCGCGGTGTCGACGCGATAGAACGGGCGCATCACGAGCGGCAACTGATCCTCGGGGATGCCGGGGCCCTCGTCGGCGACGACGAGCTCGACGCGCGCGTGCGTGACCCGCGTTTCAAGCAGGATGCGCGCGATGCCGTCCTGCTTGCTCTGCCCGTACTTGCGCGCGTTCTCGACGAGATTGCCGATCACGCGGCGCATGTCCGTTTCGTCGGCTTCGATCACGGCCGCGGGCGCGAGGCGGATATCGAGCTGCACACCGTCCTCGCTGACGATCCGCGCGGCAACCTCGCGGGCGACCTGCGACAGATCGACGGGCTCCGGCGTGCGCTGCGCGGGGCGCGCGTAATCGATGAACGCGGCGATGATGCGGTCCATCTGCTCGATGTCGTCGACCATCGCGTCCTTCGTCGCCTGGTCGGACGGGCTCATTTCGGTTTCGAGGCGCAGCCGCGCGAGCGGCGTGCGCAGATCGTGCGAGATCCCCGCGAGCATCAGCGCGCGATCGGCCTCGAGCTGCTCGAGGTCGCGAACCATCTGGTTGAAGCTGCGGTTCGTCTCTGTGGCGACGCCCATTCCCCGCTCGGGCAGCGGTTCCGGCGTTTGGCCGGAGCCCACCTTGCGGGCGGCGAGCGCGAGCCGCGAGAACGGCTGGTTCACGAGGCTCGTGATGAACGCCGAGCCGATCAGCGACAGCGCGAGCGCGAAGAGGCCCCAGCCGGCCCATTGCAGGCCGGTGACGGTATCGAGCTGATCGCGGTCGAGCGCGACCCAATAGTCGTCGTCGTCGATCTTGAAGCTGATCCACACGCCGGGGATGTCGTTGACCGATTGCGCGATCACCGTGTCGTCGCCCAGGCGGCTGCGGATGTCGTGCTCGATCAGCCGGTTCACCGATTCGTCGGGCTGCAGCTTGAATTTGTCGGTTTTCTCGCGCGGATAGACGCGCACGCCTTCGTTGCTCTCGAGATCCTGCAGCAGCGCGCGGCGCAGATCGGGATCGGAATAGAGCAGGGCCGTGCGCGTGAGCTTCACGATGGCGACGAGCTGCAGCGCGACGCGCTGCGCGCGCGGCTCGCGCTCGATCACTCGGAAGCTCTGGAACCACGCGGCGAGGCTGACTGCGATCAACAGCGCGATCAGCAGGAAGGTGCGCCAGAACAGCCCGCCGAACACGAGCGTCAAGAGGCGCCGGTCGATACGCATAGGACTGGCTGTCTAACTGGCGTCAAAGGCGTGGCGTCGAGGACGTGTTTTGCGTCGAAACGAATATCAGGCCGCGCCGTCGGGGATGAACACGTAGCCGAGGCCCCACACCGTCTGGATGAAGCGCGGGCTGCCCGGATCGGGTTCGATCAGCTTGCGCAGGCGCGAGATCTGCACATCGAGGCTGCGGTCGAACACTTCGTATTCCCGGCCGCGCGCGAGCTCCATCAGCTTCTCGCGCGACAGCGGCTGGCGCGGATGGCGCGCGAACACTTTCAGCACCGAGAACTCGCCCGTCGTGAGCGGAATCTCCTGGCCGGATTTCGTGAGCGTGCGCGTCGCGAGGTTCAGCGAGAACTCGCCGAACTCGAACACCTCGGTGGTCTCGGAGGGCGCGCCCGGCAGCTCGGCGGGCGCCTGGCGGCGCAACACCGCGTGAATGCGCGCGACGAGCTCGCGCGGGTTGAACGGCTTCGGCAGGTAGTCGTCGGCACCCATTTCGAGACCGACGATGCGGTCGACGTCTTCGCCCTTCGCGGTGAGCATGATGATCGGCGTGCGATCGTTGCTGCCGCGCAGGCGCCGGCAGATCGACAGGCCGTCCTCGCCCGGCAGCATCAGGTCGAGCACGAGCAGGTCGAAACGCTCGCGCACCCAGAGCTTGTTCATTGCCGTCGCGTTCTCCGCGACATACACGTTGAAGCCCTGCTCGCCGAGATAGCGGCGCAGCAGATCGCGCAGGCGCGGGTCGTCGTCGACGACGAGAATCTTGGAGGGGTTTTTCGTTTCCATGAGCGGCATCTTATCGCGATTAGGAAAAACCGCACGGCTGCGGCTTTCGACGGGTTACAGTCAGTTACAAAATTTACCCGCGCTATTGTGCGGAGTAAAGACAGTCACGACAGACTCCTTTACTCGAAGACGACATTCGGTGGATACTCCATCCACTTAACATTTACATGGTTTGCACGCCCGATTCTCGCAGGGTTTGTTCGTGTGCCAAAGGTAGCCGGTTGCCGCGTGACGAAGGGAACAAAACGACGAAAGAGGCGAGGCCCGTGATGCGGCCGACGAAGATGGCGTTCGTGCTGGCGCTCGCATGCGCCGGCTTCCTTGCTTCGGACTTCGCCTGCGCGCAGCGCCCGGAACGCGGCGCACCGCCGTCGCACAAGGTGCCGCGCGGCAACGGCGCGGCGCGGCGTCCCGCGCCGCCCGGCGAGCCGCCCGCGCGCGCGGCCGCCGTTCCGCCCGATCTCGAGCAGCGCCGCCGCGACGGCCACATGACGCCGGAAGAACGGCATCTGTTGCGCCAGCATATCGAAGACGCGGTGCGCGAACTTTACAAACGTTGAATCGTTAAATCCGGCGTATCTCCGGCGTATCTCCGCTCGCGGTTCGTCGTCCTTCATCCGTCGTTCTTCGCCGGAAAAATTCCGTAGCAATTCGATCGTCAACTGCGCGCCGCCGCGAGCCGTTGAATCGCCATCACGGATGGCCTCGCGCATCGCGAGCCGGCGTGGCTTGCCTCTTTCGGAGAACGGTCGACGATGAGCGATTCGAGGACGTCCGGGCGGCCCCCGGCGAAGCCGCAGCGGATGCCGGCGGCGATGCAGACCCTGCTCGACGCGGACGACGCGCGCTTTCTGCTGACGCGCACCGGCTTTTCGCCGCCGCCGCGCGCGCTCGCGCGCTTCGTCGGCATGACGCGCGCGCAGGCGCTCGCCGAACTGCTCGACGGCGCCCGCACGCAAAGCGTGACGCCGCCGCCCGACTGGGTGCGCGAGCCGCCGCCGTCGCGCGCGATGCGCGCCGCGTTCTCGCCGGACGAGCGGCGCGCGGAACAACAGCTTCGCAATCGCCGCTACGACGAGCTGCGCGCATGGTGGGTGCGCGAGATGATCGTGACGACTTCGCCGCTCACCGAGCGCATGACGCTCTTCTGGCACAACCACTTCACGTCCGGCCAGGACAAGGTACCGTTTCCGCAAACGATTGCGGCTCAGCATGCGCTGCTGCGCGCCAACGCGCTCGGCAATTTCGGCGCGATGCTGCACGGCGTCGCGAAGGATCCGGCGATGCTGCAGTATCTCGATGGCGCGAGCAATCGCAAGGGCCGCCCGAACGAGAATTTCGCGCGCGAGGCGATGGAACTTTTCACGCTCGGCGAAGGCCACTATACGCAGCGCGACGTGTCCGAGGCCGCGCGCGCGTACACCGGCTGGGGGCTCGATCCCGATGCGCTCACGTACGTGTTCCGGCCGAACGTTCACGACGACGGCGTGAAGACCGTGCTCGGCGAAACCGGGCGCTTCGATGGCGATGCGGTGCTCGACATCCTGCTCGGGCGCCCCGAGACCGCGCGCTTCGTCGTCGCGAAGCTGTGGCGCGAATTCGTCTCCGATGCGCCGGATGCGGGCGAGGTCGAGCGCATCGCCGCGCGCTTGCGGCAGAGCGATTACGACATCCGCGCGGCGCTCACGGAGCTGTTTTCGTCCGACGCATTCTGGGCCGAGCGCAACCGCGGCGTGCTCGTCAAGTCGCCGGCGGAATTCGTGGTCGGCACGGTGAGGCTGTTCGACGTCGATTACACCGATGCCGCGCCGTTCGCGAACACGTTGCGCGCGCTGGGTCAGAACCTGTTCTATCCGCCGAACGTGAAGGGCTGGCCGGGCGGCGTGAGCTGGATCAACAGCGCGACGCTGCTTGCGCGCAAGCAGTTCGTCGAGCAGATGATGCGCGCGACCGAGGCGCCCGGCATGCGTGCGGCGCCCGTTTCCCGCGACATGGCGGGCCAGCCGGCGCCGACGCGGCGCGGCGCGATGCGCTTCGATCTCGACGCGTGGCTTGCCGCGTACCGGACGAAGCCGCAGGCGCAGCCGGATCTGTCGACGGAGCTGCAACTGCAGCACGCGGTGCTGCCGATTTCGCCGGTCGCGGCGATCGAGGCGGGGGCGACGAGCGGCGCGTATTTGCAGGCCCTGTTGATGGACCCGGCGTATCAACTGAAGTGAAGAACATGAACACGATGACGATGAGATTCCGCGCGATGCGGCGTTGCGCGGGCCGCGTCGAATGCGAAACGAGGAAGGCAGCATGAAACGACGTGATTTTCTGGCCCTGGCGAGCCTTGCCGGCGCGGCGGGCGTATCGTTGCCGGTGCCGTATGCGTTCGCTGCCGCGCCGGGCGAGACGAGCGCAACGGGGGCGATGGGAGCGGTGGGGGCGGCGCGCGCCGCACGCTACTCGAACCTGCTGATTCTCGTCGAGCTCAAGGGCGGCAACGACGGGCTCAACACGGTGATTCCGTACGCGAATCCGCTGTACCGCACGCTGCGCCCGGCGATCGGCGTCAAGCGCGAGCAGGTCGTGCAGCTCGACGAGCGCGCCGCGCTGCATCCGGCGCTTGAGCCGCTCATGCCGATCTGGCGCGACGGACGGCTCGCGATCGTCGAAGGCGTCGGCTATCCGCAGCCGAATCTGTCGCACTTTCGCTCGATCGAGATCTGGGATACCGCGTCGCGCGCGAACGAGTATCTGCGCGAAGGATGGCTCACGCGCGCGTTCGCGCAGGCGAGCGTGCCGCCCGGTTTCGCCGCGGACGGCATCGTGCTCGGCAGCGCGGAAATGGGGCCGCTCGCGAACGGCGCGCGTGCGATCGCCCTCGTGAATCCCGCGCAGTTCGCGCGCGCGGCGCGACTCGCGCAGCCCGTGTCGCTGCGTGAGCGCAACCCCGCGCTCGCGCACATGATCGACATCGAAAACGACATCGTCAAGGCCGCCGATCGGCTGCGTCCGCATGCGGGCACGCCCGCGCTCGCGACCGCGTTTCCGGGCGGGCCGTTCGGCGCATCGGTGAAGACCGCGATGCAGGTGCTCGCCGCGTGCGACACGCCGCAGCGTACGCCGGCGCCGGGGCAGGGCGTCGCGGTGCTGCGCCTCACGCTGAACGGCTTCGACACGCATCAGAACCAGCCCGGCCCGCAGGCGGGCTTGCTCGGCCAACTGGCGCAAGGGCTGGTGGCGATGCGCTCGGCGTTGATCGAGCTCGGGCGCTGGAACGATACGCTCGTGATGACGTATGCGGAGTTCGGCCGGCGCGCGCGAGAGAATCAGAGCAACGGAACAGATCACGGCACGGCCGCGCCGCATTTCGTGATGGGCGGGCGCGTGCGGGGCGGGCTGTACGGCGCGCCGCACGCGCTCGACGGCAACGGCAACCTGCCTGTCGCCGTCGATTTCCGTCAGCTTTATGCGACCGTGCTCGGCCCATGGTGGGGGCTCGACGCGGCGAGTGTGCTCAGGCAGCGTTTCGAGCCGCTGCCGTTGCTGCGCGCCTGATACGCGGGAGCGGGGCGTGCGCGGCGGAGGGCGGCGCGCGTCAGCGGCGCCGCGCGGCGCGCCATGCGATCCACAGCTTGCGGATCGGCGTGAGCGCGATCCGCTGATGCAGCACCTGAAAGCCGTCGCGCTCGATCTCGTCGAGCACCGCGAGCGCGAGCGCGCCGAGCGCACGCAGCGTGCGCTGCGCGCGCCGCTCGTCGGCGGGAATGCCGGATAGCGACGCGTTGAGTGCGTCGCGCGCGCGTGACGTCTGGAAGCGCATCAGCTCGGTGTAGGCGGGGCTGTAGCGGCGGTTGAGGAGATCGGCGGCCGTCACGCCATAGCGTTGCAACTCGTCGATCGGCACGTAGATGCGGCCCTGCCGCGCATCCTGCCCGAGATCCTGCACGAATTGCGCGAGCGTGAGCGCCTGGCCGAGCGGCTGCGCCCAGCGCGCGCCGTTCGCGGTGGGCCGGCCGGCGCTGGCGCTTGCGACGAGCGCGGCGAACATGCCGCCCGTTTGATCGGCGTAACGGCGCAGGTTCGCGAAGTCCAGATAGCGCGCCTGCTCGAGGTCCATTCCGTAACCGGCGACGAGCGTGCGCAGCGCATCGGTTTCGCGCGCGATGTCCGGATGATGCGCGGCGAGCGCTTGCGACACCGGATGCGACGGATGGCCGGATGCGAGCGCGGCGAGCTCCTTTTGCCACCACGCGAGCTTGGTGTGGCCGACGGTCGGATCGCTGACTTCCTTCACCGTTTGCTCGAGCTCGCGACGCAGCGCGAACAGCGCGGCGACGAGCGGCTGGCGCGCGAGCGGCGCCTGGCGCAGCGCATAGTAAAAACTGGAGCCGGGCGGCGCGGCTTTCTGCTGGCAGTATTCGTCGAAATTCACGGGGACGGAACGAGTGAGGCGGGATCGGCTCGGCGCGGGGAGCGCGGGCGCTGGACGGCCCGGCATCGCGCCATGTTGCGGCGACAACGGCGAATTCTAGCATCGCGGCGCAAGAGAGGCCGGCCGGTAGAGACAAGCGTGGGGAGATCGGTTAGAATCTCGCGCTCGCGCTTTTCGGGCAGTCGCGAAAGCGGCTTGCGACCCCGGGTGGCGCAACATTTTTTTCGCGTGCGTGAGTGGCGAAATTGGTAGACGCACCAGGTTTAGGTCCTGACGCCCGCAAGGGCGTGCCGGTTCGAGTCCGGCCTCACGCACCAAACAGCATCTTCATACGGCACGATAAAGCACCACAAGGCATGCGTTTTCAATGGCTTGCATTGCTTTTTGAGCCTGCCCCTTCCCTCCCAATCGTCACGCTGAACTACGTCTCGCCGCGCATAAGTTACGCAGGGGGCTACGCAGGGCGCCGTCAGAAAGACACCGGCTGGTGGTTGCACGCGCAGAGGTCTATGTCGAGGGCGCGCCAAGGGCGTGCGGAATTCGACTGTTCGTGATACGAAGGCTGCGGCGCAGGTTTGCCCGCGCCTGAATCTATTGCGTATGGGTGGGAGCTATCGGCGGCTCACATTTCTCACATTCGCCTCGCGAATGCGTACATTGAGCGGTTCGATTGGGCGACGTCCATTGATCGTTGCGATCGGCCGTACGCGTTGTTCTACCTCGATCCGCCGTACTTCGAGACCGAAGGGTACGGCGTTGCGTTTCCGTTCGCGGAATACGAGAAGATCGCCGAGCGGCTGCGGTCGATCAAGGGGGCGGGCGATCGTCAGCCTCAATGACCATCCTGAAATCCGGCGCGTATTCGCGGGCTTTCATATCGAGAGCGTGCCGATTCAGTATACGGTCGGTGGTGACCTGCCCCCTACAAACAGGGCCAGCCGGAGTCTAGTAAAGTTCGTTTTCGGAGAAGAAGACGAACATGAAGAAGCGCTTTACGGAACAGCAAATCATCGGGTTTCTGAAGGAAGCCGAGGCCGGTATGCCGGTCAAGGAACTGTGCAGGAAGCATGGGTTCAGTGACGCGTCGTTCTACACCTGGCGCGCGAAGTTCGGCGGCATGGAAGTCTCGGAAGCCCGCCGGCTCAAGGGCCTCGAGGTGGAGAATGCCCGACTGAAGAAACTGCTGACCGAAGCAATGCTCGATATGGAAGCGTTGAAGGTTGTCGTCAAGGGAAAGCCCTGAGCCCGCAAGCCAAACGCGAAGCAGTGTTGGCGATTCGGGAGAAGGTCAACATCTCCGAGCGCCGCGCCTGCCGGCTTGTCGGGCTTTCTCGCAGCGTGCTGCATTACGACGCGAAGCCGGACCACGAGAATGAGGTGCTCGCGGCGCGTCTGGTGAAGTTGGCGCACGAACGTCGTCGATTCGGCTACCGCCGACTGCACGCCCTGGTGGAACGCGAAGGCACGCACGCCAATCACAAGCGCATCTATCGCCTGTACCGTGAGGCAGGGCTGGCTGTGCGGCGCCGTCGCAAGCGCCACGGCGTCATGATTGAGCGCGAGCAACTGGCATTGCCGGGCGCACCCAACGAGGTATGGTCAATCGATTTCGTGATGGATGCGCTTTCCAACGGCCGGCGCGTGAAGTGCCTGACCGTCGTCGACGATTTCACGAAAGAGGCTGTCGACATCGTCGTCGACCATGGCATCTCAGGTTTGTATGTCGCTCGGGCATTGGACCGTGCAGCTCGCTTCCGTGGCTATCCCAAGGCGGTGCGAACAGACCAGGGACCCGAATTTACGAGCCGCGCGCTTGACCAGTGGGCGTATGCGAACGGCGTCACGCTGAAGTTGATTCAGGCGGGCAAGCCCACGCAGAATGCGTACATCGAATCGTTCAACGGCAAGTTCCGCGACGAATGCCTTAACGAGCACTGGTTCACGACGCTCGCGCACGCTCGGGCAGTCATCGCGGCATGGCGTCAGGACTACAACGAGCAAAGGCCGCACAGCGCACTGAACTACCTTGCGCCGTCAGAGTTTGCGGCGAAACATCGGGCAACCGCGGACGCTCCTGCCGCTTTCCAGGAGTTGGTTTAAAGGGACTTTGCTAGAAGCCCATTGGCCCTATCGAAGGGGGCAGGTCAGATCGAGCGAGTTCGACTGGTGACACAAGAAATCATCCGCCTATGAGAAGTGGTCGAGGGTGACGTATTTCCGTGATTTGTTGAAATCGCGTGCAAGACGAGGTTGAAAATTAACTGAATGTGTTCTGTCGATTGATTTCAGGGGATGCGCTTTATGTGAAATGAAATGGAAAATTCAGCATAGGTTGAAAAGTAATGGTTTACAAGTGCAACTTGATTGCGGTTGGTCTTTAAATTTATCGAATGATTTGCGTGGAACCGGTGTGATGGCGAATTTTAGTGAGATCGGGTAAGCGGAGGTAAAATAATTGAGTGAATGTTTGAATCGTATTCGGTTTTTATTGATCGAGCCTTGATGGGTGTTTTCGCTTGATTTCGAAGCCGATCCCGGTGGGGAGGGGCGCTCTAATAGAAAACCAAGCCCTGAAAGTGAAAACCTCGTGGGCCTCTTTATCTAGGGCGCGGAAATGCGAGCGGAGCTGGCGAACGCCTGTCCGTGTGATATTCGCTCGGCGTGGGACGAGGATCGACTCATCGGGCGCGCGATCGCGCGTGGTTTCGTATTCGACGATGCGATAGACCGCATTGGGTGGGCGATGGGCCGGGTGGGAGATCACGCGGTCATGTCAGTCGAGATCGAGGCTGCCGCTCTCCGGAAAAGGGCGGGTTTCCTCTGGCGTGGGTGCATGCGGGGCGCGAACCCTTGTTCTTTCTCTACAGGCGAATTATCCAACGGTGGCATATTTGCACGAACCCGACAGCAAATCGCCGAGCATCTCGACCTTGATCAAGCGGTCGCTTCCCGGTTCGTCGATAAGCTGAGGGCTCGACTGCCGCTTGGCAACGACCGATGAAATTCGAATTGCCCATATCCGGCACCTACGCGAGATCGCGGCGAGCCGAGCGCACGATGACCAAGCACGTCGATCGCGAAGCTCAGATGCCGCTGCTGGCGGAAAAGAAAGCGCTGCCCGCTTCGCTCCGCCGCTTGTCATCATGCATGCCGACGTACCGGGCGCGCCTGCCGGAGTGAGGGAGCGGCGTCCCGTCATTGCCGCCGGACCGGCGAGCGTGAAGGGCTGCTCGAGCGCGTCCGCAGCGAAGGCTGCGCTCGTCGGCGAGTTGACGCGCCAAGCGGTGCGCGCCAGCCGATCGCCGGTCAATAAGCCGACCGATAGGCGGTTCCTTGATCGAACCGGTTCTGCCAGTGCTTCAGGTATTGCGCGGCGAGCGCAGGGTTGTTCCAGACGACGAGCACGTTTTCCGAATTGCGCGCGGCCGCGGCGGCGCTGTAGTTGAACGACCCCGTCTCCACGTGGCGGCCGTCGACGACGATGTACTTGTCATGGTGGATCGCGTAGCGATCGATCGTGCGCGTCGGTACTTTCGCGTTGACGAGCAGATTGAGCGCCTGTTTCGACGCCTTCGAGCGATTGCCGTCGTTGTCGACGACGATCGCGACGTCGACACCGCGCCGATGTGCGTCGAGCAGCGCGCGCACGACCTTCGGCGACGTGAACGAATAGCCGGCGAGGCGCAGCGACGCGCGCGACGTGCCGATCACTTTCAACACGAGTGCTTCGGCGCCGCCGTCCGGCGAGAACGCGGCCTCGACGACCTGGCCCGCCGGCGCTTGCTTCGCGGATGACGGCAGTGCGTCGGCGATCAGCGCGACGAGGCGCTCGAGCAGTGATTCGGAGGTCGTCTTGCTGACGGCGGGCGGGGCGCCGCACAGGAAAGCGGCGGCGAGACATGCGGCGGCGAACCGCTTCGGCAACTGCATGAGAGGGTCGGGCGTTCGAAACTGAGGAGGACGAGAGTGTAACGGCATCGGCGTGGTTTTCGTCGATTCTCCGGAAAGTTCCTGTCGACGCGCATCGCCGCCGTCACGCTCGTTCGCGCGTCTCACCCCGCCGACGAACGGCGCCGCGCCCGCCGTGCCGAACGTGCATCGTGCCGTTGTGCTTTTTAGACCGGTCAGTAACCGAAGCTCGTCGCCATTTCGTCGATCAGTTGCCGCTGGAATGCGTTGAAACGCTCGCCGGGCTGCTGCGCGATCGCGAGCTCGAGCATCGGATCGGCGACGTCGGTGCGCATGCCCGCCAGTGCCTCGACGATCGCATGCCCGCAAAACGGTACGTAGGCCTCCGAATAACCGCCCTCGTGCACGATGACGAGCCGTCCCCCGCAGTGCCGCTGCGCGGCCTGCTTCAGCGCATGCGTCATGTACCGGTAGCTGTCGCTGTGCAGTTGCATCCGCGCGAGCGGGTCGACCGCATTCGCGTCGAGCCCGCTCGCGACGATGACGAGCTCCGGCCGGAACGCGTCGAGCGCGGGCAGCACGATTCGCTCGAATGCGTATCGATACGCGTCGTCGCCGGCGCCCGCGAGGAGCGGGACGTTGACGTTCGCGCCCGCGCCCGCGCCCGCGCCGCGTTCGTCGGCGCCGCTGTAGCCGGGCGGAAAGCAGCGGTCCTGATGCAGCGAGATCGTCAGCGTGTTCGGATCGTCGTAGTAGATCGACTGCGTGCCGTTGCCGTGATGCACGTCCCAGTCGATCACCGCGACGCGCTCGACGCGATGTTTCGCGCGCGCGGCCTCGATCGCGATCGGAATGTTCGCGAGCAGGCAAAAACCCATCGGCTTGTCACGCAGGCAGTGATGGCCGGGCGGGCGCGACAGCGAGAATGCGTTGGCCGTGCGCTCGGCGAGCACCGCGTCGACGGCGGCGAGCGCGAGCCCCGCGGATAGCGCCGCGATCTCGTAGCTGCCACGGCCGAACGGCGCGAGTTCGCCGAGATCGCCGCCACCCGCGTCGCTCGCGCGCTTGAACGCGTCGAGGTAGTGCGCGGGGTGGATGCGCCGCAGATCGTCGTCGGCCGCGGCGGGCGCGCTCGACATGTCGAGTTTCGCCGCGAGCCCGGACGCGTGCACGAGCGACAGCAGACGCCGCTTCGAATCGGGCGATTCCGCATAGCCCGCGCTCGACGGCGGCTGCACCCAGCCGCCGACCGGAAAGAACAGCGCATGCGCGCCGCCCGTGTGCCAGAAAGTGCGTTCGTCGGTGAAGAAAGCGGTTTTTGTCATGGCGATGGGCCGAAGCGAAGAGGGAAGGGAAAGCAACGACACGGAGTGTCGAGGCGTCAGCGCGCGTCGCGCTCGACCCGCAGCATGGCCGCGAGCGAGACGAGCGAGACCGCGGCCGCGATCGAGAACAGCGCGCGCAGCGTGCCGCCGCCGTCGAGCATCAGTCCGGCGGCGAGCGGCCCGGCGGCGAGCCCCGAACCGATCACGAGATTGAGCGTCGCGATCAGGCGCCCCGTCGCGTCGACGGCCGCGACGCTCGCGAGCATGAACGGCAGGACGAACGTCCATGCGAACTTGAAACCGAAGATCGCGAGCGTGTAGCCGTTCGCGTTTGGCGCGGCGGCAAGCGCGACGAGCGACGCCGCGAGGATGCCGTATCCGGCGAGCAGCATCGCGCGCCGCGCCGCACGACCGCCCAGATATGACGCGAGCGCCGCGCCCGCGATGCCCATCAGGCTCGCGATCGCGAGCACGTTGCCGCTCGTCTGCGCGTCGAGGCCGACGGCGGACGCCGCTTTGCTCGCGAAGGTCCACACGCCGCCGATCGCGACGTAGAACGTCAGCACGCCGCCGATCGCAAGCGCCGCCGCCATGCGCGCCGCTTGCGCCCGCGCGCGCGGCGCGTGCTGCGCCCGCACGCGCGGCACGGCCGGAAAGCGGCGCGCGAGCGGCGCGGCGCACAGCGCGAGCGCGGCGAGCACGGCGTACAGCGCGCGCAGTCCGACCATATCGAACAGATGCGGCAGCAGGAACAGACCGGCCGCGCCCGCGATCAACTGGCCGACGATCCAGAGCCCGTAGACGCGATCGCTGTTGCCGCTCGCCGCGGCGCTCGTCATGCAGAGCACCATCAACGTGCCGCCGCCGAGCGCCGTTGCCGCGCGCAGCGCGAGTAGCGGCGCGAAGCCCGGCATCCATACGGCGGTCGCGAGATTGCCCGCGCAGAACACGGCGGTCGCGCCCCACGCGATGCGCCGCGCGTCGATGCGGCCGAGCCACAGGTACGACGGCAGCGTCGCGGCGCTGAACGCGCCCAGCTCCACGAAGAAGTACGTGCCGATCCGCGACGCCGACAGCCCGAGCTGCGCGCCCAGCTGGCCGGCCACGGCCGGCGCGACGAGCAGCAGCAGCGGCGTGATCGCCGCGAACGCGACGAGCGCGGCCAGCGTGCCGCTCGTGAAAGCGGGCGTATCGGCGGGCGATGCCGCGCCCGCCAGCGCGGGTTCTTGCCGCAATGTCTTGATGGTCATGGTCGTGATCTCGCGGGCTCGATTCAGAAAACGTGATACATGCCGAGCATCGCGCCGAACTGCGATGCGCCGGCGAGCGGCGTCGGGTCATACTCGTAGACGGTCTGCGCGCTTCGGCCGCTGTTCTTCGCGTAGCCGAGGTTCAGGTACGCGACGGTGCGCTTCGACAGCGAGCACGTCGTGCTCGCGATGAACAGCGTCGGGTGGCCGACCTGCGGCGTCGGCGAATCGGTGTGGTAAATGCCGCCCGCGAAGCCGAAGCGTCCGCTTGCCTGATAGCGCGCGCCGCCCCAGACGATCGTGCGGGCCGGATCGAGCTCGCCCGTCAGGCGCTGGACGCCGGCGTGGACGGTGAGCGGCAGCGAGGCGAACGCGTAACGCGCGGCGAACGTGCCGATGTCGCGCCGCTGCGCGGAGCGATCGGCGCCGCCTTGCGCCGTGCCGTGCGAGCGATGCAGCACGGCGCTCGCCGACAGGCCGCGGCTCGTGAACTGGCCGCCCAGCTCGAGCACGCGGCCGGCGCGCGTGTTACCCGCGATACCGGCCATCGCGGCGAGCGCCTCGACGTCGAAGCCCGCGAACGTCGCCGACTGGAACTTGATCGAGTGATCGACGAAGTTCGCGGACAGCGGCACGAGCACGCCCTGGCCGCTGTACGACGCGTACCAGAGCGGATCGTAGAAGAGCGTCTTGTCGAACAGTGTGCTGAACTGACGGCCGAGCGTGACGGTGCCGGCCGGGCCGCCCATGCCGACGTACGCGCCGCGAAAGAACGCATAGCCGGGCACGGTCGCCGTGCTGTCGTTCAGGTTGATGCCCTGCTCGAGCTGGAAGCGCGCGCGCCAGCCGCCGCCGAGATCCTCTTCGCCCTTGATGCCGAGCTGGGAAGGCAGGATTCCGTAGTTTTGCAATCGCCAGGCGGCGTGTCGGCCGTCGGCGCGCGACAGATATTGCACGCCCGCGTCGGCCACGCCGTAGAGCGTGAGCGTCGACTGCGCGTGCGCCGGGCCGGACAGCGCGGCGAGCGTCGCGGCGGCGGCGAGCGCGGGCGGGCGGCATCGGTGCGGACTCCTGAGCCTGAGCGTTGTCATCGCTTCGTTTCTCCAAACCGGTGATGTCGTTTTCGACGGGGCGTGCGCAGTGTCGGTGGCGACAAAGCCGCTGCAAAGCCATGCAGATGAACGGTGCGGGAAACCCGCGGGGGCGCGCGCAATGCCGTCGTGTCGCGGCGCGTGCGAGCGATCGCGGCGCCGCGACGTTGCTGTTGCGGCGCAGCAGCGCGCCGGCACCGTTCAAATGGACGGGGCATTCGCGCGTTCGCGCGCGGGCGGTTTTCAAAAAAGACCGGCGGCTATAATCGATCGCTCAACGAAGCGATCGAAGCGCGCAAGGCCGGCTGCGAGCGGGCAAGGGAGCGGTCAGTGGTGGCGATCAGGGCGGGGACCCGGCAGGACATCGATGCGCTGCGCGACGTGCCGGCGGCGATCGTGCTCGACGAAGCCGCATGGCCGCCGCTTGCGCCGCGCCGGCGTGATTTCGACGGCGTCACGCAGACGCCCGGCGCGGCGTCGCGCGAACTGAGCCTGTTCCTGCTGGATCTCTACGCGGTCGCGAGCCGTGCGTCGATCGGCGAATTCGAATGCCGCTTCTTTCAGCTGTTGTCGCGCTATCTGCCGTTCGACGCCGCCTGGACGGGCGTCGCGAATCACACGCCGGGCGGCCCCGTGATGCACAACAGCTATCTATACCGGCTGCCGCACGCGTTCTTCACCGATTGGAAGCGCGTGCGCGATTGCGATCCGCTCGCGCATCGCACCTTGCATGGCGCATACGGCCGGGCGGCGATCCTGTCCGTCGTCGAGCCGGGGCTCGACGGGCGTTTTCGCGACTGGTGCGTCAAGTACGGGCTCGCGCAACTGATGTGCGTGTGCACGTTCGATCGGCGCTTCGGACTCACGACGTTTTTGTCGATCTACCGGCACGCCCTGAATCGTCCGTTCACCGAAGAGGACGCGCGCCGCTACGAGGACGTGATTGCGCATCTGGCGGCCGCATTGACGATCAATCGCGCCGCGCAACTCACGCGCCTGCGCAGCGAAGCGGCCGCGTCGACGGTGCGCGCGATCTGCGACAACTTCGGCGTGCTGCATCACGCGGATGCCGGCTTCGGCGCGGTGCTGCGCAGCGAATGGCCGGACTGGGCGGGTTCGCGGCTGCCGCCGGCGTTTGTCGAGCATCTGCGCCGCCGCGCGTCGCAGCCGTATTCGGGCGACGCGCTGTGCATGCGGTGCATGCCCGTCGCTGGCCTGTTCCAGCTCGAGGTGCGGCCCCGCTCGCTGCTCGATCGCCTGAGCCCGCGCGAGCTCGCGGCGATCCGCTATTACGGCGAAGGGCGCTCGCACAAGGAAGTCGCGCAGCAGATGGAGATCGCGCCGGCGACCGTGCGCCACTATTTGCGCTGCGCGTATCGCAAGCTCGGGATGCACGACAAGAGCCAGATCGGCGGCGTGCTCGGCGAGCTCGATCGTGCCGCCAAGGGAGCCGGCGCGGCGCGCGACATCGACGGCTGACGCGCGGTGCGCGCGGCCGGATGGTTGTGCATGCAACTATTTGGCTCTATGCTCGCGGCTTCATCGAACGAGGAGAAACGCATATGGATCGAGCACCGGTGCGCGCGGCGATCGTCGGGATCGGCGCGATCGGCGGGCTGTTTGCGGCGGGGCTCGCGCGCGCGGGCTGGGACGTGAGCGCGCTTGCGCGCGGCGCGACGCTCGATGCGCTGCGCGGGCGCGGGCTGCGAATCGTCGGCGAGTCGAGCGGCGAAACGGCGGTCGCGCTGCGCGCGAGCGACGACGCGCACGCGCTCGGCGAACAGGATTATGTCGTCGTCGCGTTGAAGGCGCACGCGCTGCCGGCGCTTGCTTCGCGCATCGCGCCGCTCGTCGGGCCGCGCACGATCATCGTCGCCGCGATGAACGGGCTGCCGTGGTGGTTTTTCGACGGCTTCGGCGGCCCGCTCGACGGCGCGGCGCTCGACGCGGTCGATCCGGGCGGCGTGACGGCTGCCGCGCTGCCGCCGGCGCGCGCGATCGGCTGCGTGGTGCACCTGTCGTCGGCGACGCGCGAACCGGGCGTCGTCGTGCGCGGCCGCGGCAACCGGCTGATCGTCGGCGCGCCGCGCGCCGCGCTGCGCGAGCCGGGCGAGCGCGTTGCCGACGCGCTCGCGGCGGGCGGCTTCGACGTCGAGCGTTCGGCCGACATCCGCACCGACATCTGGGCGAAGCTCTGGGGCAACATGAACATGAATCCGCTCAGTGCGCTGACGGGATCGGCGGCGGACCGCCTGCTCGACGATCCGCATACGAACGCGCTCGCGCTGCGGATGATGGAGGAGGCCGACGCGATCGGCGCGCGGCTCGGCTTGTCGGCGGGGATGAGCGGCGCCGAGCGGATCGCGGTGACGCGCCAGTTGGGCGCGTTCAGGACGTCGATGCTGCAGGACCTGGAGGCCGGGCGTGCGCTCGAGATCGGGCCGATTCTGGGCGTGTTTCCGGAACTTGGGCGCCGGCTGGGCGTGCCGACGCCGTATTGCGACGCGGTGCTCGGATTGTTGCGTCAGCGCGCGTTCAATGCCGGGCTGTGAGGCGTCGCGCGGCGGCTGGAGCCGGCCGCCGCGAGCGGCGCGTCGGCGATGCGGCAAGGTATGGGGCCGCGCAGGCGCGGCGGAACCGGGATTGGGTTGGCGAACGGTCCGATCGGGCGCGCTCGGCGCGCCTCGCGAGCTGGCGCAAAGGTCGCCGCACGTCGTCAGTGTTCTGTCGGCACGAATCGAAAAGGGGGCCGCCTGCCGGAGCCGATCCGTTCGTGGCCGAAACGCGTCTGCTGGGCCGAGCTGCCTGCCCGCCAACGCCGCGTAACGCGATCGGCCGCACCAAGGCTCGACGAATCGCCGCGCGCGCCGCTCGCTCGGTGTCCGTGCCGTCGCCCCGAGCATGAGACCGGGGCCGCCGACTGACGAGCGGGCCGCGGCTCAATCCTCGCGTTCGCGCGCGCCGGCGATGATCTTGTCGAGCGCGCGGCTGAACGCCGCCTTTTCGCTTTCGCTCAAGCCGTCGAGCAGCGTCTCGTTCCACTTGCGCGCGATCGGCATGATTTTCCGGTTGAGCGCGGCGCCGGCCGGCGTGAGCGCGATCAGCACGACGCGTCCGTCGTCGTCGCTCGGGCCGCGCTTGACGAGCCCGCGCCGGATCAGCGCCTCGGCCGCGCGGCTCGCCTGGCTTTTGTCGAGATTCGCGCGCCGCGCGAGCTCCATGATCGAGAACGGCCCGAACGCGCCGACCGACGCGATGATCCGCGCCTCGGGCAGCGATATGCCGAGCTTCATCCGATACAGCTCGCCGATCCCGCGATCGGAGAGCTTGTTCAGCACGTGCATCCGATAGGTCATGAACTGGTCGAGCCCGACTTTGCTGCGTGCCATGTCGTGTCCTGAATGAGGGGTGCGGGCCCGATTGTTGCCGCATCGCGGCGCGCGGTCAACGGTGCGATTCACGGGGGGCTCGCCGCGTGCGCGGCGGGTCTGTCACGGGCGGCCGTAGCGCAGCCGCGCCAGTTGCTCGGCCGCGTTCTCGAGCAGGCGCGCGGCGTCGCGCAGCGCGGCCTCGAGCGTGATCGGCCCCGGTGCGGGCGAGAAACAGCCGTCGAAATGTTCGGACAATTGCGGCAGCGCCGCCGGGTCGATCGCGCCGGACAGCAGCGTCGCCGGCACGCCGGCCGCGCGCGCATGCCGGCACGCGACGAACGGCGCCTTGCCGTGCAGCGTCTGCGCATCCGAGCGGCCTTCGCCCGTGAGCAGCCAGTGCGCGCCCGCGAGCGCCGCGTCGAGCCCGATCTGCCGCGCGACGACCTCGGCGCCCGGCTCGAAGCGCGCGCCGAGCACATGCAGTGCGAAGCCGAGCCCGCCCGCCGCGCCGGCGCCGGGCAGATCGCGGGCGCGGGCGTGCGCTGCCGCCGTGGGGCGTAGGGCGAGCGCGGCCTCGACGAGCGTCGCGAAGTGGTCGAGCGCGGCGTCGAGCGGCGCGACCTGCGCGGGCGCCACGCCCTTTTGAGGGCCGAACACGGCGGTCGCGCCGTGCGCGCCCGTGAGCGGATTGTCGACGTCGGACATCGCGACGAACGACGCGCCGGCCACGCGGGCGTCGAGCCCGGCGAAGTCCACGCGTGCGACGTGCGCGAGCCGCTCGGGCGTCGGCTCGATCTCGCGGCCCTGCGCATCGAACGCGCGCATGCCCAGGCCGGCCAGCAGGCCCGCGCCGGCGTCGTTCGTGCTGCTACCGCCGAGCGCGACATAGAACGTGCGAACGCCGTCGTCGAGGAGCGCGCGAATGGCGCTGCCGAGCCCGCGCGTGCTGCGGGCGGCGACGGGCGCGCTCATGCCGGCCGGATCGGTGATGCCGACGATTTCCGCGGTTTCGACGACCGCCGTGCGCGCGTCGATGAGCCCGACGGCCGCGTCGCGCGGCGCGAGCGACGCGCCCGGCACGCGCAGCGTGCGACGGGTGCCGCCGTGCGCGAGCAGCGCGTCGAGCGTGCCTTCGCCGCCGTCCGCCATCGGGCACCGCCGCACGAGCGCGTCCGGGCGCGCTCGCGCGACGCCGGCGGCGATCGCGTTCGCGACCTGCTCGGCGCTCAGCGATCCCTTGAACGAATCGGGTGCAATGACCACGATGGGCGAGGGCTGCGGCATGGTGCCTCCGAATGCGGTTCTGTTTCCTTCGACGCGGGCGTCGCGCGGCCCGAGGGACGCGGGTACGGCGAATGCTCGCCCGAGCCGTGCGGGCGGGCGACGGCCGTGAAGGGAGCTTACCGGATGGGCGGCGCGCGCGGGATACGGCCGCGCGCATGACCGGCATCGCGCGGTCGCTCGCGGCGGGCGGGCGGCGTGCGGCGCTGCTGCGGCGCTGCTGCGGCGCGGCGCCGTCCGAACTCGCGGTGAGGAGAAAATAGTTTGCTAGAATAGCCGATTCTTCCGGCCAAAGCCGTGCTTCTAGCCGCCGATGGCTCGCATGGGCCGCACGCGCCGCCGGGCGCGGCGCGCTCGCGTGAGCGAGGCGGCGGCGCGCGACGGCGCGTCCGCCGCAAGGCTGGCACGGCAAGGAAAAACCGATTCGCTCGAATAATTTTAGGACGATTGAAGCCATGGCTAACGTTGTTGAAAACCTCGGCAAGCTCGAACGCCGTGTGACGATCTCCCTGCCGAAGGATGTCGTGCAGAAGGAGATCGACGCCCGTATCCAGAAACTCGCGAAGAACGTGCGCATGCCGGGCTTCCGCCCGGGCAAGGTGCCGCTCAAGATGGTCGCGCAGCAGTACGCGGGCCAGGTCGAGGCAGAGGTGCTGAGCGACAAGATCGGTCAGGAATTCTTCACGATCAGCCGTGCGGAAAACCTGCGCGTCGCGGGTCAGCCGAGCTTCGCGCCGAAAGAGGACACGCAGCAGGAGAGCGCCTACGCGTTCGACGCGACGTTCGAGGTCTATCCGGAAGTGAAGATCGGCGATCTGGCGACGGCTGAAGTCGAGCGCTCGACGACGACGATCGGCGACGCCGAGATCGACCGCACGCTCGACATCCTACGCAAGCAGCGCGTGCATTTCCACGCGCGCGGCGAAGGCGGCGAGCACGGCGACGGCGGCGCGGACACGGCCGCGCAGAACGGCGACCGCGTGACGGTCGATTTCGTCGGCAAGATCGACGGCGTCGCGTTCCAGGGCGGCACGGCCGAAGACTTCGTGTTCGTGCTCGGCGAAGGGCGGATGCTGCCCGAATTCGAGACGGCGGCGCTCGGCCTGAAGGCGGGCGAGTCGCGCGAATTCGACCTGAAGTTCCCGGACGATTACCACGGCAAGGATGTGGCGGGCAAGACCGCGCAGTTCACGGTCACGCTGAAGAAGGTCGAGTGGCCGCACCTGCCCGAGATCGACGCCGATTTCGCGAAGTCGCTCGGCGTCGAGGACGGCGATCTGACGAAGATGCGCGCCGAGATCAAGGAGAACCTCGAGCGCGAGGCGAAGCGCCGCACGCAATCGATCGTGAAGAACCAGGTGATGGACGCGCTCCTGAAGATTTCCGAGCTCGACGTGCCGAAGGCGCTCATCGAGCAGGATCAGCAGCGCCTCGTCGAGATGGCTCGTCAGGACCTCGCGCAGCGCGGCGTGCCGAACGCGAAGGACGCGCCGATTCCGGCCGAGATGTTCGCCGATCAGGCCGAGCGCCGCGTGAAGCTCGGCCTCGTGCTCGCCGAGCTGGTGAAGGCGAACGGCCTCGAGGCGAAGCCCGAGCAGATTCGCGCGGAAGTCGACGAATTCGCGAAGAGCTACGAGGACCCGAAGGAAGTGGTCCGCTGGTATTATTCCAATCAGCAGCGCCTTGCCGAAATGGAAGCGTTCGTCGTTGAGAGCAACGTCGTCGATTTCGTGCTGGGCAAGGCGAAGGTGACGGATAAGGAAGTAAGCTTCGAGGCACTGGCGAGCGCCACGGCGCAAGCATAAGTGTCGCTCTAGCGGCGTGCCGGCTGTCGGAGCGACGACGGCCCGCACGCCGTTTTTTCATCGGCGCCGCGCATGCGACGTTCTCCGGCTCGTTTCCTGCCGTTCAATACTCATTCTCGGACAAGGCTCATTGAATGATTAATCGCGCTCAATTGCTGGACACGTTGGCTTCGCAAGCCCCGCGGGATTTCGAGGCGCAAGCGCTCGGGCTCGTGCCGATCGTCGTCGAGACGAGCGGCCGCGGCGAGCGTTCGTACGATATCTACTCGCGGCTCCTGAAAGAGCGCATCGTGTTCATGGTCGGCGAGGTCAACGACCAGACGGCGAATCTCGTGGTCGCGCAGTTGCTGTTCCTCGAAAGCGAGAATCCCGACAAGGACATCAGCCTGTACATCAACAGCCCGGGCGGATCGGTATCGGCGGGGATGGCGATCTACGACACCATGCAGTTCGTGAAGCCGGACGTGTCGACGCTCTGCATGGGCCTCGCGGCCAGCATGGGCGCGTTCCTGCTCGCGTCGGGCGCGAAGGGCAAGCGCTACGCACTGCCGAACGCGCGCGTGATGATCCACCAGCCGCTGGGCGGGGCACGCGGCCAGGCGTCGGATATCGAGATCCAGGCGCGCGAGATCCTCTACCTGAGGGATCGCCTGAATCACCTGCTCGCCCACCATACCGGCCAGGACGTCGAGCGCATCGCGCGCGACACCGACCGTGATAACTTCATGTCCAGCGAAGATGCGAAGGCGTACGGCCTGATCGACCACGTGTCGACGAAGCGCCCGTAAGCTTTAGTGGGGTGCCGCCCCAATAGGGACGGCGCCCGCCACGCGCCCCGAGCATCTGCGGCAAAAGAACATCGCCGCCGTCTCCCGAGTATTTACCAGGTCATGGTGTCGGGGACAAACGGCGTATTATGTAACTCATGTGTCCGGAGGCTCTACATTCATGGCGGACAAGAAAGGTTCGAACAGCGAGAAGCTGTTGTATTGCTCGTTTTGCGGCAAAAGCCAGCATGAGGTGAAGAAGCTCATCGCGGGGCCGTCGGTATTCATCTGCGATGAATGTATCGACTTGTGCAACGAGATCATCCGCGACGAAGCGGCCGCGGCGGGCGTCGAAGCCAGCCTGTCCAAATCCGACCTGCCGAGCCCGCAGGAGATTCGCGACATCCTCGATCAGTACGTGATCGGCCAGGAGCGCGCGAAGAAGATCCTCGCCGTCGCCGTCTACAATCACTACAAGCGCCTGAAGCATCTCGACAAGAAGGACGATGTCGAGTTGTCGAAGAGCAACATCCTGTTGATCGGCCCGACGGGCTCCGGCAAGACGCTGCTCGCGCAGACTCTCGCGCGCCTGCTGAACGTGCCGTTCGTGATCGCCGACGCGACCACGCTGACGGAGGCCGGTTATGTCGGCGAGGACGTCGAGAACATCATCCAGAAGCTGCTGCAGAACTGCAACTACGAGGTCGAGAAGGCGCAGCGCGGGATCGTCTACATCGACGAAATCGACAAGATCAGCTGCAAGTCGGACAACCCGTCGATCACCCGCGACGTGTCGGGCGAGGGCGTCCAGCAGGCGCTGCTCAAGCTCGTCGAGGGCACGATGGCGTCGGTGCCGCCGCAGGGCGGCCGCAAGCACCCGAACCAGGATTTCATCCAGGTCGACACCACCAACATCCTGTTCATTTGCGGCGGCGCGTTCGACGGCCTCGAGAAGGTGATCACCGACCGCACCGAAAAGACCGGCATCGGTTTCGGCGCGACGGTCAAGAGCAAGCAGGAGCGGGACGCGGGCGAAGTGCTGCGCGAGGTCGAGCCGGAAGACCTGATCAAATTCGGGTTGATCCCCGAGCTGATCGGTCGTCTGCCGGTGGTCGCGACGCTCGGCAAGCTCGATGAAGCCGCGCTGATGAAGATTCTCGTCGAGCCGAAGAACGCGCTCGTCAAGCAGTATCAGAAGCTGTTCGCGATGGAGCGGGTCGAACTCGAGATTCGTCCGGACGCGCTGCAAGCCGTCGCCCGCAAGGCGATCCGCCGCAAGACGGGCGCGCGCGGGCTGCGTTCGATCATCGAGCAGGCGCTCCTCGACGTGATGTACGAACTGCCGACGCTCAAGGGCGTCAGCAAGGTGATCATCGACGACAATGTCATCGAAGGAGACGGCAAGCCGTTACTGATCTATGAGGACACGCCGAAAGTGGCGGGTTCGAATTGACCGGCTTTGACGTTTCGTGAGGAAAAAAGCCGTTCATGGAATCGTGAGCGGCTTTTTTTCGTTTATCTTGTGGGTAACTCTGACTCGCACCGTACGGTGACTTTTTTACTGAATATTTCCCACGCGCTGAAGGCTTGCAATCCGCTGCGCAGGCCTTACTTACCGAACAATTGATTCCACTCATGGGGAAATGAAATGTCAGGCACCCAACTTCTCCCGTCGGAACGCACCACGCTCCCGTTGCTGCCGCTGCGGGATGTCGTCGTTTTCCCGCACATGGTGATCCCGCTCTTCGTGGGCCGGCCGAAGTCGATCAAGGCCCTCGAAGTGGCGATGGAAGGCGGCAAGCACATCATGCTCGTCGCGCAGAAGACCGCCGCGAAGGATGAGCCGACCGAAAAGGACATGTACGATGTCGGCTGCATCGCGAACATCCTGCAGATGCTGAAGCTGCCCGACGGCACCGTGAAAGTGCTCGTCGAGGGCCTGCAGCGCGCGCAGGCGCTGTCGATCGAAGAACAGGAGACGCAGTTCTCCTGCGAGGTGATGCCGCTCGAGCCGGACCACGCCGACAGCGCCGAGACGGAAGCGCTGCGCCGCGCGATCGTGTCGCAGTTCGATCAGTACGTGAAGCTGAACAAGAAGATTCCGCCGGAGATCCTGACGTCGCTGTCGGGGATCGACGAGGCGGGCCGCCTGGCCGATACGATCGCCGCGCATCTTCCGCTCAAGCTTGACCAGAAGCAGCACATCCTCGAGATGTTCCCGGTCATCGAGCGCCTCGAGCACCTGCTCGCGCAGCTCGAGGCCGAGATCGACATCCTGCAGGTCGAAAAGCGCATCCGCGGGCGCGTGAAGCGTCAGATGGAAAAGAGCCAGCGCGAGTACTACCTGAACGAGCAGGTCAAGGCGATCCAGAAGGAACTGGGCGAGGGCGAGGAAGGCGCGGATCTCGAGGAGCTCGAGAAGCGCATCAACGCCGCGCGCATGCCGAAGGAAGCGAAGAAGAAGGCCGACGCCGAGCTCAAGAAGCTCAAGCTGATGTCGCCGATGTCGGCCGAGGCGACCGTCGTGCGCAACTACATCGACACGCTGATCGCGCTGCCGTGGCGCAAGAAGAGCAAGGTCAACAATGATCTGTCGAACGCCGAGAAGGTGCTCGACGAGGATCACTACGGCCTCGAGAAGGTCAAGGAACGGATCCTCGAATATCTTGCGGTGCAGCAACGCGTCGACAAGGTGAAGGCGCCGATCCTCTGCCTCGTCGGGCCTCCCGGCGTCGGCAAGACCTCGCTCGGCCAGTCGATCGCGCGCGCGACGAACCGCAAGTTCGTCCGGATGGCGCTCGGCGGCGTGCGAGACGAGGCCGAGATCCGCGGTCACCGCCGGACCTACATCGGCTCGATGCCGGGCAAGATCCTGCAGAGCCTGTCGAAGGTCGGCGTGCGCAATCCGCTCTTCCTGCTCGACGAAGTCGACAAGATGGGGATGGATTTCCGTGGCGATCCGTCGTCGGCGCTGCTCGAGGTGCTCGATCCGGAGCAAAACCACACGTTCGCCGATCACTACGTCGAGGTCGATTTCGATCTGTCGGACGTGATGTTCGTCGCGACGTCGAATTCGCTGAACATTCCGCCGCCGCTGCTCGACCGGATGGAAGTGATCCGCCTGTCGGGTTACACCGAGGACGAGAAGGTCAGCATCGCGCAGCGCTACCTGCTGCCGAAGCAGAAGAAGAACAACGGCTTGAAGGAAGGCGAGATCGACGTCGCCGAGCAGGCGATCCGCGACATCATCCGCTACTACACGCGCGAAGCCGGTGTGCGTTCGCTCGAGCGCGAGGTATCGAAGATCTGCCGCAAGGTCGTGAAGATGCTGCTGCTGAAGAAGGCATCGGGCGCGATCAAGGTCGACGGCGAGAACCTCGACACGTTCCTCGGCGTGCGCAAGTACGATTTCGGCCTTGCCGCGAAGGAGAACCAGGTCGGTCAGGTCACGGGCCTCGCCTGGACCGAGGTGGGCGGCGATCTGCTGACGATCGAGGCGGCCGTGATGCCGGGCAAGGGCAACGTGATCCGCACGGGCTCGCTCGGCGACGTGATGAAGGAATCGGTCGAGGCCGCGCGCTCGGTCGTGCGCTCGCGCTCGCGCCGGCTCGGCATCAAGGATGAGGCGTTCGAGAAGCAGGACATCCACATCCACGTGCCGGAAGGCGCGACGCCGAAGGACGGGCCGTCCGCCGGCATCGCGATGACGACGGCGCTCGTATCGGTGCTCACGGGCATTCCGGTGCGCGCCGACGTTGCGATGACGGGCGAGATTACGCTGCGCGGCGAAGTGCTGCCGATCGGCGGGCTGAAGGAGAAGCTGCTCGCCGCGCATCGCGGCGGCATCAAGCTCGTGCTGATTCCGGAAGAGAACGTGAAGGATCTCGCCGATATTCCGGACAACGTGAAGAACGCGATCGAAATCGTGCCGGTTCGCTGGATCGACAAGGTGCTCGAACTTGCGCTCGAGCGTTTGCCGAACGCGCTGCCGGAAGAGGAGGCGAAGGCCGCGCCCGTCGCGGAGCCCGCGAAGGACGCCGGCTCGACCGAAGTCGTCAAGCACTGAGCGCCCGCGCAAGCGGTGGCGTTTCGTCGAACCAGCCCACGGCCGTCAGGCCGTGGGCTTTGTCTTTGGCGTGAAGCGGGATGGCGATGGTGTCGCTCGAGCTTGGCTTCGCGCGGCAAGCACGGGTTCGTGCTTCGGGCGTTTTCCTCTCGGGCGATCGGCAGGCGGCACTTCGTTCGTTGTTGCGCGGGCGAGGGCGGCGCGGCTCGACGCGCGTCGCGTGCTGAGCGACGCAAGCGGATCGAGTGGGCGCGATGCGAGAGCGTTCGCCAAAGGGGCAGGTCACCGCGCGCATCGGGCATGTCGTTCGGTGATTGCATGAGCGTATTCGAGCGCGGGAAGCGGCGGACAACATGCGGCGGGGCGCCGTTTCATGCATCGGCGGTGCGCTCGAGTCGGGCGTGCCGTGTACGCTTCCGAATTTAGCGCTGGTAAAACGTGAAAGGCTGGGCTAAACTAGCGGGCTCGCTGCGTGAGGGGTGCGATGCCCTGATCGAGGATCGGCGTGAATCCGGAGCGGGTGCTTAGCTCAGTTGGTAGAGCGGCGCCCTTACAAGGCGTAGGTCGGGAGTTCGAGCCTCTCAGCACCCACCATTTCCGTTTCGCGACACGCGTTCGACGCAGTTCGAAGAAGAGATGTAACTCGAAGAAGGCTGTGGCAGTGACTGAAACCCGCATGGCGATCTGCTTGGCGGGTTTTTTGTCGTTCCGGGGCCGGCGCGCATGTAACGCGCCGGCCGCATGGATCGAATGCGTCGCCCGGCGGCGCCGCGCGGTCGAGCGCGGCGTTCGCCGCGTCACGGCGAGCCACGATTTGCTCCGTTTCCTGCCTTGTGTCCCGCCGATGCATCCCGGTTGCTTGCCGGTCGGTGGCGGTTCGCATGCATCGTCGATGATGCCGGGGGGCGGGCGGCGTCCGTCGCCGTCGCGTGCGAACGGTGTGTTCGTGCGCCGTGCACGCCGCCGCTAGGCGGACCGTCTCGTCTGGTCGCGGCGCTTGCTCGCCGCATCGTCGAGCATGCGCTCGGCATTGCCGAATGCGTCGCGCAGCGCGACGTATACGTCCTCGTCGGATTCGCGATTGGACACGATCTCGCGCCCAGGAATCGTCACGTCGACGTGCACGTCGAACGGTTTGCCCTGGTGTTTGTGCTTGTCGTCGAGGATCACGCTGACCCGGCAGCGGATGATCTCGGCGCAATAGCGTTCGAGCTTCGCGGCGTGGCGGGCGATCGCTTCTTCGAGCGCGGCGGAGCGGGGCATCCCTTGAATCGAGATTTCGAGCGGTAATTTCATTGTTGTACTCGTTGAGAGACGTGGTTGGTCGTGCCGTACAGGGTGTGCGTCGTCGGCCGCGGACGGTGCCGCGTCTCGGTGCGGGCCCTCCCGGGCGGGCGGCGACGCCTTTATTGTTCGTCTCGGAGCGAATCGCGGCTTGACGTCGATCAACGTCGGACGATTGCGCGGGCGAATGGCGAATGCCGGTCACGCCCGCGCGGACCCGCCGCGAGGGGGCGGCGCGACGCGGTACTCGGGAAGGCGCGATGCAAGCCGTATCGGGCGCGCATCGCGTAGCGCGACGCGCCTGCTCGCACGCCATGGCTTCGTTGACTCAGGTCAACGCGGGCGTGAACGGCCGCCATAGGCTGGAGTCGTCGTTGCACGCGTTCGCCACCATCCAAGGAGCGCCTCCATGAGCCATCGCACGCGGCCTTTCAAGGCAGGTAGTCACGAAGCGGTTTATCCGGGTCTCGCGCAAGATCCCTATGCCATGCGTCGCAAGCTGCACGAGCCCACGGTATGTCCCGGCTGCGGCGCGGTCTTCAGCGCCGGGCGCTGGCAGTGGATCGCACGTCCCGACGGTGCGCGCGAACGTCAATGCGGCGCCTGCCGGCGCAGCGCGGAGAAGATGCCGGCCGGCTATCTCCATATCGACGGGCCGTTTGCGGCCGAGCACTGGACCGAGTTGCTCCAGTTGCTTCGCAGTCGCGAGGAGCAGGCGCGTACCGCGCATCCGATGCAGCGGATCATGTCGATCGACACGGACGGCGGCGCGACGGTCATCACCACGACCGACGTCCATCTGGCGCGCAATCTCGGCTCGGCGCTGAAGTCCGCATATCGGGGCTCGCTCGATCTCAAATACAGTCCGGACGCGCAGCTCGTGCGGGCGCACTGGCGTCGATAGCGAGTCGCGGGCGGGCGGTGCGTCCCGGGCGGACGTGTGTGCGTGTTCGCATAGGCCGACGCGTCGCGTGCGGCGCTTCGGCCGCATACCAGCCGCGTGTGCGGCGTGGGGAAAACGCGTTGGCGCGGCGTGCGCGTCGATGGCGTGCGGCGTTGCCGCTTGCGTTCGCTCGGATGCGGATGTTCCGTGCGCGGCGTGACGATTTGTGCGTTCGACGCGGTTCCATTCATTCGCCCCCGGTGCGAAGGCAACATGCCGTGAACCGTGGATCGCTATCCGGCGCCGATGCGCAACCTGATGCCTTGGGTGCGCGATAACGCTGCCGAGATCGCCGATGCGTTTTTGAGGGAGGGCATGTCGGAGGGCGGCGCGATACGTATCGCGATCGCGCAGGCGAAACACTGGCTGCGCTCAGGCACGGTGCGGGCGCGAATGCGGCCAGCGGACGAGCGGGCATCGTGACGAGGGGCGACGCGTGCGTCGCGGGCGCGGTCAACGCGTGATTCGCCGCGGCACGGCGGGGCTGAACCGGCCGCCGTGCGTCGGTAGTCAGTGGGGGCGGCGCGGGCTCGAATTGGACGGCGGCGGCCGCGCCAGGCGTCGCGCCGGTGACGACTGCTTCTTTCGGGCGATTGCCGGGGCGCGGCGCATCGAGTTCGGCGATGCTCTTTCGTGAACTTCGGCGCCGTTGTCGCACGATGGTTTGGCTTGGGCCGTGCCTGCGCGCGAGCGCCCGATGCGCCGCGCCGCGTTGACGTGCGTCAATCGGCCGCTTGTCCGCATGCTCCCAATCGTTTTCGTGGCGGACGCATCGCCGCGACCCCCTCGATGCCGCGCAATGTGGTTTGCCGGATGAGTGTCGGCTTCGGCACGCGCGATGCGCCGTGGCGCGCGGCGCGGCAGGCTGCGGCCGTCGCTGGCGGGCTGCATGGAGGCCCACGATGGGCAAGACCTATCCCGAGCGCTATCACGAATTTCAGCTGACGCCGGGCAAGCTGGCGAATAGCCCGCTCGGGTCGACGCTCGACGGATTCTTCCGCATGGATCAGCCGGCGCTCGCGGCAAGCGGCGGATTGCGGTCGCAATCGGGGTCGCGACGCAATGCGACGATTGCATCGGCTATTACATGCATGAAGCGTGGCGCGCGGGCGCATCCGATCACGAGGTGCTCGACGCCGCGGGCGTTGCGATAATGATGGGCGGCGAGCCGGCAGTCGTCTACGCATGCCTCGTCTTCGTCTATAAGGCACTCGAGCAGTTTTCGGCGGCGGCCGCCGTGCCACCCGATGCGGTGCTGGCCGGCACGGCGAGCGTCGGCGCTCCCGACTGAGCGGAGCGGTGTCTCGAGGGTAGGTTTTTGTGGTCGGCCAAGTGCGGCGCGCGGTGGGCGAACGCACCGCGCGAATGCCGAAGGGCTGCGTATCGGAAGTCGGCATCGGCTGCTTCCGTGACGAGGGCCAGGAGGGCGAAGGGGCCGAGGAGCCTGAAGCCTGCAGACCCGAAGACCCGAAGACCCGAAGACCCGAAGACCCGAAGACCCGAAGACCCGAAGACCCGAAGACCCGAAGACCCGAAGACCGGTTCCGCCGGGTTCCGACGTCAAGCGGCGCGGGGACGCCACGGGCGGCGATAAGCCACGGCAAGCGGCACCGAGTCGCACCGGGCCATCCCTCGGCGGCCGATCGGCAAGCCGCACCGAAGTTCGTTCAAGCGCCTGAGTTTGCCGGCCTCGGCCCGCACGCAAGTCGGCGTTGCGCGCGAGCGACAACTTCGGATACCATAGCGGATTGCCGCGCTGTCTGTCGCGGCAGCTGCCGGGCCCGGCCGGGCGCGCCTTCGATCGGCGCCGCGGCTCGCCGCGAGTTCGTACGGCCCGGCGCGCAAGCAAGACCAAGGAGCGGTAGTTCAGTCGGTTAGAATACCGGCCTGTCACGCCGGGGGTCGCGGGTTCGAGTCCCGTCCGCTCCGCCATCATCCCGAAAGGCGAACTCCGGTTCGCCTTTTTTCTTGCCCGCTGTTGTAATATCGGGCGTTTTGTCCAGCTCACGCCGTCACGCATGCTCGATTTCTTTCGCAATCACCAGCGCCTGATGATGTTCTTCCTGCTCCTGATCGTGCTGCCGGGGCTTGGGATCGTCGGCATTCAGGGTTTCCGTGGGTTCTTCGATGAAAGCGCGAACGTCGCGGCCGTCAACGGGCACAAGATCACGCGCGCCGAATTCGACGGCACGCTGCGCCAGCAGGTCGATCAGGCGCGCCAGGTGCTGGGCGCGCAGTTCGACGCGAAAGCGTTCGACACGCCGGAGCGCCGTCAGCAGCTTCTCGACGGGCTGATTCAGCAGCGCGCGCTCGCCGACGAGACGCAGCGTCTGCATCTGAGCACGTCGGATGGCGCGGTGCGCCAGACGCTGCTGAGCGATCCGGTGATCGCGTCGCTGAAAAAGGCGGACGGCTCGTTCGACGCCGAGCGCTATACGCAGATGCTCGCGATGCAGGGCATGACGCCCGATCAATACCAGGAGCGCGTGCGTTACAACCTCGCGCTGCAGCAGATTCCGGCCAGCATCGTATCGAGCGCGTTCACGCCGAAGAGCGTCGCGCGCCGTCTGACCGAACTCGCCGAGCAGCAGCGCGAAGTGCAGCCGATGGTGCTGAAGTCGGCCGACTATGCGGCGAAGGTGCAGCCGACCGACGCGCAGATCTCCGCCTACTACGATGCCCACAAGCAGGCGTTCGCGACGCGCGAGACGGCAACGATCCAGTATCTCGTCTACTCGCAGGCGGCCGCCGCCGCCGCGGCGCAGCCGAGCGACGTCGACATCAAGAAGTATTACGACGACAACATCGCGCATTACCGCACGGACGCGCAGGTGCGCGTGAGCCACATCTTCATCGCCGCGGCGAAGGACGCGAGCGCGGCCGAGAAGGCCGCCGCGAAGGCGAAGGCCGAGCAGTTGCTCGCCGAAGTGAAGGCGCATCCGGACCGGTTCGCGCAGATCGCCGAGAAGAACTCGCAGGATGCGCCGTCGGCGGCGAAGGGGGGCGACCTCGGCTTCATCACGCGCGGCTCGACGGCGGGCGGCGCGGCGTTCGACGACGCCGCGTTCGCGCTGAAGAAGGACGAAATCAGCGGTGTCGTGCAGGGCGATTTCGGCTTCCATATCCTGAAGGCGACCGACGTGAAGCCGGCCGTCGTGAAGCCGCTCGCGGAAGTGAAGGATTCGATCGCGACGGACCTGAGGCAGCAGTTCGCGGCGAAGGCGTTCGCCGACAACGCGGAAGGCTTCACGTCGACCGTCTACGAGAAGGCGAAGAGCCTGCAGCCCGCCGCCGACAAGTACAAGCTGACCATCCAGACCGCGACGGTGTCGCCGCAGCCGAACCCCGCGCTGCCGCCCGACAGCCCGCTCAACAACGCGAAGTTCCTCGCGGCCGTGTTCGCCGCCGATTCGGTGAAGAACGGCAACAACACGCAGGCGATCGACATCGGCAACAATACGCTGATCGCCGCGCGCGTGACGAATCACCAGCCGTCGACCGTGCCCGCGCTCGATGCGATCAAGGATCAGGTGCGCGCGAAGGTCGTCGCCGACGAGGCAGCGCGCCTCGCGCAGCAGGCCGGCGAGGCGAAGCTCGCGGAACTGCGCAAGTCGAAGTCGACGGCGGGCTTCGCCGCGCCCGACAAGATCTCGCGCACGCAGGCGCACGGCCTGCCCCCCGCGGCCGTCAGCGCGATCTACAAGGTCGATCCGAAGACGCTGCCCGCCTATGTCGGCGTGGATCTCGGCAACGACGGCTACGCGATCTTCCGCGTGAATTCGGTGGTCGCGGCGGCGCCCGCCGACGATCAGCGTCTCGCGGCCGCTCAGCAGCAACTCGCGCAGGTGTATGCGCAGAGCGAGACGCAGGCGTATCTCGCGTCGCTGCGCGCTCGCTCGAAGGTCAAGCTCTACGGTTCGACCGCCGGCGGCGCGCAGGACAGCTCGAACTGACGGTAGACGAAGACGGCGCGCTGGCGCGCCCGTTCGATGAAAGACAGCCCCGCCATCGTGCGGGGCTGTTTCGTTTCGGCGAGCGTGCGAGCCGGGTTTCGCGCCTAAACGGGCGGCTCTCGGCGGCGGCCGCTGGAAGCCGGCCCGGCCGGTCGGCCCGGCTGCGCGGGACGACGGTGAGCTCGGCGTGGGGAGTGGCGGGCCCGCGGCGCGGCCTTTACGGCGAACGGCAGCGTTGCGTCGTGTCGCGTGCGTTCCTCGGTCGAAGCGACGGACCCATGGTATCGGCCGGCCCGGCACCGCCGGCGGATCGACATATCAAGCGTTGCAGTACCGAAGTACCGAAGTACCGAAGTACCGAAGTACCGAAGTACCGAAGTACCGAAGCACCGAAGCACCGAGATGCCGGCACGGCGCGATCAGCGCGATGACGTCCGCAGCAGCGGCTTGAGGGCCGGCCATACGTTGTCGAGCAACTGGCGCTGCGCGGCCTGCGTCGGATGGATCTGGTCGGCCTGGAACATGTCGGGCTTGTTCTCGATGCCGGCGAGCAGGAACGGCACGAGCGGCACGCGCATCTCCTTGGACAGCCCCGTGTAGACGCCGTGGAACTTTTGCGTGTAGTCCGGGCCGTAATTCGACGGCACGTACATGCCGACGAGCAGCACCTGCGCGCGCGCCTGCCGCGCCTGCGCGACGATCTCGCGCAGGTTGCCTTCGGTCGCGGCGAGCGGCACGCCGCGCAGCGCGTCGTTCGCGCCGAGTTCGACGACGACGACGGCCGGCTTGAGCCGTGCGAGCACCGCGGGCAGCCGCGCGCGGCCGCCGCTCGTCGTGTCGCCGGAGATGCTCGCGTTCGCGACGCTATAATCGATTCGCTCGGCCGCGAGGCGCGCGCGCATCAGCGCGACCCAGCCCGTATCGCGCGGCAGGCCGTATTCGGCCGACAGGCTGTCGCCGAGCACGACGATCACCGGCTTGCCGCCGTCGGCGTTCGGCGCGGGCGCTGCATTCGTGGCGGCGGATGCCGGGCCGGCGAACGTCGCGACCACGGCGAGCGTCGCGCCGGCCTTCCAGTGAACTGTGCGTTTCATGCTCAAGATTACCGATCCAATCATCGAAGTACGGAATGTGTGCAAGCGTGTCGCCGATGCCGCCGGCGAGCTGACGATTCTCGCTGGCATCGACCTGACGGTTCGCGCGGGCGAGAGCGTCGCGATCGTCGGCGCGTCCGGCTCGGGCAAGTCGACGCTGCTCGGCCTGCTCGCCGGCTTGGACAGCGCGACCGAGGGCACGGTTCGCCTGTTCGGCCAGGATCTCGGCCGGCTCGACGAGGACGCGCGCGCGGCGTTGCGCAATGGCGCGGTGGGCTTCGTGTTCCAGTCGTTCCAGTTGATGCCGCATTTGACCGCGCTCGAGAATGTGATGCTGCCGCTCGAGCTGCAGGGCGGCGTCGGTGCGCGCGAGGCCGCGCAGCGCGCGCGTGCGCTGCTCGAAGAAGTCGGGCTCGGCGCACGCACGGGGCATTATCCGAAGCTGCTGTCGGGCGGCGAGCAGCAGCGCGTCGCGCTCGCGCGCGCGTTCGTCACGCGGCCGGCGTTGCTGTTCGCCGACGAGCCCACGGGTAGTCTCGATGCGGCGACGGGCGAGGCGGTCATCGATCTGATGTTCGAACTCAATCGCGCGCACGGCGCGACGCTCGTGCTCGTCACGCACGATACGGAACTCGCGCGCCGCTGCGGGGCGACGATCGTGCTCGAGGCGGGGCGTCTGCGCGGTGCGGACCGCGCGCGGCAGGAAGCGGGCTGACGCGGCGCGCCGCGCATGCGCGCGGCGGATCGTGCCGGGCGGCGGCGACGAGCCGGAAACCGGCGGCCGGCGAGCGGCGCGGCGAGGGGCGGGACGGCCGCTCCCGCGGTGGACCGGCTTCGGCTCGCCTGACGTAAGGCGATCAGGGCCATACTGCTGCATGCCGATGTGCCGATGTGCCGATGTGCCGATGTGCCGATGCGCCGATGTGCCGATGCGCCGATGTGCCGATGTGCCGATGCGCCCATGCGCACGAGCCACTCGCGCACCGCCCCAGCCCACGCCGACGCGCATCTCGAGCCGCGCGGACGGCCGCGCCTCTCGCCGCCGTCCGCGTCGGCCGCGCGTCATTCGCCGAGCGCCTTCCTCGCGCGCGCGATCAGCGCCGACGTCGACGAATCGTGCTTCGCCGGATCGACCTGCGCGGCCGTCAGGTCCGCCTCGACGACCTTGCCCAGGATCTTGCCGAGCTCGACGCCCCATTGGTCGAACGGATTGATGTTCCACACGGCCGCCTGTACGAGCACCTTGTGCTCGTACAGCGCAATCAGCGCGCCGAGCGTGCGCGGCGTGAGCGCGTCGACGAGGAGCGTCGTCGTCGGCCGGTTGCCGGGGAACGTCAGATGCGGCGCGAGTTCGGGCTTGGCCGGACCGGCGATCTTGCGCGCCTCGTCGAGCGTGCGGCCGAGCATCAGCGCCTCGCTTTGCGCGAAGCAGTTCGCGAGCAGCTTCGGATGATGGCTCGCGAGCGGATGCTCGGGCGTGAGTACCGCGATGAAATCGATCGGCACGAGCGTCGGGCCCTGGTGCAGCATCTGGAAGAACGCATGCTGGCCGTTCGTGCCGGGCTCGCCCCACGTGACGGCGGATGTCGGGTAATCGACGAACGCGCCGTCGATCCGCGCGGACTTGCCGTTGCTCTCCATCTCGAGCTGCTGCAGGTACGACGGCAGATAATGCAGCGCTTCCGAGTACGGCGCGACGAGATAGCTCTGCGCGCCGAAGAAGTTCCGATACCAGATGCCGACGAGGCCCTGCAGCACCGGCAGGTTGCGCTCGAGCGGCGCGGTGCGGAAGTGCTCGTCCATGTCGCGCGCGCCGGCGAGCAGTTCGTCGAAGCGCTCGGGCCCGATCGCGATCATGATCGACAGGCCGACCGCCGACCACAGCGAATAGCGACCGCCGACCCAATCCCACATCTCGAACACGTTCGCTTCGGCGATGCCGAACTTGACGACCTCGGCGGGATTCGCCGACACGCCGACGAAGTGCTTCGCGAGCGCGCCTTCCGGGCAGCCGTTCGCGACGAACCAGTCGCGCAGCGATCGCGCGTTCGTCATCGTCTCGAGCGTCGTGAAGGTCTTCGACACGATGATCGCGAGCGTCTCTTCGGGATCGATCCGCTCGAGCACGCGCGCGAGGTCCGCGCCGTCGACGTTCGACACGAAGTGTGTCGCGATGTCGGGTGTCGCGACGTGATGCAGCGCGTGGACGACCATCTTCGGTCCGAGGTCCGAGCCGCCGATGCCGATGTTCACGACGTGGCGGATCCGCTTGCCGGTGTAGCCCGTCCATGCGCCGCTGCGCACCGCGTCGGCAAAGCGCGCCATCTTCGCGCGCTCGGCCGCGACCTGCGCCTGGAACGGCGCGTCCGGCGCATTCGCGCGCAGCGCGGTGTGCAGCGCCGCGCGGCCTTCGGTCGGATTCACGGTTTCGCCCGCGAACATCGCGTCGCGGCGCGCCTCGACGCCCGCTTCGCGCGCGAGCCGCACGAGGAGGGCGAGCGTCGCGTCGGTGAGGCGGTTCTTCGAAAAATCGGCGGCGAGGCCGCCGCCTTCGAACGTGAAGCGTTCGGCGCGCGTCGGCGCGCGGTCGTTGGCGGGGGCGAACCAGTCGCGCAGATGCGCGTCGCGGATCTCTTCGTAGTGCGCTTGCAGCGCGGGCCAAACGGGGAGCGAATTCAGCGTCATGGCAATCAGGAGCGAAACGGCGTGAACCGGGGGATGGGCCGCGCCCGCAAGCCGGCGCGCGGCGTGCAGGCGGACGAGGAGCCCGCCTGCGCGGCGGGACGATCAGTATAGCGGCGCTTCGTCCGGCGCGGCGGGCCGCGTATAAAACAGCCGATTGACGAGCGCGCGCACGGCGGGCGCGAGTTCGCCCGCGGCGAGGCCGGCCGGGCCCGCGCCCGCCGCGCACAGCCGCTCGGCGGCGAGCCCGTGCAGGTAGACGCCCGCGAGCGCCGCTTCGTAGCGCGGCATCCGCTGCGCAAGAAACGCGCCGATCAGGCCGCCCAGCACGTCGCCCGTGCCGCCGGTGGCGAGCGCCGCGTTGCCGGTCGGATTGATCGCGAGGCGGCCGTCCGGCGCCGCGATCACGGTGCCGGACCCTTTCAGCACGACGACCGCCGAGAAGCGCGCGCAGAGCGCGCGCGCGGCGGCGACGCGGTCGCGCTGGACGTCGGCCGCGTCGGTGGCGAGCAGGCGCGCGGCCTCGAGCGGATGCGGCGTGAGGACGGCGGCGTCGCCTGTGCGGCCGCGCGCGGCGAGCGTCGCCGCGAGCGCGGGCGTCGTCGCGATCAGATTCAGCGCGTCGGCGTCGATGAGCTTCGGCGCATCGAGCGGCAGCAGCGCCGCGAGCACGCGCGCGGCGCGCTCGCTCGCGCCGAGCCCGCAGCCGATCGCGAGCGCGGTGAGCGACGCGCTCGGCAGCGCGTCGGCCGGATGCAGCATCAGCTCCGGATACGGCGGATCGTACGGCGGCGCGCCCGTGCCGACGAAGCCGACATGGACCTTGCCCGCGCCGGCGAAGAGCGCCGCGCGCGCGGCGAGGATCGGCGCGCCGCACATGCCCGTGTCTCCGCCGACGATCCCGAGGCTGCCGTACGTGCCCTTGTGCGATGCGAACGCGCGCTCGGGCAGGCGCGCCTCGAAGAGCTCGGGCGCGTTCAGCCGGATCGCGGGCGCGGGCGGCTCGCCGAGATCGAGGGGCGCGACATGGATTTCGCCCGCGAGGTCGCGCCCGTCGCCGGTATAGAGGCCGGGCTTCGCGGCGATGAACGACAGCGTGCAGGTGGCCGTGACGGCGGTCCCGCCGCCGACGCGCGCGCCGGTGTCGCTGTCGAGGCCGCTCGGCACGTCGAGCGCGAGCACGCGGCCGGTGTGCCGCGCGCGCGCCGCGATGCGCTGCGCGATCGCGGCGAACGCGCCGTCGAGCGGCCGTGCGAGGCCGATGCCGAACAGCCCGTCGACGAGCCAGCCGTAGCCGTCGAACGATTCGGGCGCCGCCTCGTCGATCGGCACGTTCGCCGCGCGCGCGCGCTCGAGCGCCCAGCGCGCGTCGTCAGGCTTCACCTCGATCGGCATCCAGGCGTCGGCCGCGAAGCCGAGCCGGCGCAGCTCGGCCGCGGCGACGAGCGCGTCGCCGCCGTTGTTGCCCGGGCCGACCGCGAACCACACGGGCCGCGGGTCGCTCACGAGCCGCGCGGCGAGCCACTGCGCGGCCGATTTGCCCGCGCGCTCCATCAGCGTGTGGGGCGGCAGCGCGGCGGCCGCCGCGGTTTCGATGTCGCGCAGCTCGGCGACGCTCAGGAGCGGCGCGCTCGCATGAATCGGCGGCGCATCGAACGGTTCGAGCGAACGGGGCAGCGGGGAGGCGGCAGGCAGGATCATGGGCGGCTCGCGATCACGCGCCGCCCCGCGCGCGGGCGGCGACGGCGTCAGGTGGCAAAGCGCTCCGCGCGCAGCGCGGCGAGCGTGTCGGCGGGCACGCGCTGCGCGCCGCCGCCGAGGTCATCTGCCACCACTTTAGCAGACCCGAACGCGAGGCCCCAGCCCGCCGGGCCGTGGCCGAAGTTGACGAACACCCGCGGATCGGCGGTCGGCCCGACGACGGGCAGGCCGTCCGGCGACAGCAGCTTCGCGCCTTGCCACGCGCGCGCGGCGGAGATCTTCGCGGTGCCGGGCAGCCAGTCGTGCGTCGCCTGGCCGAGCAGCGCGAGCGCGGCTTCGGACAGCGGCTCGGGCAGCGGCCGCGCGAGATCCTTCGCGCTTTGCAGCACGGCGCCGCCGCCGATTCGCAGCCGCTGGCCGAGCCGGGTGATCGCGATCCGCTTGGCCGAATCGACGATGCTCAGATGCGGCGCGTGCTCCTCATACGCGAGGGGCGCCGTCAGCGTGTGGATGCGCACCGGATGCAGCGGCGCGCGCACGCCGAGCGGCGCGACGAGCGCGAGGCTTTCGGTGCCCGCCGCGACGACGACCGCGTCGGCGGAGATCACGTCCACTTCCTTCGATTTCGCCGCGCGCGGATCGGCCGCGTCGGGCGCGAGCTCGACGGCGGCGCGCCGCGCGTCGGTGCGGATCGCCGCGACCGCGCGGCCGAGCCGGAACTGCACGTCGTGCTCGTCGAGCACCTGCTTGACGAGCTTCGCGAAGAGCGGGCAGTTCGCGGTGCGCTCCTGCGCGAGCAGCACGCCGCCCGCGAACGCGGGATCGACGGGCATCGACGGTTCGAGCGCCGCGCACGCGTCGGGCGTGAGCGTCTCGTAAGGCTGGCCGAGGTCGCGCATCAGGTCGATCGCGGGCTGCGTCGCGTCCCATTCGGCCGCGTCGCGCACGACGTGCAGCACGCCGCTCTTCTGTTCGAATTCGAGATTGAAGCGCGCTTCGACGTCGGCGATCGCCTCGCGCGACAGCTCGACGAGCGGGCGCAGCTTCGCGTATTGCGCGGCGAACGCGGCGGGCTCGCGCAGCGCGTCGAGGCGGCGCGTGAAGCGCCGCAGCGCGCCGTTCAGGCCCGGCTTGTAGACGACGCCGCTCTTTTGCGCGCGCCGCTCGCGCATGAACGTCGGGCCGAACCAGACGTCGAGCGGCGTCGGCAGCAGCACGCCGCCCTGGCCGTAGGTCGCGCCTTGCGCGACCGTCGCGTGGCGCTCGACGACGCATACGCGATGGCCGGCCGCGCGCAACTGGTAGGCGGTGGCGATGCCGGCGATGCCGCCGCCGATGACGATTACATCCATGTTCGATTCGATGTCGGACGCCGCATCCGGCCCGATTGAGGATCTTGCGTGGCAGGCCGTGCGCGGCCCGGTGAAGCGCGCATGATAGCGCCAAATGAAGCGCGCCGGCCGATGCGGTGCGTGCGCCGCCGCTGCCGGGCCGGCGCGCGCGGCGCACGCGAGCGGCCGTTCGGCGAGTGACTTCCGGGTATAATTACGGCCTTCCTTACGCCCCACGTCGCCAGCTTGCGCGACTCATCGACGTCAGTCCAGCCCATGGCTCACTTCTCGTGTTTTCCCGGTGCTTCGGCGCTTTCCGATTTCCGTCAAACCCGCCTGCTCGACGCGCTCAAGCAAATCGACGGCGACATCGTCGCGGTTCGCGGCCAGTATCTGCATTTCGTCAACGCGCATGAGCCGCTCACCGCCGACGACGAAGCGCGCATCGGCGCGCTGATGCATTACGGCGCGCCGCTCGAGCCCGCCGCGGAGAAGGGCGCGACCGAGACCTTCGTCGTGCTGCCGCGCTTCGGCACCGTCTCGCCGTGGGCGAGCAAGGCGACCGACATCGCGCGGCACTGCGGCCTGGCGCGCGTGCGCCGGATCGAGCGCGGCATCGAGTTCACGGTGACGCTGAAGGCGGGCGTCCTGGGCGTCGGCGCGAAGAAGGCGCTCGCCGCCGACGCGCGCGCGGCGGTCGCGGCCGCGCTGCACGACCGGATGACGGAAAGCGTCGTCGCGTCGCGCGAGGACGCGCGGCACCTGTTCGACGAGCTGCCGGCCAAGCCGCTCGCGACGGTCGACGTGCTCGCCGAAGGCCGAGCCGCGCTCGAGCGCGCGAACGCCGAACTCGGCCTCGCGCTCGCCGACGACGAGATCGACTACCTCGTCGACGCGTTCATCAAGCTCGAGCGCAACCCGACCGACGTCGAGCTGATGATGTTCGCGCAGGCGAACAGCGAACACTGCCGCCACAAGATCTTCAACGCGCAGTGGACGATCGACGGGCAGGCGCAGGACATGTCGCTGTTCGCGATGATCCGCAATACGGAGAAGATGAGCCCGCAAGGCACGATCGTCGCGTATTCGGACAACTCGTCGATCATGAGCGGCGCGTACGCGGAGCGGTGGTTCCCGCGCGGCGCGGGCGAGCCGGGCGAGCGGTATGGCCGGCATACCGAGCTCACGCATACGCTGATGAAGGTGGAGACGCACAATCACCCGAGCGCGATCTCGCCGTTCCCCAGCGCGGCGACGGGCGCGGGCGGCGAGATTCGCGACGAAGGCGCGACGGGCCGCGGCGCGCGGCCGAAGGCGGGCTTGACGGGCTTCACGGTGTCGAACCTGGATCTGCCGGGCGCGCGCGAATCGTGGGAAAACGCGCGCGACGCCGCGCAGCCGGCGGCCGCGCGCAACGCGCAGCAGCCGTGCGCGCCGTACGGCCGCCCGGACCGGATCGCGTCGCCGCTGTCGATCATGATCGACGGCCCGCTCGGCGGCGCCGCATTCAACAACGAATTCGGGCGCCCGAACCTGGGCGGCTACTTCCGCGTGTACGAGCAGAACGTCGGCGGCCAGGTGCGCGGCTATCACAAGCCGATCATGATCGCGGGCGGCATCGGCAACATCTCGGACGCGCACACGCACAAGCACGACGTGCCGGCCGGCTCGCTGCTCATCCAGATCGGCGGCCCGGGCATGCGCATCGGCATGGGCGGCGGCGCGGCGAGCTCGATGGCCACCGGCGCGAACACCGCCGAGCTCGACTTCGATTCGGTCCAGCGCGGCAACCCGGAAATCGAGCGGCGCGCGCAGGAAGTGATCAACGGCTGCTGGCAGCTCGGCGAGCACAACCCGATTCTCAGCATTCACGACGTCGGCGCGGGCGGTCTGTCCAATGCGTTCCCCGAGATCGTCGACGGCGCGGGCAAGGGTGCGCGCTTCGAGCTGCGCAAGATCGCGCTCGAGGAATCGGGCCTGTCGCCGCGCGAGATCTGGTCGAACGAGGCGCAGGAGCGCTACGTGCTGGCAATTTCGCCCGCCGATCTGCCGCGCTTCGAGGCGATCTGCGCGCGCGAGCGCTGCCCGTTCTCGGTCGTCGGCGTCGCGACCGACGAGCGCCGCCTCCAGCTTGTCGACGGCGAGGCGACGGGCGCGGCCGCGTATCCGGTCGACATGCCGATGGAGGTGCTGCTCGGCAAGCCGCCGCGGATGCACCGCGACGTGAAGCGCGTGCACATCGAGCGCGCGGGCGTGGACGTGACGGGCGTCGCGCTTGCCGACGCCGCGCGCGACGTGCTCCGGCACCCGACCGTCGCGAGCAAGTCGTTCCTCATCACGATCGGCGACCGCACGGTGGGCGGCACGTCGGTGCGCGACCAGATGGTCGGCCCGTGGCAGGTGCCCGTCGCCGATTGCGCGGTTACCGCGCTCGACTACGCGGGCTTCGCCGGCGAGGCGATGACGATGGCCGAGCGCACGCCGCTCGCGGTGATCGACGCGCCGGCGTCGGGCCGCATGGCGGTGGGCGAGGCGATCACGAACATCGCGGCCGCGCCGATCGCCTCGCTCGACAAGCTGAAGCTGTCCGCGAACTGGATGGCCGCGTGCGGCACCGAGGGCGAGGACGCGAAGCTCTTCGACACGGTCAAGGCGATCGGCATGGAGCTGTGCCCGGCGCTCGGCATCGGCATTCCGGTCGGCAAGGATTCGCTGTCGATGAAGACGAAGTGGAACGACAACGGCGTCGCGAAGGAAGTGGTCGCGCCGGTGTCGCTGATCATCTCGGCGTTCGCGCCCGTCGAGGACGTGCGCCGCCATCTGACGCCGCAGCTGCGCCGCGTCGCGGACGTCGGCGCGAGCGTGCTGATCGCGATCGATCTCGGGCGCGGGAAGAACCGCCTCGGCGGCAGCATTCTCGCGCAGGTCACGCAGCAGGTCGGCGACGCGACGCCCGACGTCGACGATCCGGAAGACCTGAAGCGTTTCTTCGCGGCGGTCCAGTCGCTGAATGCGCGGGACCTGCTGCTCGCGTACCACGACCGCTCGGACGGCGGCCTGTGGGCGACCGTCTGCGAAATGGCGCTCGCCGGGCACGCGGGCGTGTCGCTGAACGTCGACATGCTGACGCTCGATCAGCAGCACGAATCCGACTACGGCGACGCGAAGGACTGGGCGAAGCAGACGAGCGGCCGCCGCGAGGATCGCACGATCCGCGCGCTCTTCTCCGAGGAACTCGGCGCGGTCGTCCAGGTGCGCGCGGCGGACCGCGACGCGGTGCTCGGCGCGCTGCGCGAGCATGGCCTGTCCGCGTGCTCGCACGTGATCGGTGCGGTCAACGAGACCGACGCGATCGAGGTGTACCGCGACGCGAAGAAGATCTACGAGGCGCCGCGCGTCGAGCTGCAGCGCGCATGGAGCGAGGTGAGCTGGCGGATCGCGCGGCTGCGTGACAACCCGGCGTGCGCGGACGCCGAGTACGACGCGATCCTCGACGCCGGCGATCCGGGCCTCTCGCCCGTGCTGACGTTCGATCCGGCGGAGGATGTCGCCGCGCCGTTCATCGCGACGGGCGCGCGTCCGCGTGTCGCGATCCTGCGCGAGCAGGGCGTGAACTCGCATCTCGAAACCGCCTACGCGTTCGACCGCGCGGGCTTCGACGCGCATGACGTCCACATGAGCGACCTGCTCGCCGGCCGCGCGACGCTCGCCGATTTCGCCGGCGCGGTCGCGTGCGGCGGCTTCTCGTACGGCGACGTGCTCGGCGCGGGCGAGGGCTGGGCGAAGACGATCCGCTTCAACGACAAGCTCGCCGACATGTTCGCCGCGTTCTTCGCGCGCCCCGACACGTTCGCGCTCGGCATCTGCAACGGCTGCCAGATGATGTCGAGCCTCGCGTCGATGATCCCGGGCGCGCAGGCGTGGCCGAAGTTCACGCGCAACAAGTCCGAGCAGTTCGAGGCGCGTTTCTCGTTCGTCGAAGTGCAAAGCTCGCCGTCGATCTTCTTCGCGGGCATGGAAGGCTCGCGGATTCCGGTGGCGGTCGCGCATGGCGAAGGCTACGCGGACTTCTCGCAGCAGGGCGATCAGAGCCGCGTCGCGGTCGCGATGCGCTACGTCGATCACCGCGGCGACGCGACCGAGCGCTATCCGTTCAACCCGAACGGCTCGCCCGCGGGCATCACGTCGGTGACGACGGCGGACGGCCGCTTCACGGTGCTGATGCCGCACATGGAGCGCGTGCATCGCACGGTGACGATGAGCTGGCATCCGCAGGGCTGGGGCGAAGCGAGCCCGTGGCTGCGCGTGTTCCGCAACGCGCGCCGCTGGATCGGCTGACGCGATGACCGCCGCGGCGACCGCGCCGGGCGGTGCCGTCACGCTGCGCGGCGAACGCGCGGGCGACGCCGCGGCGCTCGCGCGCGTGATCGTCGCCGCATTCGCGGATGAGCCGCAAGGCGGGCAATTCGAGCGGCGCATCGTCGACGCGCTGCGCGTGGACGGCCGCCTCAGCGTGTCGCTCGTCGCGGTGCGCGATGGGCGCCTCGTCGGCCATGTCGCGTTTTCGCCGGTGGCGATCGGCGCGGGCGGCGAAGGATGGCACGGGCTCGCGCCGCTCGCGGTGTGGCCCGGCTGCCAGCGGCAGGGCATCGGCGCGGCGCTCGTGCGCGCGGGGCTCGATGCCTTGCGGCGCGCCGGCGCGCGCGGTTGCGTCGTGCTCGGCGAGCCCGCCTATTACGCGCGCTTCGGCTTCGGGCCGGCCGGCGACATCGTGTTTCCGCAGGCTCCGCCCGACGCTCTGATGGCGCTGCCGTTCGGCGAGCACGCGCCGCGCCCGGCGGGCGAGCTCCGCTATCACGCGTCGTTCTACGCGTAATCGCCGCGAGCGTTCGCCGCCGCGCCGGCCGGTTCGGCTCGGACAAAAAGAAAGCCGCTCGTCGGAGCGGCTTGCTCGTTCGCGGCGCGAAGCGGCGTTACTGAATCTTCGCCTGCTGGCGCAGGCTTTCCTCGAACGCCTGCAGCTTCTGCTGGACCATCTGCTGCGCGATCTGCTGCTTGACCTGCTCGAACGGCGGCGGCGTGATGCTGCGCACGTCGTCGACGCGGATGATGTGCCAGCCGAATTGCGTCTTCACCGGCGTATCCGTCATCTGGCCTTTCTGCAGTTGTTGCGCGGCCGCCGCGAACTCCGGCACGTACGCCTTCGGGTCGGACCAGTCGAGATCGCCGCCGTTCTTCGCCGAGCCCGGGTCCTTCGAGTATTGCTTGGCGAGATCCTCGAACTTCGCGCCGCCCTTGATCTTCGCGATCAGGTCCTTCGCCTGCTGCTCGTTGTCGACGAGGATGTGGTGCAGATGGTACTCGCGGCCGCCGGCGTTCTTCACGAGATCGTCGTAGCGCGCCTTCAGCTCGGTGTCGCTCGGCTGGTTCTTCTTCAGGAAATCCTCGATCAGCGCGCGCAGCACCGCGGTCTGCTGCGCGACGACGATTTGCGCCTTCACGTCCGGACGATTCGGAATCCCGCGCTTGATCGCCTCCTGCATCAGGATCTCGCGATTGACGAGCTCCTGGCGCACCGCCTGCTCGAGCTGCGGCGTGTCCTGCTGACCTTGCTGGACGAGCTGAGCGATCATCGCGTCGGCGCGCGATTTCGGAATCGGCGTGCCGTTCACGACGGCGATGTTCTGGGCGAAAGCCGGAGCGGCTGCGAGAGCGGCTGCCGCGGCCCACAGGCGGGGAGATTTCAGGATCATCGGGAAGTTCCTAATGAGACGGACTTAGTGAGAACGGGAAGACTCGGGATATTCTTCTGGCGTATACGCAACGATCGCGAGCGCGTGAATGCCGCGCTGCATTGCATCGGCGAGCGCATCATACACCAGCCGATGCCGCGCCACGCGGCTCTTGCCGGCGAACGCGGCGGCCACGATCGTGACCGTGTAGTGGCCGCCCGCGGCCGCGCCCGCATGGCCCGCGTGCTGCGCGCTGTCGTCGCGCACGTCGATCGATTCGGGGGCGAGCGCGGCGGCGAGTCGCGCCTCGATGAGCGCGATGCGCTCGGCGGGCGTCGCGTGCAGGAAGGCGTCGCTCATCGTCATTCTTCCTTCAGGTATTTCGCGAGCCAGAGGCTTTGCAGGATCACGAAGACGACGATCGCGCCCGTCGTGCCGAACAGCTTGAAGTTGACCCACTGCGATTCGGTGAAGTTGCGCACGACGTACAGGTTCGTCACGCCGAGCGCGGCGAAGAACGCGGCCCATGCGAGGTTCAGCTTGTCCCAGACCGGCTCGGGCAGCGTCAACTGCTTGCCCATCATCTTCTCGATCAGGTTCTTGCCGAACGCGTAGCGCGCGGCGACGAGGCCGACCGCGAACAGCCAGTAGAGCACGGTCGGTTTCCACTGGATGAATTTCTCGTCATGCAGCACGAGCGTCGCGCCGCCGAACACGACGATCACGCCGAGGCTCACCCACAGCATCGTGTCGACCTTCCGGTGCCGAAACGCGACCCACGCCACTTGCGCGAGGGTCGCGGCGATCGCGACGGCGGTCGCCGTGAAGATGCCCCATAGCTTGAAGGCGGCGAAGAACAGAATGATCGGGAACAGATCGAACAGGAATTTCATGGTGCTCGCGGCTGCGGGCGGGCGTTGGGCCCGCCACCGTTGTAGGGACGCCCCGTCGCGGCGCGCGGGCCGGCTCTTCGGCCGGCCCGTGCTCACTTGCGCTCGGGCTTAGCCTCGAAGTTTAACGCAGCCGAGTTGATGCAGTACCGCAATCCGGTTTTGTCGCGCGGGCCGTCCTCGAACACGTGGCCGAGATGCGCGCCGCACTGGTTGCAGCGCACCTCGACGCGGGTCATGCCGTGCGTGTAGTCCATCTTCTCGTCGATCACCTCGCCGTCGATCGGCTTGAAGTAGCTGGGCCAGCCGCAGCCCGAGTGGAATTTCGCGCCCGATTCGAACAGCGCGGTGCCGCACACGACGCAATGATAGATGCCCGCGTCCTCGGTGTCCGTGTACTCGCCGGTGAACGGCGGCTCGGTCGCCGCGTGCTGCGTGACCTCGTACTGCATCGGCGTGAGCCGGCGGCGCAGCTCGGCGTCGTCCTTCGGGTAGGGATAACGCGGGTCGTCTCGATCTCCTGACATCTTCGATTCTCCTGATGAATTCATGCGCAACGCACGGCGTGCCGGCGGCGTCACGACGAGCAGCTCACCTCGAGCGTGCTCGCCCAGTCGGGCGGCAGCGCCGCATACGCGTCGTGCTCCGGCTGCTCGTCGAACGGGCGCCGCAGCACGGCCGCGAGGCGCTCGACCTCCGAAAAATCCTTCTCCTTCGCGCGGCGGATCGCCGTTTCCGCGAGGTGGTTGCGCAGCACGTATTTCGGGTTCACGCGGTTCATCGCGGCCGCGCGCGACGCGTCGTCGCGCGCTTCTTCCGACAGGCGCGCGCGATAGAGGTTCGCCCAGCGATCGAACGCGTCGCGATCGATGAACAGATCCCGCACGGGCGCGTCGCCGCGCGCGTCGTGCTTCGACACGCGCGCGAGATGGCGAAACGTCAGCGTGAAATCGGCATGGCTCGCATCCATGATCTCGAGCAACTGGTTCGCGAGCGCCGCGTCGCCCTCGCGTTCGAGCGCGAGGCCGAGCTTCGCGCGTATCGCGCGCTCGAGCGCGGGGCCGAATTGCTCGGGAAAGCGGCCGAGCACCGCGTGCGCGTCCTCGACCGCGCGCTCGGCGCGCGCGTCTTCGCTCGGCGCGTCGCGGTGCAGGCCGATGAGCGGCAGCAGCGCCTGCGCGAGGCAGAAGCAGTTCCAGTGCGCGATGCGCGGCTGCATCCGGTACGCGTAGCGGCCCTGCGTGTCCGAATGGTTGCACACGTGCTTCGCGTCGAACGCGTCGATGAAGCCGAACGGGCCGTAGTCGATCGTCAGGCCGAGGATCGACATGTTGTCGGTGTTCATCACGCCGTGGCAGAAGCCGACCGCCTGCCATTGCGCGACGAGCTCCGCGGTGCGCCGCGTCGCTTCCGCGAGCAGCGCGAGATACGGATCGTCGGCGTCGCGGCAGGCCGGATAGAAACGCTCGATCACGTGATCGGCGAGCGCGCGCAACTGCTCGGGCCGATCGTTCGCGAAGAAGTGCTCGAAATGGCCGAAGCGCACGAAGCTTTGCGCGACGCGCGTGACGACCGCCGACGTCTCGATTTCCTCGCGGACCACCGGCTGGTCGGAGCCGATCACGGCGAGCGCGCGCGTCGTCGGTATGCCGAGATGGTGCATCGCCTCCGAGCAGAGGAACTCGCGGATCGACGAGCGCAGCACCGCGCGGCCGTCGCCCATGCGCGAATACGGCGTGCGTCCCGCGCCCTTTAACTGCAGCTCGTAGCGGCGGCCGTCGTGCGCGAGTTCGCCGATGGTGAGCGCGCGCCCGTCGCCGAGCTGGCCCGCCCACACGCCGAACTGGTGGCCCGAATAGACCGACGCGTACGGCAGCGACGCCTGCGGCCAGTCGCGCGTCGGGTTGCCGCAGAACAGCTCGGCGAAGCCGGGCGCGTCGCGCAGCGCGGGCTCGAGGCCGAGCATGCGCGCCGCGTCGTCGGAAAAGCCGACGACGTACGGCGCGGGCAGCGGCGCGGCGGGCAGCCGCGTGACGAACGCGGCGCCGAGTTGCTGGAACGCATCGTCGCGCAGCGCGGCGAGCGTCGCGGCGAGATCGGGGAGAGGGGCGGCCGGTGCGGCCTCGCTTCTGGAAAACGACATATTGCTGCCCATTGAGTTAGCCGATATTGTAAGTCCGCGCCGCGCGGGGCGCTCGAAGCCGTCCGCGCGCCGCCGAGCCGTTTGCAGCAGACCGTATCGGACAAATACTTCAGGGAGAAGGAAGACGATGGGTAAGCCGTTGCTGGGCCAGATGATGGATATGCCGCTGCTCGTGTCGTCGCTGATCGCGCATGCGGCGCGACACGCGGGTGACGTCGAGATCGTGTCCCGGCGCGTCGAGGGCGACATTCACCGCTATACCTATCGCGATTGCGAAGCGCGTTCCAAACGGCTCGCGCAGGCGCTGACCGGCCTGGGCGTGGGCGAGCGCATTGGAACGCTCGCGTGGAACGGCTACCGGCACGTCGAGGCGTATTACGGCATCAGCGGGATGGGCGCCGTCTGCCATACGATCAACCCGCGCCTCTTTCCCGAGCAGATCGCGTACATCGTCAACCACGCCGAGGATCGATACGTGCTGTTCGACCTCACCTTCGCGCCGCTCGTCGATCAGCTCGCGCCGCAATGCCCGAACGTGAAGGGCTGGATCGCGATGACGGACGACGCGCATCTGCCGAAGGGCGCGACGCCTTATCTCTGTTACGAGACGCTTGTCGGCGCGCAGGACGGCGATTACGCCTGGCCGCTGCTCGACGAGCGGCAGGCGTCGTCGCTCTGCTACACGTCCGGCACGACGGGCCACCCGAAGGGCGCGCTCTATTCGCACCGCTCGACGGTGCTGCACGCGTACGGCGCGGCGCTGCCCGACGCGATGGGGCTGTCCTCGCGCGACGCGGCGCTGCCCGTCGTGCCGATGTTCCACGTCAACGCATGGGGGCTGCCGTACACGGCGGCGCTCACCGGCACGAAGCTCGTGCTGCCCGGCAAGGACCTCGACGGCAAATCGCTGTACGAGCTGATCGAAAGCGAGCGCGTGACGTTCTCGGCGGGCGTGCCCACCGTCTGGCTCGGTCTGCTCGGGTACATGCGCGAGGCCGGCGTGCGCTTCTCGACGCTCGAGCGCACGGTGATCGGCGGCTCCGCGTGCCCGCCTTCGATGCTCGAGACGTTCGAGGACGTCTACGACGTGCGTGTGATCCATGCATGGGGGATGACCGAGCTGTCGCCGCTCGGCACGCTGGCCAAGCTCAATTGGGCGCAGTCGCAGCGAGGCATCGGCGAGCAGCGGCGGCTCCTCGAGAAGCAGGGCCGGGTGATCTACGGGATCGATATGCGCATCGTCGGCGAGGACGGCCGCGAGTTGCCGTGGGACGGCGTCGCGTTCGGCGACTTGCAGGTGCGCGGGCCGTGGGTGATCGACCGCTATTTCGGAATCGACGCGTCGCCGCTCGTCGACGGCTGGTTCCCGACGGGCGACGTCGCGACGATCGACGCCGACGGCTTCCTGCAGATCACCGATCGCAGCAAGGACGTGATCAAGTCGGGCGGCGAATGGATCAGCTCGATCGACGTCGAGAACGTCGCGGTGGCGCACCCGGCCGTCGCGGAGGCCGCGTGCATCGCATGCGCGCATCCGAAATGGACCGAGCGGCCGCTCCTCGTCGTCGTCAAGCGCGCCGGCATGGACGTGACGCGCGACGAACTGCTCGCGTTCTACGAGGGCAAGGTCGCGAAATGGTGGATTCCGGACGATGTCGCGTTCGTCGACGCGCTGCCGCACACCGCGACGGGCAAGCTGCAAAAGCTCAAGCTGCGCGAGCAATTCCGGGGCCACGTGCTGCCGACGGCCGTGGACGCGTAGCCCGCGCATCCGGCGCGTTGGCCGCGCGCGGGGGGCATGCCGACGCGCCGACGCGCGGGCGCGCGCGTCCGCGCGAATGGCCGCCGTACGGGTCGCCACCGAATTGAACGACCGTTCTTTTTTGTTGTATCCTGCCTCTGTTTCTCGAAAAACGGCGCATCGACCGCACGGTTTCGCCGCGGTCGGCGGACAATGACCGCATCCCGGCCGGCGCCGCCGCACCGGCTCCGCATACGCATGGAGGCAGGCAGATGGCAGTGGACTACACGACTCGAGACGGCGTCGCCGTCATCACGCTCAACAATCCGCCCGTCAACGGCCTCGGCCTGTCGACGCGGCTCGGCATCATGGAGGGGCTCGAACGCGCGCAGCGCGACCCGGCCGTCGCGGCGATCGTGCTCACGGGCGCGGGCCGCGCGTTCTCGGGCGGCGCGGACATCACCGAATTCAACACGCCCAAGGCGCTGCAGGAGCCGACGCTGCACACCGTGATCGACGCGGTCGAGGCGAGCGGCAAGCCCGTCGTCGTCGCGATCCATAGCGTCGCGATGGGCGGCGGCCTGGAGCTCGCGCTCGGCGCGCACTATCGCGTCGCGTCGGCCGGCGCGCAGATCGCGCTGCCGGAGGTGAAGCTCGGCCTGTTGCCCGGCGCGGGCGGCACGCAGCGGCTGCCGCGCGCGGTGGGCCTCGAGACCGCGCTGAACATGATCGTCTCCGGCGCGCCCGTGCCGTCCGAGCAGCTCGCGAAGAGCGGCCTCTTCGACGCGTTCGTCGAGGGCGACCTGCTCGAGGCGGCCGTCGCGTTCGCGCGCAAGGCCGGCGCGGCGAGCGGCCCGCATCCGCGCGTGCGCGATCGCGAGATCGTCCATGAGAACGCGGCGGGCTTCATCCAGTTCGCGCGCAACAGCGTGAAGGCCGTCGCGCAGCATTATCCGGCGCCGCACAAGTGCATCGACGCGATCGAGGCGGGGGTGTTGCAAGGCTTCGACAAGGGGCTCGCGTTCGAGCGCGACTGCTTCGTCGCGCTCGTGCAGACGCCCGAGAGCCGCGCGCTGCGCCATGCGTTCTTCGGCGAGCGCGCGGCGGGCAAGATTGCCGACGTGCCGGCCGACACGGCCGTGCGCGGGATCGAATCGGTCGCGGTGATCGGCGCCGGCACGATGGGCGGCGGGATCACGATGAACTTCCTGAACGCGGGGCTGCCCGTCACGCTGCTCGAGACGAAGCAGGAGGCGCTCGAGCGCGGGCTCGCGACGATCCGCAAGAACTACGACGCGCAGGTGAGCAAGGGCAAGCTCACGCAGGAGAAGCTCGACGCGCGGATGGCGTTGCTGCGCCCGACGCTGTCGTACGACGACCTGAAGGACGCCGATCTCGTGATCGAGGCGGTGTTCGAGGAGCTCGGCGTGAAGGAGCAGGTGTTCAAGCGGCTCGACGAGGTCGCGAAGCCGGGCGCGATCCTCGCGTCGAACACGTCGACGCTCGACGTGAACAAGATCGCCGCGTTCACCCGCCGCCCGCAGGACGTCGTCGGCCTGCACTTCTTCAGCCCCGCGAACGTGATGAAGCTGCTCGAGGTGGTGCGCGGCGAGCACACCGCGAAGGACGTGCTCGCCACCGTGATGCAGCTCGCGAAGAAGATCCGCAAGACGGCGGTCGTCTCCGGCGTGTGCGACGGCTTCATCGGCAACCGGATGGTCGAGCAGTACATCCGCCAGGCGCTCTTCATGCTCGAGGAAGGCGCGCTGCCCGCGCAGATCGACCGCGCGATCGAGGCGTTCGGCTTCGCGATGGGGCCGTTCCGGATGAGCGATCTCGCCGGCAACGACATCGGCTGGGCGATCCGCAAGCGCCGCTATGTCGAGCAGCCGGATCTGCATTACTCGAAGATCGCCGATCGCCTCTGCGAGCAGGGCCGCTTCGGCCAGAAGACGGGCGCGGGCTGGTACGACTACGTGCCGGGCGAGCGGCGCGCGAAGCCGTCGAAGCTCGTCGACGAGATGATCGTCGCGTATTCGAGCGAGCGCGGCGTCGCGCGGCGGCAGATCGGCGACGCCGAGATCGTGGAGCGGCTCGTCTACGCGCTCGTCAACGAAGGCGCGAAGATCCTCGAGGAGAAGATCGCGTCGAAGGCGTCCGACATCGACATGGTGTATCTCACCGGCTACGGTTTTCCGCTCTGGCGCGGCGGCCCGATGCTGTATGCGGACACGGTCGGCCTCTACAACGTCGAGCGCGCGATGCGCGGCTATGCGCAGCGCGCGAACGGCGACGCGTGGCAGATCGCGCCGTCGATCGTCGAGCTCGCGAAGAGCGGGCGCGGTTTCAACGCGTGACGCGCGGCGGCGCGGCCCAGGCCCATTGACGGAGCACCACGATGCAGCGCACCGACGATGTCCTTCTCGTGATCGACGTGCAGAACGATTTCATGCCGGGCGGCGCGCTCGCGGTCGCGCACGGCGACGAAGTCGTGCCGGCGATCAACCGGCTCGCCGCGCGCTTCGATCACGTCGTGCTGACGCAGGATTGGCATCCGCGCGATCACGTGTCGTTCGCGGCGAACCATCCGGGCCGCGCGCCGTTCTCGACGCTCGCGCTGCCGTACGGCGAGCAGGTGCTGTGGCCCGTCCACTGCGTGCAGGGCACGCACGGCGCGGCGCTGCACGGCGATCTCGACATCCCGCACGCGCGGCTCGTGGTCCGCAAGGGGCATCGCGCGTCGGTCGACAGCTACTCGGCGTTCGTCGAGGCCGACCGCCGCACGCCGACCGGGCTTGCCGGCTATCTGCGCGAAATCGGCGCCAAGCGCGTGTGGTGCTGCGGGTTCGCGACCGACTATTGCGTCGCGTGGTCCGCGCTCGATGCGCGCGCCGCGGGCTTCGACGCGGCCGTGATCGAGGACGCGTGCCGCGCGATCGATCTCGACGGCTCGCTCGCGCGCGCATGGGCGTCGCTCGCCGCGGCGGGCGTCGCGCGCGTGCAGTCGGCCGAGGTTTGCCCGGGCGTCGATCCGTAGCCGCCGTCGTTCATTTCATCGCATATCGATCCACAGAATTCAGAATCAGGAGACACGGATGACCGAAGCCGTAATCGTATCGACCGCCCGCACCGGGCTCGCGAAATCCTGGCGCGGCGCGTTCAACATGACGCACGGCGCGACGCTCGGCGGCCACGTGGTCGCGGCGGCCGTCGAGCGCGCGAAGCTCGATCCCGCGCGCGTCGAGGACGTGCTGATCGGCTGCGCGAACCCGGAAGGCGCGACGGGCGCGAACATCGCGCGGCAGATCGCGCTGCGCGCGGGGCTGCCCGTCGGCGTGCCGGGGATGACCGTCAACCGCTTCTGCTCGTCGGGATTGCAGACGATCGCGCTCGCCGCGCAGCGCGTGATCGCGGGCGAGGGCGACGTGTTCGTCGCGGGCGGCGTCGAATCGATCTCGTGCGTGCAGAACGAGATGAACCGCCACATGCTGCGCGAGGGCTGGCTCGACGCGCACAAGCCGGAGATCTACTGGACGATGCTGCAGACGGCCGAGAACGTCGCGAAGCGTTACGGCATCTCGAAGGCGCGCCAGGACGAGTACGGCGTGAATTCGCAGCTGCGCGCGGCCGCCGCGCAGGCGGCGGGGCGCTTTAATGCCGAGATCGTGCCGATCACCGTGCGCGCGGGCGTCGCCGACAAGGCGACGGGCCGCCTCTACACGAAGGAGGTGACGCTCGCCGCCGACGAGGGCATTCGGCCCGACACGACGCTCGAGGGCGTCGCGAAGATCCGCGCGGCGCTGCCGGGCGGCGTGATCACCGCGGGCAACGCGAGCCAGTTCTCGGACGGCGCGGCCGCGTGCGTCGTGATGAACGCGAAGGTGGCCGAGCGCGAGGGCCTCGCGCCGCTCGGCATTTTCCGCGGCTTCGCGGTGGCCGGCTGCGAGCCGGACGAGATGGGCATCGGGCCCGTCTACGCGGTGCCGAAGCTGCTGAAGCAGGCGGGGCTCAAGGTGTCCGACATCGATCTGTGGGAACTGAACGAGGCGTTCGCGGTGCAGGTGCTCTATTGCCGCGACACGCTCGGGATTCCCGACGATCGGCTGAACGTGAACGGCGGCGCGATCGCGGTCGGCCATCCGTACGGCGTATCGGGCGCGCGGCTCACCGGCCACGCGCTGATCGAGGGCAAGCGGCGCGGCGCGAAATACGTCGTCGTGACGATGTGCATCGGCGGCGGGCAGGGCGCGGCGGGGCTGTTCGAGGTGGTGTGACGGCGGCGCGCGCCGGAGCCGGCCGCGCGCCGTTCGAGCGCAACGGCGGGTCGGCGAGTCGATCCGGCGCGGCGGGTGTGCGCCGGCGCCCGCGTCTTTCGTCGCGATGCCGAAGCCGTGGCGCGCGCTCGGCATCGCACCGGGCCCGCCGGTGCAGGGCCTGTCGATCGACGCGCGCATGCCGAAGCACATCGGGCGCTTGAGCGCGTATCGTGCATATCGCGTGAACGAAGCGAACGAAGCGAACAAAGCGGGCGCGGCGCCGGCAAGCCAAGCGCACGCCGGGCGACGAACCGCGCGCCGCCGCCGCATCGCGCGATGCGGCGGCGAGCGGCTCGACACGCCGATCGGGCGGACGGCGGTGGTCCCCGCGCTAGTATTTCGGCGGTTTTCTCACGAGCGGCGACTGTATGCCCGCAAGCTTGCGGTCGATCGTTCCGTCCTTGATGCCTTCCAGCTGAAGCGCGCGCTGCAACGGCGACGCGGGCGTGACGGGCTTCGCCTTGTTGTGCCGAGGCGCGACGCCGATTCGCTTGCCGAGATGGTAGATGCCCGACAGCGTGCGTGCTTCCCATGCCGGGTACTTGCCGTTCGCGACCCAGTCCCGCGTCAGAAAATAGTGCTCGACACAGGCCATGATCTCGTCGTCCTTGTCGACGAGATTGCCGGGCAGGTTCGGCGGCGGCGAAACGCCGCCGAAGCCGGCGTTTCGCACCAGGTACAGATCATGGGCGATCCGCTCGGACCGTTCGGTGGCGGACTTGATTCCCAAAACGGTCGAATAGTGGCGATTCCAGCGCTCGATGAGCGCGCGGATCGTCGATTCCTTGGGGAACACTTTGCGCTCCTTGCATTCAGGTGGAGCATGCGCGAACCCACCGCCGACGTCGCGTCGCTCCGTCTCCGATCCATCCGGGCGTCATTCGAGTGTCGGGCGGCGTCTACGGCGGGATTCGACGTTGCGCGGAAATCGGCATTCGGATGCCCGATCGCGCGGCGATGCGCGCCGTCGGCGTTCGGCGCGGCTATCGTCAGGCAAAAAGCAGTATAGGACGCGCGCCGCGATTAGCCAGCGTCCTGTCGGCCGCCCGCGTGGCCGCGGCGTGCGACGGCGGCCGGGCTGCGTGTGGCCGCGCGCCGCGGCGAACCACGGCGGCTCGTGCGCCGCACGAGGGCGCGTGAGGCGGAGCGACGGCCGCCGAATGCCCGATCGGTTACGCGTTTCACGCCCGCCCCGCGCGCTGTCGCCTCCCCGGACTTCGCGCGGGACCCATCGGGATCGATAAGTTTGGTAGGCTTGCTGTCTGTCTCGGCGCGGCGGATGTCGGTGGATGTCGGTGGCGTTTTCGAGCGGCGCGGGCAAACGGCGAATATCGCCGGGCGTCGGAGCCGCCGGGCTGCGGGATTGCCGAACGACGCCGAACCGCCGCCGGCTCGCCGACTCGGCGGACCACCGTTGCCGCGCACGCCGGCGGCTTCGGCGCGCGCCGCGGCGAAGCACGCGAGAGCGGCTGCGCGCATCGGCGTCGGGGCCGCGCGCCGGCGAGGCAGAATTGACGAACGATTGCGAAGAGCGACGAACATCATGATCAGACACATCGTAAGCTGGAAACTCAAGGAATCGGCCGAAGGCGCGACGCGCGCGCAGAATGCGCAGAAGCTGAAGGAAAAGCTCGAAGCGTGCCGCGGCATCGTGCCGGGGCTGCTGCATCTCGAAGTCGGGCTCGCGACGCCCGGCCTCGAGGCGACCTGCGACGTCGTGCTCGTCTCCGATTTCGCCGACAAGGCCGCGCTCGACGCGTACCAGGTGCACCCCGTGCACGAGGAGGTGAAGAAATTCGTCGGCGCGGTGCGCGAGAGCCGCGAGTGCATCGATTACCTCGTCGACGACGCGCGATGAGCGACGCTTGCGCGACGGCCGGCCGCGAGCCGGCGATCGAAAGCCCGTTCGTCGACGCGCTCGGCGTGCGGCTCGTATCGGCGAAGGACGGCGCGAGCGAAATCGTGCTGCCGCTCGCCGAGCAGCACATGAACACGTGGAACATCGCGCACGGCGGCGTCACGATGACGCTCGCCGACGTGGCGCTCGCGATGGCCGCGCGCAGCTTGACCGACGACGGCGTCGGCGTGGTCACGGTCGAGATGAAGGTGAACTTCATGCAGCCGGGGCGCGGCGAGCTGCGCGCGTACGGCCGCGTGCTGCACCGCTCGACGACGATGGCGTATTGCGAGGGCGAAGTTCGCGACAGCGCGGGCAACTTCGTCGCGAAGGCGCTCGGCACGTTCAAGTACATGAAGCGGCTCGCGGTCGGCCGAGACATCGCGCGGCAGCGCACCCGCACCGATCCGGGTGCGCATCCCGGCCCGAGCGACGCATGACGCGAGCGGGCGGCCCCGCCCGTCGGCGGAGCCGTTTGCCGTCGGCGCGGCCGCGCGCGCGACGACGGCCCGATGCACGAGGAGGCAGGCAATGTCACAGGTCAACCGGCGGGTGCTGCTCGTGTCGCGCCCCGAACGCGAGGCGCGCGTCGAGAACTTCGAACTCGTCGAGACGCCGCTTGCGCCGCTCGCCGAAGGCGAGGTGCGCGTGCGCAATCATTTTCTGTCGATCGATCCGTACATGCGCGGGCGGATGAACGCGGGGCGCTCGTACGCCGAGCCGCAACCGCTCGGCGAGGTGATGGGCGGCGGCACCGCCGGCGAGGTCGTCGAGTCGCGCAATCCGGCGTTCGCCCCCGGCGATCGCGTGATCGGCGCGTACGGCTGGCAGGAGTACGGCACGTCGGCGGGCAAGGAACTGCGCAAGGTCGACACGACGCGCGTGCCGCTGTCCGCGTATCTCGGAGCCGCCGGAATGCCCGGCGTGACCGCGTGGTACGGCCTGAACCGGATCATCCGGCCGCGCGCGGGCGAGACGCTCGTCGTCAGCGCGGCGAGCGGCGCGGTCGGCAGCGTGGTCGGGCAGCTCGCGAAGCTCGCCGGGTGTCGCGCGGTCGGCATCGCGGGCGGCGCGGACAAGTGCCGCTACGTCGTCGATACGCTCGGCTTCGATGCGTGCGTCGACTACAAGGCGGGCCGGCTCGCCGACGATCTCGCGGCCGCCGCGCCGGACGGCGTCGACGGCTGTTTCGAGAACGTCGGCGGCGCGGTGCTCGATGCGACGCTCGCGCGGATGAACCCGTTCGGGCGCATCGCGATGTGCGGGATGATCGCCGCGTACGACGGCGCGCCCGCGCCGCTCGCGAACCCGGCGCTGATCCTGCGCGAGCGGCTGCTCGTGCAGGGCTTCATCGTGTCCGAGCACTTCGACGTGTGGCCCGAGGCGCTCGCGCAGCTCGCGTCGCTCGTCGCGAACAGGCAGCTGCATTATCGGGAGACGATCGCGCAGGGCCTCGAGCGCGCGCCCGACGCGCTGCTCGGGCTGCTGAAAGGGCGCAATTTCGGCAAGCAGCTCGTCGCGCTCGTCTGACGCGCCGTGGCATCATACGGCGCTTGTCCCGGGCCTTTCACCGGCGCGCCCGCGCCGTTCGCCCGCCGTTTGCGTTGCTGTTTGCCCCGCCGTTTGCCCTTGACGATGCCGCTGAATCCGAAGATCGCGCAGGTGCTCGACATGATCGAGCGCGCCAAGCGTCCCGATTATCATGAACAGACGCCCGCGCAGGCGCGCGCCGCATACGAGAAGAGCGCGCCGATCCTCGACGTCGCGCCCGCGCCGATGTTTTCGGTCGAAGACCTGCGCGTGCCGTCGCGCGACGGCGGCGCGTTCGGCGCGCGGCTCTATCTGCCCGTCGAACCGAGTCTCGCCGAGCCGCTGCCCGTGCTCGTCTACTACCACGGCGGCGGCTTCACGGTCGGCAGCGTGAACACGCACGACGCGCTGTGCCGGATGTTCGCGCGCGATGCGCAGTGCGCGGTGCTGTCGGTCGATTACCGGCTCGCGCCGGAGCACAAGTTCCCGACCGCCGTCGACGACGCGGAGGACGCGCTCGTGTGGCTGCATGCGCACGCGTCGCGCTTCGGAATCGATTCGGCGCGGCTCGCGGTGGGCGGCGACAGCGCGGGCGGCACGCTCGCGACGGTGTGCGCGGTGCTCGCGCGCGATCGCGGGATCGCGCTCGCGCTGCAACTGCTGATCTATCCGGGTACGGTGGGGCATCAGCAGACCGAATCGCACGCGCGGCTCGCGAAAGGCTATCTGTTGTCCGCGGACACGATCCAGTGGTTTTTCGGGCATTACGTGCGCGATGCGTCGGATCGCGACGACTGGCGCTTCGCGCCGCTCGACGGCACGCGCGGCGCGCCGTCGTTCGAGCGCGTCGCGCCCGCGTGGATCGCGACGGCGCAGTACGATCCGCTATCCGACGAAGGCGAAGCGTATGCGGACAAGCTGCGCGCGGCGGGCAACCGCGTGACGCTCGTCGCGTACGCGGGGATGATTCACGAGTTCTTCAAGATGGGCGGCTACGTGCCGGAGGTGCGGCTCGCGCATGCGGACGCGGTGGGCGCGCTGCGCGCGGCGTTCGACGGCGATTGAGCGTGCGCGCGGGCGGGTGACGGCGCACGGTGCGGCGCGGCATGTGCCGGACAGGGCGTGCGGCGACGGGCACGACGAAGGCGGCGCGGTCCGCCGCGGCGGACGCCGGCTCGCCGGCCGAGCGAAGTTCCATCGAGGTTCGCCGCGGCCGATGGCGGTGGGCGGGGCGGCGGTGCCCGGCGATGGGCTCGGCCGATCGGCCGATTGCCGGGGCATCGCATTCGGCAGACGATATGACGTCGAGCGGGCCGTTTCCTGCGTCGGCGCGAAAGACGCGAATGACGACGCGGGCGTGACGCCACGGCTGCATGGCCGGCGCGCGAATGCCGGGCGTCAGGTTCGGCGGGAACCCGCTTATGAGGATTCGGCACATGGAAAGCATCGAAATCGAAACCGGCGACTGGTCGCGCCTCGGCGGCGACGCATCGCGGATTCGCGACGCGGTGTTCGTGCGCGAGCAGCGCATTCCGGCTGAGCTCGATCTCGACGACGACGATCCGCATGCGCGGCACGCGGTCGCGTACCTGGTCGACGGCACGGCGGGCGCGCGGCGTGCCGTCGCGACGGGGCGGCTTCTACCGACGGGCGCGATCGGCCGGGTGTCGGTGCTTGCCGACGCGCGCGGCCGCGGCGTGGGCTCGCGGCTTCTGGACGCGCTGCTCGCCGAAGCGCGGGGGCGCGGCGACGCGCTCGTGCGCCTCTATGCGCAGCAGCGCGCGGTTGCGTTCTACCTGAGGATCGGGTTTCGGATCGTCGGCGAGCCGTTCGTCGCGGCGGGCGTGCAGCATATCGAGATGGCCCGCGAGCCGTGAACGGAGCCGGGCACGCCGAAGCCCCGCCGTCTCGATCACCGACGCGGGTGGCCGCCCGTGTCGACGTCGAACGTGAACGCGCGCTCGAACGCGCCCGGCCGCACGATCCGGTGCGAGCCGTCGTCGTCGCATCGCTCCTTCATGTCGAACCTGAGCCGCCCCTCGGCGTCGCGCGCGACCCGCAGCACCGTCGTGCCGCGCGATCCGTATTCGGGCGTCTCGATGAACGCCGCGGACAGCGCGCGCTCGCGCTCGAGCGGAATGCCCGTGTGCGGCAGCGCGTCGTCGGCGGCTTCGCGGGTGTCGCGCATCATCTCGATCAGCGCGTCGAGCGGCGCCGCCGCGTCGCCGGTGAGCAGTGCGCCGAGCGCGCTGCGCTTGCCGACGAGCTTCGGCCACGGCGTGTCGAGCCGGGCGTTCGACAGCCCGTGCACGCCGGGCGCGACGGATACGGGCGCGTCGGGCGCCGGCTGGGCGTCGGCCGGGCGATTGCAGTACCACGCGAGTTCGCCGCGCGCGACGTCGCCCGCGAGCAGCGTGAAGCCGTTGTAGAACACGGCCTTCTCGGCGACGTTCGCGAGATAGTCGAGCGGCGCGACGTTCTCGCCCGTCAGGAAGCCGGAGACGAGCTTGCCGCGCGTCGGCGCGCCCGCGCGTATGTCGAACGGCGCGCGGTAATTGGTGAGCGCGGCGAAGCGGCCGTCGCGCGCGACACCGAGCCACGTGCCGCCGCCTTCGAGATCGCGGCCCGCGAGCACGTGCGGCGCGTCGCTCCACCACGCGAGCGGCGCGCTCGTGCGGCGGAAGAATTCGTCGCGGTTCGCGGCGAGCGTCAGCACCGGGCCGTGCGTGGTGTCGGGCTGCCAATCGAATACGATCAGGCACATCGGGCGATATCCTCGCTGGGTGAGGCCGGCCGGCGCGCCGCGGCGCGCGCGCTCCGGCGGCGCGCGGCCGTCAGGCTTCGACGGGCAGCGCGTAGGGAAGCGGCAGGAACGCGAGCGTCGGGCCGCTCGCGGACGCCAGGTGGACCGATCCGTTCCCGAGCGCGGCGAGCTTGATCTCGACGAGCGCGTCGACGCCGCCTTCGGGCGCCGCCGCCGCGTTCACGATCATCCCGCACGGCTGGCCCGGATCGTCCGAATGATAGAGCTCGACGCCCGCATGCGCGGCGTCGGTGCCGGCCGCGACGTGCGCGAGCGCGGTGCGGCGCTTGATCGTGCCCCGGTACTGGCTGCGCGCGACGACTTCCTGGCCCGGATAGCAGCCCTTGCGGAAGTTGACGCCGCCGATCACGTCGAAGTTGACCATTTGCGGAACGAATTGCTCGACGGCCGGCTGCGTGATGCGCGGCTCGCCCGCGCGCACGTCGAGCCAATCCCAGACGGCGGCCGACACGCGCGGCAGCGCGGCTTCGAGCGCGGGCAGGCGCGCGTCGAACTCGGCGCGCGTCGCGATCCACAGGTAGCGCGCGCGGCCCGCCGCGTCGGGCAGCCGCATGAGCGCGCCGGCCGGCGCGTCGACTTTCGTGTGGATGCCGTCGGGTAGTGCGTCGAAGATGCCCGACAGCGCGGCGCGCACGTCGCCCGCGAAGCCGATCGCGACGAGCGCGCCGCTCGCGTCGGCGAGCTTCGCCTTCGCGCGCAGCACGAACATCGACAGGCGCTTTTGCACCGCGGGCTGCACGTCCTTCGATACGAGCAGGCGCACGTCGTGGCCGGCGCGCCATGCGAGGAACGACGCGAGCAGGCGCCCCTTCGGCGAGCAGTAGCCGGCCAGGCGCGCGCTCGCGGCGTCGAGATGTTCGACGTCGTTCGTCAACTGGCCGTGCAGAAACGTCGCGGCGTCGGCGCCCGTCACGTCGACGATGCCGAATTGCTCGAGCGCCGCGAACGCGCCGCGCTCGAGCACGGCGGCGAAATCGTCGGCGCTCGGACGGGGCAGCGTCGGCGGCGCGGTGGGAGCGATGGCCTGCGCGGCCGGGGAGGCGATCGGTGTGCTCATGGAATGAGGGAACAGTCAATCCTGACTTTGGCAGAGGCGAGCAAGTATTATATGGGTCTTACCTGATTCACGTTCCGCATGTCCCTACTGAAGAAGTGCGCCGCGCTCGCGGCGCTCGCCGTCGTATTGCTGGGCGTCGCGTGCGCGGGCGGCGCCTATTACTGGGCCACTCGGCCGCTCGCGCTCGCCGCGCCGATCCTCGATGTGACGATCAAGCCCCGCAGCAGCGTGCGCAGCGTCGCGCAGCAACTCGTGCACGGCGGCGTGGGCGTCGAGCCGCGCCTGTTCGTCGCGATGACGCGCGTGCTGTTCCTGTCGAGCCGGCTCAAGTCCGGCAATTACGAATTCAAGACGGGCGTGAGCCCTTACGAGGTGTTGCAGAAGGTCGCGCGCGGGGACGTGAACGAATATGTCGTGACCGTGATCGAGGGCTGGACGTTCCGGCGCATGCGCGCGGAGCTCGACGCGAATGCGGCGCTCGCGCATGCGAGCGCGGGGATGAGCGACGCGGCGCTGCTGCGCGCGATCGGCGCGCCCGCCGAAGTCGTCGCGCGCGGCACCGGCGAGGGGCTGTTCTTTCCGGATACCTATCTGTTCGACAAGGGCACGAGCGACCTGAACGTGTATCGGCGCGCGTACCGGCTGATGCAGGCGCGCCTGGCCGACGCGTGGACCGCCCGTCGGCCCGGCCTGCCGTTCAAGACCCCTTACGAGGCGCTGACGGTCGCGTCGCTCGTCGAGAAGGAGACGGGGCACGCGTCCGACCGTGCGTTCGTGTCGGGCGTGTTCGCGAATCGCCTGCGGGCCGGGATGCCGCTGCAGACCGATCCCTCGGTGATCTACGGAATGGGCGACGCGTACACGGGGCGGCTGCGCAAGCGCGATCTGCAGACCGACACTCCGTACAATACCTACACGCGCCGCGGGCTGCCCCCGACGCCGATCGCGCTGCCGGGCGAGGCGGCGCTCTACGCCGCGGTGAACCCGGCGGCGACGTCCGCGCTCTATTTCGTCGCGAGGGGCGACGGCACGAGCGTCTTCTCGGACACGCTCGGGGATCACAACAAGGCCGTGGACAAATACATACGAGGTCAATGAATGGCGCGTGGCAAATTCATCACGTTCGAAGGGATCGACGGCGCGGGCAAGACCACGCATCTGCAGTGGTTCTGCGACCGGCTCCAGGAAAGGCTCGGGCCGACCGGCAGGCACGTCGTCGTCACCCGCGAGCCGGGCGGCACGCAGCTCGGCGAGACGCTGCGCGAGATTCTGCTGAACCAGCCGATGGACCTCGAGACCGAGGCGCTGCTGATGTTCGCCGGCCGGCGCGAGCATCTCGCGCTCGTGATCGAGCCCGCGCTCGCGCGCGGCGATTGGGTCGTGTCGGACCGCTTCACCGATGCGACGTTCGCCTATCAGGGCGGCGGCCGCGGGCTGCCGCGCGACAAGCTCGAGGCGCTCGAGCGCTGGGTGCAGGGCGGCTTCCAGCCGGATCTGACGGTGCTGTTCGACGTGCAGCCGCAGGTGGCGAGCGCGCGGCGCGGCGCCGTGCGGATGCCGGACAAGTTCGAGAGCGAATCGGACGCCTTCTTCGCGCGCACCCGCGCCGAGTACCTGCGCCGCGCGCACGAGGCGCCGCATCGTTTCGCGATCGTCGATTCGAGCGAGTCGATTCCGCAGATCCGCAAGCAGCTCGAAGGCGTGCTCGCCGCACTGTGACGAAAGGAAGACGCGAACGATGATCTATCCGTGGCAGACCGACGACTGGAACCGCCTGCAGGCGCTGCGCGCGCATTGGCCGCACGCGCTGCTGCTGTACGGGCAGGCGGGAATCGGCAAGCTCGCCTTCGCGCGGCACCTCGCGAAGGGCTTCTTGTGCGAGACGCCGCGCGAGAACGGCGAACCGTGCGGCGCGTGCGCCGCGTGCACGTGGTTCGAGCAGGGCAATCACCCCGATTACCGGATCGTCGTGCCCGAGGCGCTCGCGGCCGAGCTGCCGGGCGCGGCCGACGAGCCGAAGGCCGCCGACGCCGACGAAGGCGGCAAGAAGGCCAGGACGCCGAGCAAGGAAATCAAGATCGAGCAGGTGCGCGCGCTCGTCGACTTCTGCGGGATCGCGTCGCATCGCGGCGGCGCGCGCGTCGTCGTGCTGTATCCGGCCGAGGCGCTGAACGTCGCGGCCGCGAACGCGCTATTGAAGACGCTCGAGGAGCCGCCGTCGGGCGTCGTGTTCCTGCTCGCGTCCGCGCGCGTCGACCGGCTGCTGCCGACGATCGTGAGCCGCTGCCGGCAGTGGCCGATGGCGGTGCCCGCGCCCGACGCGGCCGCCGCGTGGCTCGCGGCGCAGCAGGTGGCGGACGCGAACGCGCTCCTCGCCGAGGCGGGGGGCGCGCCGCTCGCCGCGCTCGCGCTCGCGAACGACGAGAACCGGCCGCTGCGCGACTGGACGCTCGCGCAGCTCGCGGCGGGCGCCGCGTGCGATCCGTTCGCGTGCGGCGAGACGCTGCAGAAACTGCCCGTGCCCGTCGTGCTCGGCTGGCTGCAGCGCTGGCTGTACGATCTGCTCGCCGAGCGCGCGGCGGGCGCGCCGCGCTATTTCCCCGCGCAGCGCGCGGCGCTCGCGCGCTGCGCGGCGGCGGCCGACGCGAACGCGTTCGCGCGCTTCCTGAAGACGGTCACGCGGCAGCGCGCGGTGGAGAACCATCCGCTCAGCGCGCGCCTCGTGTTCGAAGAGCTGTTTCTCGGCTATCGGGAACTGTTCGCGTCGCCCTGACGCACCGCCTTGCCCAACCGTTTCGTTCATCGGATCGCCTTCATGACCCAGCTTGCCTACCGCGACGCCACGCCCGCCGATCTGCCGGCGATCGTCGCGATCTACAATTCGACGGTCGCGTCGCGCCGCGTGACGGCGGACACCGAGCCCGTGACGGTCGACAGCCGCCGCGCGTGGTTCGACGCGCACAATCCGCATGCTCGGCCGCTGTGGGTGGTCGAGGAGGCGGGGCGGGTGATCGCGTGGCTGAGCTTCTCCGATTTCTACGGCCGGCCCGCGTACGGACACACCGCGGAGATCAGCATCTATCTCGACGAGGCCGCGCGCGGCAGCGGGCTCGGCAGCCGGCTGCTCGAGGCGGCGCTCGCGAAGGCGCCGGCGCTCGGCGTGCACACGGCGCTCGGCTTCATCTTCGGCCACAACGAGCCGAGCCTGCGGCTCTTCGCGCGGTACGGCTTCACGACCTGGGGAACGCTGCCGCGCGTCGCGGTGCTCGACGGCGTCGAGCGCGATCTCGTGATCGTCGGCAAGCGGCTCGCCGACGCCTGAGCGCGGCCCGGCGCGGCGAGCGGGCGCGCATGCCCGCCCGGCGCCCGGCACGCGCTGCGCAGCAAGGAATTCAATATGTTCGTCGATTCACACTGTCACATCAATTTCGAAGGGCTCGCCGAGCGTTTGCCGCAGGTGCTGGAGAACATGCGCGAGCACGGCGTCACGCATGCGCTCTGCGTCTCGGTCGATCTGGAGACGCTGCCCGCCGTGCTCGCTATCGCGCGCGATCACGACAACGTTTTCGCGTCGGTCGGCGTGCATCCGGATCACGAGGACGCGAGGGAGCCGACGGTGGCCGAGCTCGTCGAGCTCGCCGCGCATCCGAAGGTCGTCGCGATCGGCGAGACGGGCCTCGACTACTACCGGCTCGAGGGCCGCTCGATCGCCGACATGCAATGGCAGCGCGAGCGCTTTCGCACGCACATCCGCGCCGCGCATGCGACAGGCAAGCCGCTCATCGTCCATACGCGCGCGTCGTCGGAGGACACGCTGCGGATCATGGCCGAGGAGCGCGCGAGCGTGCCGGGCGGCGTGATGCACTGCTTCACCGAGCCGTGGCCCGTCGCCGAGGCGGCGCTGGCGCAGAACTTCCATATCTCGCTGTCGGGCATCGTCACGTTCAAGAGCGCGGCCGACGTGCAGGAGGTCGCGCGGCGCGTGCCGCTCGAGCGGCTGCTGATCGAGACCGATTCGCCGTACCTCGCGCCCGTGCCGTATCGCGGCAAGCGGAATGAACCTGCGTACGTGAGTTATGTCGGACGCTTTATCGCGGCGCAACGCGAGATGACCGACGAGGCGCTCGGCGCCGCGACGTCGCGGAACTTTTTCCGGCTGTTCAAGATCGCCCGCACGGGCGAGGCCAGCCCAGTCAACCAGGGGTAGGAGCAAAAAAATGAAGTCGATCAAGCACTTGTCGAAACAACGCACGATGGGCGCCAGGCTGTGCGCGCTCGCGCTCGCGCTCGCGGCGGCGCCCGCGCACGCGGAATCGCTCGACGGGATCGTGAAGGCCGTCAAGTTCGACGACATCAAGGACATCTCGAAGCAACTGAAGAACGGCCTCGACCCGAACACGATCGCGCCGAACGGCGATCCGCTCCTCGTGATCGCCGCGCGCGAGAAGTCCGATCAGGTCGCCGCCGCGCTCGCGGCCGCGCCGAACGTCGAGCTCGACAAGGAAGACAAGGCGGGCGAGAACGCGCTGATGCTCGCCGCGCTGAACGGCGATCTGCCGCTCGTGAAGCTGCTCGTCGACAAGGGCGCCGAAGTGAGCAAGAAGGGCTGGTCGCCGCTGCACTACGCGGCGACGAACGGCAACGACGAGGTTGTCAAGTATCTGGTCGACAAGTCCGCCTACATCGACGCCGCGTCGCCGAACGGCACGACGCCGCTGATGATGGCCGCGCGCGGCAACCACGGCTCTACCGTCACGCTGCTGCTCGACCAGGGCGCCGATCCCGCGCTGAAGAACCAGCTCGGCATCACCGCGCTCGATTTCGCGAAGCACTACAACGCGCCGGACGCAACCGCGATCCTGTCGAAGCGCACGGTGCGCATCGGCGATGCGCCAGCGCCGAACGCGCAAAAGAGTGCAAAATAAGGGTTTGGGGCGCGGCGGCTTGCCGCGCCTTTCGAAGTATCGGCGGTTTCGCCTTCTGACATAAGGAAGATTCATGTTGCGGGCTATGTTTTGCGCCGCCGCGTTCGCCGTGCCGCTGACGGCGGCCGCCTTCACGGCCGGCGACCTCGACAAGCTGTGCGCGAAGACCGACGTCAAGTCGCGCGCGTCGTGCGCGGCGTACATCGAGGGCGCGGCGGACGGCGTCTACAACACGATCGACGCGATCGGCGGCACCACCGGGCCGCGCGTCGGTCAATACTTCTGCCTGCCGCCCGACATCAAGGCGCAGCAGATGACCGACGCGGTGCGCAAGTACATCGCGGAGAACCCGAAGCTCGCCGATTACAACGCGAGCACGGCCGTGTCGCTCGGGCTCGGCAAGGCGTTTCCCTGCCGCAGCTATTGATCCGGGCCGGCCGCCGCCCCGGCGCGGGAGCGCATTCCCCGCGAACCTGACGGAGATACGGCGCGCATGTTGACGATCGACGATTTGTGGCGCATCGCCGATGCGCCGCTTCATTCCTGGCTCGGCACGCTCGCCGTGTCGGCGCTCGTCTTGCTCGCGGTCGCGGGCATTCACTGGATCGGCGCGCGCATCGTCAAGCCGATCGCCCGGCCTTACCCGTTCATGAGCGTGATCGTGTCGTACATCGACCGGCCGTCGTTCGCGCTGTTGTCGCTTCTTGCGCTCGAATTCCTGTGGCTGCAGGTCGACGAATCGCTGTCGCACGTGGGCGGGCTGCGCACGCTCGCCGCGGTCGGCACGATCGCCGCGCTCACGTGGCTGCTGATGCGCTTGGCCGCCGCGGTCGGCGACGCGATCATCCGCGCGCATCCGATCGACACGGCGGACAACCTCGAGGCGCGCCGCATCCATACGCAGACGCGCGTGCTCGCGCGAACCGTGATGGTGCTGATCGTGATCATCGGCACGGGCGCGGCGCTGATGACGTTCCCGAACGTGCGGCAGATCGGCGCGAGCCTGCTCGCGTCGGCGGGCGTCGCGGGCCTCGTCGCCGGCATCGCCGCGCGCCCGGTGCTCGGCAACCTGATCGCGGGGCTGCAGATCGCGCTGTCGCAGCCGATCCGGCTCGACGACGTCGTCATCATCCAGGGCGAGTGGGGGCGCATCGAGGAGATATCGGGCACCTACGTGTCGGTGCGCCTGTGGGATCAGCGCCGGCTCATCGTGCCGCTGCAGTGGTTCATCGAGAATCCGTTCCAGAACTGGACGCGCAGCAGCGCGGAGCTGATCGGTACGGTGTTCCTGTACGTCGACTATCGGCTGCCGCTCGAGCCGCTGCGCGCGGAGCTCGCGCGGATCGTCGCCGACGCGCCGCAATGGGATGGCCGCGTGCAGGTGCTGCAGGTGACGGACGCCACCGAGCGTTCGATGCAACTGCGCGCGCTCGTCAGCGCGCGCGATTCGTCGCTGGCGTGGGATTTGCGCTGCCGCGTGCGCGAAGGGCTCATCGCGTTCATCAACGCGCACTATCCGCATTGCCTGCCGCGCGAGCGCACCGAATGGACGACGCCCGACGCGCTCGCGCGCGAGCCGCTGCGGGGCGAACGCGCGCCCGAGCCGGCCGCGAGCAACGCGGCGTTCACCGCGGCGGACCCGACCACGTCGGAGGCAGGCGTGCCGCGCGCGCCGCATTGAGCGCGCCGCGCCGCTGCGTGCCGCGCGTAACGCGAGAAGGGCGAAAATTCGCGAGAATCGCCGAGAATCGCGGGGCGAACGCGGACCGCGCCGCGCGAACGGTTCGCGCGACGCGCCGGCCCGATGCTCGGCCGGCATGCGCCGCGGTCCGCGTTCGCGCCGTCCGCCGCCGTTGCATCGATCCGACGATCTGCCGAATTCGTCGATTCTGCCCGCCGTCTTCCGTCCACCCGCTTTCCGACCGTCTATTTCCCGATGCCGCCCCTCACCGCACTCGCCATCGCCCACTACCGCTCGCTGCGCGAGCTGATCGTGCCGCTCGCTACGCTCAACGTGATCACCGGGCCGAACGGCAGCGGCAAGTCGAGCCTGTATCGTGCGCTGCGCCTGCTCGCGGATACCGCGCAGGGCCGCGTGATTCCGTCGCTCGCGCGCGAGGGCGGGCTGCCGTCGACGCTGTGGGCGGGCCCCGAACGGTTCTCGCGCGGGATGCTCGCGGGGGACGTGCCGGTGACGGGCACGGTGCGCAACGCGCCCGTGAGCCTGAAGCTCGGCTTCGCGTGCGAGGATTTCGGCTATGCGATCGATCTCGGGCTGCCGCCGCTCAACAGCGCAACCGCGTTCGGGCTCGATCCGGTCATCAAGCGCGAGTGCATCTGGAGCGGGCCGATGCCGCGCCCGTCGACGCTGCTCGTCGACCGTCGCGGCGCGCAACTGCGCACGCGCGATGAAACGGGCGAGTGGCAGACCGTGCCGCAGCCGATCGCGAGCTTCGACAGCATGATGACCGAGTTCTCGGACCCGCGCGGCGCGCCGGAAATGATCGCGATGCGCGAGCGAATCCGCTCGTGGCGCTTCTACGATCATTTCCGCACCGATGCGCTCGCACCCGCGCGGCTCGCGCAGGTCGGCACGCACACGCCGGTGCTGTCCGACGACGGCGGCGATCTGGCGGCCGCGCTGCAGACGATCTGCGAGATCGGCGACGCCGCCGCGCTCGACGCGGCGATCGGCGACGCCTTTCCCGGCGCGCGGCTCGAGATCGACAATCCGGGCAAGCACGGCCGCTTCGAAGTGCTGATGCGGCAGCCGGGTCTGTTGCGGCCGCTGCGCGCGGCCGAGCTGTCGGACGGCACGCTGCGCTATCTGCTGCTCGCCGCGGCGCTGCTGACGCCGCGCCCGCCCGCGCTTCTCGTGCTGAACGAGCCGGAGACGAGCCTGCACCCGGATCTGCTGCCGGCGCTCGGCCGGCTGATCGCGCAGGCGGCCCAACGCTCGCAGGTGATCGTCGTGTCGCACGCGGCGCGGCTCGTCGCGTCGCTCGAACGCGAGCCGGGCAGCCATTCGATCGTGCTCGAGAAGGAACTGGGCGCGACGCGGATCGTCGATGCGCACGCGCTCGAGGTGCCGGCATGGAAGTGGCCGGCACGATAGGCGCGCGGCAAAAGGCGGGGCGGGCGGCAGAGCAGCCGGGCGAAGACAGGGGAAGCGGCGGCGAGAAAGCAGGCTTGCAGCCGAGGGCCGCCGATGAGGCGCCGAACGAGGAGCCGGACGAGCGGCCGAATGCGGCGGGCGCCGCGGCCCGTCGGCGCGGCGCCCGGGCGCGTCGGCGTTCGAAAAAAGGGGATGATCGCGGGACAGCGCCGGCCGGGGCTGCAAACATGCTGCTTTCCTGAATGTATCGCGCCTGTAACAAGCCCCAAAAAATGCAATCGGCCCGCTGGCGCGCGCGCCGATCGCTAATAATGGCGATTTGCGGGCGTCGCCCGACGCCGGTCCGTTGGCCCGGCCGCCACTGGAGATCGTACCCATGAGAATTGCGCAGATCGCTCCGTTGACCGAATCGGTGCCGCCGAAGCTCTACGGCGGCACCGAGCGCGTCGTGTCGTACATCACCGAGGCGCTCGTCGATCTGGGGCACGACGTGACGCTGTTCGCGAGCGGCGATTCGATCACGCGCGCGAAACTCGACGCAGTATGGCCGCGCGCATTGCGGCTGGATGCGTCGATCCGCGACCGGATCGCGCCGCACATGCTGCTGATGGAGACCGTCGCGCGCCGCGCGCGGGATTTCGACGTGCTCCATTTCCACATGGATTACTACTCGTTCTCGATCTTCAAGCGGCAGGACACGCCGTTCGTGACGACGCTGCACGGCCGCCTCGATTTGCCGGAGCAGCAGCCGGTGTTCGACACGTTCGACACCGCGCCCGTGATCTCGATCTCGAACGCGCAGCGCCACCCGATGCCGCAGGCGAAATGGCTGACAACCGTCTATCACGGGCTGCCGGAGACGCTCTACACGCCGCAGCCCGTCGAGCAGTCGTATCTTGCGTTCCTTGGCCGGATCTCGCCGGAAAAGCGCGTCGATACCGCGATCCGGATCGCGCAGCGTTGCGGGATGCGCATCCGCATCGCGGCGAAGATCGACGCGGCGGACGAGGAGTACTTCGAGCGCGAGATCAAGCCGCTCCTCGCGCTGCCGCACGTCGAATACATCGGCGAAATCGCCGATCACGAGAAGGCGGCGTTCCTGTCCGGCGCGCACGCGCTGCTGTTCCCGATCGACTGGCCCGAGCCGTTCGGCCTCGTGATGATCGAGGCGATGGCGTGCGGCACGCCCGTCATCGCGTTCAATCGCGGCGCGGTGCCGGAGGTGATCGACGAGGGCGTGTCGGGCTTCATCGTCGAGGACGAGATCGGCGCCGCCGCGGCGGTGAACCGGCTGCACATGCTGTCGCGCGAGCGGGTGCGCGCGCGCTTCGACGAGCGTTTCACTTCGCGCCGGATGGCGCAGCAATACGTCGACGTCTATCAATCGCTGATCCGCGCGCAGAAGCGCTCGCGCTTCAAGGTGATCGATTCGGCGACTTGAGCGAACGGCGAGGGCGGCGCGGCGCGCATCGTCGTGCGGCGCATTGCCGCCGCGCGCGCGGATCGCGCGCCGTCGCCGCCGGAAGGCGTGCGGCGGCTCCGCGGCGCGGCGGCTTCGCCCAAAAAAACGGCGATGCGCGTCAAGCGCATCGCCGTTCTCGCGTCGGCCGCCGTTCGCCCTCGGCGCGCCGGTCATCCGCGCGGGCGTCAGATCTTCAGCTTCGTGACCTTCGTGCCGCTGATCGACACGTCGCCCATCAGGCCGGCGTTCGTCAGCACGATCACTTCGACGGGGGCGGTCGCCGTCGTCGTGTCGATCGCGCCGTTCGCGCCCATCTTCACGAGCGCGACCGATGCGTCGGCGCCTGCCGCCCAGCCGTCGGAGTTGCGGAATTTGTCGAGCGCGTCCTGCGTCATGAACAGGAACACGATCGCCTTCGACTGCGCGCCCGCCTGCAGGCCGACCGACAGCGACGACGTGTTGTAGTAGCCGACCGTAGCGCCGCCGACGCGCAGTGCGCCGTTGCCGGTCTGGCCGCCGATGATGAGGCCTGCCTGGATCACGTCCGGGAACACGAGCACGCCGCGCGACTTCGCGACGAGTTCGCGCGAGCCGCGCACCGTCGAGTACAGGCGCGACAGCGTCGCGTCGACGCTCGCATCGATGGCTTGACGCTTCGACGCGTTGGTCGCGGCATTGGCGGGCTTGTCCGGCGTCGTCGTGCAACCGGCGAGCGCCAGGCTGCCCACGACGAGCGCGGCGGCGGCTTTCAACACGAGATTGCGTTTGTGCATCGTTTTTCTCCATCAAGTGTAGATCAGCGTGATGCCCGCGAACGGGCGTGTCACGCGGGACTTTATAACACAGCGAAGTACCCTGCCTTACTGCTGTAAGGTGAAAGACCGTCAAATCGACGCGTTCCATTGTGCGGCGGCGCGCGTGCATGCACGTTGTCGCACGCCAAGCTTCATGCCGATCGGCGATCCGCGCGCATGGCGCGTCACGCGGGGGCGTGCGCGCGGCGCGAATCGTCAGTGATGCGAAACGGGGGGCTCGAGGGGTGGTTCGAGGGGCGGCTTGGCGGGTGGCTTGATGGGCGGGCGCCGCAACGCGCGGCGCACGAGGCCGATCACGACGCCGCATGCGAACAGGAACGCGGCGGGGACGATCCAGTAGCCGACGAATGCATGCCACAGATAGCTCGCGAGCGTGCGCTTGCGCACGGTGAATTCGTCGCGCGCTTCCTGCTGCCGGCGCGCGTTCGCCGCGAGCACGTCGGCGGGGCAGCCCGCCGCGCGCGCTTCGTCAGGCTCGCCGCGGCAGACCTTCGCCGCGCCCGCCGCGCGCTGCGCGTCGGTGAGCTGCCAGGTCGTGAGCGCGAGCTTGAGGTCGGCGTAGTTATAGGCCATCTCCTCGCGGATCTCGCGCACGGCGACGATCGCGACGGGCACGGCCCAGAACACGATGACGATCAGCCAGCGCCGGAACCAGCGGTGTTGTCTCCATGCCATCCCGTGCCTCCGTTTGACGCGCGGTGCGCATCCGTCATGAGGGCGGCCCGATGGCGCTTCTTGTCGTGGGGAGGGCCGCGCTGCAGCCATCATAGAAGAAATCGCGGCCAAACGCCGCAGTCGGCGCGCGCGGCGGCGCGCGCCGAAAAGAAAAATGCCGCGCCCGTCGAAACGGTGCGCGGCATCGTGCCGATTCGCTGGAAGCGTCAGGCGGCGGGCTTCGCCGACAGGCAGTCCTTCATGAATGCCTTGCGCTCGTCGCCCTTCTTGTCGGCGGCTTGCGTGTTGCAGGCCTTCATCTTCTCCTGCTGCGACATCTTCTTCGCCGGCTTCGCCGCGAGGCAGTCCTTCATGAACGCCTTGCGCTCGTCGCCCGTCTTGCCGGCGGCCTGCGCGTTGCATGCCTTCATCTTGTCCTGCTGGCTGTTTGCGGCGAAAGCAGGCGTTGCCAGCACGCCGCCGACGAGCAGCGCGGCCATCAGCGATCGGATCTTCATTGGACACTCCCAGTGGGTGGACTACATGTTGTTCGATAAGCCGCGAATCGCGCGGCAGCGCGGGTCGCGGTTTGCATTATGGCAAATCGGCGCTGAAACGACAAAATACTGCGGGAAAACGAGCGGCGCGCTAATTTTCGCGCGGCGGCCGTGCTTCGGAGGCGCTCGCACGGAGGCCGCCGAAATGTATCCGCAAGGCTGAAAACGCCGTGCCGCAGGCGTTTCGGGCAGGCGGTCCGCGACCGCTGCCGCGCGCGTTGTTCGGGCCGCGGCGGCGGGCGGTTCCGGCGATTTTGTCTATTTCGAGATAACGCGAGCCGGCGGCGCGAAGGTGGTTTCGCGAGTCGCGCGTGCATCGCGCGGACGTGCGCGCGCCCGCGGCGGCATGCGCTCGCGCGTCGCGCAACCGGCGGGAGCGGCGCGCGCGAGCGCGAGCGTGCACCCGGGAACACACCGCGCTTGCCGAAGGGCGGCCGGCTGCCGTTACAATCGCGGCCATGAACGCACCGACATCCTCCCATTCCCCTCACGTTTCGAACCCGGCGCCGCGCGCGCTGCCGCGCATCGCCGTCCTCGCGACGGGCGGCACGATCGCGGGCGCGGCGCCCGACGCCGCGCAGACGGCCGGCTACCAGGCGGGCGCGCTCGGCGTCGACAGGCTGCTCGCCGCCGTGCCCGCGCTCGCGCAGATCGCGACGATCGAGGCCGAGCAGGTCGCGAGCATCGACAGCAAGGACTTGTCGCCCGCGCTGTGGACGACGCTCGCCGAGCGGATCGACGCGCTTGCGGCGAACGACGCGATCGACGGCATCGTGATCACGCACGGCACCGACACGCTCGAAGAGACCGCGTACCTGCTGCATCTGACCGTGAAGACCGCGAAGCCTGTCGTGATGACGGCGGCGATGCGCCCGGCGACCGCGCTGTCGTCCGACGGCCCGCTCAACCTGCTGAACGCGGTCGCCGTCGCGGGTAGCGCGGCGGCGCGCGGGCAGGGCGTGCTCGTCGCGTTCAACAACCGGATCCATAGCGCGCGCGACGTCGTGAAGACGAGCACCTATGCGGTCGATGCATTTCACTCGCCCGAACTGGGCGCGCTCGGCTGGGTGCAGGACGGCCGCATCGAGTTCGCGCGCCGCGCGACGCGCCCGCATACGCTCGACTCGCGCTTCGCGATCGGCGCCGCCTGGCCGCAGGTCGAGGTCGTCGCGAGCTATGCGGGCGCATCGCGCGTGATCGTCGATGCATGCGTCGCGGCGGGCGCGCGCGGGCTCGTCGTCGCGGGCACGGGCAACGGCTCGATCCATGCGGCGCTGCAGGCGGCGCTCGCCGATGCGGCGGCGAAGGGCGTCGCGATCGTGCGCGCGTCGCGCGTCGGCTCGGGACACGTGATGCGCAACGGGGCGGCGAACGACGATGCGCTCGGCTTCGTGAGCGCGGGTTCGCTCAATCCGTACAAGGCGCGCGTGCTGCTGATGCTCGCGCTGGCGGCCGGCGTCGCCGACGTGCGCGAATTGCAGCAGGTGTTCGATACGTATTGACCGAATCATGCGCGCCGGCATCGGAGGCGGCGCGGCCTGCCGATCGCGCGGCGTGCGCCGCCTCCGAGCGGACCGATGCGCGCCGAATCGAACCGGAGACACGCGCGACGCGCAAGAAAAAAGCGGACCCGAGTGAACTGAACCCCAAGAGTTGGACATAGATCTGACCCTTGGGGGTTTTTTCATGACGAAATACGACGAGCGGTTCAAGCTTGAAGTGGTGCAGCGGTATCTGTCTGGCGACAAAGGGTGCAAAGCGCTTGCGAGAGAGTTTGGGGTGAGCAGCACACAGGTGGAGCAATGGGTTGCCAGCTACAAGCGCCATGGTGCCGATGGATTACGGCGCAAAGGGCACGTGAAGTACAGCGCACAGTTCAAGCTGGAGGCGCTGGAACGCATGCAGCGGGAGAATCTATCCCGCACGCACATGCAAGCGCTGCTGGACATTCGTGATGCAGGAGCCATCGCCCGTTGGGAACGCCAGTATCATGAGGGTGGTTTCGCCGCCCTCCTACCACGTCCGAAGGGACGCCGCCCCAAGATGTCGACTTCGCCGCTTTCCGAACCTGCGCCGCCAGAATCCGAACCGGATACTCGCACCCGAGAGCAATTGCTCAAGGAAGTTGAGTACCTGCGCGCGGAGGTAGCCTACCTAAAAAAACTCGATGCCTTGATTCGGGCGGAGCAACGTTGACCTGCCCCCTACAAACAGGGCCAGCCGGAGTCTAGTAAAGTTCGTTTTCGGAGAAGAAGACGAACATGAAGAAGCGCTTTACGGAACAGCAAATCATCGGGTTTCTGAAGGAAGCCGAGGCCGGTATGCCGGTCAAGGAACTGTGCAGGAAGCATGGGTTCAGTGACGCGTCGTTCTACACCTGGCGCGCGAAGTTCGGCGGCATGGAAGTCTCGGAAGCCCGCCGGCTCAAGGGCCTCGAGGTGGAGAATGCCCGACTGAAGAAACTGCTGGCCGAAGCAATGCTCGATATGGAAGCGTTGAAGGTTGTCGTCAAGGGAAAGCCCTGAGCCCGCAAGCCAAACGCGAAGCAGTGTTGGCGATTCGGGAGAAGGTCAACATCTCCGAGCGCCGCGCCTGCCGGCTTGTCGGGCTTTCTCGCAGCGTGCTGCATTACGACGCGAAGCCGGACCACGAGAATGAGGTGCTCGCGGCGCGTCTGGTGAAGTTGGCGCACGAACGTCGTCGATTCGGCTACCGCCGACTGCACGCCCTGGTGGAACGCGAAGGCACGCACGCCAATCACAAGCGCATCTATCGCCTGTACCGTGAGGCAGGGCTGGCTGTGCGGCGCCGTCGCAAGCGCCACGGCGTCATGATTGAGCGCGAGCAACTGGCATTGCCGGGCGCACCCAACGAGGTATGGTCAATCGATTTCGTGATGGATGCGCTTTCCAACGGCCGGCGCGTGAAGTGCCTGACCGTCGTCGACGATTTCACGAAAGAGGCTGTCGACATCGTCGTCGACCATGGCATCTCAGGTTTGTATGTCGCTCGGGCATTGGACCGTGCAGCTCGCTTCCGTGGCTATCCCAAGGCGGTGCGAACAGACCAGGGACCCGAATTTACGAGCCGCGCGCTTGACCAGTGGGCGTATGCGAACGGCGTCACGCTGAAGTTGATTCAGGCGGGCAAGCCCACGCAGAATGCGTACATCGAATCGTTCAACGGCAAGTTCCGCGACGAATGCCTTAACGAGCACTGGTTCACGACGCTCGCGCACGCTCGGGCAGTCATCGCGGCATGGCGTCAGGACTACAACGAGCAAAGGCCGCACAGCGCACTGAACTACCTTGCGCCGTCAGAGTTTGCGGCGAAACATCGGGCAACCGCGGACGCTCCTGCCGCTTTCCAGGAGTTGGTTTAAAGGGACTTTGCTAGAAGCCCATTGGCCCTATCGAAGGGGGCAGGTCACCAGTTTGTAGGGGGCAGGTCACCAGTTCGCCAGTTCGCCAGTTCGCCAGTTCGCCAGTTCGCCAGTTCGCTAGTTCGCTAGTTCGCTAGTTCGCCGATCAGCCGATCGCCGATCAGCCGATTAACCGATTAACGGGCAGCGGGCAGTGGGCGGTGGCCCCCCGCGCTATCCGACCACGAGCACGCCGTTCATCGTCTCGTGCCCGGAGCCGCAGAAGATGTCGCACAGGAACTGGACCGTGCCCGGGCCGCCCGCCTGCGCGGCAAGACGCACGACCGCGCCGGGCGGCACGTCGGCACGCACGCCGTATTGCGGGATCGAAAAGCCCATCACAGTGTCCTGCGCGGTCAGCTCGAACACGACCGATTCGTGCGGCGCAAGCGCGATCCGATCCGGCGTGAACACGAAGCGTCGCGCGTGCACCTTGATCACGCGTGGCGCCGCCGCACGCACGCGCGACGCGTCGACGCCCGCGAGCGCGGCGAGTGCCGCGCTGCTCGCGGCGAAGAGCCAGCGGCGGCGCGGCCAGGACGGCGCGCTCGCGCGAGCCCGGCCGCGGAGCGCGCGCGGATCGAAGAAAAAATGGCGCATCGCAGTCTCCTCAGGCGCGCGGTTGCGGTTGGGGCGCGGCGACGGGCATCTCGGTCAACGCGGGCGCGCGCGCCGCGTCGCCGACGCGCACTTCGCGCCAGCCGAGCCCGCGATACGGCGCGGCGGCGTCCCACGGCACCGGCAGGCGCTTGTCCTGCGAGCCGGGCGCGGGTAGCGGAAACATCAGCGAGCGCGCCGCGTGGTGCGCGATGTGGCCCGTCATCGCGTGGTGCTCCTGATGGATGTGTCCGTAGAACACGGTGACGTTCGGATAGGGCATCAGCACGTCGACGACTTTCGCGCCGTCGCGCGTGGCCCAGTCCCATTGCGGCGCGAGATCGAAGAGCGGCCGGTGCGTGAAGACGACGATGCGCGCGTCCTTCGGCTGTCGCGCGAGATCCCGCGCGAGCCATTCGATCTGCGCGTCGCCGACGCGGCCGGCCGGATCCGACACGTTGTCGACGACGACGAAATGCACGCCCTTGTGATCGAACGCGTAATGGGTGTCGCCGAAGATCTCGCGGTACGCGGCGCCTGCATCGAGGCTCGCGTCGTGCTCGCCCGGCATCAGGTGCAGCGGCTTCGCCCGCAGTTGCGCGACGATCGACTGAAACTGCCGCATCCGTGCGCGGCGCTCGGCCGGATCGTCGGTCGTGTGCGTCAGATCGCCCGTGAACATCACGAAGTCGGGCGCGACGGGCAGCGCGTTGACGGCCTCGATCGCCTTCGGCAGCGTGCCGCGCGCGTCGGGGTTGATCGCGGGGCCGGTGAAGCCCCAGTGCGCGTCGGAGAGCTGGACGAAGAAGAAATCCGCGCCGGCGTTCGCGGCGAAGCTCCAGCCGGGCAGCGCGGAAGCGAACGCGACGCCGCCGCCGCAGGCGGCAAGGCGCAGGAAATCGCGCCGTTTCAAGGGTTGGATGGGATTCGGCATGGCGGCTCCTTCGCAAGTGGGGTGCATGCAATACCGCCGTCGCCGCGCGGATATTCCCGGTTTATTTTTTGTCTCCGGGCGTGGATCGCGGGAATAAACTGGATCGACGGGCGGTAAGGATGCCTGAGCGCATGCGCGCCGTGATCGGCGGCGTGCGTCGGACGCAAGCGGCCGGCGGGCGGCCGCGCATCGCGGGGAGGCGACGTGGGTCAATTCGGCCGGGCGGTCGACGAACATGGCGCGGACGCCGCGCACGGCAGCGATCGGACGGCCGGCGCGGCCGCCGACGCGGCGGCGCGCGGCGAGCGTTTTCGCGCGCTCGCGCTGCCGCATCTGGACGCCGCATACAACCTCGCGCGCTGGCTGTGCGGCAATTCGAGCGACGCGGACGACGTCGTGCAGGAGGCGTGCATGCGCGCGTTGCGCTTTCTCGATTCGTGCCGCGGCGACAACGCGCGGCCGTGGCTGCTGACGATCGTGCGCCATACCTGGTACAGCGAATGGCGGCGGCGGGCGAACGCGCACGAAGTGGCCGCCGACGCGCTCGACGCGGCCGATTCGACGGACGATTGGCATCCGGCGGTGGAGGACCCGCTCGCGCTTCTTTTGCGCAGTGAAGACGCGCATCGCGTGAACGCCGCGCTCGCGAAGCTGCCGCCCGAATATCGGGAGGTGCTCGTTTTGCGCGAAATGGAGGACATGAGTTACCGCGAGATTGCGGCAATCGCGGACCTGCCGGTCGGGACGGTGATGTCGCGGCTCGCACGGGCGCGGCGGCGGTTCGCGGCGACGCTCGGCGGCGCGCCCGCGTCGCGGTCGGCCGCGCAGGTGCACCCGGGCGAGCGCGCGGCGCAGCGCGAACGCGGCGCGCCGGCATCCGGAACCGCATCGGAGGCCATCGATGGACTGTAACGAAACGCGTGCGCTGCTCGGCGCGGATGTCGACCACGAGCTTTCCGCGGCCGATGCGTGGCGGATCGCGCGGCACGTCGGCGGATGCGGCGCGTGCCGTCTCGAGCGCGAGCGGCTCGTCGCGCTTCGCCGCGCGATGCGGCAGGCGGAGTACCATCGCGCGCCGGGCGCGCTGCGCGCCCGCATTGCCGCGGGCTTGCCGTTGGCGGCGGCGCCGTTCGCGCAAGCGCCGGTTCAGGATCTGCCCGCTTCGGACGTGCCGGTTTCGGACATGCCGGTCTCGGACATGCCGGTCTCGGATGCGCCTGAACAGGACACGCCCTCGCAGGACATGCGCGCGCCCAACAAACCGGCGGTGGATCGCCCGCCCGAAGCGAAGCCGAGGTTCGGCGCCGACGCGCGCGGCGGCGCGCGGGCGGGCCGCTGGTTCGCGCGGCCGGGCTCGCGCGGCCCGACGCTTGATCGGCCGGGGCCGGGGCCGGGGCCGCGCGCCGCGGCACTGCCCGGCCTGGGCTGGGGCGTCGCGCTGACGGTCGCGCTGGCGGCCGCGGCCGGCTTCGCGCTCGATGCGCGCCGCGCGGCGACGGAGCACGCCGTCGACGAAATCGTCGCGAGCCACGTGCGAGCCGGGCTGTCGTCACGGGACATCGACGTGATCTCGACCGATCGCCATACCGTCAAGCCGTGGTTCAACGGCCGCCTCGATTTCGCGCCACCCGTCGTCGACCTGAGCGCAAGCGGCTTCGCGCTGGCGGGCGGCCGGCTCGACTATGTCGGGCAGCGCCGCGTCGCGGTGCTCGTCTACCGCTACCGGCAGCATGTGATCGACGTCTACGTGTGGCCGTCGGGCGAGGGCGGGGCGAGGCCCTACGCGACCGTGTCGCAGGGTTATGCGCTCGATCGCTGGGAGGCGGCCGGCATGACGTGGTGGGCGGTAACCGACGCGGAGCCGTCCGCACTCGCGGCGTTCAGGACGGCGCTCGATGCGCGCGTGGCCGCGCCGCGAACCGAGTGACGGCGTTTTGGCGATGCGACCCCGTTCCGGGCCGGCGGTGCCCGCGCGGCTGCCGCGCCGGCGTGGCCGGCCGAACGCCCGCCGGTCTGCCCAAGTTGTTGAAAACACGGCCGAATCACGCGGCGAAGCCTGTATAAGCCTTGCATGCGACCCATATACGGGTTAGAATCTTCGGCTTCTCACTTGCCACACCGATTCAGACGCCCGGGTGGCTTCTATCCACAAGGAGTGTGTATGCGTCATTACGAAATCGTCTTCATCGTGCACCCCGATCAGAGCGAGCAAGTGCCCGCGATGATCGAGCGCTACAAGTCCACGATCACGTCGCACGGCGGTCAGATCCACCGCGTCGAAGACTGGGGCCGCCGCCAACTGGCCTACATGATCGAGAAACTCGCGAAGGCTCACTACGTCTGCATGAACATCGAGTGCGACCAGACGACGCTCGACGAACTCGAACACGCGTTCAAGTTCAACGACGCCGTGCTGCGCCACCTCATCGTCAAGATGAAGAAGGCCGAAACCGGCCCGTCGCCGATGATGAAGGAAGTTCAGCGCGAAGAAGCCAAGAAGGCGGCTGCTGCCCAGCCGACCGAAGCGCAGGCTTAACGCACCAAGCCATCAGGGAAGGAGCGCGTCGCTTTCGTGAACAGGCTGCAACTGACGGCGAGCGTCGTCGAACGTGAACCGGTGCGGTACACCCCCGCCGGCGTTCCGATCGCAAGCGCCACGTTGCAGCATCGCACGGAAGTCGTCGAGGCAGGCATCGCCCGGCAGGTCGAATTGACGATCCCGGCCGTGGCGGCAGGCGAGGCGAGCGGCAGGCTGGAAGCGTGCGAGATGGGCGTCGAGACGCTCTTCACCGGCTTCCTGGCGAAAAAGCACCGCAACGCGAGAACCCTGGTGTTTCACATCACAGCATTGCAGGACATTGGAAAGGACTGAACATGGCCCGCCCCACTGGTAAGAAATTCGACAAGCGTCGTCAGCAACAAAACCCGCTCTTCAAGCGCAAGAAGTTCTGCCGCTTCACGGCAGCCGGCGTCGAGCAGATCGACTACAAGGATACGGAAACGCTGAAGGACTTCATCGGCGAGAACGGCAAGATCACGCCGGCGCGCCTGACGGGCACGAAGGCCCACTATCAGCGCCAGCTCGATACGGCGATCAAGCGCGCGCGTTTTCTCGCGCTGCTGCCGTACACCGATCAGCACAAGGCGTAATCAGGCGACGCAATAAGGAGAATTCGAATGCAAATCATTCTGTTGGAAAAAGTCGCCAATCTGGGCAACCTCGGCGATATCGTCAAGGTCAAGGACGGTTACGCGCGCAACTTCCTGATCCCGAACCGCAAGGCGCGCCGCGCGACGAAGGACGCGATCGCCGAATTCGAAGTCCGCCGCGCGGAACTCGAAAAGGTCGCCGCCGAGAAGCTGGCCGCCGCGCAAGCGGTCGGCGAGAAGCTGAACGGCCAGACGTTCGAGATCACGCAGAAGTCGGGCGTCGACGGCCGTCTGTTCGGCTCGGTCACGAACGGCGACGTCGCGGAGCTGCTGAAGAAGGCAGGCTACGAAATCGAGAAGGCGCAAGTGCGCATGCCGGAAGGCCCGCTGAAGATGATCGGCGAGCACGGCGTGCAGGTCGCGCTGCACACCGACGTCGTCGTCGACGTCACGGTCAACGTGATCGGCGACCACGCGTAAGCGACATGCAGTCTCTACGGGCGGCGCACGCCGCCCGACATGAAGGGCAGGGGCTCGGGCAACCGGTTCCTGCCTTTTTTCGTTTCTCGGCGGTGCCGATGCCGAGTGGCGAAGCCGCGCCCATTTCGCGATAATCCGTAGCCATGAACGCGCCGAAAGACCCCCAAATCGAATCGCTGAAAGTCCCGCCGCACTCGATCGAGGCCGAGCAGTCCGTGCTCGGCGGCCTGCTGCTCGATAACGGCGCCTGGGACCGGATCGCCGACTTCCTGTCGCAGAGCGATTTCTACCGGTACGACCACCGTATCATCTTCGAGCACATCGGCCGGCTCATCGCCGCGACGCGTCCGGCCGACGTCGTCACCGTCTACGAGGCGCTCACGACGTCCGGCAAGGCGGAGGACGTGGGCGGGCTCGCGTACCTGAACGCGCTCGCGCAGAACACGCCGAGCGCGGCGAACATCCGCCGCTATGCGGAAATCGTCCGCGATCGCGCGGTGCTGCGCCGGCTCGTGTCGGTCGCCGACGAAATCTCGGCCGACGCGTTCAATCCGCAGGGCAAGGAAGTCCGCCAGCTGCTCGACGAGGCCGAATCGAAGGTATTCTCGATCGCCGAGGACGGCGCGCGCGGCACGCAGGGCTTCCTCGAAATCGGGCCGCTCCTCACGCAGGTCGTCGAGCGGATCGATACCCTTTATCACACCGCGAACCCGAGCGACGTGACGGGCACGCCGACGGGCTTCGTCGATCTCGACCGGATGACCTCCGGCATGCACGGCGGTGAGCTGATCATCGTCGCGGGCCGCCCGTCGATGGGCAAGACCGCGTTTTCGATGAACATCGGCGAATACGTCGCCGTCGAATACGGCCTGCCCGTCGCGGTGTTCTCGATGGAAATGCCGGGCACGCAGCTCGTGATGCGGATGCTCGGCTCGGTCGGCCGGCTCGACCAGCACCGGATGCGCACCGGGCGCCTGACCGACGAGGATTGGCCCAAGCTCACGCACGCGGTGCAGAAGATGAGCGAGGCGCAGCTCTTCATCGACGAGACGGGCGGCCTGAACCCGATGGAATTGCGCTCGCGCGCGCGGCGTCTCGCGCGCCAGTGCGGCAAGCTCGGGCTCATCATCGTCGATTACCTGCAACTGATGACGGGCTCGTCGCAGGGCGAGAACCGCGCGACCGAAATCTCGGAAATCTCGCGCTCGCTGAAGAGTCTCGCGAAGGAGCTCGACGTGCCGGTGATCGCGTTGTCGCAGCTCAATCGCGGCCTCGAGCAGCGGCCGAACAAGCGGCCGGTGATGTCGGACCTGCGCGAATCGGGCGCAATCGAGCAGGACGCGGACGTGATCCTGTTCATTTACCGCGACGAAGTGTACAACCCGGACAGCCCCGACAAGGGCACCGCCGAGATCATCATCGGCAAGCAGCGTAACGGCCCGATCGGCCCCGTTCGACTCACGTTCCTGGGTCAATACACGAAATTCGACAATTTTGCAGGGGCGCAAAACTTCTACGGCGAGTAGCGCCGGATGTAAACCCCTATTTCGCAAAACGTTGTATCCCGTCGCCGTCGTTGCGATCGGGCGCTTGGCGGGCAAGTGTTAAACAGTACAATGTCGCCGGTTTTTGTGACCGCCGTTTGACCATCTTTCAGGAATCCCATGTTCGGTCGATTCATGCCCACCGAGGGCAAGTTCTTTGAAATCTTCAATGCGCACGCGAATTACATCGTCTCTGGCGGACGCGAGCTCGAACTTCTGATCGACAATCTCGCGGACGCCGAGATTCACAAGCAGAACGTGCAATCGGCCGAGAAGGCGGCCGACAAGCTGACGCACGAAGCGATCGATCTGCTGCACAAGACGTTCATCACGCCGCTCGACCGCGACGAGATCCACAAGCTGATCACGACGATGGACGACATCCTCGATCTGATGGAGGATGTCGCGACCGCCGTGTCGCTCTACGACGTGCGCTCGGTCACGTCCGAGGCGAGCCAGCTCGCGCACATCGTCACGCAATCGGCGCAGCACGTGCAGGCGGCCGTCGCGCTGCTGTCGGACATGAAGCAGTCCGGCCAGATCCTGAAGGCGTGCGAGGAGATCGACCGCTGGGAGTCGGAGGCGGACCGCGTGCTGCGCGCGGCGATGTCGAAGCTCTTCCGCGAGGAAGACGACGTGAAGACGCTCATCAAGCTGAAGGCGATCTACGAGCTGCTCGAGCAGATCACCGACAAGTGCGAGGATGTCGCGAACATCATCGAAGGCATCGTGCTGGAAAACGCCTGAGCCGATCACGATGCATTCGATACAACTCGCCTTGTGGGTGGTCGCGGCGCTCGTGCTCGTCGCGCTCGTGTTCGATTTCATGAACGGTTTTCACGACGCCGCGAACTCGATCGCGACCGTCGTGTCGACCGGGGTGCTCAAGCCCCAGCAAGCCGTCGTGTTCGCGGCGGCGTTCAACGTCATCGCGTATTTCATTTTCCACCTGAAGGTCGCGCAGACCGTCGGCAAGGGCACGATCGACGCGAGCATCGTCGATCATTACGTCGTGTTCGGCGCGCTGTTCGGCGCGATCGGCTGGAACATCATTACGTGGTACTACGGGATTCCGTCGAGCTCGTCGCACGCGCTGATCGGCGGGCTCGTCGGCGCCGCGGTGTCGAAATCGGGCTGGGGGTCGCTGAACGTCGACGGGCTGATGAAGACCGTCGCGTTCATCTTCATCTCGCCGCTGCTCGGCTTCATCCTCGGCTCGCTGTTCATGCTCGGCGTGTCGTGGCTGTACTTCCGCACCGCGCCGAGCAAGGTCGACCGGCGCTTCAGGCGGCTGCAACTGCTGTCGGCGAGCCTGTACAGCCTCGGCCACGGCGGCAACGACGCGCAGAAGACGATCGGCATCATCTGGATGCTGCTGATCGCATCGGGCTATGCATCGGCCGCGTCCGACGCGCCGCCCGCCTGGGTGATCGGCGCATGCTATCTGTCGATGGGCCTCGGCACGCTGTTCGGCGGCTGGCGGATCGTGCGCACGATGGGCCAGAAGATCACGAAGCTCAAGCCGGTCGGCGGTTTCTGCGCGGAAACGGGCGGCGCGCTCACGCTGTTCATCGCTTCGTGGATGGGCATTCCGGTATCGACCACGCACACGATCACCGGCGCGATCGTCGGTGTCGGCGCGACGCGCAAGCTGTCGGCCGTGCGCTGGGGCGTCGCGGGCAACATCGTGTGGGCATGGGTGCTGACGATTCCCGCCTCGGCGCTGATCGCGGCGGCGGGCTGGTGGATCGGGCACCGGGTGTTCTGATGCGCTGAGCGTGCCGATTGCGCGGCTTTGCGCCGCGCATAGCCGAACGGAAACGCGCAACGGAAAGTCTAGCGAACGATGCGCCGCAGGCCGACAGGCTGCGGCGCATCGTCTTTTCGGCAACGGTATTTTTCGCTTGCCCTTCGCGTTTCATTCGCGCGGCGGTGCATCGCGCGGCCCATCGCGTCCGTACGGCGCCTTCGGCGTGTCGGCGCTTGCCGCTTCTCCGATAGCCTCAATAACCGCCGTTCGCGAAGCGGGCGATCGGGTCGTCGTTCGAGCCGGTTGCGGCGGCGCTTGCGGCGCTGCCGGCTGTCGACGCGCGCAGGACCTGCACGTTGCCGGGCGCGGCGAGTTGCGCCTGACGGGCGGCCGCGCGCGCGGTGGGCGGCGGCGGCTCGAACGCGTCCGCGGCGGCGTCGATCGGATCGGCCGCCGATGCGCCGGCCATGCTCGTCGGACCGCCGGCGGGCGGCGCGGCCGGCGGCACCGCGCCGCCCGGGTTGCCGGCCGCGAGCACGGGCGAACTCGCGCCGGCAGCCTGCGCTTGCCGGCGCGCGGCGGACATCGCGGACGGCGGCGGCTCGTACGGATCGGCGGCGGTTGCGGCGGTTGCGGCGGTTGCCGCAGCCGGCACGGCGTTGGGCAGCGGCGCGGCCGAGGCCGGGGCTGAGGCCATCGCAGCGGCGGAGTGGGCGGCATATTCGGACGATGGCGGCGGTGCTGCGGCGCGTGCCGCGGCCGGCGTCGCCGAGTTCGCCGCATAGCCGGGCGCGGAGGGCGCTGCCGCGCGTGCGGCGGACGCCGCCGGCGCATTGACTGCCGCATAGGCCGGCGCCGCGGCTGCCGGGCTCACGCGCGGCGCGGGTTCCGACGGCCGGCTCGCCTGATAGGTCGGCGCATCGAACGGCGCCGGCTTCGCCTTCGGCGCCGCGACGCGCCGGATGCCGTCGAAGCGCTTCGCCCAATACGGATTCGTCAGATAGTCGAGCCGCACGGTGCCGCCCGTCGACGGCGCGTTCACGAAGCGCAGCTTGCCGACATAGATGCCGACGTGCGAATGCGGCCGCCCCGACGTATTGAAGAAGATCAGATCGCCCGGCGCGATGCCGTCGGGCTCGATCGATTCGCCGATCGAGCTCATGTCGGCGGTCGTGCGGGGCAGATTCACGCTCGCCGCGCGATCGACGACATAGCGCACGAGCCCGCTGCAGTCGAAGCCGCTGTCGGGCGTGTTGCCGCCCCAACGGTACGGCACGCCGACGAGGCTCATCGCCTGGATCGAGATTTCCTCGCGGCCGACGCTATGGTCGACGAAATTCGGAAAGCCGCGCGGCGGCGCGTACGCGCGCGGCGTGGTAATCGCCATGCCGGACGACGAGCGCGCCGACTTGGGCGGCACGCTCGAGCAGGCCGCGAGCAGCGAAATCACGAGAACGGACAGCGAAAGACGCAACATGAGAGGCGGGCGAACGCGCTGCGCTCGCCAATCGTATGACAACGGTTAATCGCGATAGTAGTGCGTCCAGCGGGGCTTTCGCAAGAATTCCTGAGAAATGACTTGAAGTTTCGCGCGTAAATGTTGTGCAGGAAGGACGTTTTGCGCGGTGACGATTCGGCCCCCATATAAAAACGGCGCCTGACGAATCAGGCGCCGCGGGATGCCGGGAACCGCTCGACGCGGCGGCCGGCACGGCGTTACAGGATGTCGGACGCGTAATCGGCCAGCCGTGAGCGCTCGCCGCGCGCGAGCGTCACGTGGCCGCTGTGGCCCCAGCCCTTGAAGCGATCGACGACGTACGTGAGGCCCGAGCTGCCTTCCGTCAGGTACGGCGTGTCGATCTGCGCGATGTTGCCGAGGCAGATGATCTTCGTGCCGGGGCCCGCGCGCGTGACGAGCGTTTTCATCTGCTTGGGCGTGAGGTTCTGCGCCTCGTCGATGATCACGTACTTGTCGACGAACGTGCGGCCGCGCATGAAGTTCATGCTCTTGACCTTCAGGCGCGAGCGGATCAGCTCCTGCGTCGCCGCGCGGCCCCATTCGCCCGCCGCGTCGTCGGTTTTCTGCAGCACTTCGAGGTTGTCGTCGAACGCGCCCATCCACGGCTGCATCTTCTCTTCCTCGGTGCCGGGCAGGAAGCCGATGTCCTCGCCCACCGGCACGGTCGCGCGCGTGACGATGATCTCGTTGTAGCGCTTGTCGTCGAGCACCTGCGCCAAGCCCGCCGCGAGCGCGACGAGCGTCTTGCCGGTGCCGGCCTGGCCGAGCAGCGTGACGAAGCCGATCTCGGGGTTCATCAGCAGGTTCAGCGCGAAATTCTGTTCGCGGTTGCGCGCGGTGATGCCCCACACGTTGTTCTTGTGGTGGCTGTAGTCGCGCAGCGTCTGCAACAGCGCCGTCTTGCCGTTCAGCTCGCGCACGATCGCGTGGAACGCGGGCTCGCCGTTCTGCGGCTCGAGATAGGCGAACTCGTTGACGAGCATCGACGCGACGAGCGGGCCCGTCACGCGGTAGTACGTCGTGCCCGTCTTCGTGTCCTGCCAGCTCTCCATCCCCTTCGCGTGCTTCGTCCAGAAGTCCTGCGGCAGTTCGCGCACGCCGGAGTAGAGCAGATCCTTGTCTTCGAGAACCTGATCGTTGAAATAGTCCTCGGCGGGCAGGCCGAGCGCGTGCGCCTTGACCCGCATGTTGATGTCTTTCGACACCAGCACGACCTGCCGATCGGGCCGCTCGCGCTGCAGCGCGCGCACGACGCCCAGGATCTGGTTGTCGGCCTTGCCCTGCGGCAGGCCCTCGACAGGCTCGATGCTCGTGAGCGTGGTCTGGAAATACAGGCGGCCGAGCGCCTCGCGGCTGCCGAGGCGCGCGAGCGGAATGCCGGCCGAGATCGGGCCCGCATCGGCGACGAGCGAGTCGAGCGTGCGGCTCACCTGGCGCGCGTTGCGCGCGACTTCCGACATGCCCTTCTTGTGATTGTCGAGCTCCTCGAGCGTCATCATCGGCAGATAGACGTCGTGCTCCTCGAAGCGGAACAGGCTGCTCGGATCATGCATCAGCACGTTCGTGTCGAGCACGAAGAGTTTTTGCATCTCGACTTCGGCGTCCTTGCGGCCGCGTGTTTTCGCGGCCGCGCGCGGCGCGGCGGGCGCGGCTGCCGCGGGCTTCGCCGCATCGGTCTTCGACGAGCGCGCGACGGGGGCAGGCGCGGCCGGCACCGGCTGCAGCAGCGCGGCCGTCTGCTTTGCCCGGCGCGCGCGCGGCGCGCCGGCGCTCGCGTCGGCGGCGGGCGCGACGGCGCGCAGCGGCGTGGTGGTGTTCGCGGCGACGACCATCGGTTCGGCTACGCTCGCCGGGCTGTAGTCGGCCGCGGCGGCATGAGCGGGGCCCCCGGAGGCGGATTGCTTCGCGGCTTTCGCGGGCCGCGCTTTCGCCTTGTATTCGTCGGGCGGCAGCAGGCTGCCGAGCTTGCTGGGGGGAGTAGGCAAAGGCATGGTGTCCCTCGGGAGGAATCGTGTCGCAGGCATGCGCCGCCGTTCGCATCCTGCGACGCTTCGCGTGTGCAGTTTGCGCGCAGTGGCGCACATGGGGTTCGAATCGCCGGTTCGCCTAGATTTCGATCGTCTCCTTGACGCGTTGGACGGCCGGCGTGCAATGACCGGCCCGGAAACCATAAAAAAAGCCGCTCCCCCGAACAGGGGCGAGCGGCTCGGCTTTAACCGTCGTGCTGCGCGTCAGGCGCGTGGGCGCATCGTTTGGACCACCGGCGCAGCTACGAGAAAAATGGGTCGGACAGGCATTCATTGCGGCCCAATATAACGCGCCTCAAAGCGCTTGTACAGCGCTCAGCACGTCGTCGACATGGCCCGGCACCTTCACGCCGCGCCATGCGTGGCGCAGCATGCCTGCGCCGTCGATCAGGAACGTCGAGCGCTCGATTCCGCGCACTTCCTTACCATACATTTTCTTCAGTTTCATGACGCCGAACAGCGCGCAGAGCGTTTCATCGGGGTCCGAAATCAACAGGAACGGCAGTTCGAGCTTCGCCTTGAAGTTCTCGTGCGAGCGCAGGCTGTCGCGCGACACGCCGACGATTTCCGCGCCGGCTTTCTTGAACTTCGGATACAGGTCGCGGAACTGCAGGCCCTCGGTCGTGCAGCCGGGCGTGTTGTCCTTCGGGTAGAAGTACAGCACGAGCTTCTTGCCCTTGATGCCCGACAGCGAAAACTCGCCGCCCGTGGCGGGCGCAGTGAAATCGGGAACTTGGCGGTCGACTTCGACAGACACGTGTTTCTCCTGTTGTTATGAACGAGCGCGGACGGCGAGCCGCGCGTGGCGATGCGGGATGAGAAGCGAAAGCCGGCACCGGCTTTCGTTCAGTCGGGCTGGACGATCAGCTCGCCGGAGCGGCCGGGGATTTCGCCCCACGCGACAGGGTACGATGGCAGCGCGGCGCGGTCCAGCGTCGCGTAATAGTCGCCCATCGTCGCGAACGTGTGGCCTTGCGCGCGCCAGCCCGCGAGCAGTTGCTCGAACACCGGCGCGAGCTTCTGGCCTTCGAGCTCCGCGTGCAGCGTGAACACCTGGTCGTGCGGATTGCGCTCGGTATGCTCGAGCACACGCGCGGCGACGTTGCCCGTATCGATGCCGTCCACGCCGAGGATCTCGTCGAGCGTCGGCAGCGTGGTCGGCATCTGCACGTGCGCGAGCGTTTTGCCCGCGACGACGGGCAGATACGGCGAATGGCCGCGGCCGTCCGACGCGTAGCGCATCCCCCACGCGTCGATCTGCTCGAACGCCGCGTCGTTCATCTGCCAGCCGGCCGCGCCGTGCGTGACGGGCGGCGCGCCGAAGATCTCGACGAAGCGCTCGCGGCTCTTGTTCATCTCGCGCACGGTCCACTCGCGCGGGCGCCGGCGGACGTTGTCCTGCCAGTACACGTGATCCCACGTGTGGATGCCGCATTCGAAGCCGGCTTCGTGGATCGCGCGCATGTCGGCTCGCGCGCGGCGGCCGATGTCGGGGCCGGGCAGCAGCACGCCGTACAGCAGTTGCCTGACGCCGTAATGTTCGACGACCGACGTGCGCGACACCTTCTTCAGGAACCCGGGGCGCAGCACGCGGCGCATCGCCCAGCCGGTGTGATCGGGGCCGAGGCTGAAGAGGAAGGTCGCGCGCGCGGCGAAGCGATCGAAGATGCGCGCGAGGTTCGGCACGCCTTCGCGCGTGCCGCGCAACGTGTCGACGTCGATCTTGAGGACGATGCGAGCCAAGCGGTGGCGCCCCGCTCAGCCGTGCTGCTCGACGAACGCGCGCGCGTCGGCGACGTGGCCGCGGTACGCCTCGAAGATCTGGCGCAGCGCGTCGTCGAACGTGAACTGCGGTGCCCAGCCGAGCTCCTGCATCGTGTTCTCGATCTTCGGCACGCGGTTCTGCACGTCTTGATAGCCGTTGCCGTAGTACGCGCCCGAGGTCGTCTCGACGAGCTTCACGCGCTTGGCCGAATCGGCGTACTCGGGGAACTCCGCCGCGAGCTCGAGCATCTTGTTCGCGAGTTCGCGCACCGAGAAGTTATTGTTCGGATTCCCGATGTTGTAGATCTTGCCCGTCGCGACGCCGTTCGAATTCTCGATGATCTTCATCAGTGCGCTGATGCCGTCGTCGACGTACGTGAACGCGCGCTTTTGCGAGCCGCCGTCGACGAGGCTGATGTTCTCGCCGCGCACGATGTGGCCGAGGAACTGCGTGACGACGCGCGAGCTGCCTTCCTTCGGCGTGTAGATCGAGTCGAGGCCCGGGCCGATCCAGTTGAACGGGCGGAACAGCGTGAAGTTCAGGCCTTCCATCCCGTAGCCCCAGATCACGCGGTCCATCAGTTGCTTCGAGCACGCGTAGATCCAGCGCGGCTTGTTGATCGGGCCGTAGGTGAGGGCGGACGCATCCGGGTCGAACTGCTCGTCCGCGCACATGCCATAGACCTCGGACGTCGACGGAAACACGAGATGCTTGCCGTACTTGACGGCCGAGCGCACGATCGGCAGGTTCGCCTCGAAGTCGAGCTCGAACACGCGCAGCGGCTGTTTGACGTAGGTGGCGGGCGTCGCGATCGCGACGAGCGGCAGGATCACGTCGCACTTCTTCACGTGATACTCGACCCACTCCTTGTTGATCGTGATGTCGCCTTCGAAGAAATGCATCCGCTCGTGCTTGACGAGATCGCCGAGCCGATCGGTCTGCATGTCCATGCCGAACACTTCCCAATCGGTGGTTTCAAGAATGCGCTTGGACAGGTGATGACCGATGAAGCCGTTCACACCCAGGATCAGGACTTTTTTTGCTTTCATGAATGACGGGAAGAATGAATGAACTGCGCGAATTGCGCCGGGGAAACGACGGCTTCGCCGCCGTCGTGCGGCCGGCGCAGTTCGAGAATGGAGACGGCGCGGCTGTCGCCGCAAACGCCGAACAGCGCATTATCGCTTACGTGCAGGCCCGGCGGCAAATCGACGGCCGCGCGCGCGGCGGCCGTGCCGGGCGCGGCGAGCCGCGCGCGCGCGATCACGAAGCGCGTGCCGCCGAGATCGGTGAACGCGCCCGGATACGGCGGCGCGACCGCGCGGATCAGGTTGTACACGTTCGCGGCCGGCTGCGTCCAGTCGATGCGCCCGTCCTCGGGCTTGCGCCCGCCGTAGTAGCTGCCCTGCGACAGATCGTTCGGCAGGTGCGGCGCTTCGCCCGCGAGCAGCGCGGGCAGCACGCGCCAGAGCGTCTGCTCCGCGGCGACGGTGACCTTGTCGAACACCTGCGCGGCGGTGTCGTCGGGCAGGATCGGCACCGCGGTCTGCCCGACGATCGCGCCCGCATCGGGCTTCGCGGCCATTTCGTGCAGCGTCGCGCCGGTTTCGGTCTCGCCGTTGAGCACCGCCCAGTTCGTCGGCACGCGGCCGCGGTACTTCGGCAGCAGCGAGCCGTGCATGTTGTACGCGCCGCGCGCGGCGAGCGCGAGGAGGTCGACGGGCAGCATGTGCCGGTAATAGAACGAGAAGATGAAATCGGGCTTCGCGCTCGCGAGCGCCGCGCGCACGTCGGCGCCGGCCGGATCGGCGGGCGTGATGACCGCGATGCCGTGCTCGGCCGCGACCGCCGCGACGCTGCCGAACCAGATGTGCTCGGTCGGGCTGTCTTCGTGCGTGACGACGAGCGCGACGTCCACGCCGCGCGCGAGCAGTACCTGCAGGCAGCGCACGCCGACGTTGTGATACGCGAAGACGACGGCGCGCGGCTTCATCGCGCGGCCTCGCGGCGCTCGGCGGCGAGCGTGACGCCGGGCTTGCCGTCGCGCGCCTCGAGCACGGTGTGGATCAGGTAGCGCGGCCGCGCGCGGACCTGCTGGTAGATTCGTCCGATGTATTCGCCGAGCAGGCCGAGCGCGAAGATGATCACGCCGAGCAGGAAGAACGTGATCGCGAACAGCGTGAACACGCCCTGCACTTCCGCGCCGACGATGAAGCGGCGCACGACGAGCAGCACGAAGAGCGCGGCCGAGCCGAGCGAGAGGATCACGCCGATGAACGACAGCCATTGCAGCGGCACGACCGAGAAGCCCGTGACGAGATCGAAGTTCAGGCGGATCAGGCTGTACAGCGAGTATTTCGATTCGCCCGCGAAGCGCTCTTCGTGCGCGACCTCGATTTCGGTCGGGTTTTGCGCGAACGTGTACGCGAGCGCGGGGATGAACGTGTTCACCTCGCCGCAGCGGTTGATCGTGTCGATGATGTGGCGGCTGTACGCGCGCAGCATGCAGCCCTGGTCGGTCATCTTGATGCGCGTGATGCGCTCGCGCAGCCGGTTCATCGCGGCCGACGCCTTGCGGCGGAACAGGCTGTCCTGGCGCTGCAGCCGGATCGAGCCGACGTAGTCGTAGCCTTCGCGCATCTTCGCGATCAGCTTGCCGATTTCCTCCGGCGGGTTCTGCAGATCGGCGTCGAGCGTGATGACGATCTCGCCGCGCGACTGCTCGAAGCCCGCGAGGATCGCCATGTGCTGGCCGTAGTTGCCGTTCAGCAGCACGACGCGCGTCGTGTCCGGACGCACGCGGAACTGATCGGCGAGGAGGGCGGCCGAGCGGTCGCGGCTGCCGTCGTTGACGAGGATCACCTCGTACGGCGTGCCGAGCGCGTCGAGCGCCGGGTAGAGCCGCGCGAAGAGCGCGGCGAGCCCCGCTTCCTCGTTGTACACGGGGATGACGATCGAAACTTCAGGATGCGTCGCGCGTGTTTCAGGGTGAGTCATGTCCGCTTATTTTCCGTATTGTTCGCAAATCTGGTTGACGGCGTCGACGACCCGTTGCACGTGCGCCTCGCTCATCTGCGTGAAGAGCGGCAGCGTGACGGTCGACGCGCCGAAGCGCTCGGCGTGGGGGAACATGCCCTGCGCAAAGCCGCGCGCGCGGTACAGCGTGAAAAGATGAATGGCCGGGTAATGGACGCCCGAGCCGATGCCGCGCTGCTTCAACTGCTCCATGAATTCGCCGCGCGAGATCGACAGCTTCTCGAGCGGCAGCGTGATCTGGAACATGTGCCAGTTGGTGTTTTCGAAATCCGCGACGGGCAGCCCGACGCCGAGCGCGCACGCGGGCCCGTTCGCGAACGCGTCGAAGTAGCGGCGCGCGAGCGCGTGCCGCGTCGCGTTGAAGCGTTCGAGGTGCGCGAGCTGGCCCCAGCCGACGCGCGCGGCGACGTCGGTCAGATTGTACTTGCCGCCGAGCACGTCGCAGTCCATCCCGTCGAGGCCCGTGCGCGTGATGCCCTGCAGCCGGTACTTCTGCGCGAGCGTCGCCTCGGCCTCGTCGTTGAGCACGAGCGCGCCGCCTTCGATCGACGTGATGTTCTTGTTCGGATGGAAGCTGAACGACACGATGTCGCCGATCGCGCCGATGCGCTGGCCACGCCACGTCGAGCCGAGCGCCTGCGCGGCGTCCTCGATCACGCGCAACTCGTGCGCGCGCGCGATCGCGTAGAGGCGGTCCATGTCGACGGGCAGGCCCGCGAGGTACACCGGGATGATCGCCTTCGTGCGCGGCGTGATCGCCTTTTCGACGAGGCCGAGATCGAGGTTGCGCGTGACGGGATCGATGTCGACGAACACGGGCGTCGCGCCCGTCTCGAGGATCACGTTGCTCGTCGCGACCCACGACGCGGGCGTCGTGATCACTTCGTCGCCGGGGCCGACGCCCGCGATCCGCAGGCCGATCTCGAGCGTCGCCGTGCCCGAGTTGAACACGCGTACGGGACGCCCGCCGCAGTATTCGGACAGCGCGGCCTCGAAGCGCTGGCACTGCGGGCCGGTCGTGATCCAGCCGGAGCGCAGCACGTCGGCCACGCCCTGAATGGTTTCCTCGTCGATCTCGGGTTTGACGAACGGCAGGAAAGGAACGGAAGTCTGGCTCATGTAAGCTTCGCTCGTTGTCGTGTGAAAGAAATCGGGCGCCGCCCGGCACGCGCATTTAACACTGTTCGCCGGAACGGGTACGTCACTTTTTGTCGGTCCGGCCGGCGCGTCGGCCGGGCGCGGGCGTCAACTGCGCGCGAGCACGAACACGCCGATCAGGATGATGCCGATGCCGACGAGGCGTTGCACCGACAGCACCTCGCCGAACAGGTACCACGCGGCGAACGCGTTGACGACGTAGCCGAGCGAGAGCATCGGATACGCGACCGACACGTCGACCCGCGACAGCCCGACGATCCACACGACCACCGAGAGCACGTAGCAGCCGAGGCCGCCGATGATCGGCAATTGGGTCGCGATCTTGAAGCCGATGGGCACAATGTTCGCACGGGTGAATTCGAAGTGTCCAACGGCGCGCACGCCGGCTTTCAGCAGCAGTTGCGCGCAGGCGTTCAGCATCACGCCCGTGACGATGCAAAAGAGGGAGACGGGGTTCATCGATTCGGGTCCTTCGCGGCTCGGGATTGCGGCTTCTCGACGACGACGCGCCGGTTGTCGCGTGCGACGACGCGCATCGGCAGGCCGGCCTCCGATAACTGCTTGTAGCGGTCGGGCGACATCAGCGCGAGCGCGTGGCGATCGGCGCGCCAGCGCTGCTCCCATTCGGCGACGGTCGGCACCCACTTGTTCGGCTCGACCGAGATGCCGAACGTGAGCTCGTCCTTGCGCTCGACCATGATCATCGTGTGGCCGACGTAGAACGGCAGCGTGTGATCGAGCGTCTCGACGGAATAGAACGGCGTGTCGGGCGGCAGCTTCGCGAGTTCCTCGCGGATCGCGGGCGCGAGGAGCGCGCCCGAGCTGTAGCGGCCGAACGCGTCGTGCCCGGTGCCGCCGATCGTGCCGAGGAGCAGCCAGCCGGCGCCGAACGCGACGGCCGCCGCCGCGACGCCCGCGCGGCCGCGGCGGTTGAGCCAGACGGCGACGAGCGTGAGCGCGAACGCCGCGGCGAGCGCCACGTACACCCATTTCTGGAATTCCAGGTACTGCGAATTCGGCGTGCGTGCGTCGCCCAGCCGCGCGAGGAAAAGCGTGCCGAATGCGGCGGCGACGAGAAATACCAGGTAGCCGAACAGATGGCGGCGGAACTGCTCGCGCGACACGAGCGGCAGATACGCGCCGATCATCAGCGCGAGCGCGGGCGCCACCGGCAGCACGTACGAGATCAGCTTCGAATGGGACGCGCTGAAGAACAGGAAAATGAACACGCTCCACGTCGCGAGCATGAGCATCGGCGCGAAGCCGTTCGGCTGGCGCGGGATGCGCAGCGCGTGGCGCACGCTCTGCACGCTCACGGACAGCCACGGCAGGAAGCCGACGGCGAGCACCGGCGCGAAGTAGTAGAACGCGCCGGGGCGGTTCTGCTCGGGCGTCAGGTAGCGCCGGAACTGCTGGACGATGAAGAAGAAGTTGAAGAACTCGGGGTTGCGCGACTGCACGAGCACGAACCAGGGTGTCGCGATCGCGAAGAAGATGACGAGGCCGCTCACGAGGTGCAGGCGTTTCCACAGCGCCCAGTCGCGGGACGCGAGCGTGTAGAGGACGAGCACGGCGCCCGGCAGGATCAGGCCGATCAGGCCCTTCGACAGCACGGCGAGCGCCATCGACGCCCAGCAGAGCCACATCCAGCCGCGCTCGGCGCGCTTGCCGATGCCGGGGCGCTGCGCGAGCAGCAGCGCGCAGAGCGTGACCGTCATCCACAGCGACAGCCCCATGTCGAGCGCGTTGAAGTGGCCCATCAGGTTCCAGTACGGCGAGCTCGCGAGCACGAGCGCCGCGAAAAAGCCCGCGCGCGGGTTGAACACGCGCGCGCCGGCGTAGCCGGCGAAGAGCACGCCCGCGAAGCTCGCGAGCGCCGTGTACAGGCGCGCCTGCCATTCGCCGATGCCGAACCACGCGAACGTGAGCGCGTTGAGCCAGGTCTGCAGCGGCGGCTTCTCGAAATACTTGTAGCCGTTGTAGCGCGGCGTGATCCAGTCGCCCGTGACGAACATCTCGCGGGCCATTTCGGCGTAGCGCCCTTCGTCGCTCGGAATCAGATGGCGCAGGCCGAGCGGCGCGAACCAGATCACGGCGAGCGCCGCGACGAGAAGGAGGAGCGCGGCGCGGTTCAGCGTCACGGGCGCGGCGCGATCGAGCGGTAGCCTCGTCGGCGTATCGTTCATAGAAGTCGTATTGGAGTGGTTCGAATTCGGTCGGGGCGGAGTGCGGCTGTCGTTCGCGGCCGTCGTTCGCGGCGCCCGGGCCGCGGCGCGAAGCGGGGCGCCGCGGCGGACACGGGCGCGAACGCAGGCGCCGCCGGAAGTTTTAGCGCGGGGCGGCTTAACGCTCGCTTAACGTTCGATCAGCAGCGCCGCCGCGACCTTCCGGCCTTCGGCCATCAGGATGTTGTACGTGCGGCAGGCGGCCTGGAAATCCATCGTCTCGACGCCGACGCGCTGCGCGGTGAGTTGCGCGGTCAGGCGCGGATGCGGGAAGCGCAGTCTTGCGCCGCTGCCGAAGACCACGACCTCGGGTTGCGGTTCGAGCAGCATCGCGAAGAGCTCGGGCGTGAGCGCGTCGAACGACGCGACGGGCCATTCGACGACGGGTGCGCCGGGCAGCACGATCACGCTCGTCTCGTGGCGCTGCAGATTGATGTCGACATAATCGGGGCCATAGCCGGTGACGGTATTGAGCGCGTTGCTCGGGTCCTGATGTAATTTCAAATCGGTCTTCCGCGGTGTCGAAAAGGGCCGGAACAAAGGCCGCGCGGCGCGGCGATCCGGCCCCGAACGGGGCGGGCCGCCTGCCGCGATGCGTGCGGCCGCCGTGGCGGGCGCTGCCGCGCGCGGGCCGCGGCCGGGTTGGTGCATTGCGAAAGTCGGCCAAAATCCGCTAAATTATAACTTTTTAGCCGCTCCCGGGCGGCGTTTCTGTCGCGCGCCGCCACAAGCCGTGCCCGTCAGCCGCATGAAGCCATTCCTAGACAGCGCGCTACCGGCCGCTCTCCAGTTTTGATCCCCGCCCCCCAGGCCCGCAGGCATTACCCAGGAACGTGTCCGCCGTGAAACCGATTCAGAAGTCGAACAAGCTGCTCAATGTCTGCTACGACATCCGCGGCCCCGTCCTCGAGCACGCGAAGCGCCTCGAGGACGAGGGGCATCGCATCATCAAGCTGAACATCGGCAACCTGGCGCCGTTCGGTTTCGACGCGCCGGACGAGATCATCCAGGACATGATCGATCCGCAACCTGCCGGCGTCCTCCGGCTATTCGGATTCGAAAGGCGTGTTCGCCGCGCGCAAGGCGATCATGCACTACACGCAGCAAAAGGGCGTGCACGGCGTCGGGCTCGACGACATCTACATCGGCAACGGCGCGTCCGAGCTCATCGTGATGGCGACGCAGGCGTTGCTGAACGACGGCGACGAGGTGCTGCTGCCCGCGCCCGACTATCCGCTCTGGACGGCGGCCGTGAGCCTGTCGGGCGGCACGCCCGTGCACTACGTCTGCGACGAGTCGAACCGCTGGATGCCCGACCCCGACGACATCCGCCGCAAGATCACGCCGAACACGAAGGCGCTCGTCGTGATCAACCCGAACAACCCGACGGGCGCGCTTTATTCCGACGCATTGCTCGTCGAGTTGATCGCGATCGCGCGCGAGCACGGGCTCATCATCTTCGCCGACGAGGTCTACGACAAGATCGTCTACGACGGCAAGTCGCACACCGCGCTCGCGTCGCTCGCCGAGGACGTGATCACCGTCACGTTCAACAGCCTGTCGAAGAGCTACCGGTCGTGCGGCTATCGCGCGGGCTGGATGTCGGTCGCGGGGCTCACGGCCGAGAACCGCCGCCGCGCGCACGATTACCTGGAGGGGCTCGGCATCCTGTCGTCGATGCGCCTTTGCGCGAACGTGCCCGGCCAGTACGCGATCCAGACCGCGCTCGGCGGCTATCAGAGCATCAACGAGCTGATCATGCCGAGCGGGCGCCTGTACAAGCAGCGCGAGCTCGCGTACGACATGCTGACGTCGATTCCCGGCGTGTCGTGCGTGAAGCCGGAAGCGGCGCTCTACATGTTTCCGCGCCTCGATCCGAAGCTCTACCCGATCGAGAACGACCAGCAGTTCATCCTCGAGCTGCTGCTGCGGGAGCGCGTGCTGCTCGTGCAGGGCACGGGCTTCAATTGGCCGACGCCGGACCACTTCCGCGTCGTGTTCCTGCCGAACGTCGACGACCTGACCGATTCGATCGAGCGGATCGCACGCTTTCTCGACGGCTACCGGAAGCGCAACTCGGTCTGACCGGGGCGCGTTCCCCCTTTTTCATTCAATAGATCACACGCAGCATGGAACCGATCAAAGTAGGCCTGTTGGGCTTCGGCACGGTGGGCGGCGGCACCTTCAAGGTGCTGCGCCGCAACCAGGAGGAAATCAAGCGGCGCGCCGGGCGCGGCATCGAGATCGCGCGCGTCGCCGTGCGCAATCCCGCGAAGGCGCTCGCCGCGCTCGACGGCGACGCGAACGGCGTGTCGATCGGCGACGATTTCAACGCGGTCGTCGACGATCCGTCGATCGCCATCGTCGCCGAGATGATCGGCGGCACGGGCCTCGCGCGCGAGCTCGTGCTGCGCGCGATCGCGAACGGCAAGCATGTCGTGACCGCCAACAAGGCGCTGCTCGCCGTGCACGGCACCGAGATCTTCGAGGCGGCGCGCGCGAAGGGCGTGATGGTCGCGTTCGAGGCGGCCGTCGCGGGCGGCATCCCGATCATCAAGGCGCTGCGCGAGGGGCTCACCGCGAACCGGATTCAGTACATCGCGGGCATCATCAACGGCACGACGAACTACATCCTCTCGGAGATGCGCGAGCGCGGGCTCGATTTCGCGACGGCGCTGAAGGCCGCGCAGGAACTCGGCTACGCGGAAGCCGATCCGACCTTCGACATCGAGGGCGTCGACGCCGCGCACAAGGCGACGATCATGAGTGCGATCGCGTTCGGCGTGCCGGTGCAGTTCGACCGCGCGTACGTCGAAGGCATCAGCCGGCTCGCCGCGACCGACATCAAATACGCGGAGGAACTCGGCTACCGGATCAAGCTGCTCGGCATCACGCGCCGCACCGAGCGCGGCATCGAGCTGCGCGTGCATCCGACGCTGATTCCGGCCAAGCGCCTGCTCGCGAACGTCGAGGGCGCGATGAACGCGGTCGTCGTGCACGGCGATGCGGTCGGCACGACGCTGTACTACGGCAAGGGCGCGGGCGCCGAGCCGACGGCCTCGGCCGTCGTCGCGGATCTCGTCGACGTCACGCGCCTGCATACGGCGGACCCCGAGCACCGCGTGCCGCACCTCGCGTTCCAGCCGGACAGCCTGTCGAACACGCCGATCCTGCCGATCGAAGAGGTGACGAGCGGCTATTACCTGCGCCTGCGCGTCGCCGACCAGACGGGCGTGCTCGCCGACATCACGCGCATCCTCGCCGAATCGGGCATCTCGATCGACGCGCTGTTGCAGAAGGAATCGGAGCAGGTGGACGACGCGAACGGCGAGACCGACATCATCCTCATCACGCACGAGACGGTCGAGAAGAACGTCAACGCGGCGATCGCGCGCATCGAATCGCTCGCGACCGTCGTGTCGAAGGTCACGAAGCTGCGCATGGAAGCGCTCAACTGAGGATGACATGAATTACATCTCCACGCGCGGCGCCGGCATCGGCGAGCGTCACACGTTCTCCGACATCCTGCTCGGCGGCCTCGCGAAGGACGGCGGGCTCTACCTGCCGAGCGAGTATCCGCGGGTGAGCGCGGACGAGCTCGCGCGCTGGCGCGCGCTGCCGTACGCGGATCTCGCGTTCGAGATCCTCGCGAAGTTCTGCGACGACATCCCGGCCGACGACCTGCGCGCGATCACGCGCCGCACGTATACGGCCGACGTCTATCGTCACACGCGCCACGGCGGCAACGCGGCCGACATCACGCCGCTCACGACGCTCGGTGCCGAGAACGGCGCGCCGGTCTCGCTGCTCGAACTGTCGAACGGCCCGACGCTCGCGTTCAAGGACATGGCGATGCAGTTGCTCGGCAACCTGTTCGAGTACACGCTCGCCGCGCACGGCGAAACGCTGAACATCCTCGGCGCGACGTCGGGCGATACGGGCAGCGCGGCCGAATACGCGATGCGCGGCAAGCGGGGCGTGCGCGTGTTCATGCTGTCGCCGCACCGGAAGATGAGTGCGTTCCAGACGGCCCAGATGTACAGCCTGCAGGACCCGAACATCTTCAACCTCGCGGTGAAGGGCGTGTTCGACGATTGCCAGGACATCGTGAAGGCCGTGTCGAACGATCACGCGTTCAAGGCGCAGCAGAAGATCGGCACGGTCAATTCGATCAACTGGGCGCGTGTCGTCGCGCAGGTCGTGTACTACTTCAAGGGCTATTTCGCGGCGACGCGCACGAACGACGAGCGCGTGTCGTTTACGGTGCCGTCGGGCAACTTCGGCAATGTCTGCGCGGGCCACATCGCGCGGATGATGGGGCTGCCGATCGAGAAGCTCGTCGTCGCGACCAACGAGAACGACGTGCTCGACGAATTCTTCCGCACGGGTGCGTATCGCGTGCGCAGCGCCGAGCACACGTACCACACGAGCAGCCCGAGCATGGACATCTCGAAGGCGTCGAACTTCGAGCGCTTCGTGTTCGACCTGCTCGGCCGCGATCCGGCGCGCGTCGTTCAGCTGTTTCGCGACGTCGAGCAAAAGGGTGGCTTCGATCTCGCGGCGAGCGGCGATTTCGCGCGCGTCGCCGAGTTCGGCTTCGTGTCGGGCCGCAGCACGCACGCGGACCGGCTCGCGACGATCCGCGACGTGTTCGAGCGCTATCGCACGACGATCGACACGCACACGGCCGACGGCCTGAAAGTGGCGCGCGAGCATCTGCAGCCGGGCGTGCCGATGATCGTGCTCGAGACCGCGCAGCCGATCAAGTTCGGCGAAACGATTCGCGAGGCGCTCGGGCGGGAGCCGTCGCGGCCCGCCGCGTTCGACGGGCTCGAGGCGTTGCCGCAGCGCTTCGAGGTGGTCGACGCGAGCGCGCAGCAGGTGAAGGACTTCATCGCCGCGCACACGGGCGCATGATGGCGTGATGTGCCGGCGGCGGGGCGGTGCCGCGCGATATCGTTGTTGCCGTTGCCGTTGCTGTCGTTCGCCGGGCCGGCGCACGTTCGGCCGCCGGCCGGCATCGGTCCGTCGCGCAGCGTGCCGCCTGCCCCCATCGGCGGGCAGGCGGCACGCTGCGCGGTGTAGCGCGAAGCCGCCGGTGCGACGCGGTGACGCAGCGTTGCTGCGCCAAACGGCCGCTACACGGCCACCGCGCGATTCCGGCCGACCGGCGGCGCCTGCGGCGTGGGTTGCGGATCGCGGGTCGCGTTCGTCGGGTCCGTCGGGTCTGTTCCGTGCCGGCCCGGCCCGCCGTATCGGCGAGCGGGGCGGCCTGGGCGTGCCGCCCGATCGGCCGCTTGCGTCGTCGGTGGTTGTTCCGGCGGCTGTTTTTTCGATCGGTCGCCTGCGCACGCGTGGTTGCCGCGCGCGTCAAACGGATACCGAGCGGGATACCGAACGCGGCGAGCTTGACCGATCGCGCCGCCGCGATCTCGGGCGATGCACCGATTGCCGTTCATCGCATGCGAACGGTGGGCCGCGATTCGTCGGAAATCATCGCCATTCACCGCCATCCGCCGCGATGCGTGACGATGCGCGGCGCTCGTGCGCCGCGCGGGCGCGAATCGGCGCGGGCGCGAATCGTTGCGATCGGTCGCTCACATCCGCGCGAAGGCGTCGCTACAATGTCGCCATCCGGTCAACATTTCAATCGACGATGTCCCACCCCACTCCCCAGACGCCGCGCGTGCCGATGCTGTCGACGGCCGATGCGCTGACGGCGCTGCTCGCGGCGGCGCGTCCGCTCGCCGAGATTGAAACCGTGCCGACGCTCGAGGCACTCAACCGCGTGCTCGCGGCCGACGTCGCGTCCGGGCTCGACGTGCCGCCGATGAACACGAGCGCGATGGACGGCTACGCGGTGCGCATCGCCGACCTGACGCGCGGCGAGCGGCGCTTGCCGGTGTCGCAGCGAATTGCCGCCGGCCATCCGGCGGCGCCGCTCGCGCCGGGGACGGCCGCGCGCATCTTCACGGGCGCGTCCGTGCCGGCCGGCGCGGACGCGGTCGTGATGCAGGAGCAAACGGAGGCGGCGGGCGACCAGGTCGACATCCTGCATACGCCGACGGTGGGCGAATGGATCACCGCGCAGGGCGCGGACATTCGCCGCGGTTCGGTGATCCTGCCCGCCGGCACGCGGATGACGCCGCAGGCGATGGGGCTCGCGGCATCGGTCGGCTGCGTGTCGCTCGCGGTCACGCGGCGCGTGAAGGTGGCGGTATTCTTCACGGGCGACGAACTGACGATGCCGGGCGAGCCGCTCAAGCCCGGCGCGATCTACAACTCGAACCGCTTCACGCTGCGCGGGCTGCTCGAGCGGCTCGGCTGCGACGTGACCGACTACGGCATCGTGCCGGATCGGCTCGACGCGACGCGCGCGGCGTTACGCGAGGCGGCGCGCGAGCACGATGTGATCGTGACGAGCGGCGGCGTGTCGGTGGGCGACGAGGATCACGTGAAGCCCGCGGTCGAGGCGGAAGGCCGGCTCGCGTTGTGGCAGATCGCGATGAAGCCGGGCAAGCCGCTCGCGTTCGGCGCGATCAGGCGAGACGGCGCGGCGAGCGGCGCGGCTGCCGTTGAGGCGAACGCGCACGGCGCGAGCGATGCGAGCGACACGCGCGCCATGCACGCGACGTCCGGCGGCGAAGCGTATTTCATCGGCCTGCCGGGCAACCCGGTGTCGAGCTTCGTCACGTTCCTGCTGTTCGTGCGGCCGTTCCTGTTGCGCGTCGCGGGGGCGGCGCAGGTCGCGCCGCGCGCGGTGTCGCTGCGCGCGGATTTCACGCAGAACAAGGCGGATCGCCGCAACGAATTCCTGCGCGCGCGCGTGAACGCGGCGGGCGGGCTCGACCTGTTTCCGAACCAGAGCTCGGCCGTGCTGACATCGACGGTATGGGGCGACGGCTTGATCGACAATCCGCCCAACCACGCGATCAGCGCGGGCGAGACGGTGCGTTTCATTCCTTTTTCCGAATTGCTCGGTTGAAAGCCGGGCGGCGTAGCGACGATGAAGATTGAACTGAAGTTTTTCGCGAGCGTGCGCGAAGCGCTCGGCGTGGCGAGCGAGACGGTGACGGTGCCGGACGGTGTCGCGACGGTGGGCGACGTGCGCGCATGGCTGCGCGCGCGCGGCGGCGCGTGGGCGGACACGCTCGCCGAGGGCCGCGCGTTGCGGATGGCGTGCAACCACACGATGACGGACGCCGGCACGCGGATCACCGAAGGCTGCGAGGTCGCGTTCTTCCCGCCCGTGACGGGCGGCTGAGGAGGCGACGATGGCGACGGTACGGGTGCAGGCGGACGATTTCGACGTGAGCGCCGAGATCGCGGCGCTGCGCGCGCGCAATCCGAAGGTGGGCGCGATCGCGTGCTTCGTCGGCACGGTGCGCGATTTGAACGAAGGCGAGCAGATCGACGCGCTCGAGCTCGAGCACTATCCGGGAATGACCGAGAAGGCGCTCGCCGCGATCGCGGAGGACGCGATCGCGCGCTGGCCGGGCATCGACGTCGCCATCGTCCATCGGGTCGGCAAGCTGTATCCGCTTGATCAGATCGTGTTCGTCGCGACCGTGTCCGCGCACCGCGGCGACGCGTTCCAGTCGTGCGAGTTCGTGATGGATTACCTGAAGACGCAGGCGCCGTTCTGGAAGAAGGAGAAGACGCCGGCGGGCGAGCGCTGGGTCGACGCGCGCAGCGCCGACGACGCGGCGCTCGCGCGTTGGGGCGTCGAATCGGGGAACGCGCGGGAAAAGCGTTCGACGTAGGCGGGGTGGAACCCACCGCCCGAGTGAAAGGCGATGCCGGGCGATCGCGGGCTCGCCGGTCGCGGCGGGGCGTACCACGCGCGCTCCCTATTCGGGCTTTTCGCCTGCGGTCGTGCCCTTATTTTCACCGGCCAACGCGCATGCGATAGCCGCGTTTAAAACGAGTTATTCGTACATGCGTCGATTTTGCCGCTGAAGCAACGGCGCGCGAACGTTTTTTTCATCTCCTTGCCAGGCTGATTGGAGGCGTGCCGTTTCGGTGCGTGCTCCGGGAAAGCGCCGGCCGGCTGGGCCGTTTTCCCGGCGCAGTAACGTGCGCGCCTACGTATCGTCGCGCGCCGTCCTGCCGATGATCTTCGTCGGAAACGGCTCGCCGCGCGGCCGGTGCGCGGCGTCGTCCGGCCGTTTCGGCGCGATCAGATCGAGAATGACCTGTTGCTCGGCCGGAATCCGGTAATCCCAGCCGAAGCGGCTCAGTTGCAGGCTCTGCGCGATCCGCAGCGCAGGTTCCATGAAGCGCACGGCCGCCGCGGGCTCGTAGCGTGCCTCGACGGTCTTCAGGAACAGCGCGAGCCAGCGGCTGAAATGGACGGGCTCGAGGCCGTCGAGCGGCTGGTGCGCCGCCTGCACGTTGCCACGGTAGCTTTTCGTGCCGAGCACGAGGCTCGACCAGAATTCGCCCATTTTCGGCAGGTGCTGGTCCCAGCGGCCGGCGAGCTTGCTCTCGAACACGGGGCCGAGGAGCGCATCGTCGCGCACCCGATCATAGAATGCGTCGACGAGCGCGCGGATGTTCTCCGGCGTCGGTTCGGCGTCGCGCGCCGGCTTCGCGGCGGCGGATGAGGCGGAAAAAGCTTGGGTCATCTAAAAAAGGGCCGGGAAATACGACAGCACGCGGGTGCGATTTTGTCGCACAATAATAAACGGCCACCCTCTCAATAAAAGGGCTGACGGTCTGCATCTTATGACGCGGCCGTCTGATCGGCAATGGCAGACGCGCGATGTTTGCGCGAGCGCCGGTCGCACTGACACAACATCTACTTCGTAATGAGACTAACCGACTACACCGACTACTCTTTGCGCGTCATGTTGTTCCTCGCAGTCCGGGGCGAGGGCTTGTCGACGATCCAGGAGATCTCGGATGCCTACGGCATCTCGAAGAACCATTTGATGAAAGTGGTGCAGCAACTCGGCGAGCTCGGTTGGATCGAGACGGTGCGCGGCCGCAACGGCGGCTTGCGCCTGAATGCCCAGTCGGTGACGCTGACCGTCGGCGAGGTGGTGCGCAAGACCGAAAACGATTTCGCGCTGGTCGGCTGCTTCGCGGGCGAATCCGAATCGCACCGCAGCTGCGTGATCCAGTCCGCGTGCCGTCTCAGGGGCGTGTTCGCGGCTGCCCGCGAAGCGTTCTTCGCGGAGCTCGACAAGCACACGATCGGCGAGCTTGCGCAGCCGGCGTCGCAGCTCGCGACGCTGCTCGGACTCGCGCCGGTGCGGATCGTCTCCGCGGCCGACATCCGCGCGGCCGCGCCCGTCGTCGGGTGACGACGCGCCGCCCGCGCCGCGCGGGCGGCCTTCCCGACGGTTTTCCCGCATGCGCGGGCCGTGCCGCCCGCCGCGTCCCGCTCTCGTTCGCCGCCGCGCGCTTCGCGTGACGCATCCCTTTGCTGTGCCTCAATAAAAAACCGGCTTGAAAGGCGGATAACCATCCTCATTTGGTTGCTATTCGCAAATTGGAGGTCTCATTCATGAGAATCGACAAGCTCACCACCAAATTCCAAGAGGCGCTCTCGGATGCGCAGAGTTTCGCCGCCGGGCGCGACAACCAGTACATCGAACCCGTCCACGTGCTGGCCGCGCTCGTCGCGCAGCAGGACGGCTCCGCGCGCTCGCTGCTGTCGCGTGCGGGCGTGCACATCCAGGCGTTGCAAGGCGCGCTCAACGAAGCGATCTCGCGCCTGCCGCAGGTGACGGGCACGGGCGGCGACATCCAGGTCGGCCGTGAACTCGCGGGCCTGCTGAACCAGGCCGACAAGGAAGCGCAGAAACTGAACGACACGTTCGTCGCGAGCGAGATGTTCCTGCTCGCGGTGGCCGACGACAAGGGCGAAGCCGGCAAGCTCGCGCGCCAGCACGGCCTCACGCGCCGCGCGCTCGAATCCGCGATCGCCGCGGTGCGCGGCGGCTCGCAGGTGCACAGCCAGGATGCCGAGAGCCAGCGCGAGGCGCTGAAGAAATACACGGTCGATCTGACCGAGCGCGCGCGCGCGGGCAAGCTCGATCCGGTGATCGGCCGCGACGACGAGATTCGCCGCTCGATCCAGATCCTGCAGCGCCGCACGAAGAACAATCCGGTGCTGATCGGTGAGCCGGGCGTCGGCAAGACCGCGATCGTCGAAGGGCTCGCGCAGCGGATCGTCAACGGCGAGGTGCCCGAGACGCTGAAGAACAAGCGCGTGCTGTCGCTCGACATGGCGGCGCTGCTCGCCGGCGCGAAGTATCGCGGCGAGTTCGAGGAGCGTCTGAAGGCGGTGCTCAACGACATCGCGAAGGACGAGGGCCGCACGATCGTCTTCATCGACGAGATCCATACGATGGTCGGTGCGGGCAAGGCCGAAGGCGCGATGGACGCGGGCAACATGCTCAAGCCCGCGCTGTCGCGCGGCGAGCTGCACTGCATCGGCGCGACGACGCTCGACGAATACCGCAAGTACATCGAGAAGGATGCCGCGCTCGAGCGCCGCTTCCAGAAGGTGCTCGTCGACGAGCCGAGCGTCGAGGCGACGATCGCGATCCTGCGCGGGCTGCAGGAGAAGTACGAACTGCATCACGGCGTCGAGATCACCGATCCGGCGATCGTCGCCGCGGCGGAACTCTCGCACCGCTACATCACCGACCGCTTCCTGCCCGACAAGGCAATCGATCTGATTGACGAGGCCGCGTCGAGGATCAAGATGGAAATCGACTCGAAGCCCGAAGAAATGGACAAGCTCGATCGCCGTCTGATCCAGTTGAAGATCGAGCGCGAAGCGGTGAAGAAGGAGCCGGACGAAGCGTCGCAGAAGCGTCTTGCGCTGATCGAGGAGGAAATCGAGCGGCTCGGGCGCGAATACGCGGATCTCGACGAGATCTGGACGGCCGAGAAGGCAGCCGTGCAGGGCAGTGCGCAACTGAAGGAAGAGATCGACAAGGTGCGTGCCGACATTGCGCGCCTGCAGCGCGAAGGCAAGCTCGAGAAGGTCGCCGAGCTGCAGTACGGCAAGCTGCCGCAACTCGAGGCGCGGCTCAAGCAGGTCACGCAGGCCGAGGAGAGCGAGCAGCACAATCCGACGCGGCCGCGCCTGCTGCGCACGCAGGTCGGCGCGGAGGAAATTGCCGAGGTCGTCTCGCGCGCGACGGGCATTCCGGTGTCGCGGATGATGCAGGGCGAGCGCGAGAAGCTGCTGCACATCGAAGAGAAGCTGCATGAGCGCGTGGTCGGCCAGAACGAGGCGATCGACGCGGTCGCCGACGCGATCCGCCGCTCGCGCGCGGGCCTCGCCGATCCGAACCGTCCGTACGGCTCGTTCCTGTTCCTCGGCCCGACGGGCGTGGGCAAGACCGAGCTGTGCAAGGCGCTCGCCGGCTTCCTGTTCGATTCGGAAGAGCATCTGATCCGCATCGACATGAGCGAGTTCATGGAGAAGCACAGCGTCGCGCGGCTGATCGGCGCGCCGCCCGGCTACGTCGGCTACGAGGAAGGCGGCTATCTGACCGAAGCCGTGCGTCGCAAGCCGTACAGCGTGATCCTGCTCGACGAGATCGAGAAGGCGCACCCGGACGTGTTCAACGTGCTGCTGCAGGTGCTCGACGACGGCCGGATGACGGACGGGCAGGGGCGCACCGTCGACTTCAAGAACACCGTGATCGTGATGACGTCGAATCTCGGCTCGCAGCTGATCCAGTCGATGTCGGGCTCGTCGCAGGAAGAGATCAAGGATGCGGTGTGGGTCGAGGTCAAGCAGCACTTCCGCCCCGAGTTCCTGAACCGGATCGACGACGTCGTCGTGTTCCACTCGCTCGACCGCGGCAACATCCAGGCGATCGCGAAGATTCAGCTCGCGCGTCTGCACGACCGGCTCGCGAAGCTCGACATGGCGCTCGACGTGTCGGAGGCCGCGCTCGAGCAGATCGGCAAGGTCGGCTACGATCCGCTGTTCGGTGCGCGGCCGCTCAAGCGCGCGATCCAGCAGGAGATCGAGAATCCGGTCGCGAAGCTGATCCTCGCGGGCCGCTTCGGGCCGAAGGACGTGATTCCGGTCGACATGCAGGACGGCAGGTTCGTGTTCGAGCGCGTCGTGCATTGAGGCCGCGCATCGCCGACGGCTCGGCGGCTTGGCGGCTCGCGCCGGCGTCCCGGCCGGTCTGCTGCCCTTGAAAGCAAAACACCCCGCGCAAGCGGGGTGTTTTTTTCGCCGGCGCGCGTTGCGTTTGCTTCGGCGTTCGGCTGCGTTTGTTTCGGCGTTCGGCTGCGCTTGCGCATGCGGGCGGCGCGTGCGTCGACCGCCTCGCCGCATTGCGCCGCCGCGCGGCACGTCGCGGTTGTTACGCCTGCTTGTTACCGAGCAGGCTCGCGAGCTGCGACAGCGTGCCGAGCACGTTCGACGTATCGAGCTGGCCGCCCGCCGGCACTTCGCCGTTCGGCGTCGCGCCGTTGACGACGTGCGGCAGCACTTGCGCGAGGATGCCCGACGCCTGCTGCGGATCAATGCCGACCTTCTGCGCGAGCGCGCCGATCGTATCCGAGCCGAGCACGTTCTGCAGCGTCTCGGGCGAGATCGGCTGGTTTTCCCCGGTGCCGATCCACGAGCCGATGATGTCGCCCGCGCCGCCCGCGTTGAATTTCTCGATGAGGCCATTCAGGCCACCCGGCTGGTTGTTGATGAACTCCAGCGCGGCGCTGACGAGCGCGTTCTGGTTGCCGCCTTGGCCGCCGATCAGACCGCCAACGATGTCGAGTAGACCCATGATTCACCTGCTAGGTTGAGGCGGCGCCGCGCACGGCGCCGGTGGAACGAAGACGCCGCGCGTCGCGCGGCGCCCGACTTATGCGCCCGATGCCGCGGACGCCGGCGTCGCCGCCTTGTTCTTCCTGCTCTTCTTCGAGCCTTTTGCCTTCGTCGTCGACGCGGCGGCCGGCGCGCTCGCTTGCGCCGCGGCGCTCGCGGCGGCGGCCTTGTCCTGCTTCTTCGACGAACGGGACTTTTTCGCGGCCGGGGCGCTCGCCGCAGTCGACGGCGTGGCCGTGGCGGGAGCGGGCGTCGCCGCGGACGGCGTGGGCGTTGCGCTCGAGGTGGTCGGGGCCGGTGCCGGAGCGGGCGCCGGCGTCGCGGTCGCGGCCGGTTTCGCGGTGCCGGTCTTCGCCTTCGCGCCCGTCGGCGGCGTGGTCGAGCCGCCGATCGTCAGGCCCGCTGCCTCGAGATGGGCGACCGATTTCGCGCCGAGACCCTTCACGCGGTTCGCGAGATCGTCGGCATCCTTGAACGGGCCGTTCTTCGCGCGCTCGTCGATGATCGCCTTCGATTTCACCGGGCCGAGGCCCTTCACCGATTCGAGCGCCGCCTGGTCGGCGGTGTTGACTTCGACCGCGGCGGCGAGCGCGGCGGTCAGCGAAAGCGACAGTGCGACGACCAGCATCAGCAGCTTTTTCAGCATGGCGGGAGCTCCCTTTTGATGGAACGGGTGAGTGGCTGTCGGAACGAAGCCGGCGCGCGGCGCGAGCCGGGCGTCGCGTTCAAGCATAGGACAAATGCGTGCCCTTTTTAAGACAGCGGGGCAATGTTGCGCATCGACGGCGACACTGTAAAGGCTGCCGTGCCGGATGCGGGCGGGTTTTGACCATCTTTGACGGAAAACGGGCCGCCGGGGCGGCGCAGGGCGGCGAAGGGCGGCGAAGTGGCTCGACGCAGTGACGGAGTGCGGAGCGGCGACGCCGGCCGCCCACCCGGACGCTGGCCCTCGGGCCGCGCTTGACTTAGAGTGCACTCTAAGTCCTAACCTTGAGAACGTCATGTCGAACGCACCGAAGCAACCGTCCCCGCGCGCATTGACGATCGGCCAGGTGGCCGCGCTCGTCGGCGTGTCGACGCACACGCTGCGCTATTACGAGCAGGCCGGCCTGTTGCGGTCGATTTCGCGCACGCCGTCGGGGCATCGGCTGTATGCGCCCGCCGATCTCGACTGGCTGCGTTTCGTGATGCGGCTGAAGGCGACCGGAATGCCGATCGCCGGGATGCAGGCGTTCGCGGAGCTGCGCGCGCAGGGCGACGCGACGTTCGGCGAGCGGCGTGCGCTCCTCGCCGCGCATCGCGACGCGGTGCGTGCGCAGATCGGCGCGCTGCAGACGAATCTCGACTCGATCGTCGAGAAGATCGCGTATTACGAGCGAGCCGAGCGCGACGCCGTTCGACAGGCGAGAACGACGACTCAATCTCAACCGGACAAGGACGAACGATGGAGCAACGCATTTCGGAAGACCGCTACACGCGCGGCTGGAACAAGCTGAAGGAAATCGACGGCAAAGTCGGCGAGCGCGTCGTCGCGGCGCTTGCGCCGATCGCGCCGGACTTCGGGCGGTTGCTCGTCGAATTCGGCTTCGGCGACATCTACAGCCGGCCGCAGCTCGATTTGAAGTCGCGCGAGATCGCGACGATCGCGTCGCTCGCGACGCTCGGCCACGCCCAACCGCAGTTGAAGGTGCATATCGAGGCGGCGCTGAACGTCGGCTGCACGCGCGACGAAATCGTCGAGGTGTTCATGCAGATGGCCTTGTACGCGGGTTTTCCGGCCGCGCTCAACGCGCTCTTCGCGGCGCGCGACGTGTTCGGGCAACGCGACGCCGCGCATGCGTGACGAAGGCCTTCCGCGTGGCGGGGCGGCGCGCAGGCGGCGCGTTCACGCGCGAGGCGGTCGCGGCGACGCGGGTAAGTCGCGATGCGCCGGTGGGAGCGGCACGCGCGCGACGCCGCGCGCAAGCCGCCAACGCCGTGCCGCCGACGATGCGCGAGCCACGTTCGCGGTCCGGCGAAGCCCGCAACCCGGCAATCCGGCAACTCGAAGCCCGCAGCTTGAACGGCTGGAAACCTGCCCCGCAGGTCGCGCATGGACGCCGGCAGCCGATCGCGCGGTAGCGGCGAAGCCGCAAGCCGTGCGCGGACAGCGGTGGCCGGCCGGGCGAGCGACGCACGCGGCGCGCGCGTCCGCTGCTGTCCGCCCGCCACCGCACCCGCCCCGCCTGCCGCGCGCTACCGCGCGCCACCCGTTTCCCGCTTTCCGATGTGCCGCAGATAAAGCGCGAGCCCGCCGCCCGCGAGCATCAAGCTCGCCGCGCTCGCGATCCAGAAGCCGCGCGCGCCGGTGAACTGCGCCGGCACCGCGCCGCCGACGTCGAATCCCAGCAGGTAGCCGCCGCCGAGCCCGACGCCCCACAGCGCGATCGCGTAGATCGCGGTCGGCACGACGGCCATCTTGTGCGCGCGCAGCACGAACGCGGTCGTGATCTGCAGCGCGTCGAAGAAATGATAGACCGTGACGATCGCGACGAGCGGCATCGCGGCCGCGGCGACGGCCGGATTCGGCGTGTAGCCCGATACGATCAGCGGCCGCAGCGCGAACACGACGATGCCGTACGCGCACGCGAGCCCGCACGCGAGCGCGACGCCGTGCCGGCCGAGCGCGCGGGCTTCGTCGAAGCGCCCGGCGCCGAGCGCGCGCGCGACGAGCGTCGATGACGCGACGCCGATCGACAACGGCGTCATGTACAGCACCGCGTCGATGTTGCCGGCGATCTGGTGACCGGCGAGCGTCGTCGTGCCGAACTGCGCGATGAACAGCGCCATGAACGTGTACGACGTGACCTCGATCAGATACGACAGACCCATCGGCACGCCGAGCACGAGAAGCGCCTTCTGTCGATGCCAGACGGGCCGCGTGAAGCGCGCGAAGATCGCGAGCGGCTCGAACACGTCGAGCCTCGCGAGCAGCGTGAAGCCGACGATCGCGAGCGCCCAGTTGATCAGCGTGCTCGCGAGGCCGCAACCGGGGCCGCCGAGCGCCGGCACGCCGAGGCCGCCGAAGATGAACCAGAGGTTGAGCGGCACTTTGACGGCGAGCGCGCCCACCTGCAGGATCATCGCGAGCCGCGGCTTGCCCGCCGCGTTGGTGAGCGCGTTGTAGATGCGGAACAGGAGGCTGGCGGGCAGTCCGAACGACAGGATGCGCAGATAGGCGACCGTGCGATCGGTCAGCTCCGCGGGCGCATGCGCGAGCCGCAGCAGCGGATGCGGGAAATGCAGCAACAGAAAGCCGGGCGCGGCGAGCAGCACCGCGAGCCACATCGCCTGGCGCACCTCCTCGCCGATCTCCGCGTAGCGCCGCGCGCCGTACAGTTGCCCCGCGATCGGCTGCAGCGCGGACAGGATGCCCGTCAGCCCGATGTAGATCGACACATAGATCGACATGCCGAGCCCGAGCGCCGCGAGATCGAGCGCGGAGAAGCGGCCGACCATCGCGGTATCGATCACGCCGAACGCGATGATCGCGAGCTGGCCGACGAGCACCGACCAGGCGAGACCGGCGATCCGGCGGATGTCGCCGAACATCGGTCAGCGGGCCTTGCGCGGCGGGCGGCGCTTGATGGGCGTCTTCGGGCGCTCGATTCGTTCGTACAGGCGGAAGCGCTCGTCGCGGTCGGCGACGCGGCGGCCTTCCCACACGAGGCGCCACACGTATTGCGAGATCGAACTCGGCTCGCCGAAGTCCGCGTGGTCCTGGCGCAGGATCACGTCGCAGTCATCGGTGAACGAGAAGTGCATGTCGCCGAAATACGCGAACGTCGCGATCTGCGCGTCGCCGAGCCGTACGGGCGAGATGCATTCGTAGTCGGACGGCAGGTGCGCGGCGATCTGCTGCGCGACGTCGCGATAGGTCCGGCTGTAATTGACGATCGGCAGCCACAGCGTCATCAGCAGCACCCACATCAGCGTCGTGCCGGCGCTCGACAGCACCACGCTGCGCCAGAGCACCTTCGGCTGCCGCGAGATGCGCCAGCGCACGAGCATCAGCCAGCATGCGGTCGCGGCGACCGCGCACACGAACGACAGCACCTTGAAGTGCGGCTCGTAGCCCGGCACCAGGCGGCCGAGGTTGCGCGCGAGCGGATGCGGGAAGCCCGTGAGCGACGCGAGCCACACGAGCCACACGAACGTGCCGAGGATCGTGAAGCTCAGCACCGCGAACCAGTCGATCGCGTTGATCGCGCCGCGCTTGAGCGTCGGCAGCGCGAACGTCGCGATGACGGCGAGGGCGGGCAGCAGCAGCATGTACATCCGGTTCGTCTGCTGGCTCTGCAGGATCACGAGCGCGAGGAGCGGCGCGGCGACCGACAGCGGAATCGCGATGTGCGGCCGGCGGCGCAGCCCCGCCCAGCTCACCCATGCCCAGATCGCGAGCGGCCACGCGGGCCACGTGAAGAGCGGCAGGTTCTTCGCCGCGTACGCGAGCACCGTCGTGGGCGGGCCGGAGAAGCGCATCAGGCTGCCGTGCAGCCATTGGTTGAAGAACCAGTTCGCGTCGTCGGGAAACGCGATGTACGCGGCGAGCGGCCAGATCGCGAACACGGCCACGGCGAGCGGCAGCCCGATCGCCGGCAGTTGCACGCAGCGGATCTCGGGCGTGACGAGATAGAGCGCGAGTGTGCCGAGCGCGAGCGCGGCGACGAGCACCGGGTTGCCCGACAGCGCGACGAGGCCGAGCGCGAGACCCCACCAGAGCGCGCCTTGCGTCGGCTTGTCGATCGCGCGCACGAGTCCGTAGACGAACGTCGCGATGCATGCGAACTGCGCGAGCTGCGGCGTCGTTTCGTGGCCGCGCTCGGCAAGGCCGAAGCACGCGAGCAGCACGAGCAGCGCGCCGTCGGCGAGCGTGCGCCCGTAGTCGCGCGGCTCGGGCTCGCCGCCGAACGCGTACTTGAACGGCTGGATCTCGGCGCGCCGGCCGAGCAGATAGGCCGCGTACCAGACGAATGCGCACGCGACGCAGAACAGCACACCCGTGTAGATGCGCGACGCGTTGCTCGCGTCGACCCACGGCAGCGCGCGAATCGCGAGGCCGCCGAGCCAGTAGCCGAGCGGCCCGTCGGACGTGACGAATTTGCCGACGAGATTGGGCAGCAGCCAGTCGTGCAGGCCGCCTTGCGCCATCGTCCACATCACGCCGAAGCCTGCCGCGTCCTCGTTCTTCCACGGATCGCGGCCGAACAGCCCGAACGCCGCGTAGACGATGCAGAGCGTGAGCAGCAGCCAGCGCGGCAGCGCGCGGGTGGCGGAAGCGGTAAGGCGAACGACAGGCTTCATGCAGATGGGGGCAAGAGGATGGACGACATGCCGGCGCGCGAGCGGCGGGCGGTTTCGGGCATCCGGCATTGTAGACGCGCCGGCCGGCACGCGTCAGCGAATCGGCGGGCCCGCGCGGCACCGGTGGCGCGCGGGATCGACAGGGATAAAAAAAGGCAGCCTGGGCTGCCTTTCTTGCGGAACCGGCCCGGCGCGAAGCCGGATGCCGATGCGGTCGCGAAGCTTACTTCGCGGCCTTGCCGCTGGCGCGTGCGCCGAACTTGTTCTTGAACTTCTCGACGCGGCCCGCCGTATCCATGATCTTTTGCTGGCCGGTGTAGAACGAGTGCGATTCCGACGACACTTCGATCTTCGCGAGCGGGTAGGTCTTGCCTTCGAATTCGATGGTTTCGCGCGTCTGGATCGTCGAGCGCGTGATGAACTTGAAGCCGTTCGACATGTCTTGGAAGACGACTTCGCGGTAATCCGGGTGAATGCCTTGTTTCATGGTTTTTCCTGTGTAAGAGCGGTAGCCAGCCCGCCGCTTGGCGCATCGCGGCGCGCGTCGCACGATGTCCGGACACGGCCGGCGCATTCGTACTGGGCGCACCAGAATCGACGCCCGTCGGCGCTGCGCGGTGCGAAAGCCCGGCGCGAGCCACTTGCCTAAGGTCGAAAGCTCGCGATTATGCCAGAAAATCAGGCGCTTGGCGACTTTTTCGTCAGACGTGCGCGGCGGAGCCCGCGAGGCACCCCGTGCGCGCGGGATCCTGCCGGTAATAACGGGCGAGCAGCCGGTAGAGCTCCGGAAATTCGGCTTCGAACGAGCGCGGCTTGACGAAGAGCGCCTCGCTGCAGACCGCGAAGAATTCCGACGGGTGGTCGGCCGCGTACGGGTAGATCAGCGAATCGCGCTCGAAGCGCGCCCACGCGCGCTCTGGCACCGCGTCGACGCGGTCGCAGAACTGATCGTACGCATGGTCGAACACGTCGGCCCAGCGCTCGGCGTCGAGCGCCGGCGCGTGCCAGCGGCGAAAAAGGGGCGGATGGCCGTCCGCCGCGCCGCTCATCATGTCGATCTTGTGCGCGAACTCGTGGATCACGACGTTGTACGCGTCCGAGCCGTCCGCCATCTGCACGTCTTCCCACGACAGGATCACCGGCCCGCCGTCCCACGCTTCGCCGCTCGCGTCGTGCTCGACTTCGTGCACGACGCCGTCCTCGTCCTCGACCGTCTTGCGGATCACGAATTCGCCCGGATAGACGACGATGCCGACCCAGCCGCGATACAGGTCGAGGCCGAGGTTCAGCACCGGCACGCATGCCTGCGCGGCGATGCCGACGACGATCGCGTCGGTGAGCTCGAGCCCGTGCGCGGTCGAGAACGATTTCTGCGCAAGGAAGAGGCTCGTCGTCTCGCGCAGCCGCGCGCGATCTTCGTTGGATAAATAAGACAGGAACGGCAATCGCTCGAGCGTCTCGCGCCACAACACGTCCGGAATCGGGTGCGAGCGCAACGCGCGATCGCGGCGGCGCGCGTCGAGCCATTGGTTGAGTTTGGAGAGCATCGAGGCGGAAAAGGGCGTGGAGCGACAGGCGCTAAACGTACCTCAATCGATCTCTTTTTGCCAGGCGGCGAACAGGCCGCCGCAGATCGCGACGCCCGCGAGGAAGTAGAAGCCGTCGAGCGACGCCAGGAACGACGCCTGTTGCGCGATGGTGCGGCTCACGGTGACGAGCGCGAGCGCGTGCGCGTCGGAGAACGCGTGGCCCGCGGCCGCGAAGCCGCGCGTGAGCGTGTCGAGGGTTTGCCGGAACAGCGGATTGTAGACGTTCGCCTGCTCGACAAGCCGCGTCTGATGCACGGCGAGCCGATGCTGCTCGACGATGATGACGGAGGCGGTCGCAAACGAAATCGTCAGCTGCCGGACGATGTTCTTCAGCCGGTAGCCGTGCGAATACTCGTCGATCGCGAACACGCGAAACGTCAGGTTCGCGACGGGCAGCACGATGAACAGGAGCAGCAGCCCGCGCATCAGGAGCGGCGCGACGAGCGCCGCTTCGCCGACCTCGGGCGACATCCGCGTCATCCATAGCGCGGCGAACGCGGCGAGCGCGAAGCCGGGCACGATGATCCATTTCTTGTGCGTGAGAAGCTTCGCGTAGCGCAGGTAGACGAAGAGCGCGCTCGCGGAGATCAGCGACATCGTGCCGACGAGCCGCCCGGCGTTCTCGATCGGATAGCCGAGCCCGGTTTCGAGGAAGCGGGAGATCAGATAGCTGTAGCCCGTCGTCTCGTAGTAATAGAACAGGTAGAGCAGCAGGCCGACCCGGAACGTGCGCTCGCGAAACGCGTGCAGCCGCACGAGCGGCGCCGGATGATGCCACTGATGATGGCCGAACCACGCGAGCGCCGCGAGGCCGCCGACGGCGAGCAGCACGAGCAGCGGGGAGCCGGCGAAGAGCTGGAAGCGCACCTGCTGCATGACGATCTGCAGCGCGCCTTGCGCGAGCGCGAAGATCACGTACGGCCAGAAATGCGCGCCGCCGCGTTCGTCGGGCGGCGTGTGGCCGGAATCGGGCAGCGCGACGAACGCGAGCGCCGCGAACAGGATGCCGGCCGGCGCCGTGCAGGCGAACAGCGCGCGCCATGTGAAGTGCGCGACGAGCAGGCCGCCCGCGATCGGCGCGAGCGCGCTGCCGAGCAGCAGCATGATGAGGAATGCGCGCGTCGCGGGCGGGCGATCCTTCGGCGCGAAGCTGACCTGGATCAGGATCCGGCACGCGCCCATCATGGGGCCGATGAAATAGCCCTGAAAGCCGCGCGCGAACGCGAGCTGCAGCGACGTGTCGGCCGCCGCCGCGGCCATCGCGCCAAGCGAGAACATCAGCATGCAGCCGGCGACGTAACGCCGGTGACCGAGCCGGTCGACCCACCATTGCTGCTGCAGGATGCCGAGCACGGCCGTCACCGCGTAAGCGCTCGACGCCCACACGAGCTCGTCCGGCGACGCGTTGATTTCGCCCGCGATGTAGCTCGCGAAGAACGAGAACGCGGCGTTGTCGAAGTAATCGAGGCCGGTGACGATCGCGAGCACCCATGGAAAGAAATCGCCGCGCAGGTTCGCGGCGCTCCAGAGCGGCGGTCGGCCCGGCGCGGCACTCATGCGCTTGTCCCGCCCGTCTTGCGCGCGCGCGCGGCGGCGCGGCGCTGCGCGATCAGCTCGTCGGGGTTTTCGCCGGCGAGCCGGCGCTCGACATAGTCGATGTCGTGCTGCAACTCCTGCTTCAGCGCGCGCACTTCCTTCAGTTCGCGCTGCGCGGCGGCGATGCGCGCGTCGAGCGTCGCGATCTGCTGCGACAGATCCGCGTGAATGTCGCGCAGCGATGCGTCCGAATAGCGCCGCCGCCCGTCGCCTGCCGGCTCGAGCGGGCGCTTGAGCATTTCCGTGATGCCGTGCAGCGAGAACCCGAGCGCGCGCAGCCGCAGGATGCGCTCGAAGCGTTCGAGGTCCGCGGCGTCATACAGCCGATAGCGGCCCTCGCTGCGCGACGGCGTGACGAGCCCGCGCTCCTCGTAGTACTTGAGCGTGCGCGGCGTCACGCCGAGCCGCTCGGCGGCGTCGCGCACGGTCAGAAGCAGGGTGGGCGGAGCATCGCTCATGGCGCGGCATTCTCCGGATGACGAAGGATCGATGTTCGCGATTATAGATCAACGTGTACGTTCACGTATATGTTTGGCGATAAAAAAACCGCCCGGCGAGGCGGGCGGTTCGTCGCGCTGCGAAGCGTGCCGGGAATCAGCCGCCGCGGCGCATCAGATCGAAGAACTCGGCGTTGTTCTTCGTCTGGCGGATCTTGTCGAGCAGGAATTCCATCGCCTCGACTTCGTCCATGTCGTGGATGAATTTGCGCAGCACCCAGATCTTCTGGAGGATCTCGGGCTTGATCAGCATTTCCTCGCGGCGCGTGCCCGACTTGTTCAGGTTGATCGACGGGTAGACGCGCTTTTCCGCGAGACGGCGCTCGAGGTGCACTTCCATGTTGCCGGTGCCCTTGAATTCTTCGTAGATCACGTCGTCCATGCGGCTGCCGGTTTCGATCAGCGCGGTGCCGATGATCGTGAGCGAGCCGCCTTCCTCGATGTTGCGCGCCGCGCCGAAGAAGCGCTTCGGGCGCTGCAGCGCGTTCGCGTCGACGCCGCCCGTCAGCACCTTGCCGGACGCCGGGATCACGGTGTTGTAGGCGCGCGCGAGACGCGTGATCGAGTCGAGCAGGATCACGACGTCGTGCTTCATCTCGACGAGGCGCTTGGCCTTCTCGATCACCATTTCGGCGACCTGCACGTGGCGCGTGGCCGGTTCGTCGAACGTCGACGCGATCACTTCGCCGGCGACCGAGCGCTGCATTTCGGTCACTTCCTCGGGGCGCTCGTCGATCAGCAGCACGAACAGGATCACGTCCGGATGGTTCTGCTTGATCGCGTGCGCGATGTGCTGGAGCATCACGGTCTTGCCGGACTTCGGCGACGCGACGAGCAGGCCGCGCTGGCCCTTGCCGATCGGGGCGATCATGTCGATGATACGGCCCGTGACGTTTTCCTCGCCGCGCATTTCGCGCTCGAGCGACAGCGGCTTGTTCGGGTGCAGCGGCGTGAGGTTCTCGAACATGATCTTGTGTTTCGAGGCCTTGGGCGGCTGCCCGTTGACTTTGTCGACCTTCACCAGCGCGAAGTAGCGCTCGCCGTCCTTCGGCGTGCGGACTTCACCTTCGATCGTGTCGCCGGTGTGCAGATTGAAGCGGCGGATCTGCGACGGGCTGATGTAGATGTCGTCCGTGCTCGCGAGATACGACATTTCCGGCGAGCGCAGGAAGCCGAAACCGTCCGGCAGCACTTCGAGCGTGCCGTCGCCGAAGATCGTTTCTCCCGTCTTGGCGCGCTTTTTGAGAATGGCGAACATCAACTCCTGCTTGCGCAGGCGGTTCGCGTTTTCGATCTCCAGACCATTGGCCATTTCGATCAATTCGGAGACGTGCAGAGACTTGAGCTCGGATAAATGCATACGGAGATCCCGCCAGGGAGGAGATGCGACGAAAGATATAGGGAGGAGGGCGAGCGGAAGCGCTCAGAGATTTATATGCGTCTTATCGACGTTTTTGATTCTAGCATAGGCCGATTCGGGCTTGAGCGACCGATCGGCGGATTTCGCGGCGCACGTGTTGCCGGTTGACAACACGTGCGCGGGGCGCATCCGGTTTTAGAGATGGCTGTCCAGGAACGCGGTGAGCTGCGACTTCGACAGCGCGCCGACCTTCTGCGCGGCGACCGCGCCGTTCTTGAAGAGGATCAGCGTCGGGATGCCGCGCACGCCGAACTTCGCGGGCGTCGCCTGATTTTCGTCGACGTTGATCTTCGCGATCTGCAGCTTGTCGCCGTAGTCCTTCGCGACTTCGTCGAGGATCGGCGCGATCATCTTGCACGGACCGCACCACTCGGCCCAGAAGTCCAGCAGGACCGGCTTGTCGGACTTGACGACGTCCTGCTCGAACGATGCGTCGCTGATGTGTTTGATCTGTTCGCTCATTGGGTCAATACCTCTTTCGGTTCGGGGACTGCCTGCGCCGGCCGCCCGTGGGCCATGCCGGTCGCCGGGGCAGGAAGCTCCGCTCTTGCGAAAAGAAGGGCGTGAGCGCTGCATACCGCGGCTCGCGGGTCATTCGGGCGTCATATTAGCCTAAATTGCTATCCGCTGTTGACGGCGATAGTAGTCGTCATGCGAGCAGGGACGTGACGCGCTTTCGGCTTTGCCGCCCGCGTGTGCGTTAAATGGGCGCGGTGTCGCGAATTGCAAGAGTCGGGCAATGCGCGGCGCCGGCCGTATGTGTATAGGCAGGCGATGCGGCGGGATCGCAGGCGCGGGGCCGCTTGCCCGGCTGCCCGATCGGGCGCCTCGTATGCGAATAACGGTCGCGCGGCGCGTCAAGCGATGTTAGAATGCGACGTGACGGGCCTCCTCGCATGGTGGGGCGGTCAACCTGGTCAGGTCGGGAACGAAGCAGCCACAGCCGTTTTCCGCCAGTGCCGAGGGTCGGGCTCGTCACCTCCGCTTGCTTCAGCCGCATTCCCCCCGCTCGCGTTTTTCCGTTTTCCTTCTCTTTTGCTTCGCTTCTCCGATCGGCACGGCATGCGTACGCTTCGCGGCGTTCAACCTGTCGGCGGCGCGCAGCGTTGCTGATACAATTTCCCGATGACCTATCAAGTTCTCGCACGCAAGTGGCGTCCGAAGGATTTCGCTTCGCTCGTCGGCCAGGAGCACGTCGTCAGGGCGCTCACGCACGCGCTCGACGGCGGGCGTTTGCATCACGCCTATCTATTCACGGGCACGCGCGGCGTCGGCAAGACGACGCTGTCGCGCATCTTCGCGAAAGCGCTCAATTGCGAGACGGGCGTCACGTCGCAGCCGTGCGGCGTGTGCCGCGCGTGTCGCGAAATCGATGAAGGGCGCTTCGTCGACTATGTCGAAATGGATGCCGCGAGCAATCGCGGCGTCGACGAAATGGCCGCGCTGCTCGAGCGCGCGGTGTACGCGCCCGTCGATGCGCGCTTCAAGGTCTACATGATCGACGAAGTGCACATGCTGACGAACCATGCGTTCAACGCGATGCTCAAGACGCTCGAAGAGCCGCCGCCGCACGTCAAGTTCATCCTCGCGACCACCGATCCGCAGAAGATTCCCGTCACCGTGCTGTCGCGCTGCCTGCAGTTCAATCTGAAGCAGATGCCGGCCGGGCACATCGTGTCGCATCTCGAGCGGATTCTCGGCGAAGAGCGCATCGCGTTCGAGCCGCAGGCGCTGCGTCTTCTCGCGCGCGCGGCGCAGGGCAGCATGCGCGATGCGCTGTCGCTGACCGATCAGGCGATCGCGTATTCGGCGAACGAAGTGACGGAAACCGCCGTGTCCGGCATGCTCGGCACGCTCGACCAGACCTATATGGTGCGGCTGCTCGACGCGCTCGCCGCGGCCGACGGCCCGCAGATTCTCGCCGTGGCCGACGAGATGGCGCTGCGCAGCCTGTCGTTCTCGGCCGCGCTGCAGGATCTCGCGAGCCTGCTGCACCGGATCGCATGGGCGCAGTTCGCGCCGGCGTCAGTGCTCGACGAATGGCCGGAGGCGGCCGATCTGCGCCGCTTCGCCGAACTGCTGAGCCCGGAGCAGGTGCAACTCTATTATCAGATCGCGACGGTCGGGCGCGGCGAGCTCGGGCTCGCGCCCGACGAATACGCGGGCTTCACGATGACGCTGTTGCGCATGCTCGCGTTCGAGCCGGCGACGACGGGCGGCGGCGCGCCGGCAGGCGGGGTGCCTGCTCGGGTGGCGGGCGCCGCGCCGAAGTCGGGCGCGCGTGCTGCTGCGGCGGTCGGCGCGTCGGCGGTGCCCGCAGTTACTGGAGCTACTGGGGCTACTGGGGCGGCGCTTGCGCCGAAGGCGGCTGCCGCTCGTGCGGCAACGCGCGCCGAGGCGCCGCCGGCCGCGCCGGCGCGGCCGGCGACGGCGGAACGGGGCGACGACGCATCCGACGGCGACGCGCCGGTGCCCGCGAAGGCGAACGCACGCGCATCGGCCGACTCGCGTTGCGACGAACGCGACGCGCAGCCGCCCGCCGATTCGGGCAGCGCGTCGGGCGCGGCATCGAGTGCGCCGCCGGACACCGCGTTCGAATCCGCGCCGCGAGCGGCCGCGCCGTCCGCTGCGACGCCCGCCGCCGTGCCCGATGCGCGCGCGCCGGCCGCCGCCTCGGCCGAGGATGCTGTCGAGGCGGCCGCGCCCGCCGCGCCTGAGTCACGCCCGCCGACGCCCGCCGCCGGCGCGCCCGTGTCGCGCGCGACCGGCGCGGCCGCCGCGCTCGACGTGCTGCGCAACGCGGGCATGCGCGTGTCGTCCGGGCGCGGCGCCGGCGCCGCGCGCCCGGCCGCCGGGCCGGCCGCGTCGCCGACGAAGCCCGCGCCGCGCGCGCAGGTGTCCGTGCCGACGCCGCGCGCCCGCGCGGCAACCGGCGACGCGCCGCCGAACGGCGCCGCGCGCGCCGAAGCGAGAGCCGAGTCTCGCGGCGCGCCGCCGCCGTGGGAGGACATCCCGCCCGACGATTACGTGCCGTTGTCGATGGACGATGGCTTCATCCCGCCGGACGACGGTTTCGTTCCGGTGTTCGACAGCGGGCCCGACGATGTCCGCGTCGCGCCGAAGCCGGCCCCCGCGCCGCCCGTCGACACGCGCCCGCTGCCGGAGCCGATTCCGCTCGATGCCATCGGCTACGACGGCGAATGGCCGACGCTCGCGGCGAGCCTGCCGCTCAAGGGCGTCGCCTATCAGCTCGCGTTCAACAGCGAGTTGACGGCGGCCGACGGCGGCACGCTGAAGCTCGCCGTGCCGGTGCCGCAATATGCGGACGCCGCGCAGGTCGCGAAGCTGAAGGCGGCGCTCGCGGATGCGCTCGGCAAGCCGGTCGACGTCGCGGTCGAGGTCGGCCCGGCGCGCCGCACCGCGGCGGCGCTCGCCGCCGCCGAGCGCGCGAAGCGCCAGCGGGAGGCCGAGCAGGAGATGAGCGCCGATCCGTTCGTCCAGCAATTGCTGCGCGAATTCGGCGCGAGCATCGTCGAAGGCTCGATTCGACCCGTCGGCGCCGAAGCGGGCGCCGCGGACGGCGCCTCGCCGACGCTGCACTGACGCGAGCCGGGCGCCGCGCGCGTGTCCGGTTTCCATATTTCACGCGCGGGCGCTAAGATCGCGCCCGTTCGCAATCGATTACGAAGGAGCAAGTCCATGATGAAAGGCCAACTCGCCGGGCTGATGAAGCAGGCCCAGCAGATGCAGGAAAACATGAAGAAGATGCAGGAGCAACTGGCCCTCATCGAAGTGGAGGGCCAGTCGGGCGCGGGGCTCGTCAAGGTGACGATGACCTGCCGCAACGAGGTGCGCCGCGTGGCGATCGATCCGAGCCTGCTCGCCGACGACAAGGACATGCTCGAAGACCTCGTCGCCGCCGCGTTCAACGACGCGGTGCGCAAGGCCGAGGCGACGTCGCAGGAGAAGATGAGCGGGATGACCTCGGGCCTGCCGCTGCCGCCCGGCTTCAAGCTGCCGTTCTGACGATGAACTGTTCGGTCGACGCCCGTTGCGCATGAGCATCAAGCCGCCGTCCGCGCTGTCCGAGCTCGTCGAGGCGCTGCGCGCGCTGCCGGGCGTCGGGCCGAAATCCGCGCAACGCATCGCGTATCACCTGATGCAGCACGATCGGGAGGGCGCCGAGCGGCTCGGCCGGTCGCTGCTGTTCGCGACCGAGCACCTGCGGCATTGCGAGAAGTGCAACACGTTCACGGAGGCGCAAATCTGCGAGGTGTGCAGCGATCCGGAGCGCGATCCGGCGCTGCTGTGCGTCGTCGAGACGCCCGCCGATCAGATCATGCTCGAGCAGACGATGACCTATCGCGGGCTGTACTTCGTGCTGATGGGGCGCCTGAGCCCGCTCGACGGCATCGGGCCGAAGGAAATCCATTTCGACCGGCTCGTGCGCCGCGCGTCCGACGGCATCGTGAAGGAGGTCGTGCTCGCGACGAACTTCACGAACGAGGGCGAGGCGACCGCGCACTACCTCGGCCAGACGCTGAAGGCGCGCGGCCTGGCCGTCACGCGGCTCGCGCGCGGCGTACCGGTGGGCGGCGAGCTCGAATACGTCGATGCGGGCACGATCGCGCGCGCGATGCTCGACCGGCGCACGCTTTAGCCGGCCGCGCGCCGGCGCCGCGCGGCCGGCTCGCGCCGCGCGTCCCGTTCAACGATCCAAGGAAGCGACATGAGCGCAACCCCCGGCCCGCTCGCGGGCGTCAAGGTGCTCGAACTCGGCACGCTGATCGCCGGCCCGTTCGCCGCGCGCCTGCTCGCCGAGTTCGGTGCGCAAGTCATCAAGATCGAAGATCCGAATGGCGGCGATCCGCTGCGCAAGTGGCGCAAGCTGTATCCGGAGGCGGGCGGCACGTCGCTGTGGTGGGCGGTGCAGGCACGCAACAAGAAATCGGTGACGATCAACCTGAAGTCCGACGAGGGCAAGGAGATCGTGCGCCGCTTGGCGCGCGACGCCGACATCGTCGTCGAGAACTTTCGCCCCGGGCTGCTCGAGAAGCTCGGCCTTGGCTACGATGTGCTGTCGGCCGACAATCCGGGCCTCGTGATGGTACGCCTGTCCGGCTACGGGCAGACCGGCCCGTACCGCGACCGTCCCGGCTTCGGCGCGATCGCCGAATCGATGGGCGGGCTGCGCCACATCACCGGCTACCCCGAGCTGCCGCCGCCGCGCATCGGCATTTCGATCGGCGATTCGATCGCGGCGCTGCACGGCGTGATCGGCGCGCTGATGGCGCTGCACCATCGCAACGTGAACGGCGGCGCGGGGCAGGTCGTCGACGTCGCGCTGTACGAGGCCGTCTTCAACATGATGGAAAGCGTCGTGCCGGAGTACGGCGTCTATGGGCTCGTGCGCGAGCGCACGGGCGCGTCGCTGCCGGGCATCGTGCCGTCGAACACGTATCCGTGCCGCGACGGCAGCGTCGTGATCGGCGGCAACAGCGATCCGATCTTCAAGCGCCTGATGAAGGCGATCGGGCGCGACGATCTCGCCGACGATCCGGCGCTCGCGCACAACGACGGCCGCGTGCCGCGCACGGGGGAGATCGACGCGGCGATCGGCGCGTGGCTCGCCGAGCGCACGATCGACGATGCGCTCGCGGTGCTGAACGCGGCCGACGTGCCGGCGTCGCGCATCTACAGCGTCGCCGACATGTTCGACGATCCGCAGTTCGTCGCGCGTCAGATGATCCAGCGTTTCAAACTCGCCGACGGCGCGCAGATCCCGCTGCCGAACGTGACGCCGAAGCTGTCCGGCACGCCGGGCGAAACGCGCTGGCTCGGGCCGGCGCTCGGCGAGCACACGGACGAGGTGCTCGGCACGCTGGGCTACGACGCGCCGGCGATCGCCGCGCTGCGCGCAAGGCGCGCGATCTGAGCGCCGAGGGCCGCGCGGCATGCGTTTGCGCGCCGTCGCGCGCGGCGCGCAAAGCGCTCCGGGCCGTCGCTCTCGCGCAATCTTTCCTCGGTTACAATCGCCGGATGCGAATACTACTCAGCAACGACGACGGATACCTTGCGCCCGGCCTCGCCGCGCTGTACGAAGCGCTGCGCCCGCTCGCCGAGATCCTCGTGATGGCGCCCGAGCAGAACTGCAGCGGCGCGTCGAACTCGCTCACGCTGTCGCGCCCGCTCTCGGTGTCGCGTTCGGCCGCCACGGGTTTCTACTACGTGAACGGCACGCCGACCGATTCGGTGCACGTCGCGCTGACAGGCATGCTCGACACGAAGCCCGATCTCGTCGTATCGGGGATCAACAACGGCCAGAACATGGGCGACGATACGCTGTATTCCGGCACGGTCGCCGCGGCGACGGAAGGCATCATGTTCGGCGTGCCGGCAATCGCGTTCTCGCTCGTTCACAAGGAGTGGGCGCACCTCGGCGATGCGGCGCGCGTCGCGGCCGAGATCGTGCGTCATTACCTCGACCATCCGCTGCCCGGCCAGCCGCTGCTGAACGTCAACATCCCGAACCTGCCGTACGAAGAGCTGAAGGGCTGGCGCGTGACGCGGCTCGGCAAGCGCCATCCGTCGCAGCCGGTGATTCGCCAAACCAACCCGCGCGGTGAGCCGATCTACTGGATCGGTGCGGCGGGCGACGCGCTCGACGCGAGCGAGGGCACCGATTTTCACGCGACCGCGTCGGGCTACGTGTCGATCACGCCGCTGCAGCTCGATCTCACGCATACGCAGATGCTCGGAGCCACGCGCGATTGGGCGCGTGCCGGGAGCGGCGCTTCATGAGCGGCGAGCGCGCGAAGCGGTTTCCGCTCGCGCTCGAGGATCTGAAGCGCGAGCCGCGCAAGCCCGAGGGCCGCGTGGCGGAGCGCCAGGCGGCGGGAGACGCCGCCCGCCAGCGCCTCACCGCGGCCGCCGCCGTGCCCGCCGCTGCTTCTCCGATCGTGCCCGAACGCCGCGCGCCGCACGGCGGCGTGTTCGCCGCGAAACCCGCGCGTGCGAAGCAGCACGCGCCTGCGGCGCCCGGCGCCGCGAAGCGCGCGCCGCAGGGGGGCGCGAAGCAGGGGGACCGGAGCGCCGCGCCGAACGTCGCGCTGAGCGGCGCGCTCGCGCTGACTTCGGAACGTGTGCGCGAGCGCATGGTCGAACGGCTGCGGGCAAACGGCGTGGCCGATCCGCGCGTGCTCGCCGCGATGTCGGCCGTGCCGCGCCACATGTTCGTCGATCCCGGGCTCGCGGCTCAGGCGTACGAGGACGCCGCGCTGCCGATCGGCCATCAGCAGACGATCTCGAAGCCGTCGGTCGTCGCGCGCATGATCGAGCTCGCGGCGGCGGGCCGCGCGCTCGAGCGCGTGCTCGAAATCGGCACGGGCTGCGGCTATCAGGCCGCGGTGCTGAGCCGCGTCGCGCGCGACGTGTATTCGATCGAGCGCGTGAGGCCGCTCTACGAGCGCGCAAAACTGAATTTGCGGCCGCTGCGCGTGCCGAACATCCGCCTGCACTACGGCGACGGACGCGTGGGCCTGCCCGCCGCGGCGCCGTTCGACGCGATCGTGATCGCGGCGGCGGGGCTCGACGTGCCGCGGGCGCTGTTGGAACAATTGGCGATCGGCGGCAGGCTCGTCGCGCCTGTCGGAGAGCAGGCGGGCGAGCAGGTGCTGACGCTCGTGGAGCGCGTCGCACCCGCGCAGTGGCGCGAGTCGCGGCTTGATCGCGTTTTCTTTGTCCCTTTAAAATCCGGAGTGATTTGATACCGATGAGTATGCTGCGCGCGATGCAAAACAATCGTTCGAAGGTTCCGCTCTCGCTCGCTCAGCGCGCGATTTGCATGGCGGCGTTCGCGCTGCTCGGCGCGTGCGCGACGCGGCTCGATCAGGCGCCCGTCGTCGACCGCTCCGGCTCGCTCGGCACGACGGCCGCCACGCAGCCGCCCGCGCCGCTGCCGCCCGCGCCTCCGGGTTACTACCGGGTGAAGCCGGGCGACACGCTTTATCGGATCGCGCTCGAGAACGGCCAGAACTATCGCGACATCGCCGCGTGGAACAACCTGACCAACCCGAATCAGATCGAAGTCGATCAGTTGCTGCGCGTGTCGCCGACCGCGGGCGGCGCGACGGCGGCCGCGCCTGCCGCGGGCGCGGTGGTCACGCCGCCGCTGTCGAGCGGCCCGTCGAACGGCGCCGCCGCGGTGCCGCCGATCTATGGCTCCGGTTCCACCGCGAGCGCCGCGCCGAGCGCGCCGGCCGCATCCGCGTCGAGCGAGCCGAGCGCGCCCGCCGCGAACGGCAACGTGTCGTTCGCGTGGCCGGTGCGCGGCGCGCTGCTGAACACGTTCGACGATTCGAAGAACAAGGGGATCAACATCGGCGGCCCCGCCGGCGAGGCCGTGAAGGCCGCCGCGGATGGTCGCGTGGTGTACGCGGGCAACGGGCTGCGCGGCTACGGCAACCTCATTATCATCAAGCACGACGCAACTTATCTCACGGCGTATGCACACAATCGCGCTTTGATGGTAAAAGAGGGGGACGCGGTGACGAAAGGCCAGAAGATCGCAGAGATGGGCAATAGTGATTCCGACCGCGTGATGCTGCATTTCGAGGTTCGCCGGCAGGGTAAACCTGTCGATCCGCTGAAGTATTTGCCGCCTCAATAAACGAGACGACCATGCCGAAATCGAAGCGCCACGATCCGCAAGCCGAGTCTGAGAAGATCAGTCGAGCCAAGCAAGCATCGGTAGAGCGAACTGGTGCTTCAGCGGACGAGGACGAAGACGCCGCCGACAATGAACGCGACTACGAGTCGCGCGATGCGGATCCGGACGAATCGGGCGAGGGGCGCGGCGACGCGCAGCCCGATCTGGACGACTTCCGGGCGCTTCTGCAGGCCGAGCTCACCGCCGATACGATCCAGCACTACCTGAACCGCATCAGCGTGAAGCCGCTGTTGACGGTCGAGGAAGAGCAGCGCTACTCGCGGCTCGCGAAGGCGGGCGAATTCGAGGCGCGGCAGGTGATGATCGAGCGCAACCTGCGGCTTGTCGTCAGCATCGCGAAAGGCTATCTGAATCGCGGCGTGCCGCTCCTCGATCTGATCGAAGAAGGCAATCTCGGGCTCATGCACGCGATCGAGAAATTCGATCCGACGCGTGGCTTTCGCTTCTCGACGTACGCGACCTGGTGGATCCGCCAGAGCATCGAGCGCGCGATCATGAATCAGGCGCGGACGGTACGGCTGCCGGTGCACGTGATCCGCGAACTGAACCAGGTGCTGCGCGCGAAGCGCCATTTGGAGAAGAACTCGATGTCCACGGGCGAGGCCGCCGAGCGCCGCGAGGCGAGCATCGACGACATCGCGTATCTGACCGGCAAGACGGCCGAGGAGGTCACGGACATCCTCGCGCTGAACGAGCATACGGCGTCGCTCGACGCGCCGCTCGATCTCGACCCGGCGAGCAGCCTGCTCGATCTGCTGCCCGACGATCAGAGCCAGTCGCCGGACGCGGAGGTTCAGCACCGCGAGCTGGAGACGCTCACGCGCGCCTGGTTGTCGCGCCTGTCCGACAAGCACCGCCATGTGATCGAGCGGCGCTTCGGCCTGAACCATATCGAACCCGCGACGCTCGAGGAGCTTGCCGACGAGATGGGGCTGACCCGCGAACGGGTTCGCCAGATCCAGCAGGAAGCGCTCGTGCGGCTCAAGCGGTTTTTCGCATCCAACGGCGTGCGCAAGGACGCCGTTCTGTAATTCATCAATGACACCGATTCTGGTTTTTGACATCGAGACGATTCCCGATGTCGACGGCATCCGCCGTCTCGAAGATCTGCCCGCCGACCTCGCCGACGCCGAAGTGGCCGAGCACGCGTTCGCCGCGCGCCGGGAGAAGACGGGCAGCGATTTCCTGCCGCACCATCTGCAACGGATCGCGGCGATCTCGTGCGTGTTTCGCGACAACAACGGCTTTCGCGTGCGCTCGCTCGGCACGCCGGACGACCCGGAGGCGACGCTGATCCAGTCGTTCTACCGCGTGATCGAGAAGTACACGCCGCAACTCGTGTCGTGGAACGGCGGCGGCTTCGATCTGCCGGTGCTGCATTACCGCGCGCTCGTGCACGGCGTTGCGGCGCCGCGCTACTGGGACATGGGCGAGGACGATCGCGACTTCAAGTGGAACAATTATCTGTCGCGCTATCACACGCGGCATCTGGACTTGATGGATCTGCTCGCGCTCTACCAGCCGCGCGCGAGCGCGCCGCTCGATGCGCTCGCGAAGCTGTGCGGCTTTCCCGGCAAGCTCGGGATGGACGGCAGCCAGGTGTGGACGGCGTTCCGGGAAGGGCGAATCGAAGAGATTCGCAATTACTGCGAGACCGACGTCGTGAACACCTACCTGCTGTATTGCCGGTTCCAGCAGATGCGCGGCGGCTTGTCGCCCGCCGAGTACACCGAGGAGATCGCGCTCGTGAAGAACACGCTCGTGCAGGAGCCCGCGCCGCACTGGGCCGAGTATCTCGCCGCGTTCGACGCTTGATGCGATGCGATGCGCGGCGTGCGCGCTGCGGCGCATCGAATGGGCGTCGCGCGTTCCGTCGGTTTCGAATCGCCGCTCGTCGCTCGCCAGCCACGGCTTGCCGGGCGTCGATTTGCACCGCTCGAGCCGCTCGCGCTGCTCGATCCCTTTCGGTCCGCTTGCGCGTCGCGCCGCTATGCGTCGCTCAATTCGAGCACGATCGGCTGATGATCGGACGCACGCACCGTCCCGTCGATTTCGCAGCGCGATAGGCGGCGAACGAGCGTATCGGTGACGAACGCGAAGTCGCACGTCATCGGCCCCTCGCTCCATTGCGCGGTGTCGTAGACGCCCGCCGTCATCGGCGGCGTCTTTCCCGGATGGCGCGCGAGCCAGGCGTCGACGAAGCGCGGCGCATCGGGAAACGGCGCGAGAAAGCGCCGGTACGCGTCGCTGCGGTACGCGCTGTTGAAGTCGCCGCAGACGATGGCGTCGGCCGCGCGCGCCGACGGCGCGAACGGGCTTGCCGGCGTTTCCGGCGGCGCGCTCGCGCGCGCATGCGCGGCCGCCTCGCGATGCAGGCGCCGCAGCGCGTCGACTTGTGCGAGCCGCTGCTGCGCCGAATAGTATTCGAGATGCGTGACGACGACGCGCAGCGGCCCGAACGGCGCGCGCAGCGTGACTTCGAGCGCGCAGCGGGGCATCGACGGCGCGGCGGCGCTCGCCGGCCACGGCAACGCGTGGCGCAGGGCGCGCTCGACGGGCAGCCGCGTGGCGAGCGCGTTGCCGAATTGCCGGCGCGGCGCGCCCGGCTCGAGCGGCGGCAGATCGACGCCGATCGCGTCGAATACCGCGTAACCCGGCAGGAGCGCGGCCAGCTCGGCGTACTGATCGCCGCTTGGGCCGCCCGGCAGCGCGTGAAAGCCGCGTGTGAGCTCCTGCGCGCACAGCACGTCGAAATCGCCGAGGCCGCGTGCGGCGTCGACGGTGCGCGCGAGGTCGACCGTTCCGTTCGCGTCCCGTCCCCATTGGACGTTCCAACTGATGAGTCGCATCGTCGAATCTCCGTTGCTTGGCGGGCGTTCGTCTACAATCTCGCCTTTCCCCCACAATCGTTCGTCAGGAAAAGCTGGTGTCAGAAGCCGTCCCCCTCTCCACGCGCCGCGCATCGTCCGCGGGCGACGCGCCCGGTCGCGCCCCGGTTCTCGATATCGATTCGCTCGACATGGAGGCGCGCGGCGTCGGCCGCGTCGTCGACGAAAACGGCGAGCCCGGCAAGGTGATTTTCGTCGAGGGCGCGTTGCCCGGCGAGCGCGTCACTTATTCGAGCTTTCGCCGCAAGCCGACCTACGAGCAGGCGCAGGTCGTCGATATTCTGCGCCCGAGCGTGATGCGCACGCAGCCGAAATGCGCGTTTTTCGGCACGTGCGGCGGCTGCTCGATGCAGCATCTCGACATGCGCGCGCAGGTCGCGATCAAGCAGCGCGTGCTCGAGGATAACCTCTGGCATCTCGCGAAGCTGCGCGCCGAGGCGATGTTCGCGCCGATTCACGGGCCGTCGTGGGGCTATCGCTATCGTGCGCGCCTCACCGTGCGCCATGTCGCGAAGAAGGGCGGCGTGCTCGTCGGCTTCCACGAGAAAAAGAGCAGCTACGTGGCCGACATGACGAGCTGCGAAGTGCTGCCGCCGCACGTGTCGGCGATGCTCGTGCCGCTGCGCCGGCTGGTCGAGCAATTATCGATCCGCGATCGCATGCCGCAGATCGAGCTCGCGGTCGGCGCCCGGGTGACGGCGCTCGTGTTGCGCGTGCTCGAGCCGATCAACGCGGCCGACGAGGCGCTCCTGCGCGAATTCGCCGACACGCATCGCGTGCAGTTCTGGCTGCAGCCGAAAGGGCCGGATACGGTCGCGCCGTTCTATCCGCTTGACGCGCAGCTCGATTACACGCTGCCGGAATTCGGGATCCGGATGCCGTTCAAGCCGACCGATTTCACGCAGGTCAATCACCAGATCAACCGCGTGCTCGTCGGCCGCGCGCTGCGGCTACTCGCGCCCGAACGCGGCGATCGCGTGCTCGATCTGTTCTGCGGGATCGGCAACTTTACGCTGCCGCTCGCGCGGCTCGCACGCGAAGTGGTCGGCATCGAGGGCAGCGACGCGCTGACTGCGCGCGCGCTCGAGAATGCGAAGGAAAACGGCGTCGACGGCCATACGTCGTTCGCGTGCCGTAACCTGTTCGAGGTGACGGCGGACGATCTGCGCGCGCTCGGCGCATTCGACAAGTTCCTGGTCGATCCGCCGCGCGAAGGCGCACTCGCGGTATCGAAGGCGCTCGCCGAGATCGCGCAGAGCGGTGCGGGGCCGTTGCCTGCGCGGATCGTGTACGTGTCGTGCAACCCGTCGACGCTTGCGCGAGACGCGGGGCTCCTCGTGCACGAGGCGGGTTATCGGCTCAAGGGCGCGGGCGTCGTCAACATGTTCCCGCATACCTCGCATGTCGAATCGATCGCGCTGTTCGAGCGCGATTGACGCGGGAGCCGGGTGGCGCGTGCATGAAAAAAACCGGCCCGAAGGCCGGTTTTGGGGCAGGGGGCGCCGGCCTTCAGTTGCGGTTGCCGCCGAAGATGCCGAGCAGCGCGAGCAGGTTCGTGAACACGTTGTACAGATCGAGGTAGATCGCGAGCGTCGCGCTGATGTAATTCGTCTCGCCGCCGTTCACGACGCGCTGGACGTCAAACAGCATGTACGCCGAGAAGATCACGATCGCGAGCACCGATACGGTCAGCATCAGCGCCGGCAGTTGCAGGAACATGTTCGCGACCATCGCGAGCAGCAGCACGATCGCGCCGACGAAGAGCCATTTGCCGAGGCCCGAGAAGTCGCGCTTGCTGACGGTCGCGACCGTCGCCATCGCGGCGAAGATCACGCCGGTGCCGCCGAATGCGAGCATGATGAGCGACGGGCCGTTCGAGAAGCCGAGGATGAAGCTCAAGAGGCGCGACAGCATCAGGCCCATGAAGAACGTGAAGCCGAGCAGCACGAACACGCCGGCCGAGCTGTTCTTCGTGCGCTCGATCGCGAACATGAAGCCGAACGCGATCGCGAAGAACGCGAGGAGGCTCATCATCGGGCTCGTCGCGGCGAACAGCGAGAAACCTGTCGCGACGCCGACCCAGGCGCCGAGCACGGTCGGCACCATCGACAGCGCGAGGAGCCAGTAGGTGTTGCGCAGCACGCGGTTGCGGGTCTCGGCCGTGCCGATCGCGCCGCCGCGGCCGAAGTTGTACGGATAGTCGTTCATGGTTTCTCCTAACATGGAACGTGGCGGCGCCGCCGGCGGGCGACGCGCGTGTTGCGTCGCAAAAAACCGTGTGGCCGCTACCCCTAAGATAGGTTTCGACGGCGGAGGTTTCAGCGCCTGGGCGCCTGCGAAACACGAAGTATTAGAACCTTTCGATCGTGTAAGGGTTCAATCGCAATGATACACGGGAACGTGTTACAATAGCGGATTCATTTGGAACTGTAACCTCTTAATTTTTTGGAGTTTTTATGGCACTCGAGCGCACCCTGTCGATCATCAAGCCGGATGCGGTGGCGAAGAACGTGATCGGCCAGATCTACAGCCGTTTCGAAAACGCCGGCCTGAAGATCGTGGCGGCGCGCATGGCGCACCTGTCGCGCGCCGATGCGGAGAAGTTCTACGCCGTGCACGCCGAGCGTCCGTTCTTCAAGGATCTCGTCGATTTCATGATCTCGGGCCCGGTGATGATCCAGGTGCTGGAAGGCGAGGACGCGATCCTGAAGAACCGCGACCTGATGGGCGCGACGGATCCGAAGAAGGCGGAAAAGGGCACGATCCGTGCCGACTTCGCGGACAGCATCGACGCGAACGCCGTGCACGGCTCGGACGCACCGGAAACGGCGCGCGCCGAAGTCGCGTTCTTCTTCCCGGAAATGAACGTCTACTCGCGCTAAGCGAGTCGGGGTCCGGCGCGTTCGGCGGCAAGGCAGGCATCATGGCGGGCGAAACCATCGTCAATCTACTCGACCTCGACGCCGAGGGCCTCGTCGCGTACTGCGGCAGCCTCGGCGAGAAGGCGTTTCGCGCTAAGCAGCTGCAGCGCTGGATCCACCAATACAACGCAGCCGATTTCGACGGGATGACCGATCTCGCGAAATCGCTGCGCGAGAAGCTGAAGGGGCGCGCCGTGATCGGCACGCCCGATATCCTGAGCGATCACGTGTCGGCCGACGGCACGCGCAAGTGGCTCATCAACGTCGGCAACGGTAATGCGGTCGAGACGGTGTTCATCCCCGAGGAGACGCGCGGCACGCTGTGCGTGTCGTCGCAGGCGGGGTGCGCGGTCAATTGCCGCTTCTGCTCGACCGGCAAGCAGGGTTTTTCCCGCAATCTGTCGACGGGCGAGATCGTCGGGCAGCTGCGGATGGCGGAATTCGCGCTGCGCGCGTCGCTGGGCCGTGCGCCCGGCCCCAACGGCAAGGCCGAGCGGGTGATCACGAACGTCGTGATGATGGGCATGGGCGAGCCGCTTCTCAATTACTCGGCGGTCGTGCCCGCGATGCGTCTCATGCTCGACGACAACGCGTATGGCCTGTCGCGCCGGCGCGTGACACTGTCGACGTCGGGTGTCGTGCCGATGATGGACCGGCTCGGCGCGGAGCTGCCCGTCGCGCTCGCGGTGTCGCTGCATGCGCCGAACGATGCGCTGCGCGACGAGCTCGTGCCGCTCAACAAGAAGCATCCGCTGCGTGAGCTGATGGCCGCGTGCCAGCGTTACCTGAAGGTCGCGCCGCGCGATTTCATCACGTTCGAGTACTGCATGCTCGACGGCGTCAACGATACCGAAGCGCACGCGCGAGAACTGCTCGCGGTAACGCGCGACGTGCCGTGCAAATTCAATCTGATTCCGTTCAATCCATTCCCGGAATCGGGGCTCGTGCGCTCGAAGACGGAGCAGATCAAGCGCTTCGCGCAGGTTCTGATCGACGCAGGCGTCGTGACGACGATCCGCAAGACGCGCGGCGACGATATCGACGCCGCGTGCGGTCAACTGGCGGGCGCGGTCAAGGATCGCACGCGTCTTGCCGAGCGCACCGGCGCGTCGAAGATTATCGAGGTCCGGGCGGTTTGACCGGGGTGGCCGGGCTGACAGGGAAATACGCGTAAAGCGATCGGGGGCGGCGCGCGGCGCCGCGCAGTGTGTGACAACGGTGGTGCTGTGAGCCCGGCCGGAGCCGGCGCGGGCGTGCAGGCAAGAAGAATCGACGCGAGGATGAGGATGAGCGAACCGCAGCCGTCAAAGAGCCCAGAGACGAACGCAGGCGAGAAACCGGCGACAGCCGGTGGAGGCATGGCGTCGGTCGCGGCGGTGGGCGCGCGGCTCGCGGAGTTGCGACGGACGAAGGGGTGGTCGGTCGACGACGTCTCCGCGCGGCTGAAGGTCGCGGCGCCGAAGCTTCAGGCGCTCGAGGCGGGCGATACGAGTCAGTTGCCGGGCACGACGTTTGCGCTCGGCCTCGTGCGCAGTTACGCAAAGATGCTCGGCGTCGATCCGGAGCCGTTCGCGCAGGCGCTGCGCCGCGAAAAAGGCGTGCCGGAGGTCGATCTGTCGATGCCCGCGTCGGCCGGCACCGATCTGCCGCGCGGCAGGGTGTCGATCCCGCTGGGGGGGGCGTCGCGCGGCCGGCCATGGCTGTGGGCGGTCGCGGCGGTCGTGGTCGCGCTCGTTGCCGCGGCGATGTGGCGTACGGGCGGCGATTCGTCGAACTGGCTCGCGCGCTTCAAGTCGAGCGGCGCGGGCGAAGCCGCGTCGGCCGCGCACGCGCAGCAGGAAGGCGCCGCGTCGGATCTGCCGGCGAGCGCGGCGGTGTCGGGCACGGTCATGCAGGCGGGGGCGCTCGCGGCGTCCGCGACGCAGTCGGTCGGCGGCGCGTCGGCGGGCGACACGGCCGCGGCGAGCGTGCCGGCCGCGGGGGCCGCGCCCGTCGTCGCGAGCGCGGCGGCTGCGTTATCCGCGTCGGCGCCGGTCGCCGCCGCGCAGCCAGCGCAAGGCGCGCAGCAGCCGGCCGCGTCGGCGGCCGACGGCGCGAGCGCAGCCGTCACGGCGGCGCCCGGCCAGTCGGTCGTCGCGCTCAAGGTCGCGCAGGACTGCTGGTTCAGCGTGCGCGACAAGAACGGCAAGGAGCTGTTCTCGGCGCTCGTGCGCGCCGGCGAGACGAGGCAGGTCGCGGGCGACGCGCCGCTCAAGGTCACGATCGGCAACAAGGCCGGGCTCGAATCGGTCGCTTTCGACGGCAAGCCCGTCGATCCGGCAAAATACTCGACGGCTCGGGGCAATGTCGCGCGTTTCGCATTGCCCTGACGGCAAGCGCCGTGGCCGGGCCAGGCACGGCGCTTTTCCCTTTTGCGCCGCCGGGCAGGCGGCGCGCTTGGCGTAACTTGGATCTATCGATGCAATCCGAAGCTCAATCCCCACGCAGCAGTCAGATTTGTTCAACCGAGCCGGTGTTCGGCGGGCATGCGCCGCGGCGCGTGTCGCATGCGGTCGATGTCCGCTGGGGCGGCACGCTCGTGACGATCGGCGGCGCGGCGCCCGTGCGCGTGCAGTCGATGACGAACACCGATACGGCCGACGCGATCGGCACCGCGATCCAGGTGAAGGAGCTCGCGAACGCGGGCTCCGAGCTCGTGCGCATCACCGTGAACACGCCGGAGGCGGCCGCTGCCGTGCCGGCGATTCGCGAGCAGCTCGACCGGATGGGCGTGACGGTGCCGCTTGTCGGCGATTTCCACTACAACGGCCACCTGCTGCTGCGCGACTACCCGGACTGCGCGCAGGCGCTGTCGAAATACCGGATCAACCCGGGCAACGTCGGCCAGGGCGCGAAGCGCGATTCGCAGTTCGCGCAGATGATCGAAGCCGCGATCAAGTACGACAAGCCGGTGCGGATCGGCGTGAACTGGGGCAGCCTCGATCAGGACCTGCTCGCGCGGATGATGGACGAGAACGGCGCGCGCGCCGAGCCGTGGGAGGCGCAGAGCGTGATGTACGAGGCGCTGATCCAGTCGGCGATCGGCTCGGCCGAGCGCGCGGTCGAGCTCGGCCTCGGCCGCGACAAGATCGTGCTGTCGTGCAAGGTGAGCGGCGTGCAGGACCTGGTCGCCGTGTACCGCGAACTGTCACGCCGCTGCGGCTTCGCGCTGCACCTCGGCCTCACCGAGGCGGGCATGGGCTCGAAGGGCATCGTCGCGTCGACCGCGGCGATCGGTCTGCTGCTGCAGGAAGGCATCGGCGACACGATCCGCATCTCGCTCACGCCGGAGCCGGGCGCGCCGCGCACGGGCGAAGTGGTGGTCGGCCAGGAGATCCTGCAGACGATGGGGCTGCGCTCGTTCGCGCCGATGGTCGTCGCGTGTCCGGGCTGCGGCCGCACGACGAGCACGCTGTTCCAGGAGCTCGCGCTGCGGATCCAGACCTACCTGCGCGAACAGATGCCCGTGTGGCGCAGCGAATACCCGGGCGTCGAGAAGATGAACGTCGCGGTGATGGGGTGCATCGTCAACGGCCCGGGCGAGTCGAAGCACGCGAACATCGGCATCAGCCTGCCGGGCTCGGGCGAGAATCCGGCCGCGCCGGTGTTCGTCGACGGCGAGAAAGTGAAGACGCTGCGCGGCGAGCACATCGCGGAAGAGTTCCAGCAGATCGTGAGCGACTACGTCGCGCGCACCTACGGCCGCGCCGCGGCGCAGAATTAATTCGTCCACCGTATTCAGATGACAGAACAAAAGCGAAAGCTCGAGAAGCTGACGGGCGTGAAGGGCATGAACGACATCCTCCCGCAGGATGCCGGCTTGTGGGAATTCTTCGAGGCGACGGTGAAGTCGCTGCTGCGCGCATACGGCTATCAGAACATCCGCACGCCGATCGTCGAGCATACGCAGCTCTTCACGCGCGGCATCGGCGAGGTGACCGACATCGTCGAAAAGGAGATGTACAGCTTCGTCGATGCGTTGAACGGCGAGAACCTGACGCTGCGCCCCGAGAACACCGCGGCCGTCGTGCGCGCGGCGATCGAGCACAACATGCTGTATGACGGCCCGAAACGCCTGTGGTATCTCGGGCCGATGTTCCGCCACGAGCGCCCGCAGCGCGGCCGTTATCGCCAGTTCCATCAGGTCGGCGTCGAGGCGCTCGGCTTCGCGGGCCCGGACGCGGACGCGGAAATCATCATGATGTG